>NZ_VIWT01000001.1:4245000-4923750 GCF_007829815.1 Kitasatospora viridis | reverse complement strand
CCTGCGACCGCAGGCCGTCGAGCAGTTCGGGCGGCAGCGGCATCGGCCAGGCCTGCTCGCCACCGGCCCGCGCGGCCGCCACGACCCGGTCGCGGAAGGCGTCGTCGTCGGACAGCACGGCGAACAGCCGGTTGCCGAGCGCGATCCGCATGGCCCCGGTCAGGGTCGCCACGTCGACGATGGCATCCGGCCGCTCCTCCCCCGCGCGCACGAGCGCATCCGCCAGCACCAGGCGGCCCTCGGCATCGGTGTTGACCACCTCGACGGTCCGGCCGCCGTACATCCGCAGCACGTCGCCCGGCCGCAGGGCCGAGCCCGACGGCATGTTCTCCGCCATCGCCAGCCAGCCGGTGATGTTGACCGGCAGGCCCAGCCGGGCGGCAGCCACCACGGCGGCGAGCACGGCGGCAGCGCCGGACATGTCGCGCTTCATGATCTCGTTGAACCCCACCGGCTTCAGCGAGATGCCGCCGGAGTCGTAGGTGATGCCCTTGCCGACGAGGGCCAGGGTCACCGTCGCCGCCGGGTGCTCGTAGGCGATCCGCACCAGCCGCGGCGGGCGGGCCGACCCCTGCCCGACCCCCAGGATGCCGCCGAAGCCGCCTGCGGCGAGGGCGGGTTCGTCGAGCACCTGGACGGCGAGCCCGTGCTCGGCGCCGACCTTCTCGACGATCCCGGCGAAGCTCTCCGGGTACAGGTCGTTGGCCGGCGTGTTGACCAGGTCGCGGCACCGGTTCAGCTCCTGGGCGATCACCGTGCCCCGCTGCGCCCCGGCGGCCGCCCGCGCCTGCCGGTCCGCAGGCACCGCCAGCACCAACTCGCGCACCGGCGGCCGGTGTTCCCGACCGGTCCGGTAGACGCCGAAGTCGTAGGCACCGAGCAGAGCACCGAGCGCCACTGCCTCCGCCTGGGTGGCACCGTCAACCGGCAGCGCCAGCACGGCCGTTCCCGTTCCGGCCAGCGCCCGGGCCGCCGCGCCGGCGGCCCGGCGCAGCGCCTCGGCGCCGACCAGCCCGTCCGACCCGGCCGGGCCGAGTCCGACCACCCGCACCACCCGCGCGGCGCAGCCCGCCGGGGCGGGCAGCGCGACCACCTCGCCCTCGGCCCCGGTCATGCCCAAGTCACCTAGCATCGACGCCAGTTCACCACAGAAGGCAGCCTCGACAGCCGCCCCGCCGGGCGCCGGGACCGGCCCGTCCGGGCCCCGCACGGCACCGATCACCACACAGTCGGCCGGCAGCGCCGACGCGTCGGCGCCGACTACTCTCAACTCGGTCATCCCACAGCTCCCTTCACGACTACCACGGTTCCCTTCCACCGGGTCAGCGCGACCCCGCCGAGCACGACCACCATCCCCAGCGCGACCCGCGCGCTGACCGGCTCGGCCAGCAGCACCGCGCCCAGCGCCACCGAGACCACCGGCAGCAGGTAGCTGACCGTCGCGGCGTTGGTCGCGCCCTCGTGCGCGATCATCCGGTAGGTGAGGTGGAAGGTGACCCCGGTGGCGAGCACGCCCAGGACCACCATGGCGATCAGGCCCTTCGCCTCCGGGTGGACCGGCGTCAGCCCGCCGACCGGCAGGGTCAGCGCGGTCAACGCGGTGGCGGCGAGGAGCTGCGCGGCGGACAGGCTGATCGTCGCAACGCCCTTGCCGACCAACCTGCGGCCCATGTAGGCGAATCCGACGGCGTAGCTCACCGCCGCCCCGACGATCGCCAACGCTCCCCAGCCGACCTGCCCCGTGCGCTGCCACGGCGCGAAGATCAGCACGACGCCGCCGAACCCGAGCAGCAGTCCACCGAGGCGGGCCCGGCGCAGCGCCGGCTCCGCCCCCAGCGCGGCGCCGAGCAGCAGCGACCAGAGCGGCGTCGTCGCGTTCAGCACCCCGGCCACACCGGAGTCGACGGTCTGCTCCCCGAGGCTGAACAGGGCGAACGGCAGCGCGTTGCAGAAGAACGCCGCGATCAGGATCCGCCCCCAGAGCGCCGCACCGCGCGGCAGCCGGCGCCCCGTACCCAGGCACGCCGCCGTCAGCACGGCCGCCCCCAACAGGCAGCGGGCGAAGGTGACCTGTACCGGCGTCAGCACCGTCAGGCTCAGTTTGATCCACAGGAAGGTCGATCCCCAGAGCAGGGCCAGCACGGCCACCCGCGCCGACGCCCTCGTCACACCCACAGTCGTTCCTCCCGATCGCCGGTCTCCCGCTGAACGATGCCGGGCCGACCTGGAAGGACAAGCGAAGAAAACTGCACAAGCATTAAGCTCAACTTCATGCTTGATGTGAGACGGATGCTGGTGCTGCGGGCCGTGGTGAGCAGCGGATCCATGACGGCGGCGGCGGAACAGCTCGGGTACACGCCCTCCGCCGTCAGCCAACAGGTCGCGGTCCTGGAGAAGGAGGCGGGGATCGCCCTGCTCGAACGCCTCGGCCGCGGCGTCCGGCCGACCGAGGCGGGCCGGGTCCTCATCGGCTACACCGACACCATCAGCCACACCATCGCCGAGGCCCAGACCGCACTCGCCGACCTGCGCGCCGGCCGCACCGGCCGCCTGGCGATCCGCTACTTCAGCTCCGTCGGCTCGACCCTGGTGGCCCCCGCCGTCGCCCGGGTGCGCCGGGACCACCCGGGCGTCCGGATCGACCTGCGCCTCGGCGACCAGCACGACCCGATCGCGGAAGTCGAACAGGGCGGCGCCGACCTGGCCGTGGTGATCCGCCCCGACAGCGCGAGCCGCCCGGGCGTCCGCCTGACCCACCTCATCGACGACCCGCTCCTGGCCGTCCTCCCCGCCGACCACCCCCTCGCGGCCCGCCGCACCCTCGACCTCGCCGACCTCGCCGGCGACCCGTGGATCCGCACCGAACCCCCCGGCCCCTGCCTCGACATCCTGACCGCCGCCTGCGCATCAGCCGGCTTCACCCCGGACTTCGTCGCCACCGGCGAGGACTACGCCACCGCCCTCGGCTTCATCGCAGCAGGCCTCGGCGTCGGCCTCCTCCCCCGCCTCGCCCTCCCCACCCGCCACCACCCCGGCACCACCGTCCGCCCGGTCCACCACCCCACCCCAACCCGCTCCCTCCACCTCGCCACCCGCGAAGCCGCCCTGGTCGAGCCCGCCGTCCGCACCGCCCTCGCGGCCCTCCAGGCCGCAGCCGGGGCTCACGCCTGAGGCGCACCCTGTGGAGCACCGCGACGGATGCCGCCACTGACGTTGGATCAGTGATGTCGGTCAGCCATGGACGATCAGAGAGCATCCCGGTTCCAGGAGATCGTCAGCTGTTCCGACACCGAAACCCGGAACACAATAGGCCGCAGGCCCCACCGGGAAAATCCGGTGGGGCCTGCGGCTTATCAGTGCGCCTATTCCTCGGCGCCCAACTCGGCAACCTGCCCGACCATATCAGCCGGAAGGTCGAGCATCTCACCCAGTTCCAGGATCATCTCGATCTCGGCCGAGCTGAGCGGCACCAATTCATCATAGAGCTTCTCGCAAAGGATCTCCAAGCCGAGTTCTCGCTCGTCCTCCCGCATGTACGTAAGCAAATCGTCCACCAGGAAGGCGGGAACGTGACTGGAGAGCATCTTCGCCAGTTCTCGAATCTTATCGTCAATCATCAGCAGGCTCCTGCATCGGGGAACGCGGTGACAATTCCCCTGCCCATCGGCTCCACGATGACTCGGATGCACACTCCGTTACGCTCACCCCAGAGCTTGAAGGATGCGGGCCTGCCACTCCTGTAGAACAGCGCCCCTCCAGGACCACCCGAGTTCGGATCCACCTTGGCATTTGGGTCGGTCGCGATATCCGACACGTTTTCCATGATGTCATCGGCTGACCAGTCCGTGGGGAACAGTGTCTTACCCGGGTTACCCGGGTACATGTGACCACCGCTCCAACCATTCCTACCCATTCCGCCGCGGAGGATGTGGGAAGTCCTGTCCTCGCTGGCGAGGTTGATACGGCCGGGTGATGCCTGAAGTGTTCTGTCACTCACACTACCGGAACTATCGACCGTGAATCGCGGCTTGCCGCCACCAGCGGGCACCGGATCCTTCCCGCCTATTACCGGGTCAGCGCCCTTCGCCCCGGTGCCGGTTGCCGGCGTGTCGGGGTGGACGGCCTTGCCCGTCGGCTTGCCGCCAGCGACGCCGTCGCCACCGCCACCGTGGCTACCCCCGCCGCCACCGCCACCGTGGCCGCCACTGCCACCACCGTGGGGGCCGTCGTGGGGAGTGGGGTGCGGGTCGTCGTGAGTGAACAGCCGCTTGAGGAACCCGAAGATCCCGCCGCCACCATCAGCAGCCTCGGCCGCCTTGGCCGCGTCGGCCTCCTGACTGCCGGGGATCAGCAAGCTGCCCACAGCACCGACGAAGAAGCCCCGCTTGTACGCACCCGAGTTGGTATCGGCGTTGAAGAGGCTCCCGAACGGGGTGTCCGTCATGTGCCCCGTGTGGCCCACGTCGAACATGGATCCGCCGATGCCGTCATGGGTCTCGGCGAAGTTGTTCCAGGCGTCGGCCGCGTGGTTCCACCCGTCGGAGGCCTTGTTGACCGCCCAAGCGACCGGTGACCCGATCGCCCCGTCAGCCGCGCCCGCGACGAACGTGCCCGCCTGGTTGGCCTTCTTGTGCAGCCAACTGACGCCCGAGTTCCACGCCCCGCCCCACGAGATCAGGCCACTGGGGTCGCTACTGGTCGACGGGTTGTCACCGGCGTAGGCGTACCCGCCCATCTGGTTGGGGTCGCCGGCCTCGAAGATCGGGTCGGCGCTGAGGAACCGGCCGATGGCCGGGTCGTACTGCCGGGCTCCGAGCAGGTCGAGGCCGGTGGTCGGGTCGGTGGGTTTGCCCAGGTAGCCGTGGTTGTCGGCCCAGAGGTTGGGCACGGGACCGCGCGCGTTGCCGTAGGGGTCGTAGGACCGCCGCGTAATGGCGAGGTTGGACGCGCTGACTTCGAGCTGGGACGTGCCCTGGACGTTGGTGGGCTCGTAGGTGAGGGCGCCGTTGCTGGAGCGCAGCAGGACGGTGCCGTCCGGGTTGCCGTAGAAGCGCTGGCCGGTGACGGTGCCGCCGGTCAGGGTCAACTGCTCGGCGCCGCCGAAGAGGTAGAGCACCGTAGCGGTCGGACCGCGCTGGATCAGCAGGTTGCCGCCGGCGTCGTAGAGGTAGCCGGTGTTCGCGGGGTTACCGGTGCCGACCGTCGTGGTGACGGTCGAGGTGCGGCCCTCGGGGTCGTAGGTGAAGGTCTGGTTGCCCGCCGCTGGGCCGGTCGTGATGCGGCTGGTGGTGTTGCCGGCGGCGTCGTACTGCGGGGTGATGGTGCTGGTCCCCGTGCCGGGCTTGGTGGTGCTGATGCTGGTGGCGGTGTTGGGCTGGTTGGCCGCAGTGGTGCCGCCACCGGGGTAGGTGCTGGTCTGGGTGATGTCGTTGGCGGTGTTCCCGCTGGTGTCGTGGTTGGTGTACTGGGTCCGGTCGCCGAGCAGGTTGTAGCTGTACGACTGCCAGTACGGCGCCGGGCCGCCGATGCTCGCCGGCGCGGGCGATCCGCTGGTGCAGTGCGCCAGCTGACCGGCCGTCGGCGAGGTCTGGCCCGCCGTGTCGGTCCAGGCGGTGGTCAGGCGGTCGAGACCGTCGTACTGGAAGCACTGGGTGTCGAAGGCCTGGTCGGTGCCGCCGGAGGACTGCAGCTCACTCGTCGTGGTGAGGTTGCCCGACTGGTCGTAGCCATAAGTGGTGGACGAGATCGGGTTGGTGGTGGCCGGCTGGATGCTGACCCGGTTGGTGGTGACCCGGCCGGTGGCGTCGTCGTACGTCTGCGCGGTGCGCAGCTGCTTGCCGAGCACACCGAAGGTCGACTGCTCGATCTGGCCCAGCGGGCTGTACGAGGCCACGTCCAGGTACGGCGTGAACATCGTGCCGGTGGAGACCAGGCCGCCCTGCAGGTTGTACCCGTACCCGACGTCCTCGGACGGCAGACCGCCCTCGTTGCCGTAGATGGTGTCCGAGAGCAGGCCGGTGTTCGGCGTGTATTTGCTGCTGATGCTGTACGTGCCGGCCAGCGCACCCTCGGCCGACGGGATGGTGACCGTGCTGCCGGAGGGCTGGTAGGCGGTGTTGTAGCCGGTCACCGCCTGGGTGTACGCGCTGCCCTTGTCGTAGCGGGTCGATGAGGTCAGGTAGCCCTTGGCGAGCGTGTCGTAGACCTCGGAGGTCAGCTGCTTGGTCGGGTCGGTGGTCCCGGCGCCGTTGTACTCCCCGGTCATCCGCCCCAGCAGGTCGTAGCTGTAGGAGAGGATCTGGCCCCGGCCGTCCTTGGTGCTGGCGACGTTGCCGACCTGGTCGTAGGTGGTGAAGGAGGTGCCGGTGTCCGGGTCGGTCTGCGAGGTCGGACGCCCCGTCAGGTCGTAGCTGTAGCTCCAGGTGTTCCCGGCGTTGTCACTGACCGTGCCGAGCCGGCCCACCGCGTTGTAGCCGTACTTGGTGGTGACGTCGCCGATCCCGCTACCGCCGTGCACCACGGTGCTGGTGGTCCGGCCGAGCGCGTCGGTGAACGTCGAACCGGCCGGGCTGCCCGGGGGCGGCGTGCTGTCGGTCTCGTCCGCGCCCGGGTAGGCGACGGTCGAGGTCCACAGCGGCTGCGCCTGGGAGTACAGCGTGCTGCTGACCGGCCGGTCCAGGCCGTCGTAGGCGCTGACGGTCTCGGACGGGAGGCTGTTCTCCGTCTCCACGAACATCGTGGTGGTCGGCGCGGTGGTGGTGTCCACGAACGCCGGCACGCTGGAGTGGGTGAGGCCGTGGCTGTCGTAGTGGGTGGACGCGATCAGCCGGCCGGCCGAGTTGTCCGCCGTGGTCGTCTGGGTCTGACGCTCCTGCAGGAAGCCGTCGTAGAACTGGATCGCGGTGCTGTAGGAGCCGTCCTCGCGCAGGGTCTGCGTGGTGACGGTGGACGGGTCGGGGTTGCCCACGCCGTGCACCGAGTAGCTGAACAGCTTGTCCGCGGTCTGGGTGTTCTTGTCGCGCCCGGGCAGCCAGGTCGCGGTGGTGCGGCCCAGCGCGTCGAAGGTGGAGTCGGTGACCCGGCCGTTGGCGTCCACCGCGTGGGTGGTCAGACCGCGGGCGGGGTCGTAGGTGTCGGTGGTGGTCCAACCGAGCGGGTTGGTGCTGGACACCACGGTCGGCAAGGTCGCCGTGGACGGGCTGTAGGAGTCGGTGGTCGCCGAGCCCGCGCTGTCCAGCGTGCGGGTCGGACGGCCGTACTGGTCGTACTGCACCGCGCCCAGCGTCTGGAAGACCGGGTTGCCCGACGAGTCGTAGGACTGCGCCGCCTGGGTCGCGGTGACCATGCCCACCGTCGTCCCGTTGCCACCGACCTGGCCCAGGGTGCCCGGATTCGTCAGGCTCCCGTCACCGTCGTAGAAGTACCGCTTGTCGCTGATCGTGGTCGACGCACTCGCCGCCGTACCGCAACCGCCCGCGACGGTGATCGTCTCGGCCGGGTTCATCAGCATCATCGGGTTGGACGCCGGGGCACCCGCGTAGCTGGTGGTCGTGCAGGTCTCCTGCGAGGGGACCGTCACATCACCCTTGGCGTCCACCTTGACGGGACGGCCGAGGCTGTCGGCGGTGGTGTCCGTCTCGGTGGTGCGCCAGGTGCCGTTGGCCAGCAGGCTCGACTGCCGGCTGACGGAGCTCTGGAGCCGCAGCGCCGTCATCGGCGGCAGCGTGGAGAGCGTCGCCGGGGCCGGGCTCTTGGAGGTCCAGGCGGTCCGCGGGGCGGTGGCCGTCGTGGTGAACACCGGGCCCGTGCTCAGCGCCTTGCTGACGATCGTCCCGCCGGCCTGGGTGTAGGTGTCGGCCTCCTGCACGACGCCGGCCCGCCAGTTGCTGTCGGTCGCGGTGTCGCCGTTGGGGTCGGTGAGGCTGACCGAACGCTGGGTCCCGTCGGCCTTGTAGTCGCCGTCCATGCCCTGGAAGTACGTGGCCACGGTCTGGCTGACCGGGTCCGGGGCGGAGCCGGTGGTGGTGGTGACGGTCCGGTAGCCGCGGAAGTCGTTCCAGGTACGGTACTGGTCGTCCGTCAGGTCCGAGTCGTCCCGGTGCCAGGCCGCCCCGCCGCTGTAGGCGTAGTTGGTGACCTTCGCCGGGGAGCCGGCCTTGGACGCGTCGTTGTCGGTGATCGTCGAGATCAGCGTCTTGTTGAACCAGTCCGCGATCGGCGCCGACCCGCCCGGGGTGGTCCAGTAGACCTGGTAGCAGCCCATCGTGTCGCTGTCGGCCGAGGCCGGCATGTGGTTGTTGACCCGCGAGCACTCGGGTGCCCGGTAGGTCACGGCGATCGACTCGCCGGTCTCGGTCTGGATGCTGGAGATCCGCGGGTGGAACAGTGGCGGCGCCGCCGGCGTGAGGCCGTCGACCCTGTTGTCCATCTCGGTGCCGGTGAAGGTCACCGGGTCCAGCGTGATCGCCCCGCTGCCGCCGGCCGAGGTGTCCTGGCCGGTGTGCTGGATCGAGGAGAGCCACATCACCGACTGCAGCGCACCCGCGTCCGCCGGGTCGACCGTCTTCCCGGTGACCGGGTCCACCGTCGCACCGGCGTCGGAGAAGATCTGGTTCAGCGCGTAGCTGTCGACCGGCTGCCAGGTGGAGCCGACCTTCACCGAGGTGCTGATCGACTGCAGGCGGTAGGTCGACCAGAAGGTCGGCGAGGCGACCTGGCACACGTTGCTACCGTTGCCCGAAGTGGCCATGCCCTGCGTGCAGTTGAGGTCGTACGGGGTGTCGGGCCAGTTGGTGGCCGTGGTCCCGTTCAGGTTGCCGTACTGGCAGACGCTGCTCGAAGTGGTGCACCGCTGCCCGGTGTTGAAGACCACCTTGGCATCCGGGTCGCGCCCGGCCTGCTCATCCGCCAGCTTGTAGCCGTAGGAGATCTGCTGCAGGTAGCCGCCACGCGTGTAGGCGATCATCGAACCGCCGGCACCGGACTGGGCCACCTGGCCGTAGCCCATGTTGTACCAGTTGGTCTCGTTCGCCCAGTCGTAGCGCTGCACGTTGTTGTTCGCGTCGACGACGAAGTCGAGGTTGAACCGCCAGCCCATCTCCGCGGCGCACTGCGAGTTGTTGCCCTGCGCGGAGTTGTAACACGGGTCACCGGGCTTCGGGTTGTAGACCGGAACCCCCCACGCCGAGTTCGTCGCCGCATCCGACGTCGTACCCGGAGCGTGGTTCAGACCGAAGAAGTACTGCGTGCCATCCGTCGTGGTGACCTTGAAGTACTCACCGTTCCACATGCCGTTCGACGCACCCGACAGGTCCTCGACCTTCGTGCCGTCATCGGCCTGCAAGTGGTAGACACCGTTGCTGTCCCGCACCAGCTGACCGGTGTGCGAACCCAGCGACAGCGTCGCGTTGTACCCGGCCCAGCACTCGTCCGCCGAACCCGTGATCCCGTCGTTCGCACAGGACTTGTAGTCACGCTCGATGTAGCCGGGGCTGTAGTCCCAACCGTCACCGATCCACGAGGACTGCGAGTTGCGCGACGACGTCTCCCCGTCGACCGACTGCGAGTCGTAGGACAGCCCCACGCTCGGGGCGGAACCGCCCAGCGCCGGCGGGGTATCGATCGGGTACTGGTACGTGAACGCCCCGGACGCGGACTGCGACCACGAGCCCGACGCCGACAGCGGAGTCGCCGCGTAGTTGCCCTGCGAACCGGCGGCGTTGGCCACGGCGGCCACCGCCGTCCCCGCGTTCTGCGTGACCGCCGCCGCCTGCACCGCTCCGGTCGCGCCCTGCGCCTTCACGGGGGTGCCGGGCACGGCCACGGTGGCCGTCAGCTTGTGCGACACCGGATCGTTCGTCGTCGCGAGCGGCTGCTGGGTGCGACAGGCCGGCACGTCCGGCGTCGTCAACGCGCACGAGGGCATCGACACCAGGTGCAGGCGCGAGGCCCAACCACCGCCGTACGCCTGCGCGATGGAACCGTAGTCCACCGACACCGCGACCTTGCCGGCATCCGACGTACCGTCAGCCCGCGTCAGACCGAACAACAAGCCGTCCACGTTCGCGGCCTGCGCACCGCCATGATCGGCGGTCTTGACCTGGACGGACGACGGCGCACCGGAATCACCCGGCGCCACCGTGATCGGCGAGTTCGCCACCGGCGTCGGCGCGGCCGCCGCGGCCTGCGGCGCCGCCGCACCCGCACCCGCACCCGCACCCGCCAGCGCGACCGTACTCGTCGACGCCACCGGCCACGACGCCGCGGCATCCTGGTGGCCCTTCAACGCACGCGAACCAGCCGGCTCGGGCACCGCCGCCTGCTGCGACTTACCCTTCAGCGGATGACCACTGACCTTCGGCTGCGCCGGCAGCGGATTCGCCGCCCACACCTTGCCCTTGTACTGATAACCGCCGACCACTGATTGGGCCGAGGCGATGGGCGCCAGCAGCGTCAGGGTCATGAACGTGGCACCCATGACGGTGCCACGACGCGCCCAACCTCTCCCCCGTCGCGCATTCGGCCTTCGATGACGCGTGTACACGCAACCCCCACTGTTCGTCTGTTATGAGCGGCCGTCAATTCGGCTGCTTCCCAGGCAGCCTGGCCGCAGCGAACGCTATTGCCCGTCGAACACACGACGCAACAGCCTTCCGGCCGCCCGCCGTCCACCCCGCGCCGCCCTGGAATCCGCCGTTGACCAGCGGAATCGGGACAAGAGTTCCAAGATCACATCAAGTGGACTCCGACCGCGAAAGCGACCTCGCGAGCCCATCCGGGACCGTCATTTCCTTTGCCGATTCTTTGCCGGACTAGGGCTTCCCTAACCCGCCCGGCCTGCACAGCCAGTGCACCCGCCAAGCCGTGACCGTCCCGCCGTCCCGCCCCTCGCCGTGGAGTCGATGGATCACCCGGGGTAGGGTGACGACCTGCCAATTGGAAGCCAACGGGGAGCGATCAAATGGCGTCACCGATACCCGGTGCACCGACACCTGGCGCGCCCGCGCCCGCCGTGCCGCGTCCGGCCTCGATCCGCCCGGACGAGCAGGTCTACATCCCGGCGCACCCGCGCTACGCGGACCAGCCCGGCGTCGCGCCGCAAATCGGCTTCGAGCTGCTGCACAGCACGCTCGGCGGGCCGATCCCGGTGGCCTTCACCACCGTCGAGAAGCTGGTGGCCGCCCTCGGCCCCGCCCAGCCGTGGATCGCGGCACCCGCCCGCTCCTACGTCCAGCTGATGCGCCGGGCCGGCTACGCACCGGTCTACCTGGACCCGCAGGTGCCGCCGGGCGCCCGCACCTGGAGCCCGGAGGACCTCGACCAGTACGCGAGGGGGACACGATGAGCGCCGGCTACGACGTGGTGCTGGAGGACCTGCGGTCGATGGCCGCCACCTTCCACCAGGAGGCCCAGGCCTACGTCAAGCTCAAGACCGACGTGGCGCCGCCGATCGCCGCCTCCGGCGACAGCGGCCTGGACTCCTCGATCACCTCGATGATGGAGGCCATCGCCGGCCTGCACGCCAAGCTGGCCGGCCGGATCGAGGGCCACGGGGACAAGCTCCAGTACGCCCACGACTCCTACCAGCGCCACGACGTCGACGAGCACGGCGTCTACGAAGACCTGATGAACTGAGGCCGGGGGACCACGCAATGACCGAGAGTTGGGTCGGCGGCGACATCGCCGGACTGCAGCACATGGGCAGCACCCTGACCGGCGCCAAGCAGCAGCTGGACGGCATCGTCCAGCCGCTCGGCGCGAAGGTGGACTCCCTGGTCGGCGACGCCGGGTGGAGCGGCGACGCGGCCAGCGGATTCCGGTCCGCCTGGACCACGGACGCGATGACGGCCGGCGGGTTCTCCGAACTCGTCGAGGCCACCGGCAAGGTGCTGACCGACCTGGGCAACCGCCTCTCCGCGGCCGAGAGCGCGCTGCAGGACGCGGCCGACACCGCCCAGCGCAAGGGCGTGCCGGTCGGACCGACCGGCGTGCCGGGCGAGCTCGCGACCAACAACCCGCCCAGCCCCAAGGAACAGCAGGGCATCAACGACCTGCACGACTACGGCACCCTCTACGCCGAGATCATGCAGACCGCCCAGCAGGCCCGGATCGACGCCGCGAAGGCGCTGAACGACCTCTACGCCTCGATCGACCCGTCCCAGCCGATGGGCAAGGGCGACAAGATCACCGTCGCCGACTACCTGCGCGGCCTGTGGACCGCCAAGACCGACGAGGAGCGCTCGCTCGGCCTCGACGCCGCCAAGGAGCTCCCCGACGCCCAGGCCAAGCACGACGCGGCGCTGAAGTCCCTGGTCGACGAAGAGGCCAAGTTCCGCACCGCCGAGGCCAACCTGCCCAAGGCCTTCCAGCTGCGCGGCCAGTGGGCCAGCGCCGCCGAGAAGCTGACCGAGCTGAAGACCACCATCTCCGAGGCCGAGAACGGCAGCCAGTTCCTGCCCTACGACAAGCAGTTGAACTACAAACTGGCCGACGCCACCAAGGGCGTCAAGCTGATGGACGACGCACCGCGGTTCCTCAAGGAGATCCCGGTGATCGACATCGCGGCCACGGTCGGCGGCGGCCTGCTGGAGGCCAACTCCGACCACCAGGAGGGCTGGTCCTGGGGCCACTCGCTGCTGGTCGACGTCGGCGGCGGCCTGGTCGGCCTCGGTGCGGGCGTGGCCGTGGCGGCCGGCGTGGTGGCCAGCCTCCCGGTGGACGGCGCGGTGGCCGTGGCCGCGATCGGCGGCACCGTCGTCGTCGGTGTGGGAACCTTCGCGGACAAGCTGTTCCACGAGCACTGGAGCGAGGACATCCACAACCACGGCGTGGTGGCCGGGGTCTGGGACGGCACCATGCACGCCGGTGCCCAGACCGGCAAGGCCATCGGCGGCATGGTGACGGGAGCGGGAAAGGCAGTCTGGCATGGCATCACCAGCATCTTCTGAACCGGTCGAGGCCATCCCCCTGCTGGGCCGCAGCTGGTACCGGCGCGGCGCCGGCTACTGGCTGCGGCGCGTCGGGGTCGCGGTGTACTACCTCCTGATCACCGCCGTCGTCGGAGGGCTCGGCGCCGCGATCTTCAGCGCCGTCAGCGCGAGCTGGGGCCAGTGGCGCCCGATCGCCACGGTCGCCCTGATCTGCGCCGCCGTGATCGCCGCGGGCTTCGGCGTCCGCGACTTCCGCCGCAAGCTCGCCGCCCCGCCCACCCCTGAAGAGGCCCGCCGCAAGTGGAACCGCGCGGGCAGCGCGGCTGCCCGCGGCCGCTCCACCCCCTTCGGCCTGCTCGGCCTCCTCCTGGGCCTGGTCCTCCTCCCCGTCACCGCCGGCTACCTCCTCGGCGCAGTGGTCCCGGACGTCTTCTCCCCCCGCACCATCAACGAACGCGGCGCCTGGCTAAACCACACCCGCCGCCACCCCTGACCGCCAACCCGCCCCCGGCTCACACCCGCCGCAGCGTGAACTCGTCCGACACCCCGCCCCCGAACAGCACGTCCAGCCGCCCCGACAGCACGTACGCCCGTCCCTCCGGCCCCACCGTCACCGCCGTCGGCGCCGGGTCGGCCCACGGACGCGCCGTCAGGTGGGCCGTGCGCCAGCCGTCGGTCGAGCGCAGCGAGACCAACTGGCCTGCCGTTGACGACCCGACGGCGTTGGTGACGCCGAGCAGGTGGCCGGGGCCGACCGGGGTGACGCCGTCCAGGCCGACCAGCCGCTCGTCGGTGACCACCGGGTACAGGTCCCCGGGGCGGTCCAGCGGAACGCACCACACCGAACCCGTCGCGTAGTTGCCGACCAACAGGCGGCGGCCCTCCAGGACGATGCCGTTCAACCCGAACTGGCCGGCCGGGACGCCCAGTCGGGGGTTGCGGACCAGCACGGAGGGGCGGCCGTCCGGAGTGATCCGGTGGACCACCGGGGCGAAGGAGTCGGTGACGTAGGCGGTGCCGTCGGGGGCCACGACCACGTCGTTGGCCAGGTGGGTGCCGCCGTCCGCCGCCAGGTCGGCGTACCAGAGGCGGCGGCCGGTGGCCAGGTCGTAGGCGCCCAGGCCGGAGACCCGGCCCTGGGTGGCGGCGGTGCTGTGCACCGACTTGCCGGCGGGGTCGCCGTTGCAGACCAGCAGCCGGCCGCGCGCCGGGTCGGCCTTGATGCCCAGGGTGGAGACCAGCACCGGGTCGGTGACCAGGGTGCGCGCCCGGCCGTCGGCGCGCACGGTGCTGACGGTGCCGCGGTGCAGCGAGCCGATCAGGAAGCGGCGACCGCGGCGGTCCCAACTGGTGCTCTCGGGGTGCAGGGCGTCGCCGTGGCCGTGCACCACCGGGGCGTAGTCAGAGGCTGCCGCGGCCGGGTGGGCCAGGGCCAGCGCGCCTGCCGAGGCGAGCGCGCCGACCAGGACGGACCGCCGGGTGAGTTGCTGATTCGTGGTCATGTCTCAAGCCTCGTACGGCGGCGACGGCGCCAGCAGTGCGTGGCGATACTAGTAGTCGTACTGACAGGGTGATGGGGGAACCGATGTCGACTCACCAACAAGTGCGCCGGGACGCGCTCGCCAACTTCCTGCGCTCGCGGCGGGCCCGGCTGACACCGGCGGACGTGGGCATGGCGCCCGGGGTGCGGCGGCGCACGCCTGGGCTGCGGCGCGAGGAGATCGCGGTGCTCGCCGGGGTCGGGGTGACCTGGTACACCTGGCTGGAGCAGGGGCGCGAGATCAACCCCTCGCCGGAGGTGCTGGGCAGCCTGGCCCGCACGCTGCGGCTGGACACCGCGGAGACCGACTACCTGTTCCGGCTGGCCGGTTCGCAGCCGGCGCCGCGGCAGCCGAGCGGGGCAGCGGAGGTTCCGGCGGCGCTGGTCCGACTGGTCCGCGCGCAGTCACCGGCGCCGGCCTTCCTGCTGGACCCGGACTGGACGGTGCGGGCCTGGAACCCGGCCGGCGAGGCGCTCTTCGACTTCTCGGCCTGGGAGCCGGAGGACCGCAACCTGGCCTGGATCGCCTTCGCCCACCTGCCGAACCGGGCCCGCACGGTGGACTGGGAGCACCACGGCCGCCGCCTGCTGGCCCACCTGCGCGCCGCCTACGCCGAGCGCGGCGGTCAGCGCACCGAGGCCGGGCGGCGGATCGCGGCGCTGCTGCGCCGGTTGCGCGAGCACTTCCCGGAGGCGAACACCTGGCTGGACGAACACCAGGTGCAGGACCGGGCGGGCGCCGCCAAGGACCTGCTGCACGAGGAGTTGGGCGTGCTGCGCTTCGACCAGGTGGTGCTGGCGGCCCCGGGCGGCCTGGAGCTGGTGGTGTTCTCGCCGCGCGACGCGGCCACCGAGAGCCTACTGCCGCTCCTGACGGCGCAGCAGGCAGAGCGAGCGGAACAGCCGGAGGCCGTCACGGTGGCCGCCTGACGGCAGCTCACCCTGACGGCCTCTGACGAACCCTCAAAAGACGCCGTCAGCGCGCCGCGCGCCGCTGGCGGCCGGTGCCGTAGTTGGAGCCGGTCTTCGAGCCGCTGCCCGGCTTCGAGCCGCTCGCCTTGCCGATGAAGCCGGCCGCCATCCGGTTCGAGCCGCTGCCGCCGGACCCGCCGGTGCCGCCGTTGCCCCCGCCCAGGTGCTGCTTGGGGCGGCGCCGCTTGGCGTTGCCGTTGGAGTCCACGTCGGCCGGCAGCTTGCTGCGCGGGCCGGACGAACGGCGGTTGGAGCTGCCCGCGCTGCCACCGGCCTTGGGCGCGGCGGCCGGCTCCGGCGGCGGGGCCAGGCTGACCGCGATGCCGCTGGGCGTGCGGGCGCCGGTGATCCGGGTCAGCTCGGCGTCGCCGGGGCGCACCTTGGTGGTGGTCGGGCGGATGCCGGCCACCGTCATCAGCTTCGCCACGTCGCGGCGCTGCTCGGGCAGCACCAGGGTGACCACGGTGCCGGACTCGCCGGCCCGGGCGGTGCGGCCGCCGCGGTGCAGGTAGTCCTTGTGGTCGATCGGCGGGTCCACGTTGACGACCAGGTCGAGGCCGTCGATGTGGATGCCGCGGGCGGCGACGTTGGTGGCGATCAGCGCGCTGACCCGGCCGTCGCGGAACTGGTCCAGGGTGCGGTTGCGCTGCGGCTGGGACTTGCCGCCGTGCAGCGCGGCGGCGCGCACGCCGCTGGCCAGCAGCTGCTTGGCGAGCCGGTCGGCGCCGTGCTTGGTGTGCACGAACATGATCACCCGGCCGTCGCGGGAGGCGATGTGCGCGGTGGCGGAGGCCTTGTCGGTCGCGTCGACCTGGAGCACGTGGTGGTCCATGGTGCTGACGGCGCCGGCCGACGGGTCCACCGAGTGCACCACCGGGTCGGTCAGGAAGCGCTGCACCAGGCGGTCGATGTTGCGGTCCAGGGTGGCGGAGAAGAGCATCCGCTGCCCGCCCTCGGCGACCTGCTCCAGCAGCTTGGTGACCTGCGGCAGGAAGCCCATGTCGGCCATCTGGTCGGCCTCGTCGAGCACGGTGGTGCGCACGTCGTCGAGGTAGACGTCCTGACGGTTGATCAGGTCGTCCAGCCGGCCGGGGGTGGCGACCAGGATCTCGGTGCCACGGCGCAGCGCGTTCGCCTGCCGGGTGATCGACATGCCGCCGACCACGGTGGCGATCCGCAGGTTGACGGCGGTCGCGTAGGGCGTCAGCGCGTCGGTGACCTGCTGGGCCAGCTCGCGGGTGGGCACCAGCACCATGGCCAGCGGGCGGCGGGCCGAGGCCCGGCTGCCGGAGGTGCGGGCCAGCAGCGGCAGGCCGAAGGCGAGGGTCTTGCCGGAGCCGGTGCGGCCGCGGCCGAGCACGTCGCGCCCGGCCAGCGAGTCGGGCAGGGTGGCGCCCTGGATCGGGAACGGCTCGGTGACGCCCTCCCGGGTCAGCGCGGAGAGCAGCGCCTTGGGCATCTCCAGCTCGGCGAAGGTCTGCGCCGCCGGGCGGGCCGGGGTGCCGGTCACGGTGGTGAACTCGGCGGCCGCGGCGACCGGGCGCTGGCGAGCACCGCCGCCACCGCCGCCACCGCCGCGCTGGCGGGGCTGGCCGGACCCGGCGCGGGGGGCGCCGGAACGCGGCGCGCCGGTGCGGGGGTTGCCGCCGCGGGGGCGGCCACGGCCTGCTCCGGCCCTGGGGCTCCCCCCGGCCGAAGGCTGGGGGAGAGTCTGATCAGTCATACGGGAGTACTCCGTCCTGAGCGGTCACCACAGAGGGGTGAACCTTGGGTCGGCCGACAGGAGGAGGATCGCCGCCCCGGCCGATGTGGCGGCATGGGCGAAGGCCCGCACCGTACGGTGCGGGCCTTCGCCTCGTCACGCGTGTCCAGCGAGAGCTGGTCAGCTGTTGACGATGGTGATGTTCTCGGCCTGCGGGCCCTTCTGGCCCTGCGTGACGTCGAACTCGACCTTCTGGCCCTCGAACAGCTCGCGGAAGCCGCCGGCCTGGATGTTGGAGTAGTGGGCGAACACGTCCGGGCCGCCACCCTCCTGCTCAATGAAGCCGAAGCCCTTTTCGCTGTTGAACCACTTCACGATGCCGGTAGCCATAACCGATTCCTCACATACCTGGGGCTACGAGAACCACACTGCGTGACCCTCGCGTCGCCGCGATCCCCATCCGGTGATGACACGCCGGACAAAACAAATGCGCCTGTTGGTTGATTACCAGCAGGCGCACACAAACGTTCATGGGAACCAAAACTGCAACTGCTTCGACTGTAGCACGGCGACCGCCCGATTGATCGGATAATTTTCGGCCGGTTCGGCCGGGTCCCGATCACGGCGAAACCGCAGGTGAACGGCGGCCGACGGACGCGGGCGGGCCGCCCCCGAGCAGTGCTCGGGGGCGGCCCGCCGTGGGTGCCGGGGCCGGGTCAGCGGGACCGGGCCAGTGGCGACCGGGTCAGTGGCGACCGGCCGGCTGCGCGTCGTGGGACGAGCCGAGGGCCGGACCGCCCGCGTGCCGACCACCGCTGTGCTCCGGGTCCTGGTGGCCCGGCCACCAAGCCGCCTTGCCCAGCAGCGCGGTGAGCGCCGGGGTGAAGAACATCGCCATCACGAAGGCCGAGATCGCGATGCCGAACGCGATCGAGAAGCCGATCTCGCTGAAGAGCACGTTGCCGGCCAGCATGAAGGTGGCGAAGGAGGCGGCCAGGATGGTGCCGGCCGAGCCGACGGTCGGGCCGCCGTGCTTGATCGCCTCGTAGGCCGCCGTGCGCGGGTCGCGGCCCTCGCGGGCCTCCTCCCGCAGGCGGGCGATCATCAGGATGTTGTAGTCGGTGCCGATCGCGACCACGAACAGGTAGATGAAGATCGGCAGCATGAACATGATGCCGGCCTGGTGGTCGAGGTGCTGGAAGACCAGGCTGGTGGCGCCCAGGGTGGCGCCGAAGCCGAGGCCGACCGAGGCCAGCAGGTACCACGGGGCGACGACGCTGCGCAGCAGCAGGCCGAGGATCACCATGATCAGCACCGCGGCGATCGGGAAGACCGTCTTGTAGTCGTGGTCCATCGCGGCGTTGATGTCCGACTCGACGGCGGTCTGACCGCCGACCACGGCCTTGGTGCCGGCCGGGGTCGCCTTGTGCGCCTCGGCGCGCAGGCCGTCCATGGTGTCGAGCGCGGCGTTGGAGGCGGGGTCGTCCCGCAGCGTGACGGTGAAGTTGGCCGTCATGCCGTCCTTGCTGACCACCGGCTGCGGGGCGACCTCGGAGACGCCCTTCACGGTGCCGAGCGCGGCGGTGTAGGCCGGGAAGGTGCTCTTGTCCAGCGGCGAGCCGTTGGTCGAGGTCACGTAGACCTGCGACGGGTCGGCGGCGCCGGCCGAGAAGGCCTTCATCATCGTGTTCTGGACGACCATCGACTCCTTGGACGCCGGCATCGAGCCGGAGGCCAGGTCGAAGGTGCCCTTGTAGCCGAGCGAGGCCAGGGTCAGCAGGATCAGGAAGCCACCGGAGACGGCGGCCACCAGGCCGGGGCGGCGCTGGGTGACCCGGCCGAGCGCCGCGAACCGGGCGCCGTCCTTCTCGTGCATCCACTTCTTGCCCGGCCAGAAGAGCGCGCGCTCCGGGATGACCGAGAAGACGGCGGGCACCAGGGTGAGCGAGGCGATCGCGGTGGTGACGACGGCGATGGCCAGCGCCGGGCCGATCGCCTTGAACAGGCCGAGGCTGGACAGGATCAGCACGGCGAAGGCGACGGTGACCGCACCGGCGGCGGAGGCGATCGCCTCGCCGACCCGGCCGATCGCGTTGATCATCGCCTGCCTGCGCTCCTCACCGGCGCGCAGGCGCTCCCGGTAACGGAACATCAGGAAGAGGAAGTAGTCGGTGCCGACGCCGAGCAGCACCACGATCAGGATCGCGGACATCGTGCTGTTCGCCTTGAGCCCGAAGAGCTTGGTGGCGTCGGCGATCAGCGCGTTGCTGGTCGGCATGATCACGGCCATGATCAGGAACAGCGGTAGCACCGAGATGATCGCGCTGCGGAAGATCACCGCCAGGATGGCCACGATGAGCAGGAAGCTGCCGAGGAAGATCAGCGTGTCGGCGGTGTTCGAGGAGTCCGACTGGTCCAGCGCCTGGCCGGCCTGACCACCCATCAGCACCTTGAGGCTGGTGCCGGTGGCCAGCGACTTGGAGTCGTCGCGCAGCTTCTTGGCGGTGTCGTTGGACTGCTGCGGCACGTCCTTGGTGTAACCCACCATGGACAGCGCGTACTTGCCGTCCTTGGAGACCGTCTTGTCGCTCACCGGCACGACCGCCTGGACGTACTGGATGTGCTCGTTGGTCAGGCCGGTGGTGACCTTGTCGATGTCCTGCTTGTCCTGGGTGGTCAGCTGACCGCCGTCGGTGCGCTCGAAGAGCAGGATGGCGTTCGGGTTGAACGCGTTCGGGAAGGCCTGCTGCTGCAGGTTGGAGGCGACGATCGACTCGTAGTTCTTCGGGAGGAAGTCGCTCTCGTCGTCCGAGCTGACCAGCTTCGGCGCTGCTGCGATGATCGCGATGGCGGCGACCACCCAGGCGGCTATCACCCACCAGGCATGCTTGACGACGAACTGTCCGATTCGGTGGAACATGCTTGTGATGCCTCCTGGCATGGCTCACCGCAGCCCGAGGGGACGTGGTCGCATGGGCGGCGACGAAGGTCGGCCAAGGCCCCGAGGCCTTAGCCGGTCGGCAGGTAAGTAAGTCGGGGCAGCATCATACGAGAACTTACTGGCCGCCCGGCAAGCGACTTTGCCCGTCGCCCGACCGGTCTGGTCGCGATCCACGTTCAGACGATCCCCCGCGGGGCCCGGAAACTGCCCTGCACCATCCTCACCCGTCGCCACCGGGCCTGACCTCGTCCCCCGGGTGGAGATCCCTCCCCCTCAGGGTGGAGTTCTTCCCGTACCCAAGGTGGAGCCCCACCTAGGGAAAACCCCACCCCCGCCCCTGGGGGAAGACCCAGGGTGCACTCACCCGCTGGCCGGATTACCCGTCAACGCACCCTTCCCTAAGGTCAGTTGCGGCCCCGGAACCGTCCGAGCGGGGCCCCGCCGCAGCCGTGTTTCCCCTGGGGGAGAGTCCCGTGCCAACCACCGGTCGTCCGACCACCCGTCGTCCCAACCGCAGACGCGCACCCCGCCCCGGTCTCGCCGCCGCGATGGGCGACTGGAGCGCCCGCCACCGCAAGACCGCGGTGTTCGGCTGGCTGCTCTTCGTCGTCCTGGCCGCCTACCTCGGCGGCGCCGCCGGCAGCCACAAGATCACCGACTCCGAGTCGATGCCCGGTCAGGTGGCCCAGGCGGCCGGGATCCTCGACCGGGCCGGCATCAAGACCCCGGCCGGCGAGACCGTGCTGGTGCAGGACCCCGGCCTGACCGCCGACAGCGCCGGCTTCCACGACACGGTGGACCGGGTGGTCGCCGCCCTGCGCGCCACCGGCAAGGCCACCGCGCTGCGCTCCCCCTACGACACCGGGGCGGTCTCGGCCGACCGCCACTCGGCCCTGGTCCAGTTCGACCTGGTCGGCGACCAGGACCGGGCCGCCGACAACGTCACCGCCGCGCAGAACGCGGTGGCCGACGTCCAGCGGCACTCCCCCGGCTTCCGGGTCGAGGAGTTCGGCGAGGGCAGTGCGAACAAATGGATCAACGACCAGTTCGAGAACGACTTCGCCAGCGCCGAGTGGACCGCCGTGCCGCTCGCCCTGGGCATCCTGCTGATCGCCTTCGGCGCGCTGGTCGCCGCCGTGCTGCCGGTCGGCCTGGCGCTGACCGCCTTCATCGCCGCCGGCGGCCTGACCGCGCTGAGCAGTTCCTTCCTGCACACCAGCGACGACGCCTCCTCGGTGATGCTGCTGGTCGGCCTGGCCGTCGGGGTCGACTACTGCCTGTTCTACCTGCGCCGGGAGCGCGAGGAACGGGCCGCCGGCCGGGACCCGCGGACCGCGCTGCGGATCGCCGCCGCCACCTCCGGCCGGGCGGTGCTGGTCTCCGGGATCACCGTGGTGGTCGCGATGGCCGGCATGTTCCTCACCGGCATCGCCGACTTCAAGGCGATGTCCTACGCCACCATCGTGGTGGTCGTCACGGCGGTGCTCGGCTCGCTGACCGTGCTGCCCGCGCTGCTCTCGATGCTCGGCGACCGGGTGGAGAAGGGCCGGGTGCCGCTGCTGCGCAGGCTCAAGGCCGCGGACCCGAGCAGCGGCAGCCGGGTCTGGAACGCGGTGCTCACCCCGGTGCTGCGCCGCCCGCTGGCCGCCACCGTGCTGGCCACCGGCGCGCTGCTCGCCCTGGCCGCCCCGCTGCTCACCATGCACACCGCCAACCTGACCTTCCAACAGCTGCTGCCCAAGGGCAACGCCCTGGTGCAGACCTCCGAGCGGATCCAGGCCGCCTTCCCCGGTGCTCCGGCGCCGGCCGGCGTGGTGGTCAAGGCCACCGACATCGAGTCCCCGGCGATGCAGCAGGCGATCACCGACTTCAAGGCCCGGGCGCTGGCCAGCGGCCGGATGCACGGCCCGATCGAGGTGACGGTGCACCAGGCGCAGAACATCGCCGTCATCGACGTCCCGCTCAACGGCAGCGGCAACGACGCCACCAGCACCGCCGCGCTGCGGACCCTGCGCGAGGACGTGGTGCCGCACACCCTGCTCACCGTGCCCGGCACCGTGGCACCGGTCACCGGCGACACCGCCGGCTCCCACGACTTCAACCAGCAGATGACCTCCAGCATGCTGCCGGTCTTCGGCTTCGTGGTGGCCTTCGCCTTCCTGCTGATGCTCGCCTCGTTCCGCTCGCTGGGCATCGCGGTCACGGCGGTGCTGCTCAACCTGCTCTCGGTCGGCGCGGCCTACGGCGTGCTCACCCTGGTCTTCCAGCACGGCGTCGGCGCCTCGCTGCTCGGCACCGCCGGGGTGGGCGCGGTGGAGTCCTGGGTGCCGCTCTTCCTCTTCGTGATCTTGTTCGGGCTGAGCATGGACTACCACGTCTTCGTGGTCTCCCGGATCAAGGAGGCGCACGACCGCGGCCTGGAGACCCGGGCGGCGGTGGCGCACGGGATCCGCTCCACGGCGGGGGTGGTGAGCAGCGCGGCGATCATCATGGTGGCGGTCTTCGCGGTCTTCGGCACCCTCTCCATGCAGTCCATGAAGCAGATGGGCGTGGGCCTGGCGGTCGCGGTGCTGGTCGACGCCACGGTGATCCGCGGGGTGCTGCTGCCCGCCGCGATGACCCTGCTCGGCGAGCGCAACTGGTACCTGCCGCGCTGGCTCGGCTGGCTGCCGGACCTGGGCCACTCGGAGCCCGTCGCCCCGCCGGCCGACGGCCCGACGGCCGGCGCGCCGGAGCTGGTCTCGATGTGAGCGGCAGCTGACCCTCCGACGGCCGCCCTGGCCCTGCGACGGCCGCCCTGATCATCTGACGGTCACTCAGCCGAACCCGCTGCCGGTCGTCCCCCGCGAGGGGTGCGGCCGGTAGGTTCGTGCGCATGGACGCCGACCCCGCACCGCTCTTCGACGAAGCCAGGGCCCGCGATCTGCTCGCCCGCGCCTGCGCCGGCCTCGGACTGCCGGAACCCGCCGGCGCCCGGCTGATCGCCCTGGGCGAGAACGCCGTCTTCGACCTCGGCGACCCGGCCGTGGTCGCCAAGGTGGGCCGGCACCCGGAGCTGGCCGAACGGGCCGGCCGGGAGCTGGCCGTGGCCCGCTGGCTGGACGGCGCCGGGATCCCGGTCCCCCGCCCGGCCGACGGCCTGGTCGAGCAGCCCGGCGGCCGGCCGCCGACCGCGGACGGGCACCCGGTGACCTTCTGGCACCGGCTCGCCCCGCAGGTGCGCCCGGCCACCCCGGCCGACCTCGGCCCACTGCTGCGCGCCCTGCACCTGCTGCCGGGCGCGCCCGCGCTGGACCCGCCGCTGCCGCCGCGCCGCCTGCTCGCCCCGGTGCCGCGCTGGCTGCACTCGGCCACGGGCCTGCTCGACCCGGCGGACACCGGCTTCCTGCTCCGGCTCTGCGAGCAGCGGGAGGCCGAACTGGCCGAACTGGTCCCGGTGCTGCCGACCGGCCTGATCCACGGCGACGCGCTGCCGCGCAACGTGCACCTCGGCCCGCACGGCCCGGTGCTGGTCGACCTGGAGACCGTCGCCGACGACCTGCGCGAGCACGACCTGGTGGTGGTCGCCCTCGGGTACCTGCGGTACGGCATGGCGGAGGCGGACTACCTCGCCTTCGCCCGCGGCTACGGCTGGGACGTGCGGGACTGGGCCGGGTTCCGGGTGCTCTGCGGGGCCCGGGAGATCGCGAGCGCGGCCTGGGTGGCGCAGCACGCGGCGAACGGCGGGGCGGCGCCGGCCGAGTTCCGCCGCCGGGTGGCGTCGCTGCGCGACGGCGACCGGTCGGTGCGCTGGCACTCCTTCTGACCGGGGCGACGCTTCGGGCACGCACGACGGCGCGGCGGGGCGGGGCGAACTCCCAGCTTTGGTGAGATAGCTCTCACAATCCTCTCATCATTTCGGAACCGCTCTCCGCGCCACCATCGTCGTAGGCAGCAGTCGCGCACCGATCCCACGCGGCTGATCCAACGTCAGGAGCTGCCGCATGACCGCCTCCGGCAACCACCGCACCGTTCTGCGCCGCGCCGCCCTGGGCTGCGTGGCCACCGTCACACTCGCCCTGGCCTGCGCCTGCGGCCCCGGCCAGACCGGCGGCAGCGACAGCGCGAAGGGCGCGCCCAGCGCGAGCACGGCGGCGAACGGGCCGACGGACGGCGGCACCAGCCCCGGGGCCGGCGCAACGACCCCCGGCGCAACGGCGTCCAGCGGCCCGGCCGCCAGCAGCGAGGCCCCCGACGGAACGACGCCCGACGGAACGACCCCCGGCGCAACGACCCCCAGCGGCAAGCCCGGTGGCAAGCCGGCCCCCGGCCCGACCGGCCGGCCGAGCCCCGGCCACAACGCCGGCACCGGCAGCAGCACCCCCACCCCGCCCGGCAGCCCCGCGCCCGCGACCACCGCGGCCGCCCCGCCGCCCGCCCCGGACGCGCCCGCCGCCTCGATCGCCTACGGCACCGCGACCGGCGGCCGCACCGTCGCGCTCACCTTCGACGACGGCCCCGGCCCGGCCACCCCGAAGATCCTCGACCTGCTCGCCCAGTACCACGCCAAGGCGACCTTCTGCGAGATCGGCCCGCAGGCCGCCGCCGACCCGGCGATCGTGCAGCGCATCCTGGCCGAGGGCCACCGGCTCTGCGACCACACCGTGCACCACCCGCAGCCGATGCACACGCTCTCGCACGACAAGCAGGTCTACGAGATCAACGGGGCCAAGGACATGATCGAGAAGGCCGGCGGCCCCGGCACCCGGATCAGCTGGTTCCGCGCCCCCGGCGGCGACTTCAGCGCGGAGAACCGCCAGATCGCCGTCCAGAGCGGCCTGCGCCCGCTCGGCTGGACCGTGGACACCCTCGACTGGTCCAGGCCCGGCGTGCCGGCCATCCTGGCCAACGTGCACAAGGAGCTGCGGCCCGGCGGCATCATCCTGATGCACGACGGCGGCGGCGACCGCTCGCAGAGCGTCGCCGCACTGGCCCAGCTGCTGCCCTGGCTGGTCCAGCAGGGCTACACCTTCGACTTCCCGGCTAGCTGACGGACCGTCAGGAACGGGTGGGCGTCAGCGCATCGGCCAGCGGGCGTCCACCACGGCCTGCGGGTCCTTGCCCGAACGGAGCCAGGACTGCAGGCCCTGCGCCCACTCGCGGTACCAGTGCACCTGCTGCTCGTGCAGCGCGGCCAGCGTCAACTCCCCCACCTCGGTGGGGTAGCGCCGGCCCAGCGCGACCGCGACCCGGACCGCCGCCAGCGCGTCGCTGGCCGCCTCGTGGGCGTCGGCCAGCTCGATCCCGTACACCTCGCAGACCCGCTGCAGACCGCGCGAGCCCTTGCGGTAGCGGTCCACCGCGCGGTCGATCACCAGCGCGTCCAGCACCGGGGCGACCAGTTCGCCGGCCAGCCGGTCGGCCAGCGGCGCGCGGCCGTGCCGGCGCAGCTCGGCGTCGAGCAGCGAGAGGTCGAACGGCGCGTTGAACGCCACCACCGGGGTGCCCCGGCCGAGCCGCTCGCAC
The DNA here is from genome assembly GCF_007829815.1 of Kitasatospora viridis. Lineage (NCBI taxonomy): Bacteria > Bacillati > Actinomycetota > Actinomycetes > Kitasatosporales > Streptomycetaceae > Kitasatospora > Kitasatospora viridis. The sequence goes on along the minus strand of NZ_VIWT01000001.1, from coordinate 4,898,161 downwards.
AGCGCCGCCGCGATCTCCTCGACCGCCTCGGCGGCGGGCCGCCCGGCGCTGCGCACCTGCTCGTCGCTGATCCCGTGGATCGCCCGGGCCGGTTCGGGTATCGGCACCCCGGGGTCGAGCAGCCACCGCGTGGTGCGCACCGGCACCCCGTCCAGCACCTCGACCAGCGCGGCCGTCACGATCCGCGACTGGGCCGGGTCCGTCCCGGTGGTCTCCAGGTCGAACCCCACCAGGGGTCCCTGCCACCACGGCGCCGCGCCCGGCCCGCCGCCGTCAAGCTCGCCCATCATCAGCGCCTCTTTCGTCCCACCGACGTCCCCCTGTCGTTCCGTCGGCTCCCATGATGGCCGCGACCTGTGACAAGAGGACCCGCCGGGTCCGCGGCGGCGCCGGCCGCCGCCCCGCTACGCCGCCGCGAACAGGGTGCGGCCGAGCCAGTCGGCGGTGTCCCGCACGCCCGGCAGGACGAAGAAGTAGCCGCCGCCGGTGGGCGAGATGTAGTCGACCAGCGGCTCGTCGATCAGCCGGGTCTGGGTGGCCTCGAACTGGCGGACCACGTCCTGCTGGTAGCAGCAGAAGGCCAGGCCCATGTCGAGGTTGCCGACGTTGTCCACGCCGCGGTCGTAGTTGTAGCCGCGGCGCAGGATGCGCGAGTCGTCGGTCTTGTCGGTGCGCGGGTTGGCCAGCCGGATGTGCGCGTCCAGCGGGATCGCGTTGCCGTCGGGGTCCTTGGCGTAGTCCGGCGCGTCGGTCTCGTTCGCGCCGTCCAGCGGTGCGCCGGTGTCCTTGCGGCGGCCGAACATCTTCTCCTGCTCGGCCAGCGAGACCCGGTCCCAGAACTCCACCAGCATCCGGATCACCCGGATCACCTGGTAGCTGCCGCCGGTGGCCCAGGCGGGTTCGCCCGTGCCGGCCTTGACCCAGACCAGCCGGTCCATCTCGCGGCCGGACTTCACGTCGGGGTTGACGATGCCGTCCTTGAAGCCGAGCAGGTTGCGCTGCGCGCCGGCCGGGCGGGGCGCGTTCTGGAAGCCGTCGATCCGCCACTTGACCTGCATCGCGCCGCGGGTGTGCCGGGCGATGTCGCGCAGCGCGTGCAGCACGGTGTCCTGGCTGTTGGCGCAGATCTGCAGCGAGAGGTCGCCGTGCAGCTCGGCCGCCTGCAGGTTGTCGTTCGGGAAGGTGCGCATCGGCGCCAGCTTGGCGGGCTTGGCGCCGGCCAGCCCGTACCGCCCGTCGAACAGCGAGGCGCCGACGCCGACCGTGACGGTCAGGTTGTCGCTCGGCACGGTGGGGCCGAGGATCCCGTTGTCCGAGGGCGGCGCGCCGACCCCGAGGTCGGGCGGGGTGCCGCCGGAGGTGAGGAACCGGATCCGGTCGGTCAGGGTGCGGAAGAGCTGCTCCAGCGCGGGCCGGTCCTGGGCGATCACGTCGAAGGAGACGAACATCGCCTGGGTCTGCTGCGGCGTCAGGACGCCCGCCTGGTGCTCGCCGTGGAACGGCACCGCCTGGTCCGGTCGGCTGTCCTCGGCCGCGGCGGCCGGCTGCGAGCCGCCGGCCAGGGCGAGCGCCCCGCCGGCCAGGGCCGCGCCGGCCGCGCCGACGCCGAGCGCGGCGCCCAGGAAGCGGCGGCGGGCGGGCCCGGCCGGGCAGCCGTCGGTCGGCTCGGGGCGGACCGCGGCGGCGGCGTGCGGGAACGGGCAGGAGCCGGTGGTGGGCTGCTGGCTGGTCATCAGGCGGACTTCCGGATCTCAAGAAGGTCGGGAATCGGGGCGAGGTCTTCGAGCAGCTGGCCGGTGGCGCCGTTCAGCCGCATCCGGGTGGGCTGGTCCAGCTGCTGCACCGGGGTCCAACCGCCGTCCGGGTGCTGGGCGGCGGCGACCAGGTCGGCCAGGCGCTTGAAGTCCGCGTTCACGGTGTCCAGCAGCTGCGGGCCGCGGGCCTGGATCAGCGGCTGGAGCACCGTCAGCAGCTCCCGGGTGCCGGCCAGGTTGGCCTGGGCGGTGGCCAGGTTGGTGCCGCTGCCCTCGTCGGTGTCGCCGGAGAGCTCGAACTGGAGGGTGTTCTCCAGGATCTCGTGGGTGCGCAGCGGCAGGTCGGTGGGGTCGAAGTCCTGGCCGGGGAACTTCTGCTGCAGGTCGGCCACGTCACTGCTGAGCTGGTCCGCGGCCGGGGTCAGGTCGGCCGCGCTCTGGCCGTGCCAGAGGCCGTACTCGACCCGGTGGAAGCCGGTGAAGTCCTTGTCCTGGACGCCGTCCGGCAGGCCGTCGGCCCGGCCGTTGATCTTCTTGTCCAGGTCGGCGAAGGTGCCGTAGGCGGCGCCCAGCGAGGAGTACTTGAGGTGGGCGGTGAGCCAGTCGGCCTTGGCCGCCGTCAGGTCGCCGGCGTGCACGTCGGACTGGAGCTTCTGGGTGAGCGTCACCAGCTCGGCCAGGCCGGAGTTGACGTAGGCCTTGTACTGGTCGAGCGGGGCCTTCAGGTCGTCCGCGGAGACCGGCAGCACCGCCTTGACGGCCTGTCCGCCGCTGACGTGCACGGTGGCGGAGGTGACCGGGTCGCCGCCGGTGGGCACGCAGCGCCAGGCCAGGTCGCCGTTGCCGATGGTGGCGGTGAGCGGGCGGGTGGTGCCGGGGGCCAGGCCCTCGATCTCGCCGTAGACCGCGTTGGTGCCCGGGTTGACCAGGTAGACCTCGGAGGTCTTGCTGCCGGTGTTGTGCATCTGGAAGGTCTGCTGGCCGGGCTGCGGGGTGCCGAAGCCCTTGCCGCACTCGCTCTTGGCATCCGAGACGGTCACCGTGCCGGCGGCGGCCGGCTTGCCGTCGCTGGCGGCGATCACCACGCCGGCCACCACGGCCGGGACGGTGACCAGCGCGGCGGGCAGCAGCCAGCGGTTGCGGGAGCGCTCCCCCGGCGCGGTCGGCTCCTCCGTAGCCTCGTCGACGACCTCGGTCTCGGCCTCGACCGGAACGACCTCGGCCTCGACCGGCTTGGGCGCTGTGCTCCGCATCCCGCGGACGAAGAGCGTCAACACCACCGCCAGGTAGGCCACATAGGCCACCACCTGGAGCCAGGTCATCGTGACGGTCAGGTTGAACACGCCCTGCACCAGCGTCGCGTACCAGGAGCCGGCGTCCAGCGAGCCGCTCAGGTCGAAGGCGTAGGCGTGCGCGCCGGGCAGCACCCCGCCCTCCTGCAGGTCCCGCAGGCCGTAGCTGAGCACGCCGGCGGCGATCACGATCAGCACCAGGCCGGTGTTGGTGAAGAACCGGGTCAGGTTGATCTTCAGCACCCGCCGGTACAGGCCCCAGCAGAGCCCGGCGGCGAGCACCAGGCCGGTCCCGGCGCCGATCGCCGGGCCGGTGGCCTCACCCGCGGAGCGGGCGGTGGTCCACAGGAAGAGCGAGGTCTCCAGGCCCTCCCGACCGACCGCCAGGAAGCTGGTGACGACCAGCATCCCGGCGCCCATGCCGAGCGCGGCGGTGACCTTCTCGCGGATGTCCGAGGAGAGCGTCCGGGCGGACTTGCGCATCCAGAAGACCATCGCGGTGACGAAGGCGACCGCGATCAGGCTGAGCGCGCCGCCGAAGGCCTCCTGCGCCTGGCCGGAGAGGTTGGCGGCGGTGAAGGTGAGCACCGCGCCGAAGCTGAGGGCGAGGGCGAGGGCGGCCAGCACGCCGGTCCACACCTGCGGGAGACGGCCCTTCTGACCGGACCGGACCAGCGTGGCGACCAGGATCGAGACGATGAGGCCGGCTTCCAGGCCCTCCCGAAGCCCGATCAGAAAGCTTGGAAACGCGTCGTCCCACATCGGTGCTGAACTCCCCTGATTCTCAATCACGGCCAAGGCGTGCGAGGGCCGCGGTCGCGACCGGTACTTAGCTTAGGCATACCTTAGTCACGGCCCGGCACAGGGGTCCACGGAAAGTCGGTAACGGGTTAGGTAAGGCTCAGCTCACCCTTCAGCTCACCGGGCGCGAATCCGCCCAAACCCCCTCGAACTCCTCCCGGTAGACCTCCAACAGCCCCGGCTCGCCGTCCTTCGCCGCCTCCGGATCGGGGGCGGCCCGCAGCACCAGGGCCGGCGACTCGATCCCCCGGGCCCGGCGCAGGTACGGCTGCACCACCCCGAGGTCGCCGGTGCGGCGGCGGGAACCGGGCACCCGGGCGCCCTCCACCAGGTAGGCGGTGAACCGCGGGGTCTCGTCGAAGACCCGGATCTCGAAGCCCCCCGGATCGCGCAGCCGGGCCCGCACCCGGCGCACGTGCATGATGTTCATCTCGATCGAGCGGGCCAGCTCGCCGCGCCCCAGCCCCAGCTCCCGCTCGCGCCGGCGCACCGCGCTGCTGGCCGGGTTGAGGAAGAGCAGCCGGGCCCGGCAGCCGTCGGCGGCCAGCTTCACCAGCCGCTTCCCGGTGAAGTTCTGACAGAGCATGCCCAGCCCGATGCCGATCGCGTCCAGCCGCCGGGCGCCCTCCAGCAGGTCCTCCACCGGCAGGTCGCGCTGCAGCCGCACCCGGTCGGCGTGCACCGCGGCGACGTCCGCGTACCGCCCGGCGACCAGCTCCTCGATCACGTCGGCGGGCAGCCCGCCGGCTGCGGCCGGCCGGCCGTCCAGCAGGCCGAGCACCCGGGCGGCGGCCCGCTCGGTCTGCGCCAGCACGGTGGCCGACAGGCTCCGGTTGCGCGAGACCACGTGCCGGGCGACCTCCAGCTCGTCCAGCGCCAGCTCGATCTCCCGCCGGTCGTCCAGGTACGGCTCGAAGCACGGCCAGTGCTGCACCATCAGCTCGCGCAGCTGGGGCAGGGTCAGGAAGACCAGCGGGTCGTCGTCGTCCGGGTCGAGCAGGAAGCCCTTGCGCCGGCTCACCTCGCGCACGGCGGCGGCCCGGCGCACCCACTCCTCGCCGACCGGCCCGGCCGCGGCGGTCACCCAGTCGGCGCCGTGCGCGGGTGCGTAGACCGGGCGGAGCAGTTCGTCCAGCAGGGAGCGCAGCCGCTGCTCGACCAGGTTGAGCCAGACGTACGCCCGGCCGGTCAGCCGAACGCGTTGGTAGGCCCGCTGCCACTGGTCGCCGCTCCAGGCCGCGGCGGGCGGCTCGGCGGAGCCGGGCGGGCCGGGCAGCAGGCGTCCGCCGCCGGGCGAGCCGAGCAGCACCGTCGGCGCCTCGGCGCGCGGCCCGGGACCACCTCCGAGCAGGGGTCCGTCCGGCCATTCGTCGGCGGGGAACCCCATGCGCTACCTCACCTCTAGGCCGCCCCTCCCCGAGCGGAGGCGACGTGACGATCAAGGGTACTGCCGACCCGGTCGGCCGGGCAGTCCGTCGACGACCCCGAGTGGACGGACCGTCAGGAAGCGCGGCCGGCCGGACACCCGTTCGGGCGAAAGCGAGCCGAAAGGGCGTCAGAAACCCTGCGGAACGGCAACCATGCCAGTGACAGTGTGTCAGTCGGCGGTGTGCCGCGCGCGACCCCAGGGAAGTTGAGGCTCATGCAGGTCTGGCCAGGCCAACCGTACCCGCTCGGCGCCACCTACGACGGGGTGGGCACCAACTTCGCGGTCTTCTCGGAGAGCGCGGACCGGATCGAGCTGTGCCTGCCGCACCCGGACGGCTCCGAGCAGACCGTGGAGCTGCGCGAGACCGACGCCTTCGTCCGGCACGCCTACCTGCCCGGCATCCAGCCCGGGCAGCGCTACGGGTTCCGGGTGCACGGCCCGTACGACCCGGCGCGCGGGCAGCGGCACAACGCGGCCAAGCTGCTGCTCGACCCGTACGCCAAGGCGATGAGCGGCACCATCGACTGGGACGAGTCGGTCTACGGCTACCACTTCGGCGCACCCGAGCGCCGCAACGACCTCGACTCGGGCCCGCACACCATGCACTCGGTGGTGATCGACCCCTGGTTCGACTGGGGCAACGACCGGCCGCCGCGCACCGAGTACCACCGCTCGGTGATCTACGAGGCGCACGTGCGGGGCCTGACCATGCGTCACCCCGGCGTCCCCGAGGAGATCCGGGGCAGCTACGCCGCGCTGGCCCACCCCGCCGTGATCGAACACCTGTGCAAGCTCGGCGTCACCGCGATCGAGCTGATGCCGGTGCACCAGTTCGTCCGCGACCACCGGCTGCGCGACCTGGGGCTGTCCAACTACTGGGGCTACAACACCATCGGCTTCTTCGCCCCGCACGGCTCCTACTCCTCGCTCGGCGACGGGGGCCGGCAGGTGCAGGAGTTCAAGTCGATGGTCAAGGCACTGCACGCGGCCGGCATCGAGGTGATCCTCGACGTGGTCTACAACCACACCGCCGAGGGCAACCACCTGGGCCCGACGCTCTCGATGCGCGGCCTGGACAACGCCTCCTACTACCGGCTGGCCGCCGACCGCCGCTACTACACGGACACCACCGGCACCGGCAACAGCCTGCTGATGCGCTCCCCGCACGTGCTCCAGCTGATCATGGACTCGCTGCGCTACTGGGTCACCGAGATGCGGGTGGACGGCTTCCGGTTCGACCTCGCGGCCACCCTGGCCCGGCAGTTCCACGAGGTGGACCGGCTCTCCTCGTTCTTCGACCTGGTCCAGCAGGACCCGGTGGTCTCCCAGGTCAAGCTGATCGCCGAGCCCTGGGACGTCGGCGAGGGCGGCTACCAGGTCGGCAACTTCCCGCCGCTGTGGACGGAGTGGAACGGCAAGTACCGGGACACCGTGCGCGACCTGTGGCGCGGCGAGCCGGCCACCCTGGCCGAGTTCGGCTCCCGGCTGACCGGCTCCTCCGACCTCTACCAGCAGGACGGCCGGCGTCCGATCGCCTCGATCAACTTCGTCACCTGCCACGACGGCTTCACCCTGCGCGACCTGGTCTCCTACAACGAGAAGCACAACGAGGCCAACGGCGAGCAGAGCCGGGACGGCGAGTCCTTCAACCGGTCCTGGAACTGCGGCGCCGAGGGCCCGAGCACCGACCCGGTGGTGCTCGGGCTGCGGGCCCGCCAGCAGCGCAACTTCATCGCCACCCTGCTGCTCTCCCAGGGCGTGCCGATGCTCTCGCACGGGGACGAGCTCGGGCGCACCCAGCGGGGCAACAACAACGCCTACTGCCAGGACAACGAGCTCTCCTGGGTGGACTGGCCCGGCGACGCCCAACTGCTGGAGTTCACCCAGGGCATGGTCTGGCTGCGCCGCAACCACCCGGTCTTCCGCCGCCGCCGGTTCTTCCGCGGCCGCCCGGTCGCCGGGATGCGCGACGAGCTCACCGACATCGCCTGGTTCACCCCGGCCGGCGTGGAGATGACCGAGCGGGACTGGAGCACCAGCTTCGCCAAGTCGCTCACCGTCTTCCTGAACGGCTCGGCGATCTCCGAGCCGGACCGGCGCGGCGGGCGGATCCGGGACGACTCGTTCCTGCTGATGTTCAACGCGCACCACGAGTCGCTGCAGTTCACCGTGCCCAAGGACCTCGGGGAGCGGTGGCGGGTGGTGGTGGACACTACCCTCCCGACACTCCCGACCCCGGGGACCGGGCCGGAGGTGGCCGGCGGGGACGGGATCAAGCTGACGGACCGTTCCCTGCTGGTGCTCCGCCGACCGGCCAAGGGGTGAGCGCACCGGCCGGTCGGGCCAAAACGGTCGTACCGGGCGGGGCGAGCGGGTAGCAATGGGGTGTGACCACCCGTGCCCCCTGGCCGACGGCCAGTTACCGGTTGCAGCTGCAGCCCGCGTTCACCCTGGCGGACGCCGAGGCGGCCGTGCCGTACCTGGCCGGCCTCGGCGTCTCCCACCTGCACCTGTCGCCGCTGCTGGAGGCCGCGCCCGGCTCGACCCACGGCTACGACACGGTCGACCACGGCCGGATCAGCGAACAGCTCGGCGGCGAGCGGGCGCTGCGGTCGCTCGCCGCCGCGGCCCGGGCCCACGGCCTGGGGCTGATCGCCGACGTGGTGCCCAACCACATGGCCGTGCCGGTGCCCGAGCGGCTCAACTCGCCGCTCTGGCACGTGCTGCGCGACGGGCCCGGGTCGCCGTACGCGCGCTGGTTCGACATCGACTGGGCCGCGCAGGGCGGCCGGGTGCTGCTGCCGCTGCTCGGCGACCGGCTGGGCGCGGTGCTCGAACTCGGCGAGCTGAAGGTGGACCAGGACACCCTGCGCTACTACGACCACGTGCTCCCGCTGCGCCCCGGCACCGCCGGGCTGCCGCTGCCCGAGCTGCTGCGGCGCCAGCACTACCGGCTGGCCTGGTGGCGGCTGGCGGACCAGGAGCTGAACTACCGCCGGTTCTTCACCATCAACGACCTGATCGCGCTGCGGGTCGAGGACCCGGAGGTGTTCGCCGCCACCCACGGGGTGCTGCTGCGGCTGCGGGCCGAGGGGGTGCTGGACGGGTTCCGGGTGGACCACCCGGACGGTCTGGCCGACCCCGCCGGCTACCTGGCCCGCCTCGCCGCCGCCTCGGGCGGGGCCTACACGGTGGTGGAGAAGATCCTCACCGGCACCGAGCGGCTGCCGGCCGACTGGGCGTGCGCGGGGACCACGGGGTACGACGCGCTGCGGTACGTCGACGGGGTGCTCACCGACGGGGCGGGGGCCCGGCGGCTGGCGGCGCTGTACGCCGAGTACACCGGGGTGCGGGGCGGGGCGGCGCAGGCGGCGCGGGTCGGGCGCGCGGAGCTGGTGGCGGGCGAGCTGGCGGCGGAGGTCAGCCGGCTGGTGCGGCTGGCGGGGCGGATCGGAGCGGCGGAGGTCGAGCTGGCCGACTTCTCACCCGAGGCGGTGCGGGAGGCGCTGCGCGAGCTCCTCGCGCACTACACCGTCTACCGCCCCTACTGGCACGCCACCGAACGCACCGTCACGACACCGGCCGACGCGCGCCAGTTCGTCGAGCTGCTGACCCAGGGTCACCTCGGCTCCAGCCCGGCGAAGGACGAGTTCCGGGCCCGGTTCGCGCAGACCGCCGCCGCCGTGGCCGCCAAGGGGGTGGAGGACACCGCCTTCTACCGCTACCACCCGCTGCTCAGCCTCAACGAGGTCGGCGGGGACCCGGCGCACCCGGGAGTCGAGCCGGCCGACTTCCACGACTGGTGCTGCTGGCTGGAGCAGCACTGGCCGCACACCATGACGGCGCTCTCCACCCACGACACCAAGCGCAGCGCGGACGCCCGGGCCCGGCTCGCGGTGCTGGCCGAGCTGCCGGAGCGCTGGGTCGAGGAGTGCACCGCCTGGTCGGCGCTGGCCGGCGGGCTGGCCGACCGCAACGCCGAGTGGCTGCTCTGGCAGACCCTGGTGGCGGCCTGGCCGATCCCGCCCGAGCGGCTGGTCGGCGTGCTGCTCAAGTCGCTGCGCGAGGCGAAGCAGGCGACCCGGTGGACGGCGCCGGACCCGGCCTACGAGGCGGCGGTGACCGACTACGCCCGACGGGTCCTGGCGATGCCCGAACTCGTGCACCGGATCGACGGGTTCATGGCCTTCCTGGAGCCGTTCGCGCAGTCCAACTCGCTCTCGGCGGCGCTGCTGCACCTGACCCTGCCCGGCGTCCCCGACCTCTACCAGGGCTCCGAGCTGCCACTGCACACCCTGGTCGACCCGGACAACCGCGCGGTGGTGGACTTCGGCGCCCCGGCGACCGGCGAGTTCGCCCGGCGCAAGCTGCACCTGACCCGCACCGCACTGGGCCTGCGCCCCTCGCTGGGCCCGTACCGCGCGCTGGCCGCCGACCCGCACCTGGTGGCCTTCCGGCGCGGGCCGGAGGTGACGGTGCTGGCCCCCCGGCTGCCCTACGCGCGGGCCACCCGGGCCGAGCCGCTGCGATGCGAACTGGCGGGTCGCTGGCGCGACTTGCTGTCCGAAACCGAGTTCACCGGCGCCGTGACCGGCGCCGCCCTGCTGGTCCGGGAGGCATGAGACGTGGAGTACCGGGTGTGGGCCCCCGCGGCGCGGCGGGTCGAGGTCGAGGTGGACGGCAGCGGGCACCCGCTGCGCGCCGCCGAGGGCGGCTGGTGGCAGGGCGAGGCGCCGGCCGGCCGCTACGGGTTCCGGCTGGACGGCGGGCCCGCGCTGCCCGACCCGCGCTCGGCCCGGCAGCCCGACGGTCCGGACGGACCGAGCCTGCCGGTCGACCACGCCGCCTTCCGCTGGTCCGAAGTCCCTTGGCACGGCAGGCCGCTGGCCGGCTCCGTGGTCTACGAGCTGCACATCGGCACCTTCACCCCGGCCGGCACCTTCGCCGCCGCCGAGCAGCACCTGGACCACCTGGTCGCGCTCGGCGTGGACTTCGTGGAGCTGATGCCGGTCTGCCCGTTCCCCGGCGTCCACGGCTGGGGCTACGACGGGGTCGCCCCCTGGGCCGTGCACGAGCCGTACGGCGGTCCCGAGGGGCTCAAGCGGTTCGTCGACGCCGCGCACCGCAAGGGCCTCGGCGTGATCCTCGACGTGGTGCACAACCACCTCGGCCCGTCCGGCAACCACCTCCCGGCCTACGGCCCCTACTTCACCGAGCGGCACCACACCCCGTGGGGCGCGGCGGTCAACCTGGACGCGCCCGGCTCGGACGAGGTGCGCGCCTACTTCCGGCAGAGCGCGCTCGCCTGGCTGCGCGACTACCGGGTGGACGGCCTGCGGTTGGACGCGGTGCACGCCCTGGTGGACGACCGGGCGGTGCACTTCCTGGAGGAACTGGCGATCGCCGTCGACGAGTTGGCCGTCTCGCTGGGCCGGCCGCTGTTCCTGGTCGCCGAGTCCGACCTGAACGCGCCCCGGATCACCGACCCCCGGCAGGCCGGCGGCCACGGGCTGGCCGCCCAGTGGAGCGACGACTTCCACCACGCGCTGCACACCGCCGTGACCGGCGAGACCCAGGGCTACTACGCGGACTTCGGGCGGGCGCCGCTGGCGGCGCTGGCCCGGGTGCTGACCCGGGGGTGGTTCCACGACGGCACCTGGTCCGCGTTCCGCGGACGCCACCACGGCCGGCCGTTCGCCACCGCGTACGGGCACCGGCTGCTGGGCTACGCGCAGACCCACGACCAGATCGGCAACCGCGCGGTCGGCGACCGCCTGTCCGCCGGCCAACTGGCCCTGACGGCGGCGCTGGTGTTCTGCTCGCCGTTCACGCCGATGCTCTTCATGGGCGAGGAGTGGGGGGCCTCGACGCCCTGGCAGTACTTCACCGACCACACCGACCCCGAGCTCGCCGAGGCCGTCCGGCAGGGCCGGCGGCGGGAGTTCACCGCGCACGGCTGGGCGGCGGAGCAGGTGCCGGACCCGCAGGCCCGGGCCACGGTGCTGGCGTCCACCCTGGACTGGGCCGAGCCGCGCTCCGGCGAGCACGCCGAACTGCTGCAGTGGTACCGGCAGTTGATCCGGCTACGGAAGGCCTCTCCGGAACTCTGCGACCCCGACCTGCGGCGGGTGCGGGTCGACTTCGACGAGGCGGCCGGCTGGTTCACCCTGCACCGGGGAAAGTTCGCGGTGACGGTGAACTTCGGCGAGAAGGAGGCGGAGGTGCTGTCCGGTGCCCCGGTGCTGAGCTGGGGAACGGTGTCGGGTACCCGCCTCGGCCCCCGGTCCTGCGTGATCACGGCCGCAGGAAACCCGCCAGCTTTCCCTTGATCCCCTCCGCGTCGAGACCGTAGGCACGCAGGTGCTCGTCCATCTCGCCGTAGTGGCGGTGCTCCGCGCGCGGGACGCCGAGGGCGAGCACCCGGTGCGGCAGGTCGGCGAGCGCCTCGTGCGCGGCGTTGGCGGAGGTGCCGGCCAGGTAGGGCTCGACCAGGACCACGTCGGTGCTGCCCGCGGCGCGCAGGGCGGCGGCGTCGAACGGGCGGATCGAGGCGGCGTAGAGCACGGTGACGTCCATGCCCTCGGTCGCCGCGAGGACGGCGTCCAGCATCGGGCCGACGGCGACGACCGTCGCCCGCGTGCCCTGACGGACCGTCAGGAACTCGCCCGGGACGACCTGCCGCGCTTCGGCGTTCTGGTGGTTCGACAGCCGCACGTAGACGTTGCGGTTGCCGTCGGCCACCGCGTGCCGCAGCAGCACCTCGGCCTCGTCCGGGTGGCCGGGCACGTGCACCGTCCAGTCGGGCAGCGTGTCGAGCAGCGCCACGTCCCCGGGCGACATGTGGGTGCGGCCGCCGGCCGGCCAGTCGTACGAGCCCAGCGCGCTGACCAGCACCGCGCCGACCCCCTGGTGGCTCAGGTCCAGCTTGATCTGCTCGAAGGGGCGCTCGACCAGGAAGCTGGCGAAGGTGTGGGCGATCGGGCGCATCCCGGTCAGCGCCAGTCCGCCGGCCACACCGATCATCAGCTGCTCGCGGATGCCGACGTTGAGCACCCGGTCGGGGTGGGCCTCGGCGGCCCGGCCGAAGGAGGAGGCGCTGATGTCGGCCAGCACCAGGGCGGCGCGCGGGTCCTCGTCGAGCAGCTCGGTGGTGACGGTGATGAAGCGTTCGCGCATGGTGTCCACGGGTCTCTTCTCCTCTTTCAGTTCTTGGGCTCGACGCGGGCGATGACGGCGTGCGGGCGGTCGGGGTGGGGCGTGGTGTAGGCGGTGTACAGCGCCTGGTGGTCGTGCCCGTCCACGGTGGCCGTGGACCAGCCGTGCGCCTCGAACCGGGCCGCGATGCCGCCGGACCAGCCGTGCGTGGCGGAGGAGTTGTCGATGACGATCGCGTGCAGCCGCGACAGGCCGAGCGCTCCGGCGTAGGCGAGCGCCTCGTGGTTCGAGCCCTCGTCGAACTCGGCGTCGCCGATCAGCGTCCAGGTGGCCGCCTCGCTCCCCTGAGCCCGCAGGCCGAGCGCCGTGCCGACGGCGAGCGGCAGCCCGTGGCCCAGCGAGCCCGAGCCGATCTCGGCGGCCGGCAGCAGCATCCGGTCCGGGTGGTGGCCGAGCGGGGAGTCGTACGCCCCGAAGGTTTCGAGCCACTCCTCGGGCATCAGGCCCTTGGCGGCGAGCACCGCGTAGTAGGCCATCGGGCCGTGGCCCTTGGAGAGCAGGAACCGGTCCCGGTCCGGGTCCCCCGGCTTTCCGTAGAGCACCCGGTCGTAGAGCACCCAGAGGGCGTCGAGGGTGGAGAGTGCCGCCGGGCCGTGCTTCTCGGCGCCGGTCATCCGCCCCATCAGCTGGGGCAGGTCCGTGTAGGTCCTGGTCATGGGGAAGACTCTCCTACCTCAAGTGCACTTGAGGTCAAGCCTCCTTTCCGACGCCCGGCGATCTTCGTCACCGTCAGGTCCCAGCGGCGCAACGGGGCCGCCATCGGGGCCGCTCGCCGGCCCGCCCCGGCGTAGCGTGGGTGACTGCTTCACATCCAACGGGGGGTCGGAATGCGGTCGTCGCGACCGGTGCGCATCACGTGGTGGCTGACGGTCGGTCAGCTGACGGTCTGGACGGCGGTCATGATCGGCTTCGTCGCGCTGTACGTCTGGATCGCCCGGCAGACCTACGCCCCGGGCGCCGGGGCGGGGGCACTCGCCGGTCTGATCTGGCTGGTCATGATGCTGCCTGCCGCGGCCTTCGGCGTCGCGCAGCTGATCGCCTGGTCCGCCGCCCTGACCAGTTGGCGCCGCGGGCGGACCGACGCGGCCGACCGGATCCGGGTCGCCGCCGTGCTCACCTGCGCCGCACCGGTCCTGCTCGCCCTCACGCCCGGCTGGATGCTGCCGCACCAGCTCTACGCGGTGGCCGGTGCCGCCGCGCTCGCCGCCCTCGGGCTGGCGGCCGCCCGGACCGTGCGGCACCCCGACGCCCTGGCCCGGCTCACCGCCCCGCCACGCAAGCCGCGCAAGCCGCTGCCGGACTGGCTGGCCCCGACCCGCCACGACTGAGCCCACCGGCGCAGGCGCACCTACCGCTCCCGCCCGGGCATCGGGTAGTACGGCGCGTCGATCGTGAAGGTGGCCAGGTAGGCGTGCGAGTCCGCCCGGGCCAGCCCGGCGGCCGCCACGGCCTGCTTCGCGACGTAGACCGCCCGGTCGGGCGCGGTGCACTCGACCACCCCGCCGGCCGCGGCGTCCGTCCGGCACGGCATCGGCTCGACGTCCGCAGCGCCCGCCGCGGCCCGCGTCACCCGCAGCGTCAGCCGGGTCTGCGGCAGGGCGGGGCCGAGCCTGCTGTAGGTCCTGGCGACGGGCACCGGCGCGCTCCCGCCGAGCGCCGGGGTGCCACCGCCCCACCCCAGCGCGGCGACCACCCGGTCGATGTCGGCGAGGCGGTCCCGCAACTCGCCGTCGAACCCGAGGTAGAGCGTGACGCTGCGGCCGCAGGTGACCGGCCCCCAGTAGCTGAACGGGCCCAGGCCCCGGCCCAGATCGGCCCCGCACTCGTCCACCACGGCCGTCCCGCCCGCCTCAGCCCAGCCCAACCCGTTCTTCAACGAACCGATCTGACGGTCCGTCAGACTTGCGGCGGACTGACCGAGCGCCCGGGTGCCCGAAGCCCGCGCCACCGCCGCGACGTCCGGCGGCGAGGGGCGCACCAGGTGGTAGGCCCACCAGCCCACCCACCCGACCAGCAGCAGCACCGCCCCCAGGCAGGCGAGCACCGCCCGCCCCGGTCCGCCCCCGGACCCGCCCCCGTTCGCCATGCCGCCATCCTCCGGCCGCACCACCCGCGCGGAGAAGCCCGGTAGCGCATAGGAGTCGCAACGGTTCGATCACCACTCAAGCACTCCGGCGCGCCCGGCTACCATCCCCGCATGACCACCCCCCTGCGCGACCGCCTGAGCATCGGCGAACTCGCCGCCCGCAGCGGCATCGCCCACTCGGCGCTGCGCTACTACGAGGAGCTCGGCCTGATCCGGGCCGAGCGGACAGCCGGCGGGCGCCGGACCTACGCGCGCCAGACCCTGCGCCGGCTCGCCTTCATCAAGGCGGCGCAGACGGTCGGCCTCTCGCTGGAGGAGGCCCGGGAGGCGATGGCGGACCTGCCGGCCGAACGCTCCCCCAGCATGGACGAGTGGCGCCCGGTCGCCACCGCCTGGCAGGAGCGGATCGACGAGCAGATCGCCGACCTCCAACGGCTGCGCGACCACCTCACCGGCTGCGTCGGGTGCGGCTGCCTCTCGCTCGGCCGCTGCGCGCTCTACAACCCGCAGGACATCCAGGGCGCGCAGGGCCCGGGCGCGCGCAGGCTGCTCCCGAAGCGCGAACGCTGACCCACCGTCCAACCGTCCGAGGTCACCGAACTGACGGCGCCCCAGCCGCGTCCTACAAGATCGTCAGAGACCGCTCACCCCAGGAGAACCCATGGCCGTCGTCCACCACACCACCGTCAGCCCGAGCAAGGTGGAGCTGCTCACCGAATGGCTGCCCGCGCAGAGCTGGTACCGGGGCACCGGCGCGGCCCCGCGGCTCGCCAAGGCCGGCGGCTTCCGCCTGGACGACCCGGCGGGCGAGGTCGGCATCGAGTTCCTGGTCGTCACCGACACCGCCGACGCCGAGCCGGTCAGCTACCTGGTCCCGATGGCCTACCGCGGCGAGCCGCTCCCCGACGCCCCGACCGAGGCCCTGGTCGGCACCGCCGAGCACGGCGTGCTCGGCACCCGCTGGTTCTACGACGGCGGGTACGACCCGGTGGTGCTGGCCCAACTCGCCGCCCTGCTGCGCGGCGAGACCACCGCCCAGCACCAGGACGAGAGCGACACCCCCGAGCCCACGGTCACCGTCACGCCCGACCCGCGGGCCACCGCGGCCACCGTCCGGCTCACCCGCGTGCTGACCCCGGCCACCACCGGCCCGCTCACCGCCGGCTGGACCGGGCCCGACGGCGCCCCGACCCGCTCCGCCTTCGCGGCCACCGCCGGGTCCTGAGCCGGGCGCGGAACGAGAAGGTCCCCGGGGAGGAAGCCTCCCCGGGGACCTTGGCGTTCACCGGCCGCTAGTTGCCGTTGCCGCCACCGTTGCCGTTCCCGTTGCCACCGCCGTTGCCGCCACCGTTCCCGCCGCCGTTGCCGCCGCCCGGGTTGTTCGGGTCACCGCCACCGGGGTTCGGGTTCTGCGCCGGCGGGGAGGGCAGGCTGACCGGGTTGAACGACGTCGCGGGGACGCCGGACAGCGCACCGCTCATCGCCACCTTCCAGATCGGGCCGGCCACCTGGCCACCGAACGCCTGGTCGATGCTCTGGCCGCCGAGCCGCTGGCCCTGCAGCGCCTTCTGCGCGCCCATGTCGCTCACCACGGTGGCCCCCACCATGTCGGGGGTGTAGCCGACGAACCAGAGCTGCTTGCCCTCGTTGGTGGTACCGGTCTTGCCGGCGCTGTCGCGGTCGCTGAGGCCGAGGCCGGCCGCGGTACCGCCGTCGGCGACCACGCCCTTGAGCATCTGGGTGATGCTGTCCGCGGTGTTCGGCGACATCACCGAGCCGCAGTTGCTCGGCGGCACCGCGATGTTCTTGCCGTCCGGACCGGTCACCGAGGTGACCGCGGTCGGCGCGCAGTAGGTGCCGTGCGCGGCGAAGGCGGCGTAGGCGGACGCCATGCCCAGCGGGGTCAGCGCGTTGACGCCGAGCACCATCGACTGGACCTCCTGCAGCGGCTCTCCGCCGGACTGCTTGACGATGCCCATCCGGTTGGCCATCTGGATCACGTTGCAGAGGCCGGCGTTGGCCTCCAGCTGGGCGAAGTAGGTGTTGATCGACATCGCCAGCGCCTGGGGCATCCCGATGTCGCCGGCCTCGCTCGTCGAGTCGTTGTGCACCTGGTCCTTGGAGATCTCCCGCTTGCCCTGGCAGTCCGTCATGTTGGGCCACGTCATGCTGTACGGCACGTTGTAGTTGGTGTCCGCGCCGAGACCGCCCTCCATCGCGGCCGCGGCCACGATCGCCTTGAAGGTCGAGCCGGTCGGGAAGCCCTCACCGCCGCCCATCGACTTGTCGACGTTCAGGTTGAGCGTGGTCTGGGTGTTGGGGTCCAGACCGTAGGGACGGCTCTGACCCATCGCCAGGATCTTGCCGGTGCCGGGCTGCACCATGGTCATCACCGCGACCGGCGTGTCCGTCGTCTTGGTCTGGGTGGAGAGCGACTTGTTCAGCGCGTCCTGCGACTTGGGGTCCAGGGTGGTGTGGATCTGCAGGCCGCCGCGGCTCCACAGCGCCTGCCGGTCCGCCGCCGTGGCGCCGAAGGCCGGCTGGCTGAGCACCAGCTTCTTCACGTAGTCGCAGAAGAAACCCTCGCCGTTCTTGGCGGTGATGCAGCCC
Source organism: Kitasatospora viridis (assembly GCF_007829815.1). NCBI lineage: Bacteria > Bacillati > Actinomycetota > Actinomycetes > Kitasatosporales > Streptomycetaceae > Kitasatospora > Kitasatospora viridis. The sequence continues at coordinate 4,880,974 of NZ_VIWT01000001.1, read as the reverse complement.
TGCTGCGGCCGGCTGACGGTGAGCTGGATGTCGGTCTTGATCGCCGCGTCCGCGTCGGCCTGCGAGATGCTGCCGTACTGGGCCATCTTCTTCAGGACGGTGTCGCGCCGCTCCTTGGCCGCGTCCTTGTGCAGGATCGGGTCGTAGTTGGTCGGCGACTGCTCGATGCCGGCCAGCAGCGCGGCCTGCGGCAGGGACAGCTGGCTGGCGTGCACGCTGAAGTACCGCTCGGAGGCCGCCTCGACGCCGTACGCCTGCTCACCGAAGAAGGTGATGTTCAGGTAGTTGGTGAGGATCTGGTCCTTGGTCAGGGTCTTCTCCACGCCGATGGCGTAGCGCATCTCCTGGAGCTTGCGGCCGACGGTCTGCCGCTGCGCCTCGGCGACCTTGGCCGGGTCGTCGCCGGCCTCGTCCACGAAGACGTTCTTCACGTACTGCTGGGTCAGCGTCGAGGCGCCCTGGGTGCCACCGCCGCCGGCGTTGTTGCTCAGCGCACGCGCGATGCCCTTGGGGTCGATCGCGCCGTGCTGGTAGAACCGGTTGTCCTCGATGTCCACCAGCGCCTTGCGGACCAGCGGCGAGATCTGGTCGGCCGGAACCACGGTGCGGTCGCGGTCGTAGGCCATGGCTATCAGGTTGCCGGAGGCGTCGTAGATCGACGAGGCCTGGGACAGCGGCGGGGCCTTGAAGTCGTCGGGCAGGCTCTCGAAGCCGTCGGCGGCCGCCTTGGCCCCGAGCCCGACTCCCCCGACGAACGGCAACGCCATGCCGGCCAGCAGCACACCGGCGGTTCCGCTCACCAGCAGGAAGCGGATGCTCAGTGCGGTGAGCGCGATCGGGCCGCGGACACGGGTTGAATTCTTTGACTTCACGTCAGCAGAGTACGGTCCGATTGTGGGAAAACCGTCCGGGGGTCCCCCGTGCTCGTAACAACCTCGCTACAACCGGCGCGTTCGCGTGCTTCGCGCCCTTTTGTCCCTTTCGGCACGGCAGTTCACCGAACCGTGCCTCAACGCGCCCCGGTGAGCTGCTCCCAGACCGCCCTGACCCGCTGCTCCAGCTCCTCCAGCGTGCCGTTGTTCGCCACCACCAGATCGGCCACCGCCAGCCGCTGTTCCCGGGAGGCCTGGGCGGCCATCCGCGAGCGGGCCTCGGACTCGGCCATGCCGCGCAGCCGGACCAGCCGGTCCAGCCGCACCTCCTCGTCCGCGTCCACCACCACGACCCGGTCGTAGAGCGGGGCCAGCCCGTTCTCGGCGAGCAGCGGCACGTCGTGCACCACCACGGCGTCCGGCGCGGCGGCGGCCTCCAACTCGGCGGAGCGCTGCCGGACCAGCGGGTGGACGATCGCGTTCAGCGCCTTCAGCCGCTCGGGGTCGGCGAAGACCACGGCACCGAGCGCGGGCCGGTCCAGCGACCCGTCGGCGGCCAGCACCCCCGCGCCGAACTCGGCGACCACGGCGGCCAGCCCGGGCGTGCCGGGGGCCACCACCTCGCGCGAGATCAGGTCGGAGTCCACCAGCACCGCGCCGTAGGAGACCAGCAGCTTGGAGACGGCGCTCTTGCCCGCCCCGATGCCGCCCGTGAGTCCGATCTTCCGCATGGCGGCAGCCTATCCCCCCGTCCCGCCACGCGGACCTACCCAGCGGAACTGCACAGCTGCGCTGTATACGACCTGGGTAGAGTGACCCCCATGAGCACCGACCCCGACCCGCTCCGGCTCGCCACCGAGCTGCGCACCACCATCGGCGAGCTGGTCCGCCACCTGCGGGACACGGAGTCCGCGCTCCCCCAGCCGCAGGCCGCCGCACTCGGCCTGCTGGTCCGTGAGGGCCCGCACACCACCGCCGAACTGGCCGACCGTCAGCGGGTCCGGCACCAGTCGATGGCCCGCACGGTGTCCCAGCTGCGCGAGGCCGGGCTGATCCGCCAGGAGCCGCACCCGACCGACGGCCGCAAGCTGGTGCTGCACGCGACCGAGGCCGGCACCGCCGTGCTCCAGGAGCAGCGGCGCCGGCGCGAGGACGTCATGGCGGCCGCGATCGAACGCGAACTGAACGCCGAGGAGCGCCGGCTGCTCGCCCGGGCGGTCCCGCTGCTGCGCCGGATCGTCTGACCCGGGCCCGACCTCCGCCGACCGTTCGTCCGGGATCCGACACCTTCCGCCGCCGCGCGCGTTGTCCAGGTCGCTCCACCGACCGATCGCCCGAAGGACCGAGGGAAGAGAACCGTGACCGCCTCCCTGCGCAACTCCCTGCTCGTCGCCGCCGCGCTCTGCGGCCTGCTGCTCGCCGGTGCCGGCAGCGCCGCCGCCTGCGCCAGCGGCGACGTGGCCGCCGCCCTGAACTCCGACTTCGGCAACGCCTGCGTCAACGGCGGCTGACCGACCGGACCCTCACAGCTGCCCCCAGCCTCCGGCCGGGGGGACCCCCATCGCCGCCGCGCGCCCGGCCACCACCGGCGTGCGCGGCGCCGGCACGGCCGCACCGGACGCCTCCGCCTCCAGCGGCGGCAGTTCCACGTGCTCGCGCAGCCCGTACCGCCGGTAGAGCCGCTTCAGCGGGGCCGGCGCCCACCAGTTGAACTCGCCGAAGAACGACATCGCGGCCGGCACCAGCAGGCAGCGCACCAGCGTGGCGTCCACCGCGACGGCCACCGCCAGCGCGATGCCCATCTCCTTGACCATCAGCATCTGCCCGGCCGCGAACCCGGCGAAGACGATCACCATCAGCAGCGCGGCCGAGGTGATGATCCGTCCGCTCTGCTGCAGGCCCACCTGGACGGCCTGTTTGCAGCCGTACCCCTGGTCCTTCAGCTCCTTGATCCGGGCCAGCAGGAAGACCTCGTAGTCCATCGACAGCCCGAACGCGAAGGCGAAGACCAGCACCGGGACGAAGGTCTCCAACCCCCCGGTCGGGGTGAAGCCGAGCAGCCCGGAGAACCAGCCGTGCTGGAACACCAGGGTCAGCGCGCCGAGCGAGCAGCCCAGCGAGAGCACGTTCATCAGCAGCGCCTTGACCGGCATCACCACCGAGCCGGTCATCAGGAAGAGCAGCACCAGCGTGCCGACCGCGACCAGCCCGAAGGCCCACGGGCCCCGGCTGATCAGCTCGTGCTGGAAGTCCACCACGCTGGCCGCGTCCCCGGTCACGTAGGTCGTCAGCCCGCCCCGGTGGTCGCGCAGCTCGCCGACCACCTGCTTGGCCTGCGCGCCCTGCGGGTCGCCGTGCACCAGCACGTCGATGGTGCTCACCTGCGGGCTGACCTCCTGCACCGCCCGCACCCCGGACACGCCCGGCAGCTTGGCGACCACCTGGTCCGCGTACTGCGCGGCGGCCTGCTCGCTGCCCTGCACCACGACGGTCACCGGGGCCGGCGCGGCCTGCGGGAAGTCGGCCGTGATCGTGTCGGCCACCTGGCGGCCGGCCGAGCTGGTCGGCAGCGCGGCGACGCCGGTGGACCTCATGTCGGCGCCGAGGAACGGCGCGCCGGCGGCCATCAGCAGCGCCACGCAGACCAGCGCCACCGGTACCGCCCGGCGCTGCACCAGCCGGACGGTGCGGGCGAAGAAGCCCTCGTCCGGGGTGCGCTGCTTGGGCGGCTTGATCCGGTGCCCGGCGAAGCCGAGCAGCGCGGGCACCAGGGTGAGCGCGGCCAGCACGGCGATCACCACCACGCTGACGCCGGCCGCGGCCACGGCCGAGAAGACGGGGCTGGTGAAGACGAAGAGTCCGCTGAGCGCGACGGCCACGGTGAGCCCGGAGAAGGCGACGGTGCGCCCGGCGGTGGCGGCGGTGCGCTCGATCGCCTCGTCCAGCCCGGCGCCCCGCCCGCGTTCCTCCCGGAACCGGTTGACCATCAGCAGCGCGTAGTCGATCGACAGGCCGAGGCCGAGCACGGTGGCGATCGGCAGCACCGAGGTGTCCAGGTCCATGATCCGGCTGAACCCGAACATCGCCAGCAGCGCGCCGCCCACCGAGGCGACGGCGCCGATCACCGGCAGGCTGGCCGCGGCCAGCCCCCCGAAGACCAGGACCATCACCACCAGGGTCAGCGGCAGCGTGACGATCTCGCCGAAGGTGGTGTCGGACTGGGTCTGCGCCTTGATCTCGTTCTGCACCACCAGGTCACCGCCGACGGTGACGTGGGTGCCGGGCGCCTGGATCCCGGTCAGCCGGTGGCTGACCGCCTGCTGCTGGGCGGTGGTGGAGGCGTCGGTCATCCGGACGTCGACCAGGCTGCTGTTCCCGCTGGCCGAGGTCAGCGCGGCCGCCTGCCCGCCCTGGTAGGCGTCGGAGACCGAGAGCACGCCCGGCAGTTTGGCGATGTCCTGCGCGGCACCGGTGACGGCGGTGCGCACGGCGGGGTCGTCCACCGGCGGCCCGGCGACCACGGCGGTGATGGAGCCGGCCGAGGGGTCGGCGGCGGCGACCACCGAGGTGCCCTGGGCGGATTCGGCGCCGCCGGAGGCGGTGTGGGTGACCGAGCCCTCGAAGACCCGGCCGCCGATCAGCACGCCGAGCGCGAGCACGGCCACCCAGAAGGCCAGCACCCACCGTCGGTGCCGCCGGCAGGCACGGCCCAGGGCGGCGAGGCGGCCGGGGGCCGCGGTGGCGGGGGTGCGGGGGGTGGCAACGAGGCGCATCAAGCGGATCTGCCTAGCGTTCGGGACGGGCGGAACCCGTCGGGCGACTCCTCCCAAGCTAGGTGTTTGGCCCTAAAAGACCCATAAAAACGGAATGAGCCCCTCGTCACAGAGCCATCCGCAGTGAATCAAGGACCGTCCGCACACGGACCGATGATCTTGCCGGAGTGTCCGGGAACGCAGTGGGCCCCACCCGGAATCCCGGGTGGGGCCCACTGTTGTGCAGCTATTCAGCTACCGCTGTGCGAGCTCAGCTCTGGCCGCCGGCCAGCTTCTCGCGCAGGGCGGCCAGGGCCTCGTCCGAGGCGAGGGCGCCGGCGCCCTCGTCCGAGGAGGACGAGTAGTTGCCACCGGCGGCGGCGGCAACAGCGTCGCCACCCTCGGCAGCGGCCTCGGCGTCGGCCTCGCGGCTCTTGATGACCTGGGCCTGGTGCTGCTCGAAGCGGGCCTGCGCCTCGGCGTACTGGCGCTCCCACTCCTCACGCTGCTTCTCGAAGCCGGGCAGCCAGTCGTTCGCCTCGGGGTCGAAGCCCTCCGGGTAGATGTAGTTGCCCGCGTCGTCGTAGGACGCAGCCATGCCGTAGAGGGTCGGGTCGAACTCGACCGAAGCCGGGTCGGCACCGAGCGACTCGTTGGCCTGCTTGAGCGACAGGCTGATCCGGCGGCGCTCCAGGTCGATGTCGATGACCTTGACGAAGATCTCGTCGCCGACCTGGACGACCTGCTCCGGGATCTCCACGTGGCGCTCGGCCAGCTCGGAGATGTGGACCAGGCCCTCGATGCCCTCGTCCACGCGGACGAACGCACCGAACGGAACCAGCTTGGTGACCTTACCCGGGACGACCTGACCGATCTGGTGGGTCCGGGCGAACTGCTGCCACGGGTCCTCCTGGGTCGCCTTCAGCGACAGGGAGACGCGCTCGCGGTCCATGTCAACGTCGAGAACCTCGACGGTGACCTCCTGGCCGACCTCGACGACCTCGGACGGGTGGTCGATGTGCTTCCAGGACAGCTCGGAGACGTGCACCAGGCCGTCCACGCCACCCAGGTCCACGAAGGCACCGAAGTTGACGATGGAGGAGACGACGCCGGAGCGCACCTGGCCCTTCTGCAGGGTGGTGAGGAAGGTCTGGCGGACCTCGCTCTGGGTCTGCTCCAGCCAGGCACGGCGGGACAGGACCACGTTGTTGCGGTTCTTGTCCAGCTCGATGATCTTGGCCTCGAGCTCCTTGCCCACGTAGGGCTGGAGGTCGCGCACGCGGCGCATCTCGACCAGGGAGGCGGGGAGGAAGCCGCGCAGGCCGATGTCGAGGATGAGACCACCCTTGACGACCTCGATGACGGTACCGGTGACGATCCCGTCCTCTTCCTTGATCTTCTCGATCGTGCCCCAGGCGCGCTCGTACTGGGCGCGCTTCTTGGACAGGATCAGACGACCCTCCTTGTCCTCCTTCTGGAGGACCAGGGCCTCGATCTCGTCACCGACGGAGACGACCTCGTGCGGGTCGACGTCGTGCTTGATCGAGAGCTCGCGGGACGGAATGACGCCCTCGGTCTTGTAACCGATGTCGAGGAGCACCTCGTCACGGTCGACCTTCACGATGATGCCCTCGACGATGTCGCCATCGTTGAAGTACTTGATGGTCTCGTCGATCGCCGCGAGGAAGGCTTCCGCGTCGCCGATGTCGTTGACCGCGACCTGCGGGGTGGTGCTGACAGAGGTGTCGGTGGGGCTCGTCATTAGGAAAAGGGCTCCGGTACGGACATGAAGTCGTAGGTAATGCCACGCGGGGGCCCGTATTCGCTCCCACCGAAAAGCCCGTGGGGTCTTCGACAGATGCGAGCGCGACCTGCTCCGTCCGAGGCGCGCAGGCCCGCAGCGCAACTTGTAGCATACGGGGACACCCGGGCACGGTCAACGTCGAAGACAGTGAGACCGGCACAGGCAGGTACGGATCAGGCCATATCCTCCAACTGCGCACGCACCGGGACCGCCAGGACTCGGCGCGGGGCGGCAGCTGCCGGGACCTGAATCCCCGGATGCCACCGCGTGAGGTTCCACGCAGCGGCGCTTTCCGCAACCCCTAGCCTACGCGAGGCCGGCCATGACTCTGGACACCACCCCCGACGACGACGAGCTCGCGCTGCGCCGGCCCGCTGCGGCCGAGGAGAGCAGCCGGGCCAGCCGGCAGTGGTGGGACCGCAACGCCGACGAGTACCAGGAGGAGCACGGCGAGTTCCTCGGCGACGACCGGTTCACCTGGTGCCCGGAGGGCCTGGACGAGGCCGCGGCCCAGTTGCTCGGCCCGACCGCGGAGCTGGCCGGGCGGCGGGTGCTGGAGATAGGCGCGGGCGCCGCGCAGTGCTCGCGCTGGCTGGCCGCCCGGGGCGCCCTCCCGGTGGCGCTGGACATCTCGCTGCGCCAGCTCCAGCACTCCCGGCGGATCGACGAGCAGCGCGGCACCGCCCCGGTCCCGGTGGTGCAGGCCGACGGCGAGCAGCTGCCGTTCGCCGACGGCGCCTTCGACCTGGCCTGCTCGGCCTACGGCGCGGTGCCGTTCAGCGCCGACACCGCCCGGCTGATGCGCGAGGTGCACCGGGTGCTGAAGCCGGGCGGGCGCTGGGTCTTCTCGGTGACCCACCCGATCCGCTGGGCCTTCCCGGACGAGCCCGGGCCGGAGGGCCTGACCGCCACCTCCTCCTACTTCGACCGCACCCCGTACGTGGAGCAGGACGCGAACGGCCGGGCGACCTACGTCGAGCACCACCGCACCGTGGGCGACCGGGTGCGCGAGCTGGTGGCGGCCGGCTTCACCCTGCTCGACCTGGTGGAGCCGGAGTGGCCGAACCGGCTGACCGAGGCCTGGGGTCCGTGGAGCCCGCTGCGCGGCCGGCACCTGCCGGGGACGGCGATCTTCGTGGCCCGCCGGGGCTGAGCCCCGCCCGGCCTGAGCCCCGCCGAATCTGAATACTGTGACCAGGTGACCACCCGCATCCCGCTCGACCTGCCGATCCGCTCCGCGCTGCCCGCGCTCGCCGAGGCCCTCGACCGGGCCGGCACGGCCGTGCTCGCCGCGCCGCCCGGCACCGGCAAGACCACCCTGGTGCCGCTCGCGCTGGCCGGACTGCTGGCGGAGGGCGGCGAGCCGCGCCGGGTGCTGGTGGCCGAGCCGCGCCGGCTCGCGGTGCGGGCGGCGGCCCGCCGGATGGCCTGGCTGCTGGGCTCGAAGGTGGGGGACCTGGTCGGCTACACGGTGCGCGGCGAGCGCCTGGTGGGCCCGGGCACGGTGGTGGAGGTGGTCACCACCGGCGTGCTGCTGCAGCGGCTGCAGCGCGACCCGGAGCTGCCCGGGGTCGACGCGGTGCTGCTGGACGAGTGCCACGAGCGGCACCTGGACGCCGACACCGCGCTCGCCTTCCTGCTGGACGTGCGGGCGGCGCTGCGGCCCGAGCTGCGGCTGCTGGTCGCCTCGGCCACCTCGGACACCGCCGCCTGGGCCGAACTGCTCGGCGGCGCACCGGTGGTGACGGCCGAGGCGAGCGCGCACCCGGTCGAGGTGGTCTGGGCGCCGCCACCGCGCGCGGTCCGGCCGCCGCAGGGCACCCGGGTGGACGCGGCGCTGCTGGAGCACGTCGCGGCGACCGTGCGGCGGGCGCTCGGGGAGGCCGACGGCGACCTGCTCTGCTTCCTGCCCGGGGTCGGCGAGATCGCGCGGGTCGCCCGGCTGCTGGAGGGGGCACCGGCCGAGCTGCTCCAGTTGCACGGGCAGGCGCCGGCGGCGGTGCAGGACGCGGCGCTGGGCGCCGGCACCCGGCGCCGGGTGATCCTGTCCACCTCGGTCGCCGAGTCCTCGCTGACCGTGCCCGGGGTGCGGATCGTGGTGGACGCCGGGCTGGCCCGGGAGCCGCGCACCGACCACGCGCGCGGGCTCAGCGCCCTGGTCACCGTGCGGGCCTCGCTGGCGGCCGGGCGGCAGCGGGCCGGCCGGGCCGGGCGGGAGGCGCCCGGGGTGGTCTACCGCTGCTGGCCGGAGGCGGCGGACGCGCTGGCGCCGGCCTTCCCCGCCCCGGAGATCGCGCTCGCCGACCTGGCGCCGTTCGCGCTCCAGGCCGCCTGCTGGGGCTCGCCGGACGCGAGCGGCCTGGCGCTGCTCGACCCGCCGCCGGCCGGTGCGCTGGCGGCCGCCCGGCAGACCCTGGCGGCGCTCGGCGCGGTGGACGCGACCGGGCGCGCCACCGAGCGCGGTCGCCTGCTGGCGCGCACCGGCCTGCACCCGCGGCTGGCCCGCGCCCTGCACGACGGCGCACCGCTGGTCGGCGCGCGCCGGGCGGCGGAGCTGGTGGCGCTGCTCTCCGAGGAGCCACCCAGGACGGCCGGGGACGACCTGGCGGCGATCTGGCGCACCGTGCGCGGTGGTGGCGAACCGGCGTACCGCGCCCGCTGGCGGGACGAGACCCGGCGGCTGCTGGGACAGCTCTCCGAGCACCCCGCCACCTCGCTCGACGACGCGGCCGCCGCCGGCCTGGTGGTGGCCCTCGCCCACCCCGAGCGGGTGGCCCGGGCCCGCGCGCCGCGCCCCGAGCCCGGCGCGCCGGCCGGGTACCTGATGGCCTCCGGCACGGCCGGCGAGACGGCGGCCGGCTCGGCGCTCGGTGGCGCGCCCTGGCTGGCCGTCGCGGTCGCGGACCGGCCGGCCGGCGCGCCCACCGCGCGGATCCGGCGCGCGGCCGTGCTGGACGAGCAGACCGCCCGGACCGCCGCCGCCCACCTGCTGACGGACCGTGAGGAGGTGCACTGGGGGCGCGGGGAGCTGACGGCCCGCCGGGTCACCGCGCTGGGCGCCGTCGAACTGGAGGTGGCCGCCCTGGCCCACCCCGACCCGGCGCTGGTGCGGGCCGCGCTGCTGGACGGCCTGGCCGCCGAGGGCGTCTGTGCCCTGCTCCGGTGGACCGAGGCCGGGCGCGCCCTGCGGCTCCGGCTGGCCTTCCTGCACCGCGAGTTGGGCGAGCCCTGGCCGGACGTCAGCGACCCGGCGCTGCTCGCGGCGGCCGACCGCTGGCTGGAGCCGGAGCTCTCCCGGGCCCGCCGCCGGGCCGACCTGCAGCGGATCGACACCACGGCCGCCCTCGGCCGGCTGCTGCCCTGGGCCACCGGCGAGGCGGGCCGGCTGGACGAACTGGCGCCGGAGCGGATCACGGTGCCGAGCGGCTCCCGGATCCGGGTGGACTACACGGCCGACCACCCCGTCCTCGCGGTCAAGCTGCAGGAGCTCTTCGGCTGGACCGACACCCCCCGGCTGGCCGGCGGCCGGGTACCGCTCACCGTCCACCTGCTCTCCCCCGCCGGCCGCCCGGCCGCCGTCACCGGCGACCTCGCCTCCTTCTGGGCCACCGGCTACCGCGCCGTCCGCGCCGACCTGCGCGGCCGCTACCCCCGCCACCCCTGGCCGGAGGACCCGACCACGGCGGAGCCGACGAAGCGGACCAACCCGCGCAGGTGAGGACACGCCGACGGGCCGGGCTCCACCCGGAGCCCGGCCCGTCGTCACGGCACCGTCAGTGCGCCGCCGCCTCCCAGTTCGCGCCGACGCCCACCGAGACGTCCAGCGGGGCGCGCAGCGCGTAGGCGCCGGCCATCTGGTCGCGGACCAGGGACTCGACCTGCTCGCGCTCGCCGGGGGCGAGTTCGAGGACGATTTCGTCGTGCACCTGGAGCAGCATCCGGGAGGTCAGGCCGGCCGCGGTGAGGGCCTCGTCCACCCGGAGCATGGCGATCTTGACGATGTCGGCCGCCGAGCCCTGCACCGGGGCGTTGAGCGCCATCCGCTCGGCCATCTCGCGGCGCTGGCGGTTGTCGCTGGTCAGGTCGGGCAGGTAGCGGCGGCGGCCGAGCAGGGTCTCGGTGTACCCCGTGGCGCGGGCCTCCTCGACCACCCGGTGCAGGTAGTCGCGCACGCCGCCGAACCGCTCGAAGTAGGTGTCCATCAGGCCCTGCGCCTCGTTCGGCTTGATGCCGAGCTGCTGCGAGAGGCCGTAGGCGGAGAGGCCGTAGGCCAGGCCGTAGGACATCGCCTTGATCTTGCGGCGCATCTCGGCGTCGACCTCGGCGGCGGCGACCTGGAAGACCGAGGAGGCGACGGTGGTGTGCAGGTCCTCGCCGCTGGCGAAGGCCTCGATCAGCGCCTCGTCCTCGGAGAGGTGGGCCATGATCCGCAGTTCGATCTGCGAGTAGTCGGCGGTGAGCAGCGACTCGTAGCCCGCGCCGACCACGAAGGCGCGGCGGATCAGCCGGCCCTCCTCGGTGCGGACGGGGATGTTCTGCAGGTTCGGGTCCTGCGAGGAGAGCCGACCGGTGGCGGCGACCATCTGGTTGAAGGTGGTGTGGATCCGGCCCTGCGGCGAGACCGTCTTGAGCAGGCCCTCGACGGTGGTGCGCAGCTTGGCCTGGTCGCGGTGGCGCAGCAGGATGACCGGCAGCTCGTTGTCGGTCTGGGTGGCCAGCCAGGTGAGCGCGTCGGCGTCGGTGGTGTAGCCGGTCTTGATCTTCTTGGTCTTCGGCAGGTTCAGCTCGCCGAAGAGGATCTCCTGGAGCTGCTTGGGCGAGCCGAGGTTGAAGGGGTGGCCGGCGGCGGCGTGCGCCTCCTCGACGACCCGCTGGATCTCGGTGGCGAACTGCTTCTCCAGCGAGTCCAGCCAGTCGCGGTCGGCGGCGATGCCGGTGCGCTCCATCCGGGCCAGCAGCGCGGCGATCGGCAGCTCCATGTCGTGCATCAGCTCGACGGCGCCGACCTCGGCGAGCCGGGTGTCGAAGAGCTCGGCCAGGTCGAGCACGGTGCGGGCCTCGACCATCAGCGCCTGGGCGCCGGCGGTCGGGTCCTCCTCGGGCGCGTCGAAGGCGAGCTGGCCGCTCTCCGCGGCGGCGGCCGGGGTGAGCGAGCGGCCCAGGTACTCCTCGGCGAGCACCTCCAGGGTGAAGGTGCGCCGGCCGGGCTTCTCCAGGTAGGCGGCGAGCGCGGTGTCCTGGGCGACGCCGTTGACCGTCCAGCCGCGCTCGGCGAAGGCGCGCATCACCTGCTTGGCGATGTGCAGCGCCTTGGGGCGCTTCGGGTCGGCGAGCCAGCCGGCGAAGGCCTGCTCGTCGGCCTCGGCGAGCTGGGCCGGGTCGAACCAGGCGGCGGTCTCGGCGGTGGCGAGCGCGACCTCGCGCACCTCGCCGCTGCCCAGCGCCCAGTCGTAGACCGAGGCGAGCGCCACGCGGTCGCCGCCCGCCGTGTGCTCGTCCAGCCAGCCGGCCAACGCGCCGGGCTCGGTGAGCAGTTCGCCGGCCACCTCGATGCCGGGGGCGGCGGCCACCTCGGCGGCCTCGGCGGCGGCGCCCGGGTCCAGGTTGTAGATCCGCTCGCGGAAGTTGGGGTTGCGGAACTCCAGCGTCTCCATCAGCGTGCCGACCGCCTCGCGGTCGAACGGGGTGCGGCCCAGGTCCTCGACGCCGAGCGGCAGTTCGACGTCCCGGACCAGCTCGGTGAGCACCCGGTTGCGCTTGACCGAGTCCAGGTGCTCCCGGAGCTTCTCGCCGATCTTGCCCTTGACCTCGTCGGCCCGGCCGACCAACTCCTCGAAGGAGCCGAACTGGTTGACCCACTTGGCGGCGGTCTTCTCGCCGACGCCGGGGATGCCGGGCAGGTTGTCCGACGGGTCGCCGCGCAGCGCGGCCAGGTCGGGGTACTGACGGGGCGTCACCCCGTACTTCTCGGCGACCTTCTCGGGGGTGTAGCGGGTCAGCTCGGAGACGCCCTTGGTCGGGTAGAGCACGGTGACGTGGTCGGTGACCAGCTGCAGCGAGTCGCGGTCGCCGGTGACGATCAGCACGTCGAAGCCGGCCGCCTCGGCGGCGGTGGCCAGGGTGGCGATGACGTCGTCGGCCTCGAAGCCCTCGATCGCCATCCGGGGCACGCTCATCGCGTCCAGCAGCTCGCCGATCAGGCCGATCTGGCTGCGGAACTCGTCCGGGGTGGTGGCCCGGTTGGCCTTGTAGTCGGGGAACTCGGCGGAGCGGAAGGTCTTGCGGGAGACGTCGAAGGCGACCGCGAGGTGGGTCGGCGCCTCGTCCCGCACGGTGTTGGCGACCATCGAGGCGAAGCCGTAGACCGCGTTGGTGGGCTGACCGGTCGAGGTGTTGAAGTTCTCCACCGGCAGCGCGTAGAAGGCCCGATAGGCGAGGGAATGCCCGTCGAGCAGCATCAGCCGGGGGCGGGCCCCCGACGCACCCGTACTGCCCGCGCCCTTTGCCGCACTCTGCGTAGCCACGTCCACGTCCGTTCCTGCCGATTCCGACTGCCGTCCCCGATCCTAGGCGGCGGTACCGACATCACCGACCAGCCACGACAGCACCCAGCGGGCCCCGCGCACCTACTCGCCCGTACGATCACGAAAGGCCGTGCGCCGCGGCCTCCCTCGACCGGCAGGAGTGAACCCCGATGACCGAGCAGCCCGAGCAGCCCGCCGCGGACGGCGGCCCCGTGGTGCTGGACCTTCCGCAGGACGTGGTGGAGCACTTCGCCAAGCTCGGCGTGGAGCCCAGCACCTTCTCCGGCGGCGCCCTGGGCGACAAGATGGGCATCCGGATCGCGGAGGCCTCGGCGGACCGGGTGGTCGGGACGATGCCGGTGGAGGGCAACCAGCAGCCGTACGGGCTGCTGCACGGCGGCGCCTCGGCGGCGCTGGCCGAGACGCTCGGCTCGATAGGGGCGATGCTGCACGCCGGTCCGGGCCGGTACGCGGTCGGCGTGGACCTGAACGTCACCCACCACCGCTCGGCCACCTCGGGGCTGGTGACGGGGGTGGCGACCGCCGTCTACAAGGGGCGCACCGCCGCCACCTACGAGATCGCGGTCACCGACGACACCGGCCGCCGGATCACCAGCTGCCGGCTGACCTGCGCGCTGCGCGACCTGTAGCACCGCGGCGGGCCCGGCCGGGCCCGCCGTGCACCAGCGCGCCCCTCACGCACCCTTGCGCCCATCGCGCCCCCTCCGTTTGGCCGCCGCCCCCGTTGGGCAGGTCTGGCCGACGAGGGGGCGCCGTGCTTTTCGGGGCAGCGCGGCGAGAACCGGAACCAGTTTCCTCAGCTGTAACGCTGCGTAATGTCTCGGCAATCTGCCCGGGGCGCGCGCAGCTTGCCCACAAGGCCCGCGAAAGCCCCTCCCGCACTCCCGCATGTCCGCATTACGGACAAGATCGCCCGATTCGATCGGCCCGGACATTGCCGTCCGTTGATCGGACGGATCGTCTACTACCTCTGTTTTTTGGTGACTTGAGCGATCTTCAAGCGCAATCGGACTGCCCGATCGGGCACTGTCGAGGCCAACTGTCCAGTATTCGGAAGATTGGCATGCGGCGCTCATAACAGAAGAATCACAGCAGGAGCACACCCCTGCCCCCATCGGTTCCGGCGCTCTAGAGTCACGGCCAGTCACCGCCAGTCCATGAAGGGGACCCTCGTGCGCCATCGTTCACTGCTCGTCCTCAGCGTCGCCCTGACCGGGGCCCTCACCGTCACCGCGTGCGGGTCTCGCGGCGGCAGCAGCGGCGGCAGCTCCTCCAGCGGCGACCTCACCGTCACCATCGGCGTGGACGCCCCGCTCTCCGGCCAGAACTCCGCCACCGGCCTGGGCATCCAGTACGGCGTGCAGATCGCCGTGGACGACGCCAACAAGAACAACACCGTGCCCGGCGTGAAGTTCAAGGTGAAGGCCCTGGACGACCAGGCCCAGCCCGGCATCGGCCAGCAGAACGCCACCGCCCTGGTCGGCGACTCCAGCGTGCTCGGCGTGATCGGCCCGCTCAACTCCGGTGTGGCGCAGTCGATGCAGCAGGTCTTCCAGACCGCCGACCTGGTCGAGATCTCGCCCTCCAACACCAACCCGGCGCTCACCCAGGGCCCCAACTGGGCCAGCGGCAACAAGGTGCGCCCGTTCAAGACCTACTTCCGCACCGCCACCACCGACGCGCTGCAGGGCGCCTTCGCCGCCCAGTACGCCTACGACACGGCCGGCAAGCGCAAGGCCTTCGTGGTCGACGACAAGCAGGACTACGGCGCCGGCCTGGCCTCGATCTTCCAGAGCTCCTTCACCAAGGACGGCGGCTCGATCGCCGGCACCGACCACGTGAACACCGGGGACAAGGACTTCTCCACCCTGGTCACGAAGATCAAGAACTCCGGCGCCGACATGCTCTACTACGGCGGCCAGTACGACGAGGCCCAGCTGATCACCAAGCAGCTCAAGGACGCCGGCGCCAACATCCCGCTGATGGGCGGCGACGGCATCTACTCCGCGACCTACATCACCACCGCCGGCACCGAGGCCGAGGGCGACCTGGCCACCTCCGTCGGCATCCCGGTCGACACCCTGCCCAGCGCCCAGGACTTCGTCGCCAAGTACAAGGCCGCCAAGTACCCCGGTGACTACGGCACCTACGGCGGCTACTCGTACGACGCGGCCCTGGCCATCATCAAGTCGATCGGCAAGTCGATGGGCTCCGGCGGCAAGACCCTGCCGACCCGCGCCCAGGTGGTGACCGGCGTGCAGAACGCCGACTTCGACGGCATCGCCGGCCACGTCTCCTTCGACCAGTACGGCGACACCACCGACAAGCAGTTGACGGTCTACCAGGTCAAGTCCGGCAAGTGGGTGTCGGTCAAGACCGGCTCCTACACCGGCTGACCGACGCCCGTCCCGGGGCCGCACCCAGGGGACCTCCCGGCCGACCGCCGGGGCCCGTCCCACGCGTGCGGCCCCGCGTCCCACCACGACCGAGACGCCAGCACAGCGACATGGAGGACGCGGTGCACACCCTGCCGCAACAACTCGCCAACGGCCTTTTCCTTGGGTCCACCTACGGGCTCATCGCCATCGGCTACACGATGGTCTACGGCATCGTGCAGCTCATCAACTTCGCCCACGGCGAGATCTTCATGACCGGAGGCTTCGGCGCCCTCACCGTCTGGCTGGTCCTGCCGCACGGCACCAGCCTCTGGCTGGCCCTGCCGCTGATGCTGATCGGCGGCGTGATCACCTCGGTGCTGATCGCGCTCGGCGCCGAACGGTTCGCCTACCGGCCGCTGCGCAACGCGCCCCGGCTCGCCCCGCTGATCGCCGCCATCGGCCTCTCGCTGGCGCTCCAGCAGGCCGTGCACAACCTCTACCCCAACGCCACCAGCGCCCGGGTCTTCCCCCAACTCAAGGCCGGCCCCTGGAACATCGGCTCGGTGCACGTGCAGTCCGGTGACCTGTTCACCGTGCTGGCCGCGCCGATCTGCATGGTCCTGCTGGCCTTCTTCGTCCAGAAGTCCCGCACCGGCCGCGCCATGCAGGCCACCGCCCAGGACCCGGACACCGCCCAGCTGATGGGCATCGACACCAACCGGATCATCGCCACCGCCTTCGCCATCGGCGCGGTGTTCGCCGCCGTCGCCGCCGTCTGCTACGGCCTGCGCTACGGCCAGGTGCAGTACGACATGGGCTTCGAGGCCGGCCTCAAGGCGTTCACCGCCGCCGTCCTCGGCGGCATCGGCAACATCTACGGCGCCATGCTCGGCGGCCTGGTGCTCGGCCTCGCCGAGACCCTCGCCACCGCCTACATCGCCGACGTCCCCGGCATGCACCAGCTCGGCGGCGGCAGTTGGGCCGACGTCTGGGCCTTCGTGCTGCTGATCCTGGTGCTGCTGCTGCGGCCACAAGGCCTGCTCGGCGAACGCGTAGCGGACCGGGCCTGAGGACGGAGGAACACCGATGACCACCACCGCCGAGCTGCGGGCCACCGCCGCCCGCACCCTCACCCGCCTCGAAGGCCTCGTCCCGGCCCCGGTCGCCCGCGCCCTGGTCGCCGGCGGCGCCGTGCTCACCATCGCCTCCGCCTGGCTCTCCTGGACCTGGACCGACCGGTTCCCCGGCGACCTCACCGTCTCCGGCTACCCCGGCGGCCTGCAGTGGCTCACCGTCGCCGCCGGCCTGCTGCTGCTCCTCCAGGCACTCGCCGCCTACCAGGTGCCGGGCCTGCGGGCACTGGCCCCCACCGGCCACACCGGACCGCTGCGCGGGCTCGCCCTGACCGCCCTCGCCACCACCTGGTTCACCCTGATCGCGATCACCGTCGAGCTGAACGGCCTGGTCAACCTGACCACCGGCGGCGTGGTCGCCGGCCTCGCCGTGCTGCCCGCGCTGTTCGGCTCGCTCGCCCTGCCCGGCGACCGGCACCCCGCCGCCGAGACCGGCCCGCTCAACCCGTGGCAGGAGCGCCTGCTGGTCACCGGCCTGACCGCGCTCGGGCTGGCCGTCTTCACCTACGCCATCGACACCGAGTACGGCGAGCTCTTCGTCGGCTTCCTGATCACCACCGGCTGCGCCGCCGGCACCTGGGTGAAGTCCGGGCTGTTCGAACGGGTCTCCCGGATCGCCGCCCGCAACCGGGCGTTCGGCACGGCCGCCGGCTTCGTCGCCGCCGCGCTCTTCCCGCTCACCCAGACCAACGACCACAACGCCAACGTCGGCGTCAACATCCTGATCTTCGCCACCGTGGCGCTCGGCCTGAACATCGTGGTCGGCCTCACCGGCCTGCTCGACCTCGGCTACGTCGCCTTCCTCGGCGTCGGCGCCTACACCGCCGCGCTGGTCTCCGGCTCGCCGTTCTCGCCGTTCCACCACCAGATCCCGTTCTGGGCCGCCGCACTGGTCGGCGCCGGCGCCTCCATGGTGTTCGGCATCCTGATCGGCGCGCCCACCCTGCGGCTGCGCGGCGACTACCTGGCCATCGTCACCATCGGCTTCGGCGAGATCTTCCACATCGCCGCGAAGAACCTCGACGGCACGTCAGGCCCGAAGATCACCAACGGCCCGAACGGCATCCCGCAGATCCCCGACATCAACCTCTTCGGCCTCGACCTCGGCAACAGCTGGCAACTCGGCTCGATCACCATCGGACGGTTCGCCAACTACTTCTACCTGATGCTCGTGGTCATCCTGATCGTGATCGCCGTCTTCAGCCGGGCCGGCAACTCCCGGATCGGCCGCGCCTGGATCGCCATCCGCGAGGACGAGACCGCCGCCGAGGCCATGGGCATCAACGGCTACCGGGCCAAGCTCACCGCCTTCGCCCTCGGCGCCACGCTGGCCGGACTGGCCGGCACGGTCAGCGCCCACGTCACCTACAACGTGGTCCCCGACCCGTACGTCTTCGCCGGCTCCGCCCCGCCCAACTCGGCCTTCCTGCTCGCCGCCGTGGTGCTCGGCGGCATGGGCACGGTCAGCGGACCGCTGCTCGGCGCCGCCCTGCTCTACCTGATCCCCGACAAGCTCGTCTTCATGGACAAGTACCAGCTGCTCGCCTTCGGCGTCGCGCTGATCCTGCTGATGCGCTTCCGCCCCGAGGGCCTGATCGCCAACCGGCGCCGGCAGGCCGAGTTCCACCAGGCCGACCTGCCCGCCCAGGGCGGCTCCCCCGACACCAGCAGCCTCAGCAAGGCAGGGGCCTGACCCATGACCACCACCACGACCACCGCCGGCACGCACCCCGCCGGCACCCTGCTCGACGCCCGCGGCGTCACCATGCGCTTCGGCGGGCTCACCGCCGTCAGCAACGTCGACCTCACCGTCGACGAGGGCGAGATCATCGGCCTGATCGGCCCCAACGGCGCCGGCAAGACCACCTTCTTCAACTGCCTCACCGGCCTCTACGTGCCCACCGAAGGCACCGTCAGATTCCGCGACCAGGTGCTGCCGCCCAAGCCCCACCTGGTCACCCAGGCCGGCATCGCCCGCACCTTCCAGAACATCCGGCTGTTCGCCAACATGACCGTGCTGGAGAACGTGCTCGTCGGCCGGCACAGCCGGACCAAGCAGGGCCTGCTCTCCGCACTGCTCCGCGGCCCCGGCTACCGCCGGGCCGAGGCCGACAGCCGGGAGAAGGCGATGGCGCTGCTGGAGTTCACCGGCCTCGCCGACAAGGCCGGGCAACTCGCCCGCAACCTGCCCTACGGCGAGCAGCGCAAACTGGAGATCGCCCGCGCGCTCGCCAGCGAACCCGGCCTGCTGCTG
This sequence comes from Kitasatospora viridis, assembly GCF_007829815.1. NCBI lineage: Bacteria > Bacillati > Actinomycetota > Actinomycetes > Kitasatosporales > Streptomycetaceae > Kitasatospora > Kitasatospora viridis. The sequence goes on along the minus strand of NZ_VIWT01000001.1, from coordinate 4,862,236 downwards.
CTCGACGAACCCACCGCCGGCATGAACCCGCAGGAGACCCGGGCCGCCGAGGACCTCGTCTTCGCCATCCGCGACCGCGGCATCGCGATCCTGGTCATCGAGCACGACATGCGGTTCATCTTCAACCTCTGCGACCGCACCGCCGTGCTGGTGCAGGGTCAGAAGATCGTCGAGGGCGACAAGGAGACCGTGCAGAACGACGAGCGGGTGATCACCGCCTACCTCGGCGAACCGCTCGAACAACCCACGGACAGCACGCCCACGAACGACACGGAGCCCTCCGCATGACCACCCCACTCCTGGAGGTCGAGGACCTCCGCGTCGCCTACGGCAAGATCGAGGCCGTCAAGGGCATCAGCTTCACCGTCGCGGAAGGCACGGTCACCACCCTCATCGGCACCAACGGCGCCGGCAAGACCACCACCCTGCGCACCCTCTCCGGCCTGCTGCGCCCCACCACCGGCCGGATCACCTTCGACGGCCACGCCCTGGGCAGCGTCCCCGCGCACCGGATCGTCGCGCTCGGCCTGGCCCACTCCCCCGAGGGCCGGCACATCTTCCCCCGGATGACCATCGAGGAGAACCTGCTGCTCGGCGCCTTCCTGCGCAAGGACCCCGGCATCACCGAGGACGTGGAGCGGGCCTACACCCTCTTCCCGATCCTCGGCGAACGCCGCAAGCAGGCCGCCGGCACCCTGTCCGGCGGCGAGCAGCAGATGCTCGCGATGGGCCGCGCGCTGATGTCCCGGCCCAAGCTGCTGATGCTGGACGAGCCGTCCATGGGCTTGTCACCGCTGATGATGCAGAAGATCATGGCCACCATCGTGGAACTCCGCTCCGGCGGCACCACGATCCTGCTGGTCGAGCAGAACGCGCAGGCCGCGCTCTCGCTCTCCGACCAGGGCTACGTCATGCAGACCGGCCGGATCGTGCTCAGCGGCACCGGCCGGGAACTGCTGAACGACGAGTCGGTGCGCAAGTCCTACCTGGGCGAGGACTGAACCGCCCACCCCGCACGTCAGGTGCGGGCCGCCTGGACCGGCCCGCACCTGACTCCCACTCAGCAGGAGCCACTCAAGCCGGGATCACGCCTGCTCCTCGGCCTTCTTCCGGTCCTGCGCCTCGCCCTCCTCGATGACCGCCTCGGCCACCGCGGCCATCGTCATCCGGCGGTCCATCGAGGTCTTCTGGATCCACCGGAAGGCGGCCGGCTCGTTCAGCCCGAACTTGGTCTGCAGCACGCTCTTTGCCCGGTCCACCAGCTTGCGGGTCTCCAACCGCTGGGTCAGATCCGCGATCTCCCCCTCCAGCGCCCGCATCTCGGTGTACCGGGACACCGCCATCTCGATCGCCGGCACCAGGTCGCTCTTCGAGAACGGCTTCACGATGTACGCCATCGCCCCCGCGTCCCGCGCCCGGTCCACCAACTCCCGCTGCGAGAACGCGGTCAGCATCAACACCGGCGCCAGGTGCGCCTCGTGGATCCGCTCGGCCGCCGACAGCCCGTCCAGCACCGGCATCTTCACGTCCAGGATCGCCAGGTCGGGCTTCAGCTCCTCGACCAGTCGCACCGCGGTCTCCCCGTCGCCGGCCTCGCCGACCACGGTGTAGCCCTCCTCCTCCAGCATCTCCTTCAGATCCAGCCGGATCAGCGTCTCGTCCTCGGCGATGACGATCCGGGTGATCTGCGGCGCATCGGACTCCAGCGCCTGGCTCTGCTCGTCGGCGGTGCTCACGTGACTCCTCGTTCCGGGCGGGGGCTGCATGCATGAGGGTACCTAGCCCGGTCAGAGGGCACCCACCCGCTATGCTGTCCACAGACCTACCCCGCCGGGTTGGTGGAATGGCATACACGGATGTCTCAAACACATCTGCCCGAGAGGGCTTGCGGGTTCGAATCCCGCACCCGGCACTCAGCCCGTCTTCTCCAGCGGTTCCATCTCCACGCTGAGCCGCATGTCCAGCGCGAGCGCCAACCGTTCCAGCAGCAGGATCGTGGGCATCGTACCGCCGGCTTCGAAGCGCGCGACCGCCGGCTGTTGCATCCCCGCCCGCCCGGCCAGCTGAGTCTGCGTCAGCCCTAGCTGTTCGCGTCGGCGCCGCACCGCCTCCCCCAGCTCGAAGCGCAGCTTCGCCGCCTGGTAGCCGGCACCGACCCCGGCCTCGCCCAGGACCTCTCCGCGCAGCTCGGCCCACGACGTCCGCTCGGCCATTCCGATCACTCCTCCTCGTCCAACGTGTGCCGCTCCGCGATGCAGCGCTCCATGGCCCGACGTGCTCGTGCCACCTCGCTGCTCTCCCGCATCCGAGTCTTCCGGAACACCGTCAGCAGAACGATGCGCCGCCCTGAAGCGATCCAGTAACTCACCCGCATCGCCCGGTCGCCGAGGTAGAACCGCAGCTCCCTGAGCTTGCCGTCCAGCTGTCGTGTATGGGGCTCGCCCAGGAGCACACCCCGGTCCGCGAGCAGGTCGACGTAGAACGCGACCGCACCCCGATCATCCTGCGACAGGCCGAGGATCCAGTCCCGGACTTCCGGCTCCAGCTCCACTTCTCCCCAAGTCATAACACAGATGGTATAAAGGCGCCAGACGCCCGATGGTCACGGCCGGGCGCGGAATGCCGAGGTTCACTCGGACGAGATCACCGTCGACGAACAGGCGTTCGCCATGCCGCCCCCGCCCTCCTCGTGAGGATCTGGTGTGCACCTCGGCCCATTCGTCAAGCTACGTCCGGATTGTTCCCCCGGAAGAGTTGCCACCGGTGGACCCGGCACCTACGTTCTGGCGTCATGCCACAGCCGCTCCTCTCCGTCGTCGTGCCCGCCTATGACCTGCACGGACAGCTATCGCAGTGCCTGGAATCGGTGCTGGACCAGTCCTTCGGCGGCTTCGAGCTGATCGTGGTGGCCGACCGGTCGCCGCAGTGTCCGCAGGAGTTGCCGGAGGTGGCGGCGGACGACCGGGTGTCGGTGCTCCGGTTGAACGCCTCCGTCGGCGTGGGGCGGGCCCGGAACGCGGGGGCGGCGCGGGCGTCCGGGCGGTTCCTGCTCTTCCTGGACGCCGACCACCTGGTCTCGCCGGGCGCCTTCCTGATGCTGGCCGACCGGGCGCGCGAGGTGCCGGAGGCGGACCTGCTGCTGTTCGGGCACACCCGGCTGCACCGCGGGCGGGTCTGGCCGGGGGCGGCGCAGGCGGTGCTGGACCGGCTGGACGGGGAGCTCGGCGAGGGGGACTTCGCCCCGGCCGAGCACCCGGAGCTGTTCGGCGCGCCGGCCCAGGCCTGGGACCGGCTGATCAGCCGTGAGCTGTGGATCGGCGAGCGGCTGGGTTTCCCGGACGGCCAGTACGAGGAGGTGTCGGTCGTCCACGAGGCGCTGCTGCGGGCCCGCCGGGCGGCGGTGCTGCCGCGCGAGCTGGTGCAGCTGAGGCGCCGTCAGACGGTGCACCCCACCGGGTCGCCCGGCAGCACCGTCTTCGACCTGTTCGACCAGTACGAGCGCAGCTTCGAGCTGTTGGAGAACCTCTCGCTGCCCGCGGCCGAGGCGGTGCGCCCGGTCCTGTTCGGCCGGATGGTGCGGCACTACCTGTTCGTGCTGGACCTGGCGGGCTGCGTGGCCCGGTCGGAGCGTCCGCAGTTCTTCCACCGCGCGGCGGAGCACTACCGCCGGTTGCAGCCGGCCGGGTTCGCTCGTCCGGGGGGCCGGGAGGGCGTCAAGTTCTCGCTGCTGGCGGGTGGTTCGTACAGTGCCTTCGAGGTGGCGAAGCTGACCCAGATCGCCCGCACCGCGGTGGCGGGCCGGGGCAACTGACCCCGGCCCGCGACGGTTCAGCGGCTCAGTTGTCGAGCTCGCCGACGTGGTGCACCCGCACCAGGTTGGTGGAGCCGGCCAGGCCGGGCGGCGACCCGGCGGTGATGATCACGATGTCGCCGCGCTCGCACCGGCCGAGGCTGAGCAGTTGGGCGTCGACCTGGGCCACCATCTCGTCGGTGGTGGGGACGAACGGGCCGAGGAAGGTCTCCACGCCCCAGGTGAGCGCCAGTTGGCTGCGCACCGCCTGCTCGTAGGTGAAGGCCAGCACCGGGATCGGCGAGCGGTAGCGGGTGAGCCGGCGCGCGGTGTCCCCGGACTGGGTGAAGGCGATCAGGTACTTGGCCCCGAGGAAGTCGCCGATCTCGGCGGCGGCCCGGGCGACCGCGCCGCCCTGGGTGCGCGGCTTGGAGCCGGTGGTGAGCGGCGGGAGGCCGGCGGCGAGCACCTCGCCCTCGACCGCCTCGATGATCCGGCCCATGGTCTTGACGGTCTCGACGGGGTACTTGCCGACCGAGGTCTCGCCGGAGAGCATCACCGCGTCGGTGCCGTCGAGCACGGCGTTGGCGACGTCGGAGGCCTCGGCCCGGGTGGGCCGGGAGGAGTTGATCATCGAGTCGAGCATCTGGGTGGCGACGATGACCGGCTTGGCGTTGCGCCTGGCCAGCTTGATGGCGCGCTTCTGGACCAGCGGGACCTGCTCCAGCGGCATCTCGACGCCGAGGTCGCCGCGGGCGACCATGATGCCGTCGAAGGCGTCGACGATGGAGTCCAGGGCCTCGACGGCCTGCGGCTTCTCCACCTTGGCGATCACCGGGAGGTGGCGGCCCTCCTCGGCCATGATCCGGTGCACGTCCTCGATGTCCTTGCCGCTGCGGACGAAGGAGAGGGCGATCAGGTCGGCGCCGGTCCGCAGGGCCCAGCGCAGGTCGGCGACGTCCTTGTCGCTGAGCGCGGGCACGGAGACGGCGACTCCGGGCAGGTTGAGGCCCTTGTGGTCGGAGACCAGGCCCCCTTCGATGACGAGGCAGTGCACCCGGGGGCCGTCGACGCTGGTGACCTCCAGGCAGACCCGGCCGTCGTCGACCAGGATCCGCTCGCCGCGGGTGACGTCGGCGGCGAGGCCCTTGTAGGTGGTGCCGCAGATCAGGCGGTCGCCGGGGACGTCGTCGACGGTGATGGTGAACTCGTCGCCGCGTTCGAGGAGTACCGGCCCTTCGGCGAAGGTCTCCAGGCGGATCTTCGGACCTTGAAGGTCCACCAGGATTCCGACGCTGCGGCCGGTCTCGTCGGCGGCCTTGCGGACCCGGCGGTACCGCTCTTCGTGTTCGGCGTGGGAGCCGTGGCTGAGGTTGAGTCGGGCGATGTCCATGCCGGCGTCGACCAGGGCCTTGATCTGGTCGTACGTGTCGGCGGCGGGCCCGAGGGTACAGACGATTTTTGCTCGGCGCATGACTGAGAGGGTAAGCACTACCCGCGCGTAACAACGACGGTCCGACGGTCGGTCACATGTCGACCTGGGGAAGGTTCGTTGAATTCTCTGACGCACCATGACTTCCGGTGCGGGTCACCGAAGTTGACCTTGGAACCCGGTCCGCGCCCGCACCGTATCCCCACGCACCGATACCGATCCGAGAACGCTTGTTAACCCCTGATTCAGCGTCAGGCCGCACGGCGCTCCGCACCACTGGCGATGATCTGACATTCAGACTCCGCGCACCTCAGGGGGACCGCTCGGCATGCGTCGGCAGTTGATGGGGATCGGCATCGCGCTCGCGCTGGTCGCGGCGGTGGTGGTCGTGGTGGTGGCGAAGGTCTGCTGCGGCTCGACGCCGCCGCTGACCCGGGTGCACGGACTGATCGGATCGGAGAAGGGCGCCTTCTTCGCGGACCAGCGGGTCAAGGACGCGTTCGCCAAGCTGGGCCTGGCGGTGGACACCGACACCGCGGGCTCCTGGCAGATGCCCGACATGGTCAAGGGCGGGCACTACGACTTCGCGATGCCGGCCAGCTCGGTGGCGGCCAAGTCGATCCCGACCACGATCGGCGGGATCCAGGCGGAGCCGTTCTACTCCCCGCTGGTGGTGGTCACCACCTCGGACGTGGCCGACTTCCTGCGCCAGAACGGCCTGGCCGAGCCGCAGCCGGACGGCAGCTGGATCTTCCGGATGCGGCAGTACCTGACCGACGTGCGGGGCGGCACCACCTGGGCCCAACTCCCCCAGGGCAAGCGCCCGGGCGACCTGGCCGGCGACATCTACATCGACACCACCAACCCGAGCAGCTCCTCCTCGGGCGCCTTCTACCTGGCCGTGATGTCCTACCTGGCCAACGGCGAGCGGGTGGTGGCCACCAAGCAGGACGTGCAGGGGGTCACCCCGCTGGTCCGCCAACTGACCCAGGAGCAGGGCGCCCAACCGGACAGCAGCGACCCGCTGTTCCAGCACTTCACGGCGCACTTCGGCCTGCCGCTGGTGTGGACCTACGAGTCCGAGGCGGCGGCCCAGGCGCTGAACGGCACGCTGGACCCGAACGCGGTGATCCTCTACCCGGACTACGACATCCAGACCAACCACACGGTGGTGGAGCTGACCCCGGTCGCCGACCGGGTGGCCAAGGCCCTGCAGGGCGACCCGGCGCTGGTCGCGCTGGAGGCGCAGTTCGGCTTCCGCCCGGCCACCGCGCCGGGCCTGCTCGCCACCGACCTGCGGCACAGGTCCGCGCAGGACCACCGCTTCCCGGCCGACCTGAGCAGCCTCCAGGTGATCCAGCCGCCCTCGCCGACCACCTCGATCCTGCACTGCCTGTCGGCGACCGCGACCTCGACCGACGCCACCGCACCCGCCGATTCGGAGTGCCCGCAATGACCTCCGCGCTCCCCCGCCGCGCCGCGCTCGGCGCGCTGGCCGCCGCCGTGCTGGCGGCCGCCGGCTGCTCCGACGGCTCGCACCGCCCGAAGCCCGCGCCGAGCGGAGCCCCGACCGACGCCCGCACCGACGCACCGGTCCCCAGCGGGGCCGCCTACACCCTACGGGTGCTCGGCGGCAGCGAACTGTCTGACCTGCAACCGGTGTTGGACGACGCCGCGAAGGCCACCGGGGTGACCGCGAAGCTCACCTACACCGGCACGCAGCAGGGCGCCCGCACGGTCGGCGCGGGCCAGGCCGACGGGGTGTACGACGCGCTCTGGTTCGCCTCCAACCGCTACCTGCGGCTGGACCGCACGGCGGCCGGCAAGCTGCTCTCGGAGACCCCGGTGATGGTCTCCCCGGTGGCCTTCGGGGTGCGCTCCCCGGTGCTCGCCGCGCTCGGCTGGAACCCGGCGACGGTGACCTGGGCGCAGATCGGCACCGCGGTCGGGCAGGGCCGGCTGACCTTCGGCATGACCGACCCGGCGCAGTCCAACTCGGGCCTGTCCGCGCTGATCGGGCTGGCCTCGGCGTTCTCGGGCGCCCAGTCGGCGCTGACCGACGCGGACGTGGCGAAGGCCGAGCCGGCGCTGCGCTCCTTCTTCGCCGGCCAGAAGCTCACCTCCGGCTCCTCCGGCTGGTTGGCCGAGGCCTACCAGCGGGCGGCCAAGGGCGGCCCGGGCGTTCGAGTGGACGCGCTGGTCAACTACGAGTCGGTGCTGCTGGAGTACAACCGGACGCTGCCGAACGACGCCCAACTGACCGTGATCCGCCCGGCCGACGGCGTGGTCACCGCCGACTACCCGCTGGCGCTGCTGAGTTCGGCCGCCGACCAGGCCAAGGACGCCTTCCACCGGCTCACCGCCTACCTGTTGCGCCCGGAGGTGCAGCAGAAGATCAGCGACACCACGGAGCGCCGTCCGGTCACCGCCGGGGTGTCGCCGGGGGCCGGGCTGGCCACCGACCCGCGGCCCGAACTGCCGTTCCCGGGCAGCCGGGAGGTGGCCGACGGGCTGCTCGGCGCCTATCAGAACCAGTTGCGCCGGCCCTCCCGCACGGCCTACGTGCTGGACACCTCGGGCTCGATGGCGGGCCCGCGGCTGGCCGCGCTGAAGACCGCGCTGGGCGCACTGACCGGCGCGGACGGCAGCCCGGCGCCGGACGGCTTCCGGGAGCGCGAGGAGATCACCCTGATCTCGTTCGCCGACACGGTGAAGTGGACCCACGTGCACCAGGTGCCGGACACCGACCCGGGCCAGGAGCTGGCGGCGATCAACGCGGACGTGCAGAGCCTCGCCGCCGGCGGCGACACCGCGATCTACAGCACCCTGGAGGCCGCCTACCAACTGCTGGCGCAGCAGCAGTCGGCGGCCGGCGACGACCGGTTCACCTCGATCGTGCTGATGACCGACGGCGAGAACAACCGGGGCGCCACCGCCGACCGGTTCACCGCCTTCCACCAGGCGCTGCCGGCGGCCCAACAGGCGGTCCCGGTCTTCCCGATCAGGTTCGGCGAGGCCGCGGTGAGCCAGCTGCAGGGCATCGCCGACCTCACCGGGGGCAAGCTCTTCGACGGGATGTCGGGGTCGCTGGGCGACGTCTTCGAGGAGATCCGTGGCTACCAGTAGGCCGGCGGTCCGGGTGGCCGACTGGTTCTCCAGCCGGGCCCACTACCTGGGCAGCGGGGCGGCCGTGCTGGGCCTGGCGACCGGGCTGGCGGCGGACCTGGGGCTGTGGACGGTGGCGACCACGGGTGCGCTGTACGGCGCCGGGGCGGCGCTGGGGGTGGCCTTCCGGAAGGAGACCGACCCGCCCGGGCCCCCCGACCCGCGGCTGGCCGCGCTGGCCGCCGAACTCGCCGACTGGCGGCGGGCGCCGGCGGGCGAGTGGCCGGCCGAGGCGGCCGCGGCGGCCGGGGAGCTGCTCACCGCGGCCGACGGCGCCCTGGCCGGGCGGCGGCTGGACGCGGTGGCGGTCGCGCTGACCGGCACCCTGGACTGGTACGAGCGGGCGCTGAGCTGGTGGCGCCTGGAGCCGCAGGGCGCCGAGCCGACGCCGGAGTTCCTGCGCCGGGTGGCCCGCGCCGTCGAGCGGCTGGCCTGACGGGCCGTCAGCCTCCCCCGGGCACACGTGGCACGGCCCCGGTGCGGTGGGGGCCGTGCCGTGCGCGCTCAGTGCGCGGAGTGGTGCTCGGCACCGCGGTGGCGGTGCCCCTTGAGCTCGGCGTGCGCGGGCAGGGCGCCGGTGCGGGCGCGCTCCTCGGTGCCGCGCTGCCCGCCGTGCGCGAACGGGCCCTCGGCGCCGAGTGCCGCGTAGCCGCCGTAGCCCGCGCCCTTGGCCGGCTGCGGCGTGGTGTGCAGGAACGGCCCGACCAGCCGGGGCCGGTCGGCGGCGGTCAGCATGCCCCGCCGTTCCAGCAGGTCCTGGGTGCCGCGGCGGAGTCTGCCGGTGGCGGTCGGTCGCTTGGTCATCTCCGGGCCTCCCATCAGGGTCTTTCTGTGATGGTATGCCCGGATAACCCAGGCCTCAGAACGGGAAGCGGCTGCGCCCGTGCTGGATCGAGATCCACTTCTGCGTGGTGAACGCCTCCACCGTGGACTCGCCGTTCAGCCGCCCAACCCCGGAGTTCTTCTCGCCGCCGAACGGCACGATCGGCTCGTCCGCGATGGTCCCGTCGTTGACGTGCACCATGCCGCTCTCGATCCGCTGGGCGACCCGCACCCCGCGCTCCACCGAGCCGCTGTGCACCGCGCCGCTGAGCCCGAACGGCGTGTTGTTGGCGAGCGCGATCGCCTCCTCCTCGCCGTCGAACGGCACCAGCACCACCACCGGGCCGAACAGCTCGCGCTGCAGCACCGGGGAGTCGGCCGGGATGTCGGTGAGCACCACCGGGTCCATCAGGGTGCCGACGGTGTTGCCGCGCAGCAGGACCGTCGCGCCGGCGGCCACCGCCTGGTCCACCTCGGCGGTCATCGCGTCGGCCTGGGTGGAGTTGATCAGCGGGCCGATCTGGGTGCTCGGGTCGGCCGGGTCGCCGACCTTGAGCGAGGCCACCTTGGCGACGAACTTCTCGGTGAACTCGGCCAGCAGGGCGCGGTCCACCAGCACCCGGTTGGCCGCCATGCAGACCTGGCCCTGGTGCGCGAACCGGCTGAACACGGCCGCGGACACCGCGTAGTCCACGTCCGCGTCGTCCAGCACGATCAGCGCGCTGTTGCCGCCGAGCTCCAGCACCGAGCGCTTGAAGTGCGAGGCGGCCACCGTGGCCACGTGCCGGCCGACCCGGTCGGAGCCGGTGAAGGCGATCGCCTTGGGCACCGGGTGCTCCAGCAGCGCGTCGCCGATCTCGGCGATGTCGGTGACCACCACGTTGAGCAGCCCGGCCGGCAGCCCGGCGTCCTCGAAGATCTTGGCGATCAGCGTGCCGCCGGTGATCGGCGCGTCCTGGTGCGGCTTGAGCACCACGCCGTTGCCGAGCGCCAGCGCGGGGGCGACCGCCTTGACGGACAGGAAGAGCGGGAAGTTGAAGGGGCTGATCACGCCGACCACACCGACCGGCAGCCGGTAGACCCGGTTCTCCTTGCCGTCCACCGGCGAGGGCAGGATCCGGCCCTCGGGGCGCAGCGAGAGCTGCACGCACTCGCGCAGCATGTCCTTGGTCAGCGAGAGCTCGAAGGCGGCCTTCAGGTGGGTGCCGCCGAGCTCGGCGATGATCGTCTCGGTGATCTCCTGCTCGCGCTCCTCGACCAGGCGCAGCGCCCGCTCGAAGACCAGCCGGCGGTCGTAGGCGTTGCGCGCGGCCCACTGCTTCTGCGCCCGCTCGGCGGCCCGGTAGGCCTCGTCGACCTCGCCGACGGTGGCCACGGTGATGCTGGCGAGCTTCTCACCGTTGAACGGGTTGATGTCGACGATCTCCCAGGAGCCGCTGCCCGGGCGCCACTGGCCGTCGATGTACTGGAGGGCGAGTTCCGTAAAGTGCGACACCTGACACCCCTAGCGAGCTACTAGCGCGAGCTGACAGGCGATCATCTTACTGATACGTCAGGCTTCTTGACGCATGGTCTCCAGAAGCTTCCGGCTCTGATCCGGCGTCAGGCCCTCCTCGCGCAACCGGGCCAGGGTGTCCCGGTACTCGGCCACCTCGCGCGGGCGGTCCAGGTAGAGCGCGGTGGTGAACTGCTCCAGGTAGACCACGTCCGCCAGGTCCGGTTCGCGGAAGCCGAGCAGCGAGAAGGTGCCGCTCTCCGCGCCGAGACCCTGGTGGCCCAGCGGCATCACCTGGAGCTCGATCCCCGGGTGGTCGGCGAGGTCGAGCAGGTGCGCGAGCTGACCGCGCATCACCTCCGGCCCGCCGCACGGCCGGCGCAGCGCGCCCTCGTCGATCACCATCGCCAGGTGCGGCGCCCGGTCGCCGGTGAGCAGCCGCTGCCGGCGCAGCCGCACCTCGACCCGGCGCTCGATCTCGTGCTCCGGGGCGCCCTGCGCGCCGAGCCGGATCACCGCGCGGGCGTACTCCTCGGTCTGCAGCAGGCCGGGGACGAACTGCACCTCGTAGGCGGAGACGGAACCGGCCGACTCCTCGAACCCCAGGTAGGTCTGGAACCAGGCGGGCACCACGTCGGCGTAGTCGTGCCACCAGGGCACGGCGTTGGCGGTGTGCACCATGCCGATCAGCTCACCGCGCAGCGACTGGTCGGTGACCCCGTAGAGCGTGAGCAGGTCGGCGACGTCGCGCTCCTTGAAGCTGACCCGGCCCAGCTCCATCCGGCCGATCTTCGACTCGGAGGCGCGGATCTCGTAACCGGCGGCCTCCCGGCTGACTCCCTGCGCCTCGCGCAGCCGGCGCAGCTGGGATCCGAGCAGCAACCGGCGCACGGTCACGCCGCTGCCGCTCTGCCCTGTGGTGTTCATCCGCGCTGTCCTCCCCTGACACTCTCCGGCCCGGCCGAAGTCTGTCACGAAGCACTGTCACCAAGCACCGGGTGAAAGCTGTGAGTTCACCTTAGACCGCGGACATGGCGACGGCGCCTGCCCCCGGTTCGGTCGGGGTTGGGGGCAGGCGCCGTCGGTGGAGCTCCGCTGGGGGACCGGCGGCTCTGACGGTTCAGCGGGGTGGCCCGCGGGGCGGGCGTGTGCGGGAGGGTTGGGGTGAAGCTCGGGGTGGTGCGCGGTCAGACCGTCAGCGGACGGTCGGTGGGGCGGATCGGGGCGGGCAGCGCGGTCTTGCCGCCCAGGTAGGCGTCCACCGCGGCGGCGGCGGAGCGGCCCTCGGCGATCGCCCAGACGATCAGCGACTGGCCGCGGCCGGCGTCGCCGCAGACGAAGACGCCCTTGGAGTTGGTGGCGAACTTGCCGTCCCGGGCGATGTTGCCCCGGGCGTCGAGCTCGACGCCGAGCTGCTCGACCAGGCCGTTCTTCTGGTCGGTCCCGGTGAAGCCCATCGCCAGGGTGACCAGCTGGGCCGGGATCGACCGCTCGGTGCCGGGCACCGGCTCGAACTTCCCGTTCTTGAACTCGACCTCGACCAGGTGGAGTTCCTGGACGTTGCCGTCCTCGTCGCCGCTGAAGTGGGTGGTGTTCACCGAGTAGATGCGCTCACCGCCCTCCTCGTGCGCGGAGGTGACCTTGTAGACCATCGGCATGGTCGGCCAGGGCTGGCTGGCCGGCCGGTCGTCGCCGGGGCGCGGCATGATCTCCAGCTGGGTCACCGAGGCGGCGCCCTGGCGCAGCGCGGTGCCCAGGCAGTCGGCGCCGGTGTCGCCGCCGCCGATCACGATGACGTGCTTGCCCTTGGCGCTGATCGGCGAGTCGACGTAGTCGCCCTCCTGCACCTTGTTGGCCAGCGGCAGGTACTCCATCGCCTGGTGGATGCCCTTGAGCTCGCGCCCGGGCACCGGCAGGTCGCGGGCGGTGGTGGCGCCGGCGGCGACCACCACGGCGTCGAACCGGCTGCGCAGGTCCTGCCCGGTGATGTCCTCGCCCACCGACACGCCGGTGCGGAACCGGGTGCCCTCCGCCCGCATCTGCTCGATGCGGCGGTTGATGTGGCGCTTCTCCATCTTGAACTCGGGGATGCCGTAGCGCAGCAGGCCGCCGATCCGGTCGGCGCGCTCGTACACCACCACGGTGTGGCCGGCCCGGGTGAGCTGCTGGGCGACGGCCAGGCCGGCCGGGCCGGAGCCGACCACGGCGACGGTCTTGCCGGACAGCCGCTCCGGGACCTGCGGGCGCACCCCGCCGTTGTCCCAGGCCTTGTCGATGATGGTGACCTCGACGTTCTTGATGGTCACCGCGTCCTGGTTGATCCCGAGCACGCAGGCCGACTCGCAGGGCGCCGGGCACAGCCGCCCGGTGAACTCCGGGAAGTTGTTGGTCGCGTGCAGCCGCTCGATGGCGCCGGACCAGTCGTCCCGGTAGGCCAGGTCGTTCCACTCGGGGATCAGGTTCCCGAGCGGACAGCCGTTGTGGCAGAACGGGATGCCGCAGTCCATGCAGCGGCCGGCCTGCTTGGTGATGATCGGCAGCAGGCTGCGCTCGACGTAGACCTCGTTCCAGTCGCGCAGTCGCACGTCCACCGGACGGCGCTCCGCCAGCTGCTTGGGCGTGGTCAGGAAGCCCTTGGGGTCAGCCATGTGCCGCCTCCATCATCTTGCGAGTGGTCTCCGCCTCCGAGAGGCCGTCACGCTCGGCGGCGTCCTTGGCAGCGAGCACGGCCTTGTAGTCGGTCGGCATGATCTTCGAGAAGCGGGAGACCCCGCCTGCCCAGTCGGCGAGCAGCTCGGCGGCCACCGTCGAGCCGGTCTCCTCGTAGTGCTGCTGCACGGTGTCGCGCAGCCATTCGCGGTCCGCGGCGTCGGGGGCCTCGATGCCCACCATGCCGCCGTTGACGTTGGCCGGACGCAGGTCCAGCACGTAGGCGATGCCGCCGGACATGCCCGCCGCCAGGTTGCGGCCGGTCTCGCCGAGGATCACCACCCGACCGCCGGTCATGTACTCCAGGCCGTGGTCGCCCACGCCCTCCACCACCAGGGTGGCACCGGAGTTGCGCACCGCGAACCGCTCACCGGCCTTGCCGCGCAGGTGGATCCGGCCCGCGGTGGCGCCGTAGCCGATGGTGTTGCCGGCGATCACGTGCGACTGGGCGTCGGCGCCGATCGCCGCCGCGTCCCGGGCCGGGCGGACCACCAGCACGCCGCCGGACAGGCCCTTGCCGACGTAGTCGTTGGCGTCGCCCTCCAGCCGCAGGGTGATGCCGCGCGGCACGAAGGCGCCGAAGGACTGGCCGGCCGAGCCGGTGAAGGTCACGTCGATGGTGCCCTCGGGCAGGCCCTCGCCGCGGTAACGCTTCGTCACCTGGTGGCCCAGCATGGTGCCGACGGTCCGGTTGACGTTGCGGATCGGCAGCTGGATCCGGACCGCGTCGCCGCGCTCCAGGGCGTCCTCGGCCAGCTCGATCAGCTGGTTGTCGAGCGCCTTGTCGAGCCCGTGGTCCTGCGCGATGGTGCGGTGGCGGGCCGCACCCTCGGCCAGCTCGGGCACGTGGAAGAGCGGGGCCAGGTCGAGCCCGGCCGCCTTCCAGTGGTCGATCGCGGCGGCCGCGTCGATGTGCTCGGCGTGGCCGACCGCCTCCTCGATCGAGCGGAAGCCCAGCTCGGCGAGGATCTCGCGGACCTCCTCGGCGATGAACTCGAAGAAGTTGACCACGAACTCCGGCTTGCCGGAGAACCGCTCGCGCAGCACCGGGTTCTGGGTGGCCACGCCGACCGGACAGGTGTCCAGGTGGCAGACCCGCATCATGATGCAGCCGGAGACCACCAGCGGGGCGGTGGCGAAGCCGAACTCCTCGGCGCCGAGCAGCGCGGCGATCACCACGTCGCGGCCGGTCTTCAGCTGGCCGTCGGTCTGCACCACGATCCGGTCGCGCAGGCCGTTCAGCAGCAGGGTCTGCTGGGTCTCGGCCAGGCCGAGCTCCCAGGGGCCGCCCGCGTGCTTGAGCGAGGTGAGCGGGGAGGCGCCGGTGCCGCCGTCGTGGCCGGAGACCAGCACCACGTCCGCGTGCGCCTTCGAGACGCCGGCCGCGACCGTGCCGACGCCGACCTCGGAGACCAGCTTCACGTGGATGCGGGCCCGCGGGTTGGCGTTCTTCAGGTCGTGGATCAGCTGCGCCAGGTCCTCGATCGAGTAGATGTCGTGGTGCGGCGGCGGCGAGATCAGACCGACACCCGGGGTGGAGTGCCGGGTCTTGGCGACCCACGGGTAGACCTTGTGGCCGGGCAGCTGGCCGCCCTCGCCGGGCTTGGCGCCCTGGGCCATCTTGATCTGGATGTCGTCGGCGTTGACCAGGTACTCGGAGGTGACGCCGAACCGGCCGGAGGCGACCTGCTTGATCGCCGAGCGGCGCTGCGGGTCGTACAGGCGCTCCGGGTCCTCGCCGCCCTCACCGGTGTTGGACTTGCCGCCCAGCCGGTTCATCGCGATGGCGAGCGTCTCGTGCGCCTCCATCGAGATGGAGCCGTAGGACATCGCGCCGGTGGAGAACCGCTTGACGATCTCGGAGACCGGCTCGACCTCGTCCACCGAGATCGGGGCGCGGCCCTTGCCGTCGAGCTTGAACAGGCCGCGCAGCGTCATCAGGCGCTCGGACTGCTCGTTGACCCGGCCGGTGTACTGCTTGAAGACGTCGTAGCGGCCCGAGCGGGTGGCGTGCTGCAGGCGGAAGACGGTGTCCGGGTCGAACAGGTGCGGCTCGCCCTCGCGGCGCCACTGGTACTCGCCGCCGATCTCCAGCGCGCGGTGCGCGGCCGGGATGCCGGAGGCCGGGTAGGCCTTGGCGTGCCGGGCGGCCACCTCCTTGGCGATCTCGGCCAGGCCGATGCCGCCGAGCTTGCTGGTGGTGCCGGCGAAGTAGGCGTCCACGGTCTCCTGGGAGAGGCCGATCGCCTCGAAGACCTGGGCGCCGCGGTAGGAGGCGACGGTGGAGATGCCCATCTTGGACATCACCTTGAGCACGCCCTTGCCGAGCGCCTTGATCAGGTTGCGGATCGCCTTCTCGGCCTCGATGCCGGTCAGGAAGGTGCCCTGGGCGACCAGGTCCTCGACCGTCTCCATGGCCAGGTAGGGGTTGATCGCGCTGGCGCCGTAGCCGATCAGCAGCGCCACGTGGTGCACCTCGCGGACGTCACCGGCCTCGACCAGCAGCGAGGTCTTGGTGCGCTGCTTGGTGCGGATCAGGTGGTGGTGCACCGCGGAGGTGAGCAGCAGCGAGGGGATCGGGGCGTTCTCGGCGTCCGAGTGGCGGTCGGAGAGCACGATGATCCGGGCGCCGTCGGCGATCGCCGCGTCGGCCTCGGCGGCGATCTCCGCCAGCCGGGCGGCCAGTGCCTCGCCGCCGCCGGAGACCCGGTAGAGGCCGGAGAGGGTGACCGCCTTGAGGCCCGGCTGGTCGCCGTCCGCGTTGATGTGGATCAGCTTGGCCAGCTCGTCGTTGTCGATCACCGGGAAGGTGATGCCGACCGAGCGGCAGTGCGCGGCCTCGGCGGCCAGCAGGTTGCCCTCCGGGCCGATGTTGCTGAGCAGGGAGGTGACCAGTTCCTCGCGGATCGCGTCCAGCGGCGGGTTGGTGACCTGGGCGAACAGCTGCACGAAGTAGTCGAAGAGCAGCCGGGGCTTCTCGGAGAGCGCGGCGATCGGCGAGTCGGTGCCCATCGAGCCGAGCGCCTCGGCGCCGGTCTTCGCCATCGGCGCCAGGATGACCCGCAGCTCCTCCTCGGTGTAGCCGAAGGTCTGCTGACGGCGCGTCACCGAGGCGTGGGTGTGCGCGATGTGCTCGCGCTCGGGCAGCTTGGCGAGCTCGATCTGACCCGCCTCCACCCACTCCTGGTACGGGTGCTCGGCGGCGAGGCCGGCCTTGATCTCCTCGTCCGGGACGATCCGGTTCTCGTTGAGGCAGACCAGGAACATCTTGCCGGGCTGCAGCCGGCCCTTCTGGACCACCTTCTCCTGCGGCAGGTCGAGCACGCCGACCTCGGAGGAGAGCACCACCAGGCCGTCCTCGGTGACCCAGTAGCGGGCCGGGCGCAGGCCGTTGCGGTCGAGCACGGCGCCGATCCGGGTGCCGTCGGTGAAGGTGACGCAGGCCGGGCCGTCCCACGGCTCCATCAGGTTGGCGTGGTACTGGTAGAACGCCCGCCGCGCCGGGTCCATGGTGGCGTGGTTCTCCCAGGCCTCCGGGATCATCATCAGCACCGAGTGCGGCAGCGAGCGCCCGCCCAGGTGGAGCAGCTCCAGCACCTCGTCGAAGGACGCCGAGTCGGAGTGGTCCGGGGTGCAGACCGGGAAGATCCGGCTGATGTCCTGCCCGTTCTTGTTGGCCGGGATCAGGTCGGTGCTCAGCTGGGACTCGCGCGCGGTCATCCAGTTGCGGTTGCCCTTGACGGTGTTGATCTCACCGTTGTGCGCGACGAACCGGTACGGGTGGGCCAGCGGCCAGCTCGGGAAGGTGTTGGTGGAGAACCGGGAGTGCACCAGGCCGAGCGCGGAGGCGTAGAGCCGGTCCGACAGGTCCGGGAAGAACGGCTCCAGCTGCCCGGTGGTGAGCATGCCCTTGTAGACCAGGGTCCGGGCGGAGAGCGAGGGGAAGTAGACGCCGGCCTCGCGCTCGGCCCGCTTGCGGACCACGAAGGCGACCCGGTCCAGCTCGATCCCGGTCTTGCCCTCACCGGCCAGGAAGAGCTGGCGGAACCGCGGCATGACCGAGCGGGCGGTGGCGCCCAGCAGGTCCGGCGCGGTCGGCACCTCGCGCCAGCCGAGGACGGTCAGGTCCTCCTCGGCGGCGATCGCCTCGATCGCGGCGACGGCGGTGGCCTCGGCGGCGTCCTCGTCGGGCAGGAAGGCGATGCCGACCGCGTAGTCGCCGGCGGCCGGCAGCTCGAAGGCGGTGTTGGCGCGCAGGAAGGCGTCCGGGATCTGGGTCAGGATGCCCGCGCCGTCACCGGAGTCCGGCTCGGCACCGGTGGCACCGCGGTGCTCCAGGTTCCGCAGGACGGTCAGCGCCTGCTCGACGACGGTGTGATCGGCCGTGCCGGTGAGGGTGGCCACGAAGCCGACGCCGCAGGCGTCGTGCTCGTTCCGCGGGTCGTACAGGCCCTGGGCAGCAGGTCGCGCATCCGGAACGAGGGCGTAGGGGGAGCGGATGCTGCCCTGGGGCTCGTTCGCGGGGGGCGTGGATGCAGACAGCATCGGCTCTCCCGTCGTCGTCATGAGCAAGTTGAGGGGCTTCTACCGGCCACCGGCCGGCGAGCGCTGTGCAACAGGGACGACGTTGGCCCTCTGCGAGTTCGTGCAGGTTACATGATGCCGCACATCCCGGGAAGTGGGATTTTTCGTCCACATGGCGGACGTGACCGCAGGTCAGGCGCCGTTACCGACCAGTACGCGGGGGGATGGGGCTTCCACAGTGTGCCCTGCCGCTCCGGGCGCGAAACAGACCCGAAATGCGTGGGAAGCACTGACATGCGATCCGTGCCTGGGAATTCACTCGTACGACACGGCCCGGAGCGTTGGACTTGTGGTCCAAAACGCCCCGGGCCGTAAAATTGCATTGCTATGCGAGTTTGCGCGTGATGTTCCACACACTCGATCGAGCCGTCGTTTCGGCCTCAGCCGACGTGGCCGCCGATCAACCAGCCGAGCAGGTAGGTCACACCCGCCGCCGCGCTGCCCAGCAGCAGCTGGCGCAGCCCGCTGTACCACCAGTTGCGCGCCGTCACCCGGGCCACCACCGCACCGCAGAGGAAGAGGCCGAGCACCGCGAGCAGCAGCGCCGGCAGCAGCGAGGTGGCACCCAGCAGGTAGGGCAGCAGCGGCACCAGCGCGCCCACCGCGAAGCAGGCGAAGGAGGAGACGGCGGCCACCAGCGGGCTGGGCAGGTCGTGCGGGTCCACCCCCAGCTCCTCGCGGACGTGCACCTCCAGCGCCGCCTCCGGGTTCCGGGTGAGCTGGCGGGCCACCTCCATGGCCAGCTCCGGCTCCACCCCGCGCGCCACGTAGAGCTGGGCCAGTTCGGCGAGCTCGCCGGACGGGTTGCGGCTCAGTTCGAGCCGCTCGGCGGCTATCTCGGCCTCGACCAGCTCGCGCTGCGAGGCCACCGAGGTGTACTCCCCCGCCGCCATCGAGCAGGCGCCGGCGGCCAGTCCGGCCAGGCCGGTGAGGATCACCGTGCTGCTGCCGGCGGCCCCGCCGACCACGCCGGTCATCAGGGCGAAGTTGGAGACCAGGCCGTCCATCGCACCGAAGACCGCCGGCCGCAGCCAACCGCCGTTGACGTCGCGGTGGTGCCCGGCGTCGGGCACCCGGGGGGCGGCGGGCTCACTGGTGGGTACGGCGATGACGGCACTCATGGTCTGGACCTCCTACTGCGATGTGACGGTTCGACCGTAGTGCGTGGATCTGACACTTTCTAGCAAGCCAGTCCTGCCTTACCTCGCTGACCTGCGGTTTCTCCCGAGAGCGTCTCAAGGGACAGGACAACGGGCCCCGGAGCGGCTGCTCCGGGGCCCGTGTGACGGTGCGTCAGTGGGTGCGTGCGTCGGTCTGTCGGTGCGTCAGCCGGCGCCGTTCGGCTCGCGGTCGGTGGGCTGCTCGGTACCGCCCTCGGCGGACTCACCCGCGGACTCGCCCGCGGACTCGGCGTGCGCGGCCGGGTCGATCGAGTCGGGCGCCTCGCGGCCCGGGCGCCGCCGGCCGACCACCACGAAGTAGGCCAGCGCGCCGGCGAAGACCACGATCGAGGTCCAGTCGTTCAGCCGCAGGCCGAGGATGTGGTGCGCCTCGTCGATCCGCAGGTACTCGATCCAGGCCCGGCCCACCGTGTAGGCCATCACGTAGAGCGCGAAGGCGCGGCCGTGGCCGAGCCGCCACTTCCGGTCGGCCCAGATCACCAGCACCGCGACCCCGACGCACCAGAGCGACTCGTAGAGGAAGGTCGGCTGGAAGACCCCGTCGACCACGGTGCCGTCCGGCTCCACCTTGTGGATCTTCAGGCCCCAGGGCAGCGAGGTCGGCCGCCCGTACAGCTCCTGGTTGAACCAGTTGCCCCACCGGCCGCAGGCCTGGGCCAGCGCGATCCCGGGTGCGACGGCGTCCGCCCAGGCCGGCAGCGGCACGCCGCGGCGGCGGGCGCCGATCCAGGCGCCGACCGCGCCGAGCGCGATCGCGCCCCAGATGCCCAGGCCGCCCTCCCAGATCTTGAAGGCGTTCCACGGGTTCTGCCCCGGGCCGAAGTAGAGCTGGTGGTCGGTGATGACGTGGTAGAGCCGACCGCCGACCAGGCCGAACGGCACCGCCCAGACGGCGATGTCGCCCACCGTGTGCTTGGCGCCGCCCCGGGCGACCCAGCGCTTGCTGCCGAGCCAGACGGCCACGGCGACACCGATGATGATGCAGAAGGCGTACGCGCGCAGCGGGATCGGTCCGAGGTGGATGACGCCCCGCGACGGGCTCGGGATGTAAGCGAGTTCCATGGCACCACCGACGCTACCGTGTCGTGACCGCTAACCCGAACCACCGGCCGTACCGGTTCGGACACGGGTCCCTGCCTGGGGGGTGCGTGTCCGAACCGGCCTCGGTCCGGGGCCCGGTCAGCTCGACGGACTCTGCGCGGGGGTGCTCGCCACGGCGGTGCTGGTCGGCGCCGGGCTGGCCGAGGCGCTGCCGGTGGTGCCCAGCGGCTTGCCCTGGTTGGCCTCGTTGACCCACTTCACCAGGTTGTCCGGGGTGATGTCCTCGGTGCCGTTCTTCGGGTAGATCGGCTTGCCGTTGAGCAGGATGGTCGGGGTGGAGGTGTAGCCGGACTTGTCGAAGTCCTGCTCCACCGCGGAGACCCAGCTGCCGAAGTGGTTGGTGTTGACGCAGTTCTCGAAGGTCGGCGAGTCCAGCCCCGGCACCTGCTTGGCCAGGTCGATCAGCTTGGACTTGTCCTTCCAGGTGTCCACCGTCTCGTCCGGCTGGTTCTTGTACATCACGTCGTGGTAGGCGCGGAAGTAGCCCGCGTCCTGGGCGCAACCCAGCGCGTTGGCACCGTTCTTGGAGCCCTTGCCGCTGTCGTGCCGGTCGATGAACGAGACGATGTGGTAGTTGCCGTAGAGCTTGCCCTGGTCCTGCAGCTGGTCCACGGTGGCGGAGAACTCGTGCTCGAAGGCGCCGCAGGCGGGGCAGCGCGGGTCCTCGTAGACGGTCAGGGTGGACGGCGCGTTGGCCGGTCCGTCCGGGACGATCAGGTTGTTCTTGCCGATCGTGCCGGCCGGGGAGGCCTTGGGCACGTCCGAGCTGGAGCGGCTGCTCTGCACCGCGATGCCGATGCCGACGCCGGCCAGGATGACCACCAGCACCGCGCCGACCGCCAGCAGCTTCTTGCGCCGGGAGTCCCGGGCCTCCTGGGCGGCCCGCTCCTCCTGCATCCGCTCGCGGGCGGTGCGCTTGCCTTCTCGGTTCTTCTCACTCACCTGACATCAGCTTCCGGGTCTTCTCGGTTGGGCACGGCGTTCGAATGGGCGCGGGCGGGCGGGCCGGCCCGGTCACAGGGCGAGCCAGCCGTCCAGCGAGGCCTTGGAGCGCGGCCGGTAGACCAGCCAGAGCGCGAGCAGCAGGAACCCGCAGTCGCGGGCGATCTCCTGGCCGTACTCGGTCTGCGACTTGTCCACCGCGCCGCCGCCGCCGAAGCAGCCGCAGTCGATCGAGATGCCGCGGGCCCAGGCCGAGCTGATCCCGGCGATGAAGGTGAGCAGCAGCACGATGGAGATCACCGCGACGATCCGGGTGCCGAGACCGAGCACCAGCAGCAGGGCCAGGGCCAGTTCCAGGAAGGGCAGCCCGTAGCCGACCGGCTTGACCAGCCCCTCGGGCAGGATCCGGTAGGCCCGCACCGCCTGGGCGGCGACCGCCGGGTCGGAGATCTTGGCCAGTCCGGCCCAGGCCCAGACCACGGCCAGCCCCAACCGCACGGCGGTGCTGATCCATTCGGCCACCGGCCCGTCCACCACCCGACGCATGCTGCCCACCCCACTCCGACGACGACCGGCCCCCAGCCGACGGGGGCCCGCCGGAGCTACCTGACGAACCGTAGGGGATTCGGGCCGGATGGACCAAAATGTCGCATTAGCCCGTTCGGGTGAACGTGGTTCTGACGGTGCGTCAGTGGCGGTCGCTCCCGCGGTCCGCAGGCCGGTGCTGGGTACTGTGGTGGGCCGCCAGCTCCGCACCCCGCCGGGCCAGCGCATGGCCGACCACGTGCTCGCTGCTCCAGGCCGCGATCAGCACCAGTGCGGCGGCGACGGCCCGGAGCATGACCGCGCGGTGGACCCGTGCCACGACCTCGCCTCCAGCGGTTGCAGGTGTACGAACGGGGGGACCGGAAGCATTCCCCGCATTCACCCGGTGCAACGCCTCCCAGGGCCCTGATGGCACGTCAGCGCCCGGGATTTCACCTGGACGGGTGAGCGCACGGCAACGGCCCGCCGCCCCCGGGTGCGGGGGGCGACGGGCCGTCAGGTGCCGCGGACGTCAGTTCAGGCGCGCACGCACGCCCTTCGCCAGCTCGCCGGCCAGCGCGCGGACCGCGGCCAGCCCGGCCGCCTCGTCCGCGCCCGCGTCCAGGATCCGCTGGACGAAGGCCGAGCCGACGATCACTCCGTCGGCGAAGCCGGCCACCTGGGCCGCCTGGGCCCCGGTGGAGACGCCGAGGCCGACGCAGACCGGCAGCTCGGTGACGGCCCGGGTGCGGGCCACCAGGTCCTCGGCCAACTCGCCGACCTGGGCCCGGGAGCCGGTCACGCCCATCACCGCGGCGGCGTAGACGAAGCCGCTGCCGGCCGCGGTGACCTCGGCCAGCCGGGGGTCCTTGCTGGACGGCGCGACCACGAAGACGGTGTCCAGGCCGTGCTCGGCGGCGGCCGCCCGCCACTGGGCGGACTCCTCCACCGGCAGGTCCGGCAGGATCACCCCGGCCCCGCCGGCGGCGGCCAGGTCGGCCGCGAACCGGGCGATGCCGTACTGGTCGACCGGGTTCCAGTAGGTCATCACCAGCACCGCCGCCGCGGGGTGGGTGCCGGCCACCTCCTGCACGGTGCGCAGCACGTCCTTGATCCGCACCCCGCCGCGCAGCGCGATGTCGTCGGCGGTCTGGATGGTGGGGCCGTCCAGCACCGGGTCGGAGTGCGGCAGGCCGACCTCGACCACGTCGCAGCCGCCCTCGATCAGGGCGTTGGCCGCCCGGATGCCGCCGTCCACGGTCGGGAAGCCGGCCGGCAGGTAGCCGATCAGCGCGGCCCGGCCCTCGGCCTTGGTGGCCGCGAGGATGCTGCTGAGCTTCGAGGTCATCGCTTCTCCCCCTGGGCGGCGTCGTCGTACAGGCCGAAGTACTCGGCGGCGGTGTGCATGTCCTTGTCGCCGCGCCCGGAGAGGTTGACCAGGATGGTCGCGTCCGGACCCAGCTCACGGCCCAGCACCAGCGCGCCGGCCAGCGCGTGGGCGCTCTCGATCGCCGGGATGATGCCCTCGGTGCGCGACAGCAGCCGCAGCGCCTGCATCGCGTCGTCGTCGGTGACGGCCCGGTACTCGGCCCGGCCGGTGTCCTTCAGCCAGGCGTGCTCGGGGCCGATGCCCGGGTAGTCCAGGCCGGCCGAGATCGAGTGGCTCTCCACCGTCTGGCCGTCCTCGTCCTGCAGCACGTAGGTGCGCATGCCGTGCAGCACGCCCGGGGTGCCCTTGGTCAGGGTCGCGCCGTGCCGCTCGGTCTCCAGGCCCTCGCCGGCCGGCTCGCAGCCGATCAGCCGCACGCCCGCGTCCGGGATGAACTCGTGGAAGATGCCCATCGCGTTGGAGCCGCCGCCGACGCAGGCGACCACCGCGTCGGGCAGCCGGCCGGTGCGCTCCAGCACCTGCTGCCGGGCCTCCACGCCGATCACCCGGTGGAAGTCGCGGACCATGGCCGGGAACGGGTGCGGGCCGGCCACCGTGCCGAACAGGTAGTGGGTGGAGTCCACGTTGGCCACCCAGTCGCGGAAGGCCTCGTTGATCGCGTCCTTGAGGGTGCGGCTGCCGGACTTCACGGCCACCACCTCGGCGCCGAGCATCCGCATCCGGGCGACGTTGAGCGCCTGGCGCTCGGTGTCCACCTCGCCCATGTAGATGGTGCAGTCGAAGCCGAAGAGCGCGCAGGCGGTGGCGGTGGCCACGCCGTGCTGGCCGGCGCCGGTCTCGGCGATGATCCGGGTCTTGCCCATCCGGCGGGTGAGCAGGGCCTGGCCCAGCACGTTGTTGATCTTGTGCGAGCCGGTGTGGTTGAGGTCCTCGCGCTTGAGCAGCACCCGGGCGCCGCCGGCCTCGGCGGAGAACCGGTGCACGTCGGTGAGCGCGCTCGGGCGGCCGGTGTAGTCCTTGAGCAGCAGGTCGAGTTCGGCGGTGAAGGCCGGGTCGTGCTTGGCCTTCTCGTACTCCTCGGCGACCTGCTCGACCGCGGCGATCAGCGCCTCGGGGATGAAGCGGCCGCCGTAGGCACCGAAGTAGCCCCGGGCGTCGGGCACCTGAGGGCCCGTCAGATTTTCTGACATGGGTGAATGATCCTTGACTGGTGGTCGGACGGAGGGTCAGCCGGTGTGACGGTCCGTCCGGCGCCATCGGCGCCCGGGCACCTGGCCCGGCTCACAGCCGATCACGTAGCGCACCCGCCGCCCCAGCACCCGGCGCGCGGGCGCGCGGCAGCCGCGCGGGCGGCAGCCGGGGGCGAGGCGGGCGCTCAACGACACGTCGATCAGCCCTTGTGCCGCAGGGCCGGGTGGGCGCCGGCCGCGACCAGGTCGGCGACGGCCGCCCGCGGGTCCTTGCCGGTCACCAGGGACTCTCCGACCAGCACCGCGTCGGCGCCCTCGTTGGCGTAGGCGATCAGGTCGTGCGGCCCGCGCACGCCCGACTCGGCGACCTTGACCACGTGGTCCGGGATCGCGTGCACCACGTTGGCGAAGGTGTCCCGGTGCACCTCAAGGGTCTTGAGGTTGCGCGCGTTGACGCCGATGATCCGGGCGCCGGCGTCGACCGCGCGGGCGATCTCCTCCTCGTCGTGCACCTCGACCAGCGGGGTCAGCCCGATCGACTCGGCCCGCTCGATCAGCGAGACCAGGGCCGGCTGCTCCAGCGCGGCGACGATCAGCAGCGCCAGGTCGGCGCCGTGCGCGCGGGCCTCCCAGAGCTGGTAGGCGGTGACGATGAAGTCCTTGCGCAGCAGCGGGGTGTCCACCGCGGCCCGGACCGCGTCCAGGTCGGCCAGCGAACCGCCGAACCGGCGCTGCTCGGTGAGCACGCTGATGGCGGCGGCACCGCCCGCGGCGTAGTCGGCGGCCAGCGC
Organism: Kitasatospora viridis; assembly: GCF_007829815.1. Classification (NCBI taxonomy): domain Bacteria; kingdom Bacillati; phylum Actinomycetota; class Actinomycetes; order Kitasatosporales; family Streptomycetaceae; genus Kitasatospora; species Kitasatospora viridis. Next base: position 4,837,119 of record NZ_VIWT01000001.1, on the reverse strand, counting down.
CGCCGGGTCGGCGATCGCGGCCAGCGCGCCCTTGGACGGGCTGGAGCGCTTCACCTCGCAGATCACCCGCACGCCCTCGCCGCGCAGTGCGGCCACGCCGTCCTTGGCGTCGGGCGCCTTCGCGGCCAGCTCCTTGAGCTGGTCCAGCGGGACCCGGGCCTGTCGCTCGGCGAGATCCTCCCGGACACCGGCGACGATGTCGTCGAGCACGCTCATTGCGCCCGCCTCTCCCTTCCCTCGGCTCAGCTGGTCAGTCCAGCCGAATCCGCAGCCGGACGGTCGCGGCAGCAACTTGAGCGCCACCCCCGTCGGCATCTCGATGGTATCGGCACCGGGGGGCGCGGAACGCATCCGCCCGGCGCGCGTCTCGCCCTGCGGACCCTCCCCCAGCCTTCGGCCGGGGGGAGGGTCCGCAGGTCACGGTGGGCCGACCGGTCGGCGGACCACCGGGAAACGCCGGCCGGTCAGACCGCCGGCGGTGCCAGGTGGGCGCCGATCGGCAGGTTCCGCAGCACCGTGAAGGCCACCAGCAGCAGCACCAGCGCCGTCGCCCGGGCCGGCCCGAACTCCACCCGGGGCGGCCGGCCGCCGGTCAGCGCGGCGAAGACCCAGCGCACCCAGAGCACCCCGACGATCGCGAACAGCACCACGGCCAGCAGGTTGTCGTGCGCCGCGGTGGTCAGCTCGCCCCGGGTCAGCGCGTGCACGCAGCGCAGCCCGCCGCAGCCCGGGCACCACCAGCCGGTGGCCCGCAGGAACGGGCAGGTCGGGTAGTGGCCGGCCGAGTTGGGGTCGACCGTGGCGACGTACGCGGTGGGCAGCGCGAGGGCGCCGAGCGCGGCGAAGGGCCGGGCCAGCCGGCGCAGGACCGGGCGGGCGGCGGTGGGGCTGTGGGCGGTCACGGTGCTGATTCTGCCCCGCCCGGCTGCCGGCACGCGCACCGCCACACGCGCGGCGGGGTGCGCGCCCGGCCGTACGCCGGGGGCCGCGAACGCGCGCGGACCGGGGCGCCCGCCGCTGTCGGCGGGCGCCCCGGTCCGCGGGGCAGAAGGCTGATCCGGCGTCAGTGCGCGGCGGCGGTGACCGCCTCGGCGGGGGCCGCGGCGGTGGCTGCACCGGCGGCGCGCGCGGCGCGGAACTCGGCCTTGTACTTCTCGATCTGCGGGTCCGGCTGCTTGCCCATGCCCGCCGCCTTCATCGCCAGGCCGACCGCACCACCGGCGAGCACGACCACCAGGCCGGCGATCACGATGATCGGGGAGGCCATGATCATGCCGACACCGGAGACGCAGAAACCGGCGAAGGAGACGACCACGCCGGTCCAGGCAGCGGTGGTGTGTCCGTGGGCGTGGCTCGACATCTTGGGTACTCCTTGGTTCCGCGGGTCTGTCACCCACCATTGTTGCGGACTCGGTTCCGGGCTCCAAAGCCGGGTCCGGGTGAGGACGGTCACGCTTGCGGCGCCCGGTTGACGGGCAGTGCCGGTCGGCACCGTCAGGTCGCGGTCGGGTCCTCGCCCCGGTCCAGCGCCTTCCACAGGTCGGCCGGCGTGCCGGCGTCCTTCGGGGCCGGAGCGCGCTTGGCGGTCGGCGCCTCGTAGCGGGCGCCCATGCTCGGCCAGCCGCGGCCGCGCAGCACCGTCAGCAGGCCGGCCAGCGCCAGCAGCACCCCGCCGAGCACCGCCAGCCAGGGCCAGGCGGAGTGGCTGACCTGCTCGGCCGTCACCCCGGTGAGCCCGAGCTTCTTGGCCGCGTCGGCGTCGATCGCCGCGCTGTCGCCCGCGCCCAGGCCGGCGGCCAGCGCGGTGCCCGCGCCGGCCAGCACGACCAGCAGACCGAGCACCACCCGGCCGACCCCGCGCACCGCGAACACCGCGACCGCCGAGGCCAGTCCGACCAGGGCCAGCGCGCCGGGCGCGCCGGTGATGTCGCTGCCGGTGGCGCCCACGTCCAGGCCGGACACCTTGCCGGAGGCCCAGGTGCGGCCGACCGCCCAGAGCACCAGCACGGCGCCCAGCACGATCAGCAGCAGCATCACCGCCAGGCTGCGCCGGTCGGCGGCCCCGGAGGGCTGGGGGGAGGAGTCGGCGGGGGGAGCGGGTACGGCTGTCACCGCACCAGTGTCCCCCGGCTTCACGCCCGCACCCGCCCCGGGGTCCCCAGGGTGTTCGCGGCGGCCACCGCGCGCAGCACCGCGGCCGCCTTGTTGCGGCACTCGGTGTCCTCGCCGACCGGGTCGGAGTCGGCCACCACACCGGCCCCGGCCTGCACGTAGGCGGTGCCGTCGCGCAGCACCGCGGTCCGGATGGCGATCGCGGTGTCGGCGTCCCCGGCGAAGTCCAGGTAGCCGACGCAGCCGCCGTACAGGCCGCGCCGGGTCGGCTCCAGCTCCTCGATGATCCGCATCGCCCGCGGCTTGGGCGCGCCGGAGAGCGTGCCGGCCGGGAAGCAGGCGGTCAGCACGTCGAAGGCGGTGCGGCCCTCGGCCACCTCGCCGGTGACGGTGGAGACGATGTGCATCACGTGGCTGTACCGCTCGATCGACATGAAGTCGACCACCTCGACGCTGCCCGGGGTGCAGACCCGGCCCAGGTCGTTGCGGCCGAGGTCGACCAGCATCAGGTGCTCGGCCCGCTCCTTGGGGTCGGCGAGCAGCTCGGCGGCCAGCTCGGCGTCCTCCTGCGGGGTGCCGCCGCGGTGCCGGGTGCCGGCGATCGGATGGACCATCGCCTGACGCTCCGTCACCTTGACCAGCGCCTCCGGGCTGGAGCCGACCACGTCGAAGCCGCCCTCGGCGCCGCCGTCCGGCCCCGGGAAGCGGAACAGGTACATGTACGGGCTGGGGTTGGTGGTGCGCAGCACCCGGTAGACGTCCAGCGCGGAGGCCGGGCAGGGCGCCTCGAACCGCTGCGAGGGCACCACCTGGAAGGCCTCGCCGGCCCGGATCCGCTCCTTCACCAGCTCCACCGCGGCCTGGTAGGGCGCGCCGCCGAACGGCGAGCGGGCGTCCACCACCGGGGTGGCCGGCACGCTGGCCAGGCCCGGCTCGACCGGGCGGGCCAGCGCGGCCTCCATCGCGTCCAGCCGGGCCACCGCGTCGGCGTGCGCCTCGTCGACGCCGCTGGCCAGGTCGTTGTGGTTGACCGCGTTGGCGATCAGCAGCACGGTGCCGTCCACGTGGTCGAGCACCGCGAGGTCGGTGGCGAGCAGCATGGTCAGCTCGGGCAGCTTCAGGTCGTCCGGGTTGAGGTCGGGCAGCTTCTCCAGCCGGCGGACGATGTCGTAGCCGAGGTAGCCGACCAGGCCGCCGGTGAGCGGGGGCAGGCCGTCGTCCGCCGGGCGCGGGGTGTGCAGGGCGGTCAGCGCGGCGCGCAGCACCTCCAGCGGGTCGCCCTCGCGCGGGATGCCGACCGGCGGGGTGCCGAGCCAGCGGGCGCCGCCCCGCTCGTCCACCGTGAGGGTGGCCGCACTGCGCACCCCGACGAAGGAGTAGCGGGACCAACTGCGGCCCTGCTCGGCCGACTCCAGCAGGAAGGTGCCGGGGCGCTCGCCGGCCAGGCTGCGGTAGAGGCCGACCGGGGTGAGCCCGTCCGCCAGCAGCCGGCGGGTGACCGGGATGACCCGGGTGTCGGCGGCGAGGGCGCGGAAGGCGTCGAGATCCATGGGTGCACCGATCCTCGTGGGTTACTGACAGTGGGTCAGGCGCTCAGGGGGCGAGCAGGACGTCCTCGTCGAAGCAGGTCCGGGCGCCGGTGTGGCAGGCCGCGCCGACCTGGTCGACCTGGACCAGCAGGGTGTCGCCGTCGCAGTCCAGGGCGACCGACTTGACGTGCTGGAGGTGGCCGGAGGTGTCGCCCTTGACCCAGTACTCGCTGCGGCTGCGGCTCCAGTAGGTGCAGCGGCCGGTGGTGAGCGTGCGGTGCAGCGCCTCGTCGTCCATCCAGCCGAGCATCAGCACCTCGCCGGTGTCGTACTGCTGGGCGACGGCCGGCAGCAGGCCGTCCGGGGTGCGCTTGAGGCGGGCGGCGATGGCCGGGTCGAGGAGGGTGCTGCCGGGGGCGGCGGGCGTTGCGGAGGACATGCGAACCATTCTGGCAGGAGCGGGCGGGTCGACGGGACGGGCCACCGCGCACCGGCCCGGGGCCCATCTGCGGGGAAGCCGATCCGCGGGGAAGCCGATCCGCGGGAAAGGCAGACGGCGGCGGGCGGGCTGCGGGATTCTGGTGCGCATGACCCAGTCCGCGCGTCCCACCGGCCGGTTGCTGCTGCTGGCCGTCCTGTTGATCGCCCTCGCCGGGGTGGCCGTGGCGCTGTTCTGGCCCGGCCCGAAGCACCGGGCCGCCGCCGCGCCGCCGCCCCCGCCGTCCTCGGCGCCGCCGTCGCCGAGCCCCTCCCCCAGCCCGACCAAGCAGGTGCCCTACCCGTGGTTCCCGGTCGGCACCTGCCTGGACCACCCGCAGTTGAGCCCGGTGATCACGGTCGCCCAGGCCCGCCCGTGCGACGGGCCGCACGACGCCGAGGTGATCGCCAACCCGCTGCTGCCGGACGGCCTGGTCAAGGACTCGCAGATCGCCACCGCGCTGCGCACGCTCTGCCAGCCGTTCGTGGCGACCGCCCAGGCGGCGCAGGGCGGCGGCACCTGGTACAGCTTCCCGATGGGCCCGGCGCTGAAGTACTACCAGCAGGGCTCGCGGGACACCAGCTGCCTGCTCACCGCCTCCGAGCGCGAGGGCGGCACCAAGCTGACCGCACCGCTGAAGCACTGACCCCGCGTCAGCGGACCGGGTGGCCGGCCTCCCGCAGCGCCTGCTTGACCTCGCCGATCCGCAGGTCGCCGAAGTGGAAGACCGAGGCGGCCAGCACCGCGTCGGCCCCCGCGGCCACCGCCGGGGCGAAGTCGGCGAGCTTGCCGGCGCCGCCGGAGGCGATCACCGGCACCGCGACCTCGGCCCGCACGGCCTCGATCATCGCCAGGTCGTAGCCGTCCTTGGTGCCGTCGGCGTCCATCGAGTTGAGCAGGATCTCGCCGGCGCCCAGCTCGGCCGCCCGCACCGCCCACTCGACGGCGTCCAGGCCGGTGCCCTGGCGCCCGCCGTGGGTGGTGACCTCCCAGCCCGACGCGGTCTCGGTGCCCGGGTGCACCCGGCGGGCGTCCACCGAGAGCACCAGCACCTGCCGGCCGAACCGCTCGGCGATCTCCCGGATCAGCTCCGGGCGGACGATCGCCGCGGTGTTGACGCCGACCTTGTCGGCGCCGGCCCGCAGCAACCTGTCCACGTCCTCGACGGTGCGCACGCCGCCGCCGACGGTGAGCGGGATGAAGACCTGCTCGGCGGTGCGGCGCACCACGTCGTAGGTGGTCTCCCGGTCGCCGGAGGAGGCGGTGATGTCGAGGAAGGTCAGCTCGTCGGCGCCCTCCGCGTCGTACCGCTTGGCCAGCTCGACCGGGTCGCCGGCGTCGCGCAGGTTCTGGAAGTTGACGCCCTTGACGACTCGTCCGGCGTCCACGTCCAGGCAGGGGATGACTCGGACCGCGAGGGTCATTCGGTGCTGCCTTCCAAGGTGGTGGCGAGCCCGGCGCGGTAGGCGTCGAGCTCGATTTCGACCAGCGAGCGGGGGTCGGCCAGGCCGGCCACCACCAGCACGGTGGTGGCCGGGCGGACCTCGGCGAACAGCTCGCGGTGGGCCCGGCCGACCGGCTCGGCGTCCCGGGAGTGGGTCAGGTACATCCGGGTGCGGACCACCTCGCCCGCCGTCAGGCCGTACGCGGCGAGCGCCGCCAGGCCGGCCGCGAAGGCGGCCCTGGCCTGGTCGTACGGGTTGCCCCAGTCGTCGCCGCCGCCGGCCGAACCGGCCGTGCAGCCCGCCACGTGCACGTGGTCGCCCGCCGCCACCGCCAGGGCCGAGCCGAACTGCTCCTCCTGCGGGGTGTCGGAGACCAGCCGGCCGCGCACGATCTGACGGTCCGTCACGATGACACTGCCTCCAGGGCCTCGGCGAGGGTGAACTTGTGCTCGTAGAGGGCCTTGCCGACGATCGCGCCCTCGACGCCCTCGGGTACCAGGGTGGCGATCGCCCGCAGGTCCGCCAGCGAGGACACGCCGCCGGATGCCACAACGGGCCGGTCGGTGGCCGAGCAGACCCGGCTCAGCAGCTCCAGGTTGGGGCCGGTCAGGGTGCCGTCCCGGTTGACGTCGGTGACCACGTAGCGGGCGCAGCCCTCGGCGTCCAGGCGGGCCAGCACCTCGAACAGGTCGGGGCCCTCGGTGGTCCAGCCGCGGCCGCGCAGCTGGGTGCCGATCACGTCCAGGCCGACCGCGATCCTGTCGCCGTGCTCGGCGATCGCCTTGGCCACCCACTCGGGGGACTCCAGGGCGGCGGTGCCCAGGTTCACCCGGGTGCAGCCGGTGGCCAGCGCGCGGGCCAGCGACTCGTCGTCGCGGATGCCGCCGGACAGCTCGACCTTGATGTCGAGGGTGCCGGCGATCCGGCCGGTCAGCTCGCGGTTGTCGCCGGTGCCGAAGGCGGCGTCCAGGTCGACCAGGTGCAGCCACTCGGCGCCGGCCTCCTGCCAGGCCAGCGCGGCGCCCAGCGGCTCGCCGAAGGAGGTCTCGGTGCCGGACGCGCCCTTGACCAGGCGGACCGCCTGGCCGTTGCGGATGTCCACGGCGGGGAGCAGTTCGAGGCGGCTCATGTCTGTCTTCCAGCTTCCGGCTTCAGAGGGTGTTGACCCAGTTGGTCAGCAGGGCGGCGCCGGCGTCGCCGGACTTCTCGGGGTGGAACTGGGTGGCCCAGAGCGGGCCGTTCTCCACCGCCGCGACGAACGGCTCGCCGTGGGTGGCCCAGGTGACCAGCGGCGCGGTGATGTTGGCGTTGGTGACCTCAAGCTCCCAGCGGCGCACCGCGTAGGAGTGCACGAAGTAGAACCGGCTCTGCGGGTCCAGCCCGGCGAAGAGCCGGCTGCCCTGCGGCGCGTCCACCGTGTTCCAGCCCATGTGCGGCACCACCGGGGCCTGCAGCGGCTCCACGGTGCCCGGCCACTCGTCGCAGCCGGCGCTCTCCACGCCGTGCTCGACCCCGCGCTCGAAGAGGATCTGCATGCCCACGCAGATGCCCATCACCGGGCGGCCGCCGGCCAGTCGGCGGCCGATGATCCAGTCGCCGCGGACCGCCTTGAGCCCGCGCATGCAGGCCTCGAAGGCGCCGACGCCGGGGACCAGCAGGCCGTCGGCGTCCATCGCGGTCTTGAAGTCGGAGGTCACCGTGACCTCGGCGCCGGTGCGCTCCAGCGCGCGCTGCGCCGAGCGCAGGTTGCCCGAGCCGTAGTCGAGCACCACAACGTTCTTGCCCATCGGGTGTCCCGTCTCCTCTAGAGGCGCATGAGGCCGGCGGACAGGCACATGACCGATCCGATGGCGAGGACGGCGATGACGCTCTTGGCGATCTTCTGCTTCCAGAAGGAGTAGACGCCGGCCCCCAGGAAGAGGCCGAAGAAGATCAGCGCCATGGCGGTGTTGCTCACAACGCCCCCTTGGTGGAGGGCAGGATGCCGGCGGCCGCGGCCCGCGGGTCGAACTCGGCGGCGTACCGCAGGGCCCGGGCCAGCGCCTTGAACTGGCACTCCACGATGTGGTGCGCGTTGCGGCCGTACGGCACGTGCACGTGCAGCGCGACCTGGGCCTGGGCCACGAAGGATTCGAGTATGTGCCGGGTCATCGTGGTGTCGTAGCTGCCGATCATCGGCGCCAGGCCCTCGGGCTCGGTGTGCACCAGGTAGGGCCGGCCGGACAGGTCGACGGTCACCTGGGCCAGCGACTCGTCCAGCGGGACGGTGCAGTTGCCGAACCGGTAGATGCCCACCTTGTCGCCGAGCGCCTGCTTGAACGCGGCACCCAGCGCGAGGGCGGTGTCCTCGATCGTGTGGTGGGTGTCGATGTGCAGGTCGCCCTCGGTCTTCACGGTCAGGTCGAACAGACCGTGCCGACCGAGCTGGTCGAGCATGTGGTCGTAGAACCCCACCCCGGTGGAGATGTCGGTCCGTCCGGTGCCGTCGAGATCGATCTCGACCAGGACCGTGGTCTCCTTGGTTGCGCGTTCGACGCGCCCGATGCGGGTCATACGGTGGACAGCTCCTTGATCACGGTGGCGACGGCCTGCAGGAAGGCCGCGTTCTCCTCGGGTGTGCCGGCGGTCACCCGCAGGCGGCCCGGGACGCCGTTGTTGCGGACCAGCACGCCGTGGTCGAGGATCGCCTGCCAGACGGCCTGCGGGTCCTCGAAGACGCCGAACTGGATGAAGTTGGAGTCGGAGGCGGTGACCTCCAGGCCCATGGCGGTGAGGCGCTCGACCAGCTCGTCGCGACCCTGCTTGAGCCGCCGCACGTAGCCGAGCAGCGTGTCGGTGTGCTCCAGGCAGGCCAGCGCGGTCGCCTGGGTGACCGCCGACAGGTGGTACGGCAGCCGGACCAGCTGGACCGCGTCCACCACCGCCGGATCGGCGGCCAGGTAGCCCAGGCGCAGGCCGGCCGCGCCGAAGGCCTTCGACATGGTACGGGTGACCACCATCAGCGGGCGGCCCTCGATCAGCGGCAGCAGCGAGTCCTGGTGGGAGAACTCCACGTAGGCCTCGTCCACCACGACCACGGTGGGCTTGACCGCCTGCGCGGCGTCGTAGAGCCGCAGCACGGTCTCCCGGGCCACCGCCGTGCCGGTCGGGTTGTTCGGCGAGCAGATGAAGAGCACGTCCGGGCGGTGCTCGGCGAGCGCCGCCACGGCGGCGGCCTCGTCGATGGTGAAGTCCGCGTTGCGCGGACCGGCCACCCACTCGGTGCCGGTGCCGCGGGAGATCAGCTCGTGCATCTGGTAGCTCGGCTCGAAGCCGAGCGCGCGCCGGCCCGGGCCGCCGAAGGTCTGCAGCAGCTGCTGGATGACCTCGTTGGAGCCGTTGGCCGCCCAGACCTGACCGGTCGTCAGCGCGAAGCCGGTGCTGCGGGTGAGGTAGCGGGCCAGCTCGGTGCGCAGCTCGACCGCGTCCCGGTCCGGGTAGCGGTTGAGGTCGCGGGCCGCCTCGGCCACCCGCTCGGCGATCCGGGCGACCAGCTCTTCGGGGAGCCGGTAGGGGTTCTCGTTGGTGTTCAGCTGGACCGGGACGTCCAGCTGCGGGGCGCCGTAGGGCGACTGGCCGCGCAGCTCGTCACGGATCGGCAGGTCGTCGATCTTCATCAGGAGCTCGGTACCGTCCAGTCGAAGCGGGCACGGATGGCATCGCCGTGGCCGGGCAGGTCCTCGGCGGCGGAGAGGTTGACCACGTGCTCGGCGACCTCGGCCAGCGCCTCCTTGCTGTAGTCCACGACGTGGATCCCGCGCAGGAAGGACTGCACCGACAGGCCGGAGGAGTGGCAGGCGCAGCCGGCCGTGGGCAGCACGTGGTTGGAACCGGCCGCGTAGTCGCCCAGCGAGACCGGCGCGAACCGGCCGACGAAGATCGCCCCGGCGTTGCGCACCCGGGCGGCCACCGCGGCGGCGTCCCTGGTCTGGATCTCCAGGTGCTCGGCGGCGTAGGCGTTCGCCACCGCCAGGCCCTGCTCCAGGTCGTCGACCAGGACGATCGCAGACTGCTTGCCGCCCAGCGCGGTGGTCACCCGCTCGCGGTGCTTGGTCCGCTCGACCTGCCCGACCAGCTCGGCCTCGACCGCGTCGGCCAGCTCGACCGACTCGGTGACCAGCACCGAGGCGGCCATCGGGTCGTGCTCGGCCTGGCTGATCAGGTCGGCGGCGACCTCGACGGGCTCGGCGGTGTCGTCCGCCAGCACCAGGATCTCGGTCGGCCCGGCCTCGGCGTCGATGCCGATCCGGCCCTTGAGCAGCCGCTTGGCGGCGGCCACGAAGATGTTGCCCGGGCCGGTCACCAGGTTGACGGGGGCGCACTCCTCGGTGCCGTAGGCGAACATCGCGACCGCCTGGGCGCCGCCGACCGAGTAGACCTCCGTCACGCCGAGCAGCGCGCAGGCCGCCAGCACCGCCGGGTGCACCTTGCCGCCGAAGGCCTTCTGCGGCGGGGAGGTCACCGCGATGCCCTGGACGCCGGCCTCCTGGGCCGGGATGACGTTCATCACCACGGAGGACGGGTAGACGGCCAGGCCGCCCGGCACGTAGAGGCCGACCCGGTCCATCGGCACCCAGCGCTCGGTGACCGAACCACCCGGCGCCACCTGCACGGTGTGGTCCGTGCGGCGCTGCGCGCGGTGCACGATCCGGACCCGCCGGATGGTCTCCTCCAGGGCGGCGCGCACCTTCGGGTCCAGGGTCTCCAGCGCGGCGGTGATCTCCGCCTCCGGCACCCGGGTGGACTCCAGCCGCACGCCGTCGAAGCGCTCGGTGATCTCGATCAGCGCCGCGACCCCGCGATGGCGCACGTCCTCGCAGATCGGGCGCACCTTCTCCAGGGCGTCCTCTACGTCGAACTCGGCTCGGGGCAGCAGGTCCCGCGGGTCGCCGGTGGCGCCGCGCAGGTCGATTCGAGAGATCACACGGCCAAGTGTAAGGAGTGGCCGGAACTGCTGGTCCCGCATTTCAGTCCGTGATACGAACGCTGAGACATTCGGGTGGGACCGTTCAGGGGGACGTGGATGGGCGTGGCGACGGCTCGGCAGCAGGCGCCGAAGGACTGGAGCGCGGCGGAGGTCCGGCTCTGGGAGGCGTACCGGTCGAGCGAGATCTGCGACCTCTCGTACGGCGAGTTGCTGATCGACAACCCGGCGCTCGGCGACCGCTGGGGCGAGGAGCGGACGGTGCGGGCCGAGGTGCTGGCCCGGCTGCTGCTCTCCGGCCCCGAGCCGCTGCCCGGCCGGGTGCGCGGCCTGAAGCTGGTCGGGGCCCGGATCACCGGGCGGCTCTGGCTGGCCGGCGGGCGCTGGGACGCCTACGTGGAACTGCACGACTGCTACTTCGACACCGGCGCGGTGCTCTCCGAGGCGCACGCCGGCACGGTGCGGCTCGACGGCTGCTGGCTCCCCCGGTTGGACGCCTCCCGCCTGGACACCGCCGGCGACCTGGTGCTGGCCCGCTGCACCGTCCCCTACGGCATCCGGCTGACGGACGCCCAGATCGGCACCGACCTGATCGTCAACTACCTGTCCGTCGGCGGCGACCAGTACGGCCGGGCGCTCTCCGCCGACGGACTGACGGTGCACCAGGACTTCGAGGCGGACCGGCTGACCGCCGACGGCGAGGTCAGCCTGCGCACCGCCAAGGTCGGCGGCCGGCTCTCGCTGCGCGGCGCCCAGCTGCGCGTGCGGGCCGGCAAGGCCAACTGCCTGAACGCGGCCCGGCTGACCGTGGGCTCCACCTGCTACCTGACCGGCTGGCGGGACCCCCGGACCAGCAACGGGCAGGCCGGCCAGGGCGCCGAGGCCAACGAGCCGCTGGAGCCCGGCCCGCACGGCGAGGCGGCGGCCCGGGCGCAGAGCGCCGCCTTCCCCGAGCAGCGCTTCCTGCGGGGCAGCGGGCAGCCCGGGCCGTACCACAGCGGCGTGCTGCCCGGGCAGCGGTCGGCCCCGGCCGGCGAGGACCCCGACATGTACGGGCAGGACTTCGGCGACTACTCCGGCGCGCCGATGACCGTGCCGTTCCGCGCCTTCGGCGGCGTCCGGCTGGACGACTCGCACTTCGAGAGCGCCTGCCTGATCAACGGCGCCGAGTTCCACCTCACCGGCACCCAGGAGCTCTCGCTGCGCCGGATCCAGACCCCCGAGCTGCGCTTCACCACCCGGACCCCGCCCACCGGCACGGTCGCCCTCTCGCGCGCCCGGATCGGCAACCTGGTGGACGTGCCGCAGGCCTGGCCGCACAACCACAAGGTCCGGCTGACCGGCTTCTCCTACGACGCGCTGCGCCCGCCGGAGGGCTCCGAGTACACCGTGGCCCAGCGGATCGCCTGGCTGGACAACGGCCTGGACGCCTTCCACCCCGAGCCCTACGAGCAGCTCGCCGCCGCGCTGCGCCGCGACGGCCTGGACGACGACGCGCGGCACGTGCTCTACGCCAAGCAGCAGCGCCGGGCCCGCACCCTGCCGCTGCCCGGCCGGCTCTGGTCGCGCCTGCAGGACATCACCGTCGGCTACGGCTACCGGCCCGGCCGGGCCGCCCTGTGGCTGCTCGCCGCCTGGGTGATCGGCACCCTCTGGTTCGCCGGCCACCCGCCGGCCCCGGTCAAGCTCGACGAGCACCCGCACTGGAACCCGGCCCTGTACGCGGCCAGCCTGGTCCTGCCGATCGTCAACTTCGGCGAGGACGGCTGGGCCCCGGCCGGCTTCAGCCAGTGGCTCGGCGCCGCCCTGGTGCTCACCGGTTGGGTGCTCGCCTCCACCGTGGTCACCGGTGCCACCCGGGTCCTCCAGCGCGGCTAGGCGGGACGACCCGGCCATGGACGTGCGCAACGACTTCAGCGGGCAGGCCGTCTTCGTCATCCAGGCGGCCAGCATCAACGGCGACATCAACCCCAACCTGGTCATGCCGACCGAGGACCCGGACGAGCGGGCGGCCGGGGAGCTGGCCCGGCTGGTGCGCAAGCAGTGGCGGCGGGAGGCCGGGGTGCGGGGGCTGTTGGACCCGGTGCCGCTGGTCACCCGGTGGGCGGCCTCCGACCTCGGCGACCACGAGGCGGTGGCCGGGCGGCTCGGGTTCGGGGAGGGGGACGGCGGGGACCTGGGGGATTTCGCCAAGGCCTTCCTGGGGTTGCCGAGGCGGCGGCTGGTGCTGCTCGGCGAGGCCGGTTCGGGCAAGTCGAGCCTGGCCGTGCTGCTGGTGCTGGAGCTGCTGGCGAGCCGCCGGTCCGGCGATCCGGTGCCGGTGCTGGTGCCGCTGGGCTCCTGGGATCCGGGGGCGCTGCTGTCGGGCGACTGGTTCGCGCAGCGGCTGGCCCAGGAGTACCCGGCGGTGGGCGGGGTGGCGGCCGTGCGGCGGCTGGTGCGGGCCGGGCTGGTCCTGCCGGTGCTCGACGGGCTGGACGAGATGGCGCCCGGGCGCCGGGAGGTGGCGCTGCGCCAGCTCGGCGAGGACGACGGCCCGGTGGTGCTCACCTGCCGGGTCGAGGAGTACGAGCGGACCGGGCTGGTGCTGCGCGGGGCGGCGGCGGTGCGGTCGGTGCCGGTGAGTGCGCGGGATGCCCGGGCGTACCTGGAGACGGTGGTGCTGCCGCGCCGCCAGGGCGCTTGGCAGCCGGTGTTCAGCGTGCTGGAGGGCGAGTTGCCCGGGCCGCTGCTGGAGGTGTCGGCGAGCCCGCTGCTGCTGGGCCTGCTGCGGGTGTACGCGAACGGGCGCGGTGATCCGGCGGTGCTGCTGGAGTTCGAGTCGGCGCAGGAGCTGACGGAGTTCCTGATCTCGACGCTGGTGCCGACGGTGTTCGCCGCGCGGCCGGACGGCCCGCGCTGGGGCGCGGACCGGGCCGAGCGGTGGTTGCGCTGGCTGGCAACCGACATGACGGAGCGTCAGAGCGACGAGCTGAGCTGGTGGCAGCTGCACCGCCACGCGGGCGACGGCCAACGGGCCGCCATTGCGGGCCTGTTGACCTGGCTGGTGGTGACGCTGGGCGTGGTCGCGGTCGGCGCGCCGCTGTGGGCGGCCGCGCTGCTCGCGGTGGTTCCCGGGGTGGCGGTCGCGCGGTCGGCCGGTCGCGCGGTCGGGAGGCTGAAGGCGGTGCCGACGCTGCGCGGGAGGTACGCGGTCCGGCCGGGCTCGCCGGCCTCACGGGTGCCCCGGGCGGTGCTGCTCGGGGTGCCGGCCGTGCTGGCGCTGGCCTGGCTCTGGCGGTCGGTCGCGGAGCTGGTGGCGTACGCCCGGTGGAACCACCACGGGCCCGAGCCGGACCTGTTCTTCGTGGCGTTCGCCGCGCTGGCGGTCCTGGTGGTGGTCACCGGGTGGCTCGACCTGCTGGCGGCGGGCGTGCCGGGGCGGGACGAATCGGTGGACCCGACGGGGGCGTTGCTACTGGGGCGGCGGCGGGCCGTCTGGCCGGCGGTGGTGCTCGGGGGCGTCTGGGCGATCTGCGTCGTCCTGGTACTGGCACCCACCGGCGCGAGCTGGACGGTGCTGGTGCCGCTCGGCGTCGCGGTCGGCCTGTTCGTCGGGGCCTACCGGCTGGTGCACTCGCTCTGGTACGCCTACCTGCAGGCCCGGCTGACGCTGGCGCTGCGCGGCCGGCTGCCGCTGCGGCTGACCGCCTTCCTGGCCGAGGCGCACCGGCTCGGCCTGCTGCGCCAGGTGGGCACCGTCTACCAGTTCCGCCACGCCCGGCTGCGCGAGCACCTGACCAGGACCGATACTGTCAGGTCATGATCAACGATGACCGGATCGGCCCGCCACACTTCGGCTCCGAACGCGAGACGCTGCGCGCCTTCCTCGACTACCACCGCGCCACCCTGGCCATGAAGTGCCAGGGCCTGAGCGACGAGCAGCTGCGCGAGCGGTCGATGCCGCCGTCCACGCTGACCCTGCTCAGCCTGGTCCGGCACCTGGCCGAGGTCGAACGCGCCTGGTTCCGCCGGGTCTTCGACGATCCGCAGGCGCCGATGGTGTGGTCCCCGAAGCCGTTCGACTTCCAGGCCGCGTACGACGCCAGCCAGTCCGACCGGGCGGAGGCGTTCGCCGCCTGGGAGGCCGAGGTGGCGCACTCCCGGGAGGTCGAGGCGAAGGTGGAGTCGCTGGACTCGGCCGGCTATCAGCCCCGCTGGGAGGAGGAGGTGTCGCTGCGCCTGGTGATGATGCACATGCTCCAGGAGTACGCGCGGCACAACGGCCACGCGGACTTCCTGCGGGAGGGCGTGGACGGCGTGGTGGGGGCCTAGGGATCGACTTGCGCATGAGCCGGGCCGTGAGCCGGGGCTCCTACGGTCGGCCCCGCCAACCGTAGGAGCCCCGGCCGCACCGCCTTACGGCGCCGTCACCTCGCGCGTCAGCTTCGAGTGCCACGGGCACCAGGTCGAGCGGGGCAGCAGCGCGCCGCCGACCTCGTCGAGGTGGTCGTTCACGTAGGAGATGCTCGCGTCGCACACCTCGGTCGCCATGCTGAAGAAGTGCACCGACCCGGGGTCGAGCTGGTAGTTCCACGGCTGGTTGTACGGCGCCGGGGTCTTCACCACGGTGCCCATCACGCCGGTGTCCTCGGTGTCCACGCCGGAGAGCATGTTGCGGGCCTGCTGGATCTTCGCCGGGTCGGTGAGCTGGAAGACGAAGGTGTCGGTGCCGTCGGTGAACTCGAAGTAGGCCGGGGCCGAGGCGTCCGCCGGCCGGGCCGTCGCCGCCGTCGCCTGGGCGGGCTGGGCCAGCGCCATGGCGAGCATCGGGACCGCCGCGACACCGGCGAGCTTGCTGATGGTCCGTCGCATGTCTGAGACCTCCACTCTCTGTCGGGTTCGTCCACAACCCGCTTGCGGTGAACGGTAATCAGAAAGGCAAATCAATGGTCATGCGAAGCCAAAGGGTGCACCAAGGTGCGACGCCCGGCTTCCCCCATGGGCAGCGCGACCGAGCCCGGTCCGGTCGCCGGGAGACTTGCCAAAGCAGTTCCGGATCGGCCGCCGACAAAAGCAACTCTCCTCGCTCCGACCTAGGCTGACGGAACATCAGACCGAGGAGCAGACATGCAGTTCGGCATCTACAGTGTCGGCGATGTCACCCGTGATCCCACGAACGGACGGACGCCGAGCGAGCACCAGCGGATCAAGGCGATGGTCGCCATCGCGCAGAAGGCCGAGGAGGTGGGCCTGGACGTCTTCGCCACCGGCGAGCACCACAATCCGCCGCACGTACCGTCCTCACCGACCACCATGCTCGGCTACATCGCGGCCCGCACCGAGCGGTTGATCCTCTCCACCGCGGTCACCCTGATCACCACCCAGGACCCGGTGAAGATCGCCGAGGACTTCGCGATGCTGCAACACCTCGCGGACGGCCGGGTGGACCTGACCCTGGGGCGGGGCAACACCGCGCCGGTCTACCCGTGGTTCGGCAAGGACATCCGTCACGGCATCCGACTGGCGCTGGAGAACTACGAGTTGCTGCACCGGCTGTGGCGCGAGGAGGAGCTCGACTGGCAGGGCCGGTTCCGCACGCCGCTGCAGGGGTTCACCGCGACGCCCCGACCGCTGGACGGCGTGCCGCCCTTCGTCTGGCACGGCTCGATCCGCAGCCCGGAGATCGCGGCGCAGGCCGGCTACTACGGCGACGGGTTCTTCGCGAGCAACATCCTCTGGCCCAAGCACCACTTCCAGCAGCTGATCGGGCTCTACCGCGAGCAGTTCGCCGAGCACGGGCACGGGACTGCGGAGCAGGCCGTCGTCGGCCTCGGCGGCCAGGTCTTCATGCGCCGCAGGTCGCAGGACGCGGTGCGGGAGTTCCGGCCGTACTTCGACAACGCACCGGTGTACGGCCACGGGCCGTCGCTGGAGCAGTTCATGGACGAGACGCCGCTGACGGTCGGCAGTCCCGACCAGGTGATCGAGAAGACCCTGAAGTTCCGCGAGTACTTCGGCGACTACCAGCGGCAGATGTTCATCATGGATCACGCCGGACTGCCACTGAAGACGGTGCTGGAGCAGCTGGACCTGCTCGGCGAGGAGGTACTGCCGGTGCTGCGTGCGGAGTTCGCCGCACGGCGGGCCCCGGGCGTGGCCGCGGCGCCGGTCCACCCGGCGGTGGCCGGCCGGGCCTGAGGGCGGGGAGCCGCCGACGGCGCAAGCGGCAAGCCGCTTGCGCCGTCGCTCCGTTCAGGCCGGCCCGGGGGTCAGCCGCGGACGAGGGTGAGCCCGATGCCGGTGCCCTGGCCCTGCACGAAGGCGAGCTGGATCAGCAGCTCGATCGTGGGTTCGAGGTAGCGGGCGTTGGCGAGCGGACCGGCGTCCACCGCGTCGAAGCCGAGCTCGGTGGCGAGCGCGAGGGCGGTCTTCTTGGCCTCCGCGTCGTCGGCCGCGATCGGGAGGAACAGCTTGGCCCCGTCCACCGCGCCGGTGGCGAGGTGATCGGCGAAGACGGTGTTGAACGCCTTGGCGACCTTGGCGCCCGGGAGCGCCTTCGCGACCTCCTCGCCACCGGAGGTGGTGTGGCCGATGGTCAGCGACACGAAGTCGGGCGCCAGCGGGTTCGTGGCGTCGATGACGACCTTGCCCGACAGGGCCGCCTTGATCGCGGCGTCGAGCGCGGCGACCGCGACGAACGGCACGGCCAGCACCACCACGTCCGCGGCGACGGCGGCCCGGGCGACCTCGGCCGGCGCGACCGAGCTGTTCACCGCGGTGACCTGGTGCCCCGCGGCCGCGAAGCGGTCCTCCAGCGCGGCACCCACGTTGCCCTTGCCGATCACCAGGATATTCGACATATTCGGTGTCTCCTTTACGAGTTGAGGAAAACGCGGTAGTCCGTGGCGCGCCGCGTACGACTCCCGCCGGACCCGTCAGGCGGATCGTCCACGGACCTCGAACCGCCGCCCCGCACGCAGGGCGTGCGGCGCGAGCAGGTTCCGGTACAGGTAGGCCGTCGAGGCCATGGTCATGTGGTGGTGCCAGCCCGGATACGACCTGCCCTCGAAGTCCGCCACCCCGTAGTCGAGTTCGAGATCGCGCAGGGCCAGCTCGACCCGGTCGCCGTGCCGGGCCAGCACCAGCACCTCGGTGATCGGCCGGTCGAGGATGCTGGTCACCCAGTAGCGGCTCCGGCCGCCGGGCACGCGCTGGACGAGCAGTCGGTGGATCCGCTCCGGCGTGCGGCTGGACTCGGCCCCGGGCAGTCGGACCAGCGAGGACACGGTGGTGCCGTGCCGCCGACCGTCCGGGTCCCACAGGTCGGCCGCGGTGGTGGCGCCGCCCGGTCGCTGCGGACCGCTCCCCGCCGACCGCGGCTCCGCGGTCAGCTGCACCAGCTGGGTCGGCGCCACCTCGGCCACGAACTCGACACCCCTGTAGCCGAGTTCGAAGGCCAGCCGACTGATGTCGGTGGCCGTGCGCAGGTCGGCCACCAGTGGGACACCAGCCCCGGGGAAGCGTGCGAGCATGGCGTCCACCAGTCCGAGGACGTTCATGCAGAGCGGCTGCGGACCCACCTCGGAGGGGATCCTCGCCCGCCGGCGGCTCTCCGTGCTGTCCCAGCCCTCGTCGAGGAAGATCGTCCAGTCCACCGGGATGCTCTGCTCCGCCGAACAGAGGAAGATCCCGGCCGCCACCTGGCAGTTGACGGTCCGCCCCAGTTTCGGCAGGAACCGCCGGTGGACGCCGACCGAGCGGTCGCCCCGCTTCGGGATGCCCAGGATGCCCGCCGTCCAGGCCCGGACCGGAACGCGCTGCTCGACGATGGCGGCCAGCTCGTCCCGGGCGGGTTTCCAGTCCCACGGGCTGGAGTTGATGAACTGCTGGAGGCCGTGCGTACTGTCGGTCGCGCCCGAGACCGCCCGGGCCATCTCCCGCAGGGACTTCCTGCCGGAGACGCTGAGCAGCCCGATCAGATGGATCCGCGCCCATCGCCGTTGGTCGGCCCGGTGGAGATGGCCGAACACCTGCTCGGCCAGGTCGGCCAGCAGATCGCCGTCGATGGATCGAGTACCGATGGATCGAGTGTCGATGGATCGAGTACCGACACCGGTCGCCTGCATGTTGCTGATCCCCCCACATCCGTCCTCGCGGTGCCGCGCCGAGTGTTCGTCAGGCCGAGGCCGCGGTCAGCCCCGCGACCTCCGCCTCCGTCAGGTGGAGGTCCTTGAAGGCCAGCAGCGCCGGCAGCTGCTCCGGGGTGCGGGCACTGGCGATCGGGCCCAGCACCGTGGGCTGTGCGGCCAGCCAGGCCAGCGCCACGGTCGCCGGCTCGACGTGGTGCGCGGCCGCGACCCTCGCCAACTCGGCCAGCACCCGGTCGCCGCGCGCGGTGCCGACGTACTCGGCCACCCGCTCGCGCCGGGCGCTGTCCGCCGCGCCGCCGGACCCGTGCTTGCCCGTCAGGAAGCCGGATGCCAGCGAGAAGTAGGGCAGCACGCTCAGCCCGTGACGCTGCGCCAGCTCCTGGAGGCGGCCCTCGAAGGTGTGCCGCGACACCAGGTTGTAGTGCGGCTGCAGCGCGACGTACCGGGCCAACCCCTCGCGCTCGGAGAACTCCAGCGAGGCCGCCAGGCGCTCCGGGGAGATGTTGGACGCCGCGATCTGCCGGACCTTGCCCTCCCGCACCAACTGGTCGAGCGCGGTGATGATGTCCTCCACCCGGACCGACGGGTCGTCGAAGTGGGTGTAGTACAGGTCGATCCGGTCGGTGCGCAGCCGGGCCAGCGAGG
Source organism: Kitasatospora viridis (assembly GCF_007829815.1). Classification (NCBI taxonomy): domain Bacteria; kingdom Bacillati; phylum Actinomycetota; class Actinomycetes; order Kitasatosporales; family Streptomycetaceae; genus Kitasatospora; species Kitasatospora viridis. The sequence continues at coordinate 4,817,815 of NZ_VIWT01000001.1, read as the reverse complement.
CCTCGGCGGCGGCCTTGATGGTGGCCGGCGCGAGACCCCGGTACTGCGGGTGGTTGCTCACCTTGGTCGCGACCACCACGGAGTCCCGGTTGCCGCGGGCGTGCAGCCAGTTGCCGATGACGGTCTCGGACTCGCCGCCCTGGTTGCCCGGCACCCACGCCGAGTAACTGTCCGCGGTGTCGACGAAGTTGCCGCCGGCGGCGGTGTAGGCGTCGAGCACCGCGAAGGAGGCCGACTCGTCGGCGGACCAGCCGAACACGTTGCCGCCGAGGTTGAGCGGGAAGACCTCCAGGTCGGAGCCGCCCAGCTTGCGGAAATCGGTCATGGTGGTTCAACTTCCTTTGCTTCAGCGTGGTTGGGGAACCGGCGGAGTGCGGGTGCGGGTGGGGGTGCGGGTGGGGGTGCGGGTGGGGGTGGGGGTGGGGGTGGGGGTGGGGGTGGGGGTGGGGGTGGGGGTGGGGGTGCGGGGGGGGTTCAACGGTTCGGCAGGGCGCCAGCACAGGCTTCGGCGCCGGGTTCGGGTGTGCCCTGTGCGGCGGGCGGGCCGGCGGCGACCACGCGGCCGACGCTGGTGCCGGTGCCCGCCTGCTTCTCCAGCCCGCCCGAGAGCACCGCGAGCAGCAGGGCCGAGCCGGCCAGCGCGGCGCCGACCCAGCTGGCCGAGGCGTAGCCGTGGCCCGCCGAGATGACCAGGCCCGCGAGCCACGCGGCCAGCGCGTTGCCCAGGTTGAACGCTCCGATGTTGACCGCGGAGGCCAACGTCGGGGCGCCCGACGCCTGGTCCAGCACTCGCTTCTGCAACGGCGGGACGGTGGCGAACCCGAGCGCGCCGATCAGGACGATGGTGACCGCCGCGGCGACCTTGTCGTGCGCGGTGACGGTGAACAGCGCCAGCACCAGGGCCAGGGCACCGAGCGAGACGTACAGCATCCGCATCACGGACCTGTCGGCGAACTTGCCGCCGACCAGGTTGCCGCCGACCATGCCGAGGCCGAAGAGCACCAGCAGCCAGGTCAGCGCGGAGTCGGAGTAGCCGGTCACCGAGGTCATCATCGGGGTGATGTAGGTGATCGCGGCGAACACGCCGCCGAAGCCCAGCACGGTCATCGCCATCGCCAGCAGCACCTGGACGTTGCGGAAGACGGCGAGTTGGTGCCGGAGCCGCATGCCCTGCGTGTGCTCCGTCTCCGGCACCAACCGGGCGATGCCGAGCAGCGCGACCACGCCGAGCCCGGCGACGACGAAGAAGGTGACCCGCCACCCCAGGTGCTGGCCGAGCAGGGTGCCGAGCGGGACACCGAGCACATTGGCCACGGTCAGCCCGGTGAACACGGTGGCCAGCGCCCTGGCCTGCTTCTCCGGGGCGACCAGCCCGGTGGCCACCACCGCGCCGATGCCGAAGAAGGCGCCGTGGGCGAGCGAGGCGACCACCCGGCCGGCCAGCATCACCGCGAAGACCGGTGCGGCGGCGGACAGCACGTTGCCGATGACGAACAGGCCCATCAGCAGCATAAGCATCCGCTTCCGCGGCACCCGGGTACCCAGGACGGTCATCAAGGGGGCGCCCAGGAAGACGCCTACCGCATAGGAGCTGACCAGGTATCCGGCTGTCGGGATCGACACCTGGAACTGGTCGGCGACGTTCGGGAGCAATCCCATGATGACGAATTCCGTGGTGCCGATCCCGAACGCCCCCAAGGCGAGGGCGAGGAGCGCGATGGGCATGGGTTCACCTTCCAGGGGGTCGAATGGATCTCCGGCTCGCGGAACGGATCTCGGACTGGCTCTCGGACTGGCTCTCGAAATGGGTCTCGGTACAGCCCCCGGAACGGCGCCCTCGGTCGGGCACACCGTCCGACCCCGTGGCTCGATCTCCTCCGCGGAGAAAGGGAGTCGCGCGTGTCGCGGGTATCGCGCGTGCTGTGCTGCTCGACGCTCATCACGGGTCTCCTTTTCGCGGATCTCCTTTGTCGAGACGCTTCGCAATAGCGCCCTGACAGCACGCTACAACTCGGCGGGCGGTATCCCGGAAGATTCGAGCGGGATTTGCGACGACTTTGGCAGGTCGGGTTTTCGGGCAGCTCGAAGCGGCGCCACGAATTGGATTACGTGTCGCTGTTCCTGAGCTCGGTGAAACCGGCCAGCCGTGGCTATTTCTGCGAGCCGCTGCCGTAACAGAGTCCGGAAATTCCGCGCAGGTGCCGGCGGGTCGCGTCCATGATCTCGGCCAACTGCCCGACCTGCTCCTCCGTCAGCACGTCGATGAAGCCGTCCCGCACCGTCTGCAGGTGCCCGGGGGCGGCCCCTTCGAGCAGCGCCGCGCCCGCGTCGGTGAGGATCGCCAGGACTCCGCGCTCGTCGCTGCTGTCGGTCTCCCGGACCAGCAGACCCGCCTTCACCAACTGCCCCACCTGGTAGGTGAGTCCGCTGCGCGAACAGACCATCAGGTCGGCCAGCTCGGTCATCCGACGCCGACGGTTCGGACCCTCGTTGATCCGGGTGAGGATCTCGTACTGCACCTGAGTGACTCCGCCGTCCTCCCGCAACTGGCGGTCGACGAGCCGGGACAGCAGGTCATACGTCTCCAAGAAGCCGGTCCAGGCCTGCATCTCGGTCTCGTTCAGCCAGCGGGGTCCGCTCATGGGACCACGCTACACCCATCCGCTTCGAATTCGAAGCACCTTCCCAACTAGCCTCTCCTGGGCTGGAGTCGGTGGCCGCCCCCTCACAGCTTTCCCAGGTACGCCAGCACGGCCTGCACCCTGCGGTTGCCGTTGTCGTCGTCCGTCAGGCCCAACTTGCCGAACAGCGAGGTCGTGTACTTGCTGATCGCGCTGTCACTGAGGAACAGCCGCTGGGCGATCGCGTGGTTGGAGAGGCCCTCCGCCATCAGCGCCAGCACCTCGTGCTCACGCTCCGTCAGACGCTCCAGGCGGCGCGGCGAGGAACCGGTGGAGAACAGCTTGGCGATCACGGTCGGATCCATCGCCGTACCGCCGGCCGCGACCCGCTCCAGCGCGTCGACGAACTGGTCACCGTCGAAGACGCTCTCCTTGAGGAAGTAGCCGATGCCTCCGGCGCCGTCGGCCAACAGCTCACGGGCGTAGAGCTGTTCCACGTGCTGGGAGAGGATCAGCACCGGCAGGCCGGGGGCCTCGCGCCGGGCGGCGAGCGCGGCCCGCAGGCCCTCGTCGGACTGGGTCGGCGGCATCCGGACGTCCACCACGGCGACGTCCGGGCGCAGCCGCAACAGTGCCTCCAGGGTCTCGGGGCCGGTGCTCGCGGTGCCCACCACCTCGTGTCCGTAGGCTTCGAGGAGTCGGACCAGGCCGTCCCGCAGCAGGTAGAGGTCTTCGGCTACAAGGATTCGCATGGCACCACCATCGTCGCGCGGGTCGGGCCGCCGGTCGGACTGTCGAGCTCAAGGGTCCCATCGAAGATCGCGAGCCGGCGGCGCAGCCCGGCGAGTCCGCCACCGCCCCGGATCTCGGCGCCCCCTCTACCGTCGTCCTCGACCACCGCGAGGACCGAACCGCCCTGGCGGGTGAGCGAGATGCGGGCGGTCTCGGCACGGGCGTGCTTGGCGGCGTTGGTGAGCAGCTCGGCGATCCCGAAGTAGAGCGCGGACTCCAGCGGTGGGTCCAGCCGCAGCTCCGCGTCACCGGTGACGGCGGCCTCGATCGCGCTGTCCATCGCCAACGCCCGCACCGCGTCGACCAGTCCGCGCTCGTTCAGCACCGGCGGGTGGATGCCGCGGACCAGCTCGCGCAGCTCGCTGAGCGAGCAGGCCGCACTCGCGCGGGCCTCGCGCAGCAGGACCTTGGCCTGCTCCGGGTTCCGGTCCAGCAGCTTCTCCGCCGTCGCCAAGGAGATGCCGAGGGCGACCAGCCGGGCCTGCGCGCCATCGTGCAGGTCGCGTTCGATCCGGCGCAGCTCGGCCGCCTGCATGATCGTCATGTCGGCCCGCTGCACAGTGAGTTCGGCGACGGTGGCGGCACCGGTCGGAGCCGCGAGCAGGCGGACCGCCAACGGCTCGGCGGCTCGCCAGGCGTACGGCGAGGCGGCGACCGCGGCGAGGCCACCGAGCACGCCGAGGACGGCGCCCGCCGGCGGGGCGAGGGCTATCCCGAGGGCGACGGCGGCCAGGCCGGCCGGCGGGACGGCCGCGAGCAGGCCGACGGTGAGCGGCGCGAGCAGGACGAACCGCAGGTCCCGCCAGTTCGCCGGATCGCTCCAGCGGAGCCGGAGCTCCTGGTCCTCCCGGGCCTCCTTGCTGGTGCGGGTGTACTTACGGCCGTTCCACCAGTAGCCGGTGGCCATCTGCACCACGGGCTCGGGCTCGCGGTAGCCGCCGGGGATGACGGTGCCGGTCCAACGCGCCACCAGGGCACGGAACACCCGGCAGAGCGGGCGGGCCAGGGCGAGCGTGCCGATGCAGGCCCACGGCCCCACCGCGATCCACAGCCACGGGCGGCCCGCCCACCAGACCACCACGGCCACCGCGGCCGCCCAGACGACGGGCACCGGCGCGGTGACCGCCACCAGTGCGCAGGCCCGGGCGAACCCGACGCGCACGTCTGCCACCTTTCGCATGCTCTGCCTTCCCTCCCCCGGCCTGACCAGGATCGTTTCGAGTCGATGCGACCACTCTGCGGCCATCCCGGTCCGCCACCAAGGGGTTTCGGCGAAGGGTGGGTCCAGCCCCACCCAGCTGTGGGCCCAGACGGATATGGCGCGGCGCCGGCGCTCCCTAGCTTGGAATCGAGCGAACGACCACGGCCCGGAACCCGACCGGACCGACCAACCAACCGACCCGACCAACCGACCCGACCAACCGGCCCAACCGACCGGAACGACCGACCGGAACGACCAAGGAGCACAACCATGCAGCACACCCAGCGAGCCTTCAGCCGGATGAAGGCCCTCTTCGCCGCCTACGGCGCGCTCAGCGCCGGCGTCCTGCTGCTCGTCGCCGTCCGCGCGGCGAGCGGCCTGTCGAGCAGCTCGTTCATGTGGACCAGGTCCTCGTTGATCCTGGCCAGCGCGGCGGCCCTGCTCTGGCTCACCGTCAGGTCCGAGCACGGCTCCCAGCCCGCCTACGAACGGCTGCGGAAGACCACGGTGGTCCTGCCGATCGCGATCGTCGGGGTCGACCTGATCCCCGGCCTCTGCCCGGCCTGGTTCGCCATAGTCCAGGCCGCCGGCGCCCTTCCCCTGGTCGCGGCGGCCTTCGTGGGCAACGGGGCACGGCTGCGCGCTTCCTTCGCCGAGCAGTCGGCGATCGGGCGCTGACTAGGATCGGCAGGCTGACCATCGATCAGGGGGAACACATGGCGTTCGAGATCGACCTGCCGCTGGGGACGACCCCGGAGGCGGACGACGAGGCCGCTCGGCTGGCGAGCCGGCTCGTGGAGGTGGACAACGAGCGGTTCCTGGAGGGCGTACTGGCCGCCCGGATCCGGGTCCACCACCGCAGCACCGACCGACTGCTGAGCGGACAGGAGAACGGCGAGCAGGGCGACAGCCTGCTGCTGCGCGCCCTCCACCTGGCCTTCTCCGCCCACCTGCCGATCAGCCTCTCGCCCGACCTGTTCTGGTACGCGGTGGTGCACGAGGTCGCGGTGCACGTCCGCCTGAACGCCGATGAGTACGCGGGCCTGTTCACTGACACCCCCGGGCAGCGGCAGACCATCGTGGTGGTCGACCACGAGGCCCCGCTGGACTGGCAGCGCTCGATCAACCTGGTCCAGCAGCCGCTGCGGGACCGGATCGGCGAGCGGCTCGCCGATCTCTTCCAACCCTCCTTCACGACCACCACCCCCGCCGACGCCACCGCTGCCCTGGTGGCTCTGATGGACGTCGCCAGCCCCTACTTCGACTTCCGCTGGGTGAGTCTCTGCGGCATCCCCAGGATCCGCCTGGAGGGCACCGCCGAGGACTGGCAGCTCCTGGTCGCCCGCACCCGCGAGCTGGCCGACCGGTTCGACGGCCTGCGGCCCTGGTTCACCGCGCTGTTCCCGGTGCTGGCCGAGATCGCCGCCACCGCTGCGGGCCGGGGCGTCGACACCGGCTTCTGGCGCTCGATCTACAAGTACGAGGAGCGCTCCGGCGACGCCCGGGTCACCGGCTGGATCAACGCCTTCTTCGCCCACCGCTACACCCAGGACGGGCCCCGGCCCCGCACGGAGTTCGGCCCCGGTGCCTCCGCCCACGAGCACTTCCCGTCCCACGTCTCCCGTGTCCCGTACCGCTGGGAGACCCCTGCGGGCACCTTCGACATGGCCTTCCTCGGCGGCGTCCTCGGGCTGGGGCGCGACGGCGAGTGGCTGCGCCCCCGGCTGGGCAACGCGGTGGTCGAGCTCCTCCCGACCGCCAACGGCAACCTCGGTGCCCCCCTCGACCCACAGGACCTGGCCCGGGCGGTCGGCACCCCGGAGTACCGCCCACTGGAGAGCGTCGGCACCGTCACCTACGAGGGCGCCGAGCTCCGGATCGACCACGCCTTCGTGATGATGGGCTACATCGTCCTGGTCCGCAGCACCGACGGCGACTGGTACACCGGCAACCGGATCTCCGCCAGCTGGGACATCCGCTGCCGGGACAAGCACGGCCCCGACCTCGCCACGGCCCTGCGGGCGGTCTGACCGATGGACGAGGAGTGGCCCGAGCAGGAGTACCTGAGCTGCCTGAACGGCGAACGGCAGTGCTACGCCTGGGTGATGCGCCACTACGGGGGCCGCACCGGAGCCGACGCCGAAGCGGCCGCCCTCGCCTGCTACCCCTACGAGCCGCCGGGCACCCCGTACCGGGGCCTGGTGTTCCACGACGAAGCCTGGCACTGGGCGATGCTGAGGATCCACGGGGGCGACTACGCCCGCGAGCACCCCGAGCTCGTCATCCCGCCCGACGAGTACCTGGCACTCGACTGAACCTCCGCCCCGCCCCCGGCCGCGCCCCACCAGCTTGGCTGACGAACCATCAGCTCGGGTGGCCTCCCGACCCTCGTCCGGCCTTCCTCCACCCCTCGTCCACCCTTCCCCCGACCGTCCTCCGCCCCTCCTCCGTCCCTCGCCGGCCCCTCGCCGGCCCACCCCCGGCACCGTCCCGCCGTGCTCCCCCGTGGACGACGGCGTCCGGTCGTCCGCGAAGGCGGCTACGCTGTGCGCCGTGACAGAACGGCTGCCGATCTTCCCCCTGAACGCCGTGCTCTACCCCGGCCTGGTGCTGCCGCTCCATGTCTTCGAGGAGCGCTACCGACGCTTGGTCGCCGACCTGCTGGCCCAACCCGAGGACCAGCCGCGGCGGTTCGGAGTGCTGGCGATCAAGGACGGGCGCGAGGTCGCCCCGGTGACGGAAAGTGACGAGCCGGCCGGTCCGATGGGCGGCCTGGGCACCGCCACCGGCGATCCGCTGGAGGCGCTCTTCCACATCGGCTGCGTGGCCGACCTGGCCTCCGTCAATCCGCAGCCGGACGGCCGCTACGAGCTGCTGGTCACCGGCACCACCCGGTTCCGGCTGCGCTCGGTGGAGACCGGCGGCCCCTACCTGGTGGGCGAGGTCGAGACCCTGGAGGAGCAGGACGGCAGCGGCCCGGGCGCACTGGCCGGCGGGGTGGAGCGGGCGTTCCGGCTCTACCAGAAGCGGCTGGCCGGCGCCCGGCAGGCCAGCCTGGCGGGCGAGCAGGAGCTGCCGGACGACCCGCAGGTGCTCTCCTACCTGGTGGCCGCCGCCGCCGTGCTGGAGATCCCGGTCAAGCAGCAGCTGCTCGCCTGCCCCGACACCGCCTCCCGGCTGAGCAGCGAACTGGAGCTGCTGCGCCGGGAGACCGCACTGCTGAACTGGCTGCCGTCGGTGCCGGCCGTGGAGCTGACCCGGCAGCAGTTCAGCCCGAACTGAGCGGAGTCCAGGATGGCGAAGAAGAACGGCGCGGCGGGTGGCCGGGGCACACCCGCCACGGTGGCGCTGGAGAAGGCGGGCGTGCCGTTCACCGTGCACGGCTACCAGCACGATCCGGCCGCACCCTCGTACGGCGGCGAGGCCGCCGAGGCGCTCGGCGTGGCGCCCGAGCGGGTGTTCAAGACGCTGGTCGCCGAGGTGGACGGGGTCCTCACGGTCGGCGTGGTGCCGGTCGCCGGGCAGCTGGACCTCAAGGCGCTGGCCGCGGCGGTCGGCGGCAAGCGGGCGGCGATGGCCGACCCGGCGGCGGCCGAGCGCAGCAGCGGCTACGTACTCGGCGGGATCTCCCCGCTCGGCCAGCGCAAGCCGCTGCGCACCGTGCTGCACGAGGGCGCGCTGGCTTTCGAGACGGTCTACGTCTCGGCCGGGCGGCGCGGCCTGGAGGTGGAGCTGGCCCCGGCGGACCTGATGCGGCTCACCAGTGCGGTCAGCGCGCCCATCGGACGCTGAGCCTGGACGCTGAGCCCGAGCGCTGAGCCCAGCCGCCGGGCCGGCGTGCCGCCCGTCAGCCCCTGCGCTAGGCGGACGCAGCCGGCCCGGACGACTCCGAAGACGGCGCCCCCGGCGCCCCCGGACCGGTCGGGGCCTGCGAGGGCGCAGTACCCTGCGACGACGCGTCAGTTCCGTTGACCGGAGCACCCCCTGACACCCCGTCACCAACCGGCTCACCAACCGGATCACCCACCGGCCCGCTCACCTGACCCCCGGCCGGCCCCGAAACCGGCGGCGCCCACGGGTCCCCCACCGGCCCGTCCCCGAACGGCGGCGCCCACTCCAGCGCCGGCTCCTGCTCCCGCTTGCCGAACGCCGCCGTCAGCGCGAGCAGCACCACCATCGCGGTGATCGGCCAGGCCAGCAGCGCCCCGTGCGCGGGCAGCGTGAGGTTCTCGTAGAAGACGTGCCCGTCACCGAGCTGCTTGGCGTGCGCCGCGATGTTGCTGGTCGGCCCCACCGTCTCGCCCAGCCAGACCGCGATGAGCGATCCCAGGAACCCGCTGATCCCCAGCGAGAGCGCCACCGCGATGCCGCCGCCGCGCCGCCGGGTCATCAGGAACGCGACGACCGAGGTGACCAGGCCGAAGGCGATCCCGATCAGCACGAAGGTGCCGACCGCACCGGCCGACTGCTCGCCCTCGGGGTCCACGTAGAGCACCTGGGTGGCCTTCGCCGCGGCCACCAGCGGCACCTCCGGCGCCAGCCAGTACCAGATCGCCCCCATCAGCAGCCCGAGCGCGAGGCAGGGCAGGCCGATCGCGCCGGCCACCAGCAGCTCGGCCGGCAGCCGGGAGAGCAGGCCGGGCTTCGTGGGTACCGGCGGCAGCGGCTCGGAGTCCGCGAAGGTGTTCGGTTCGGTCACCCGGCCATCGTTTCACGGCTCCACCCGGAACCCGGAGAGCGGGTCGGAACGCGCCCACCCGGGTCGCCCACCGCGCCCCCGTCACCTACCGGCCAGCCCAACCCCGCCCACCAACCGCGTCCGCCCCCGCCCCGCCTACCGCGTCGTCGCCCGCCGGTACGCAACCGTGGCCAGGCTGAGCGACACCACCCCGACCCCGGCACACACGCCCAGGTCCCCCAGCACGGCCGCCCAGTCGGGCCGGGCCGCGAAGGTGTCGGCGAAGGCGTCCACCCCGTAGGTGGACGGCAGCAGCGCACGCAGCAACCGGATCGCCTGCGGCAGGTGCGAGGCCGGGAGCACGCCGAGCAGCAGCGCGGCGGACATGCCCAACTGCCCGAGCATGGTGGCGATCTCCTGCTTGGGTGCGAGCAGCCCGAGCGCCGCGCCGAGTCCGGAGAGCGCCGCCCCGGCCAGCGGCACCACGGCCAGCAGCACCCACAGGTGGGTCAGCGGGAGTCCGAACAGCACCGCGCCGATCCCGGCGGTGACCAGCGCCCCGGGCAGCGTGAACGAGGCGTAGGCGCCGGCCGCGCCGAGCACCACCGAGGCGGCCGGCACCGGCAGCGTCGCATAGTGGTCGAGCCCGCCGGTGGCGCGCAGCTTGCCGAAGTACTGGGCGAGCAGGTTGAGCGCCACGAAGGCGACCACCAACACGCTGGAGCCGGCCACCACGGCCCGGGAGGACGGGTTGTCGCCGCTGTCCACCACGCCGCGCATCATCACCAGGATGCCGATCGACTGGAAGCTGGCGACGAACATCAGCGGGATCCGGGCCACCTTGGCCCGGGCCAGCTGCGCCCGGTAGACGGCGGCCAGCGCGGGCAGCAGCCGGGCGGCGGGGCCGAGCGGGGCCGCGGCGACCGACTGCGCGCCGGTCGGCGACGCGGGGGACGCGGGAGAGAGCAGGGTCACTTCGCCAGTCCTTGGTGGCGGCCGCCGAGCCGGAGGTAGACGTCCTCCAGGCTCGGGGTGGCCAGGGTGAAGTCGTCCAGGGCCGCGAAGGCCGGCCCGGCGGTGACGGCGGCGACCAGTTCGCGTGCCTCCTCCGGGCTGGTCCGCACGGTCCAGCGGCGGCCGCCGCGCTCGGCCCGCTCGGCCAGCCGGGCCACCTCGGGCACGCCGAGCGGCGGCTCGTCGCGCCAGACCAGGTCGAGCCGGACGTCGCCGTCCACCAGTGCCTTGAGTCCGCCGGGCGTGTCGCAGGCGATCACCCGGCCCTCGTCCAGCACCGCGACCCGGTCCAGCACCGTCTCCGCCTCGATCACGTTGTGGGTGACCAGCAGCACGGTGGTGCCGCGCTCGGCCCGGCGGCGGTCCACGGCGGTCCAGACGGCCCGCCGGGCCACCGGGTCCATGCCGGTGGTCGGCTCGTCGAGCACCAGCAGCGGCCGCTCGCCGACCAGCGTGGCGGCGAAGCAGGCGAGTCGGCGCTGGCCGCCGGAGAGTTTGGCGAGCGGCCGGCCGGCCAGCCCCTCCAGCCCGAGTTCGGCCAGCACCTCGGCGCTCTCGGCCCGGGCGGCGGAGCGGCTGAGGCCGCGCAGCCGTCCGGTGGTCTCGGCGGCCAGCGCCACGGTCAGCTCGTCCAGCGCGGTGGACTCCTGGCCGAGGTAGCCGAGCAGCCGGGCGGCCCGCTCGGGGTGCCGGACGATGTCGTGGCCGAGGATGTGCACGCTGCCGGAGTCCGGCCGCAGCAGCCCGGTCAGCTGGCGGACCAGGGTGGACTTGCCGGCGCCGTTCGGTCCGAGCAGCCCGAAGATCTCGCCCTGGCGGATCTCCAGGTCGACGCCGTCGTTGGCGCGGACCTCGCCGTGGTTCTTGGTGAGGCCCCGGACGGAGCAGCAGGGCAGTGGGGCGTCGCTCACGTCCGAAGACAATACGCGCCGATCCCTCACGGAGCGGACCAGGGGGCCCACCGGTCACCCGGGTGCGCGCACCCGGCCGCCCGGCGACCGGATCAGTCGTCCACCACGACCCGGTCGCCGCCGGGCACCCGCTGGGCCAGTTCCTTCCAGAAGCCCGCCCGGATCGCGTACCGGTCGTGCTCGTCGATCTGGTCGTCCTTGTGTGCGAGCAGGCCGAACCGCGCGGCGTAGCGCAGCAGTTCGCCGTCGATCCGGTGCGGCACCCGGGGGTAGTCGGCCCAGAGCACGGTGAGCCGGGGCGGCTCGCCGATCCGGTCGGTCCAGCGGCGGGCGAACACCTGGCCGACCTCGTGCGGGTCGCCGCCGATCGCGGTGATGTCCTCCTCGCGGTCGGCCCAGCGCTGCTCGGCGGTGGTGAGCTGGGCCAGGGTGGGCAGCGTGTCGCCGGCGGTGGGCTGCTCGGACGGGCGGTCCACGTAGCCGCGGTCGGAGGACCAGCGCAGCACCGGCCCGTTGGCCGAGGCGGCCGGAGCCGGCACCGGTGCGGCGGGCGGCGCGGTGGTCCGGCCGGCCAGGTCCTTGGGCGTGGGCACGGGCTTCAGCGGCTGGCTCGGCGGCTCGGTCGACGGTTCGGCGGGCTCGACGGCGGCCGGGCGGGGTGCGGCGGGCGGCGCGGCGAGGATCTTGGCGATCTCCGGCGGCGGGCCGGCCGGCGGGAAGACCTGGGCGGGTTCGCGCAGGCTGACCGAGCGGGTGATCCACTCGCGGTCCAGCACCCGGCGCTCGTCGGCCTCGCCGACCAGGTCCTCGGACTGGTTGAAGTCGCCGTCGGCGGCCTGCAGCGCCCACAGGTGCACGGCGACCCCGTGTTCCTTGGCGCTCATCATGCCGGGCAGCAGGTCGCCGTCGCCGGTGACCAGCACCACGTCGGCGCAGGCCCGGTTGCGGGCGAGTTCGGAGAGCTCGGCGTGCATCGCGGCGTCCACGCCCTTCTGCACCCAGCGGCCCTCGGCCCGGGTGAGGGCGCCGAGCCGCACGGTGACCCGGGGCAGCACCCGCAGCCGCCGGTGCTCGGGCAGCGGGCGGCGTTCGGGGGCGGCGTCGAACCAGTAGATCCGCAGCAGCGGCAGCCCGGTCTCCTCCTCGGCGCGTTCGCGCAGCGAGGCGATCAGCGCGGTGTGATCCACCGTCACCCGGGAGCGGGCCGGTTCACCGGCGAGCAGGCTGGCGGCCGCGCCCAGCAGGTATCCGGCGTCCACCAGGACTACGCAGCGGTCCACATCCGCACCTTTCTCCCGCGGCCCCCTCGGTCCGTGCTGCTGACGCCGCCTGGAGGCAGTCTGCCCGAGCGAGGTCGCCACAGGGACCCGGTCCGACCGTTGCGCTCTCCTTTACCCTCCGACGGGGGTGTGAATCACCCGGCTGCGCGGGCTTCGTCGTACGCGGTGCGGGCGTCGTGGATGGTGGTGCGGTGCCGCTCGGCCCAGGCCGTGAGCTGGGCGAGGTACTGGTTGAGCTCCTGGCCGACCTCGGTGAGGGCGTACTCCACCTTGGGCGGGGCGGTGGGGTAGACGGTGCGGGAGACCAGGCCGTCGCGCTCCAGGTTGCGCAGCGTCAGGGTCAGCATCCGGCGGCTGATCCCGGCGATCCGGCGCTCCAGTTCGGTGAACCGGATCGGTCCGGCCGCGGCGGAGACGATCACCATGATGCTCCACTTGCCGCCCACCCGGTCCAGCACCTCGGTGACGGCGCAGGCGCCGCGCTGCACGGTGTCCCCGGGTCGGAGCGGCCCCGGTACACAGGTGTTCCCCTGTGACAAAAAAGTGCCTTCTTCCATGGGATCTGATGGTCACACAGGATGGTCCACGTAACAAGAGATGCACCTTCGGAGGTCACATCATGTTTCGTGGACACGGTTCTGACGTTTCGTCACCCGATCGCCGACGCTGGCTGGCACTCCTGGTCCTCTGCGCCGGCGTTCTGATGATCATTCTGGACGGCACGATCGTGACGGTCGCCCAGCCCGCGATCCAGCACGACCTGGGGTTCACCGACACCGGGCTGTCCTGGGTGATGAACGCCTATCAGATCCCGTTCGCCGGGCTGCTCCTGCTGGCCGGCCGGCTCGGCGACCTGCTCGGCCGCAAGCGGGTCTACCTGGCCGGACTGGCGCTCTTCGCCGCCGCCTCGGCACTGTGCGGGCTGGCCGGCTCGGCCGGGATGCTGATCGCCGCCCGGTTCGTGCAGGGCGCGGGCGGGGCGCTGGTCTCCGCCGTGGCGCTCGGCATGATCGTCACGCTCTTCCCCGACCCGGCCGAACGGGGCCGCGCGATCGGCGTGTTCAGCTTCGTCGGAGCCGCCGGGGCCTCGCTCGGCATGGTGCTCGGCGGCGTGCTCACCCAGCTGCTGAACTGGCACTGGATCTTCCTGGTGAACCTGCCGATCGCGCTCGCGGCCGGCCTGCCCGCGGTGCGGCTGCTGGACCGCGAGGCCGGGCAGGGGCTGCGCGAGGGCGCCGACGCGCTGGGCGCGGTCCTGGTGACGGCCGGCCTGATGCTCGGCGTCTACACCATCGTCGGCACCGGCAGCCACGGTTGGGGCTCGGCGCACACCCTGGGCTTCGGCGCCGCGGCGCTGGTGCTGCTGGCCGGCTTCCTGCTCCGGCAGGCCAGGGCGGCCCGGCCGCTGCTGCCGCTGCGGCTCTTCCGCTCGCGGGCCACCTCCGGCGCCAACCTGGTGCAACTGCTGATGATCGCCGCGATGTTCGGCTTCCAGGTGCTGATCGCCCTGCACCTGCAGGAGGTGCTCGGCTGGTCCCCCGCCCGCACCGGCTTCGGCATGCTGCCCACCGGCCTGGCGATCGGCGCCGTCTCGCTCGGCCTGTCGGCCCGGCTGATCCGCACCCTCGGGACGTACCGGGTGCTGCTGGTCGGCATCGGGATGCTGGTGCTGTCGCTGGCCTACCTGACCCGGATGCCGCAGCACGCGAGCTACCCGGTGGACGTGCTGCCCGCGCTGCTGCTGATCGCCGGCGGCGGGCTGGCGATGCCGGCGCTGGCCGGGCTGGCCATGCGGGACGCCACGCCGGCCGACTCGGGAGTGGCCTCCGGGCTGTTCAACACCTCGCAGACGGTGGCCTCGGCGCTCGGGGTGGCGGTGCTGGGCACCCTGGCGGCCGGGCGGGCCGCGCACTCCCGGGCGGCCGGCCACCCGGCGGCCCGGGCGCTGGCCGACGGTCACCGGCTGGCCTTCGGGGTGGCCGCGGTGCTGCTGGCGCTGGCCTTCGCCGCGGCGGCGGTGCTGCTGCGGGAGCGGCGGGCCGCGGCGGCGGAGCCGGTGGCGCTGGCGGCCTGACACGGCAGTGGGGGCGCCGACCACCCGGTCGGCACCCCCGCTGTGACGTGGCGTCAGCCTGTTGTAGAGCGACGTCAGCCCCGCTGTGACGTGGCTTCAGCCCCGCTGTGACGTGGTGTCAGCCGTTCAGCTCGGCGGCCACCAGCTCGGCCAGCTGCACGGTGTTCAGCGCGGCGCCCTTGCGCAGGTTGTCGTTGGCGATGAAGAGCGACAGACCGTGCTCGACGGTCTCGTCCCGGCGGATCCGCCCGACGAAGCTCGGGTCCTGCCCGGCCGCCTGCAGCGGGGTCGGGATGTCGGTGAGCTCCACGCCCGGCGCCTGCGCCAGCAGCTCGACCGCCCGCTCCGGGGTGATCTCGGCCGAGAAGCGGGCGTGCACCTGGAGCGAGTGGCCGGTGAAGACCGGCACCCGGACGCAGGTGCCGGCCACCTTGAGCTCCGGGATCTCCAGGATCTTGCGGCTCTCGAAGCGCAGCTTCTGCTCCTCGTCGGTCTCGTTCAGCCCGTCGTCCACCAGCGAGCCGGCCAGCGGGATCACGTTGAAGGCGATCGGGCGGGCGTAGACCTTGGGCTCGGGGAACTTCACGGCGGAGCCGTCCAGGGCGAGCGCGGCGGAACCGTCCACCACCTCGGCGGCCTGCTGCTGCAGCTCGGCGACGCCGGCCACGCCGCTGCCGGAGACCGCCTGGTAGGAGGCGACCACGAGCGCCGTCAGACCGGCCTCGTCGTGCAGCGGGCGCAGCACCGGCATGGCGGCCATGGTGGTGCAGTTCGGGTTGGCGATGATGCCCTTGGGGCGGTCGGCGACGGCGTGCGGGTTGACCTCGGCGACCACCAGCGGCACCTCGGGGTCGCGGCGCCAGGCCGAGGAGTTGTCGATCACCACGGCGCCGGCCGCGGCGACCTTGGGGGCCAGCGCCTTGGAGGTGGCACCGCCGGCCGAGAAGATCACGATGTCCAGACCGGTGTAGTCGGCCGTGGCGGCGTCCTCGACCACCACCTCCGCGCCCTGCCACGGCAGCGTCTTGCCGGCCGACCTCGCCGAGGCGAAGAGCCGCAGCTGCGTCACCGGGAAGGCCCGCTCGGCCAGGATCTCGCGGACCACGTTGCCCACCTGGCCGGTGGCGCCGACGATACCGATCTTCATGATTCCTCCTCTTCCTACTGCTCTCGACACATCTTGCCTGGTCGACGGTTCCGACCCGGCGGGCTTTCACTCCGTGGACACCTCAGTCCACGGCGGCGAGCACCTCCAGGGCGCGCGCCACCGGGGCCCCGCCCGCGGCGAGCAGCGGCAGCCGCACCGCCGGGCTGGGGATCCGGCCCTGCGCGTGCAGCACGCCCTTGACCACCGTCGGGTTGGGCTCGGCGAACGCGGCGGCGGCCAGCTCGGCCAGCCGGTGGCCCAGCGCCCGCGCCCGGCCGGCCTCGCCCGCCCGCCAGGCCTCGGCCAGCTCCACCCAGCGCGCGGTGGCCAGGTGGGCGGAGGCCAGGATCCCGCCGGCCGCGCCGAGCGCCAGCAGCGGCGGGAGCACCGCGTCGTCGCCGCCGAGCACCGCGAAGCCGGGCAGTTCGGCGCCGAGCAGTTCGACGGCCTGCGGGTCCACCGCGCCGGTGGCCAGCTTGATGCCGGCGATGCCGGGCAGTTCGGCCAGTTCGCGCAGGGTGGCGGTGCTCAGCTGCTGACCGGTGCGGTAGGGGATGTGGTAGACCACCAGCGGCACGGGGCTCTGCGCGGCCAGCTCGCGGAAGTGCGCCAGCACCGCGGCGTCGCCCGCCCGCGCGAACGGCGGCACCAGGGTGAGCGCGGCCGTCACCTCGTGGTCGAGCCCGCGCAGCGCCTGCACCACCTGCCGGGTGGCGGTGCCGGCGGCGCCGACCAGCAGCTGGGCACCGCGCTCGCGGCAGACCCGGGTGCAGACCTCGACCACGGCGGCCTTCTCGGCCTCGTCCAGTGCGCCGGGCTCGCCGGTGGTGCCGAGCGCCACGAGTCCGGTCGCGCCGTCGTCCAGCACCTGGTGGGCGAGCGACTCCAGGGCGTCGGTGGCGAGCTCGCCGGCCGGGGTGAAGGGCGTGATCAGGGGCACGTAGATGCCGCGCAGTGCGTGGGTGGTGTCCATGCTCCGACCTTCGCCCAGCACGATCGTGCAGGTCCAGTTCGCATTTCTGAGGCAAACCGTAAGCTGGGCTGATGCTCGACGTCCGCCGCCTGCGGCTCCTGCGGGAACTCGCCCACCGCGGCACCATCGCCGCCGTCGCCGAGGCGCTCGCCTTCACCCCCTCGGCCGTCTCCCAGCAGTTGACCGCACTGGAGAAGGAGGCCGGGGTGGTGCTGCTGGAACGCACCGGGCGCCGGGTCCAGCTCACCCCGGCGGCGCTGCGGCTGGTCGGGCACGCCGAAGCCGTGCTGGCCCGGCTGGAGCGGGCGGAGGCGGAACTGGCCGGCGCCCGGCGCGGACCGGCCGGGCCGCTGCGGATCGGCACCTTCCCGTCCGCGGCCCGGGTGGTGATCCCGCCCGCGCTGGCCGCGCTCGCCGCCGCCCACCCGGAGCTGGAGCCGATGGTCGCCGAGGTGGACCCGGCCGGGGTGGCCGACCTGCTGCGCTCCGGCGAGTTGGACATCGCCCTGGTGCACGACTACGACTTCGTGCCGGCCGAGCCCGACCCGGGCATCGCCCGCCGCCCGCTCTTCGCCGAGGCGATGCACCTGGCCGCCCCCGCGCCGGGCCGGGCCGCGCTCGCCGACTACCGCGACCACCCCTGGATCGTGGCCACCCACGGCACGCTCTGCCACGCGATGGCGGTCCGGGCCTGCCAGGCGGCCGGCTACACCCCGCGGATCCGGCACCGGGCCGACGACTTCGACACCGTGCTCGCCCTGGTCGCGGCCGGTCAGGGCGTCGCCATGGTCCCGGACCTGGCCCTGCTCGCCCCGCCGCCCGGGGTCCACCTGCACCGGCTGCCGATGTCGCGGCGCACCTCGATCGCCTTCCGCCAGGGCGCGGGCGAGCACCCGGCCACCGCGGCGTTCACCCTGGCTGTCACCTCGGCGTTGCCGAACGATCTGCGCTGTTCTCGTAACAGTTGATCTCAAAGCCTTCCTAAAGGAACGGCAACCCCAGTACAACCGCTGAGGAGAAGTCACCACGAGAAACACGAGCGGACCATGACGAATCCTCCTCCCGGTTACGGCTACCCGAGCGACCCGCAGAACCCCTACGGCCAGCAGCCCCCGGCCCAGCCCGGCTACGGCGCCCCGCAGGGCCCGTACGACCCGCTGCCCCCGCAGCAGGGCGCCGGCGCCTACGGTGCCCCGCCGCCCGCCGACTACGGCCAGCAGCCCGGCTACGGCACCCCGCCGCCGCCCGGGTACGGCGCCCAGCAGCCGGGCTACGGCGCCACGCCGCCCCCCGGCTACGGCTACCCGCCGGGCATGCCGCAGCAGCAGGGCACCCTGGCCCAGCCGCTGGACCGTTTCCTGGCCCGCCTGATCGACGCCGCCATCCTGCTGATCCCGGTCATCGTCCTGGAGAACGTCCTCGGCATCTACGTCGGCGCGATCCTGGCCGGCGCGGTCTGGTTCGGCTACGAGGCGCTGATGATGCTGACCCAGAATCAGCAGACCATCGGCAAGAAGGCCCTGAAGCTCCGGGTCGTCTCCGCCACCCACGGCGGCCGCCCGGCCGACAACGAGCTCTGGGCCCGCTCCGCCGTCTACGGCCTCCCCCAGGCCGTCTACTGCATCGGCACGATCTTCTTCCTGGTCAACGTGCTCTCGCTGCTCTGGGACAAGCCGCTCCAGCAGTGCTTCCACGACAAGGCCGGCAAGACCGTGGTGGTCAAGGAGGCCTGACGCCCCCTCGACGAACGGCCCGGGCGCACCCTCGCGGTGCACCCGGGCCGTCGCCGTCCGCGCACCCGCCCGGCCCGTCCGACGGACATCGCGCCCGCGCGGCGGTGCGGTGGTGGCCCGACACCTGCGCGCGTGATGATGATGTTGTCGGCGGGGGATGCCAGTCGGGAGGGCCGAGCACAGACCGGATGGGCCCATGGACGCAGAGCACGACCGTGTCGCCGAGGGCCCGCGCGCGGGGTCGGGCGGACCTGCCGCGCGCGGGACCCCCTGGCGTCGGCTGCGGTCGTGGCTGGCGGCACGCAGCATCGCCGGCCGGGTGTTCCTGTGGCTGCTGCTCGCCATGGTGCTGCTGGTGAGCGCGGTGGCCACCGCGCTCACCCTGCAGATCCAGCACCACGTCCTGGCGGACGCGCGGGAGCACACCACCTCGGCCGCCGCCGCGCTGGCCCACTCGCCCGGCATGGCGGCCGCCCTGGACAGCCCGGACCCGACGGCGCAACTGCAGCCGGTCGCCGAGCAGATCCGGACCAGCGGCGGCCTCTTCTACGTCGCCTTCTACAGCCCGACCGGGGTCGGCTACGTCCCCGGCCCGCCCGGCACGATCGACCAGCACCTGCGCGGAACTCTCCAGCAGGCCGCCGCCGGGCCCCGCACCACCACCTTCGGCACGCCCCGGGGCACGGTCGTGAACACGACCGCGCCGGTGACCCGGGCCGACGGCTCGCTCGCCGGGTACACCTCGGTGGGCATCACCCCCGAGCAGGCGAGCCAGGTGGCGAACCAGCAGCTGCCGGTGCTGTTCACCGGCGCGGCAGCCGCCCTGGTGCTGGGCGTGCTCGGGATCGCGCTGGTGCGGCGGCGCCTGCGCCGCCAGACGCACGGCCTGGGCCCCGAAGAGATGACCAGGATGTACGAGCACCACGACGCGGTGCTGCACGCGGTCCGCGAGGGCGTGCTGATCGTCGGCGGGGACGCCCGGGTACTGCTGGCCAACGACGAGGCCCGCCGACTGCTGGAGCTGCCGCCCGAGGTGGAGGGGCGGCCGGTCTCCGCCCTCGGCCTCGCCCCGGAGCTGGCGGAGCAGCTGGCGGCGGGCCGGGAGGCGACCGACGAGGTGCACCTGGTCGGCGACCGGCTGCTCGCCGTGAACATCCGCCCGACCGCACCGTTCGGCGGCCAGCCGGGCAGCGTGGTGACGGTCCGTGACACCACGGAGCTGAGCGCGCTGACCGGCCGCGCCGAGCAGGCCAAGGCCCGCCTGCAGTTGCTCTACGACGCCGGCCTGCGGGTCGGCACCACCCTCGACATCACCCGCACCGCACAGGAGCTGGCGGACATCGCGGTGCCCCGGTTCGCGGACTTCGCCACCGTCGAGCTGGCCGACCCGGTGCTGCGCGGCGACGAGCCGAGCCCGGACACCGGCCGGGCCGACGGCCCGCAGGTCCGGCGCACGGCGCTGCGCGGAACCAGTGCGGACGCCCCGCTCTACCCGGTGGGCACGCAGATCAGCTTCCTCCCCACCGTGCTGCCGGGCAGCGATCCGGACGCCGTGTCCGCCGTGCTCACGGCCGACCTGCGCGAGGCGCGGCGCTGGCGGTCGCGGTACGGGGCGGACGCCGAGCTGTTGCTCGGCTACGGGATCCGCTCGCTGATCTCGGCGCCGTTGCAGGCCCGCGGGGTGGTCCTGGGCGTGGTCAGCTTCTGGCGCACCGCCGGGACGGAGCCGTTCGACGAGGACGACCTGTCCTTCGCCACGGAGTTGGCCGCCCGCGCGGCGATCTCGATCGACAACGCCCGCCGCTACACCCGCGAGCACCGGACGGCCGAGACGCTGCAGCGCAGCCTGCTGCCGCACGACCTGCCGGCGCAGAGCCCGCTCGACCTGGCGTACCGCTACCTGCCGGCGACCCAGGGCGTCGGCGGCGACTGGTTCGACGTCATCCCGCTGTCCGGGCTCCGGGTGGCGCTGGTCGTCGGCGACGTGGTCGGCCACGGTCTGCACGCCGCCGCCACCATGGGCCGGCTGCGGACGGCGGTGCTCAACTTCTCCGCCCTCGACCTGCCGCCCGACGAGCTGATCGCCCGGCTCGACGAGCTGGTCATCCGCCTCGACCAGGGCGGCGGCACCGGCATCACCGGCGCCACCTGCGTCTACGCCGTCTACGATCCGGTCTCCGGCGACTGCGACATCGCGCTCGCCGGCCACCCGCCCCCGGTCCTGCTCGGCCCGGACGGCGGCGCGCAGTTCGTCGAGCTGCCCGCGGGCCTGCCGCTGGGCGTCGGCGGCCTGCCCTTCGAGAGCACCCGCCTGAGCCTGCCGGTCGGCACCCGGCTGGTGCTCTACACCGACGGGCTGGTCGCCGGCCGCCACCGCGGCATCGGGGACGGGCTCACCGCGCTCCGCGACGGCCTGGCGGCGGCCCCCGTCCACGGATCGCCCGAGGACATCTGCGAGGCCGTGCTCGGCGCGACGGTCCGCGCGGCGCCGCCCGCCCAGCAGAGCGACGACGCGACCCTGCTGGTTGCCCGCACCCACCGGCTGGCCCCGTCGCAGGTGGCCGTCTGGGAGGTGCCGTCCGATCCCGCGGCGGTCTCGCGGGTCCGCTCCGAGTGCGTCGACCGGCTGACCGAGTGGGGCCTGGAGCCGCTGGCGTTCACCACCGAGCTGCTGCTCAGCGAGCTGATCACCAACGCCATCCGCTACGGCACCCAGCCGATCACCGTCCGCCTGCTGCGCGACCACACCCTGGTCTGCGAGGTCGCCGACGGCAGCAGCACCGCTCCCCACCTGCGCTACGCCGCGACCACCGACGAGGGCGGCCGCGGCCTCTTCCTGGTGGCCCAACTCACCCAGCGGTGGGGCACCAGGTACACCGACCGCGGCAAGATCATCTGGGCCGAGCAGTCGCTGACCGCCGCCCCCGACCCGTTCCGCGACGCACTGAACCTCTAGCCCGACGGCCCGTCAGGCCGCCAGGAAGAACAGCAGGCTGGTCGCGAACGCGCCGCACAGGCGGACCGAGTTCGACCGGTGGAACCGGCTGATCATGACCCGCACGTCCGCCGGGGCACCCTCCCCGCCCCACTGCGCCACGGCCTTGTAGACCGGCAGGTTGAACGCTGCGGTCCACAGGAAGAAGAAGGCCAGGAAGACGCCGCCGCCGACCAGCGCGCACACGTACGCGGCGTGGTTCGGGGCGCCGGTGAAGGCGATCACGATCGAGCTGACGATCGGAATGACCGTCAGCGTGGAGAGCACCCGGTTGGTGCCCGCCTTCGCCAGGAAGTCCTGGAAGGCGCGCGCGGCGTCCTCGTCGGACTGCTGTCGCCAGATGACCCGCATCACGGTCAGCAGGGTGGTCATCAGCCCGACCAGCATCGCCGCCGAGAGGATCGCCAGGAAAACCAGTGCCTCGTACACGTGTGCCGCCCCCACAGGTCCGGGGTCGGTCGTGCCGACCCCGCCAACTCCTGACCGACGGTCAGGAACGGTGCCGAACCTAGCACAGGAACTGACCGTCGGTCAGGAATTGGCCGGGCCCCGGCCTCGGTAGAGTCCTGGCCGTGAGCAAAGCGCGTACACCCGGCAGCCGGTCGCGGATCCTGACGACGGCTGCGGACCTGTTCCTGAGCCGGGGCTACGCGGACACCTCGCTGAGCCAGATCGCCGAAGGGGTCGGCCTGAGCAAGGCCTCGGTCCTCTACCACTTCAGCTCCAAGGACCAGATCCTGATGGAGCTCGCGGAGCCGCTGCTGGCCGCCTGCGAACAGGTGCTGGAGACGGCGGACGCGACGGCCCCGGACAGTGCCCGCTGGGTCGTGGTCGAGGGCCTGCTGGACGCCTCCTTCGACCACCTGCGGATCCTGACGGTCGCCGGCGCGGCCGGCGCCGTCCGCGACCCGGTCTACCAGCGCATGATCGCCATCAACCAGCGCGCCGTGGTGCACATCGCCGGCAGCGGTGCGGGCCTGCGCGAGCAGATCCGCGCCTCCGCGGTCCTGACCCTGCTGGCCCGTCCCGTCGTCTTCCACCAGCACGAGCCGCGCGACGCCGTCCGGCGCGAAGTCCTCGACGCGGCGCACCTGCTGCTCGACCGGGAGTCCTGAGCGACCGGTCCGGCCGGGCCCACGCCCCCCCTGAGCGGCCTGAGCGGATCACTCCTCCCGAAGCGCTAGGGTGGGATGTCCCCCAGCCGCAGCCCGAGTCAAAGGAGCCTGCCCCCGTGGCCGACAGCTTCGTTCACCTGCATGTCCACACCGAGTACTCGATGCTCGACGGGGCGGCCAAGAACGGCAAGCTGGTGGCGGAGGCGGAGCGGCAGGGCATGCCCGCGATCGCGATGAGCGACCACGGCAACATGTTCGGCGCGTACGAGTTCTTCCAGAAGGCGAAGGACAGCGCGGTCAAGCCGATCATCGGCATCGAGGCCTACGTCGCGCCCGAGTCCCGGTTCCACAAGAAGCAGGTCTTCTGGTCGCCGGGCGGCCAGCGCCCGGCCAGCTCCGACGGCGAGGGCGGCAAGGACGTCTCCGGCGGTGGCCGCTACACCCACATGACCATGTGGGCCGAGAACGCCACCGGCCTGCGCAACCTCTTCAAGCTCTCCTCCCTGGCGTCCATGGAGGGCTACTACATGAAGCCCCGGATGGACCGGGAGCTGATCGCCGCGAACGCCGCCGGGATCATCGCGACCACCGGCTGCCCGTCCGGCGAGGTGCAGACCCGGCTGCGGCTCGGGCAGTACGAGGAGGCGGTCAAGGCCGCCGGCGCCTACCAGGACATCTTCGGCAAGGAGAACTACTTCCTGGAGCTGATGGACCACGACCTGTCCATCGAGAAGGACGTCCGGGACGACCTGCTGCGCCTGGCCAAGCAGCTGAACATCCCGCTGCTGGCCACCAACGACTCGCACTACGTGACCGCCGACCAGGCGGACGCCCACGACAGCCTGCTCTGCGTCGGCGTGGGCAAGAACAAGGACGACCCGAACCGGTTCAAGTTCCAGGGCACCGGCTACTACGTGAAGACCGCCGAGGAGATGCGCGCGCTCTTCAGCGAGCTCCCCGAGGCCTGCGACAACACCCTGGCCATCGGCGAGCGGATCGGCTCCTACAAGGAGGTCTTCGACTACGTCGACCGGATGCCGCAGTTCGACGTGCCCGAGGGCGAGACCCAGGCCTCCTACCTGCGCAAGAAGATCGCGGCCGGCCTCCAGCACCGCTACGGCGACAACCCGAGCCAGGAGGTGCTGGACCGGATCGAGCTGGAGATGGGCGTCATCACCCCGATGGGGTTCGACGCCTACTTCCTCGTGGTCGCGGACATCTGCCAGTACGGGCGGGACAACGGCATCCCGGTCGGCCCGGGCCGTGGCTCGGCGGCCGGCTCGATGGTCTCCTACCTCACCGGCATCACCCAGCTCGACCCGCTGGAGCACGACCTGCTGTTCGAGCGGTTCCTGAACCCCGAGCGCATCAACCCCCCGGACGTCGACATCGACTTCGACGACCGCCAGCGCGACCAGATGGTGCGCTACGTCACCGACAAGTACGGCGAGGCGTACACCGCCCAGGTGAACACCTTCGGCACCATCAAGGCCAAGGCGGCCGTGAAGGACGCCAACCGGATCCTCGGCTACCCGTTCTCGATGGGCGACCGGATCACCAAGGCGATGCCGCCGGACGTGATGGGCAAGGGCGTGCCGCTCGCGGACCTGTTCAACGAGTCCCACCCTCGCTACAACGAGGGCACCGAGATCCGCACGATGTACGCCAACGAGCCGGACGTCAAGAAGATCATCGACACCGGCATGGGCATCGAGGGCCTGATCCGCGGCACCGGCGTGCACGCCGCGGCGGTCATCCTCTCCTCGACCCCGCTGCTCGAACTGATCCCGCTGCACAAGCGGGACAAGGACGGCGTGATCATCACCGGCTTCGACTACCCGTCGTGCGAAGCCATGGGCCTGATCAAGATGGACTTCCTGGGTCTGCGGAACCTGGGCATCATCGATCACTGCCTCAAGATCATCAAGTCCAACCGGGGCGACGACGTCGACATCGACAAGGTCCCGATCGACGACCCGACGACCTATCAGATGCTGGCCCGCGGCGACACGCTGGGCGTGTTCCAGCTCGACGGCGGCCCCATGCGCGCCCTGCTGCGGCTGATGAAGCCCACCGAGTTCGCCGACATCTCCGCCGTCTCGGCGCTGTACCGCCCGGGTCCGATGGGCATGAACTCGCACACCAACTACGCGCTGCGCAAGAACGCCCAGCAGGAGATCCTGCCGATCCACCCGGAGCTTGAGGAACCGCTCAAGGAGGTCCTCGGCCCCACCTACGGCCTGATCGTCTACCAGGAGCAGGTGCAGCGCGCCGCGCAGGTGCTGGCCGGCTACAGCCTCGGCCAAGCCGACCTGCTCCGCCGCGCGATGGGCAAGAAGAAGAAGGAGGTCCTGGAGAAGGAGTTCGTCCCCTTCCACGCGGGCTGCAAGGAGCGCGGCTACTCCGACGAGGCGATCCAGGCGGTCTGGGACGTCCTGGTGCCGTTCGCCGGCTACGCGTTCAACAAATCGCACTCCGCCGCCTACGGCCTGGTCTCCTACCAGACCGCCTACCTCAAGGCGAACTACCCCGCCGAGTACATGGCGGCGCTGCTCACCTCGGTGGCGGACGACAAGGACAAGATGGCCGTCTACCTGGCCGAGTGCCGGGCCATGGGCATCAAGATCCTCTCCCCGGACGTCAACGAGTCGGTGGTCGACTTCACCGCCGTCGGCACCGACGTGCGGTTCGGCCTGAAGGCCGTGCGCAACGTCGGCGTCCCGGTGATCGAGTCGCTGATCAAGACCCGC
The DNA here is from genome assembly GCF_007829815.1 of Kitasatospora viridis. Lineage (NCBI taxonomy): Bacteria > Bacillati > Actinomycetota > Actinomycetes > Kitasatosporales > Streptomycetaceae > Kitasatospora > Kitasatospora viridis. The sequence continues at coordinate 4,792,531 of NZ_VIWT01000001.1, read as the reverse complement.
AAGGAGAAGGGCAAGTACGCCTCCTTCGCGGACTTCCTGGACAAGGTCGAGCTGGTCGCCTGCAACAAGCGCACCGTCGACTCGCTGATCAAGGCCGGTGCCTTCGACTCGCTCGGCCACACCCGCCAGTCGCTGGTCGCGGTGCACGAGAACGCGATCGACGCGGTCACCGGGGTGAAGAAGCAGCAGGCGATCGGCCAGGACGACCTGTTCGGCGCCCTGGACACCGGCGCCGACAGCCCGACCATCGGCCTGGACTTCGAGCTCACCGACCGGGAGTGGCCGCGCAAGCAGCTGCTCAGCCTGGAGCGCGAGATGCTCGGCCTGTACGTCTCCAGCCACCCGCTGGACGGCGCCGAGCACATCCTGGCCCGCAACCGGGACATCTCGATCGCCGAACTGATGGGCTCCGGGCGGACCGAGGGCGAGGTGCGGCTCTCCGGCCTGATCACCAACGTGGACCGGCGGATCAACAAGGCGGGCAACGCCTGGGCGATCATCACGCTGGCCGACCGCGACGGCTCGGTCGAGGTGCTCTTCTTCCCGGCCACCTACAACCTGATGGCCGATCAGATGGTCGAGGACAACGTGGTCACGGCCCGCGGCCGGCTCAACGAGCGGGACGGCGCGCTCTCCATCTTCGGCCAGGAGCTGACCACCCTGGACATCTCCGCCGCCGAGTTCGGCGGCAAGCCGCCGGTGCAGATCACCGTGCCCTACCCGAAGGTCACCGCGCACATGGTGCGCGAGCTCAAGGCCACCCTGAAGGCGCACCCGGGCGACGTGCCGGTGCGGCTGCTGACCACCAGTCGGCAGAAGGACGTGCTCTACGAGCTCGGCTTCCTGGTCAACCCCGACACGGCCTTCGCCAGCGAGGTCAAGACCCTGCTCGGCCCGTCCGCCTGGAGCGCCTGACCCGGCCGTGCTTCCGCTGGGCCGGGGAGTCGTTCCCGGCCCAACGGAAGCACGCTACTCTCACCGGGCGAAGACTGTGGAACCGCCACGGCCGCGCTGCCCGGAGGGGGAGACGATGAGTTACGGCCAGCCCGGAGTCGGGGGGTTCGCGCCGGTGGCGGCACCACCGCGGGCGCGGAGCGGGGCGGCGGCGCTGCCGGGGCTCGCGGTGATCATGATCATGGACCTGCTGCTGGAACTCGGCATGCTGATCTACGACCTGAGCAAGGGCGGCGCCTCCTACCTGCAGGCGGGGCTCTGGGGCAACTTCGGCCACGTCAAGTTCGACGCACCGGTCTACTTCGCGCCCTCCGACGCCGCGACCGTGGTCGCCCTGATCGCGCTGATCATCGGCGCGTTCTCCGGCGCCGCCTGGGTCCGCCCGGCGGGCACCACGGTCCTGCTGGTCACCGCCTGGACCGACGCGTCCAGCATCATCTACCAGCTGACCGCGAACAGCGACAGCCGCAACCACTTCGCCTCGCCGGTCTCCCCGAACCTCTGGCTCAACCTCGACACCATCGCCCAGCTGCTGCTCGCGCTGGTCTTCGCGATCGTGGTCGGCGCCACCATGAAGTCCGGGTCCCCCGCCCCGTACACCGGCGGTTTCACCCCGCCGCCCAGCGCGCCGAACTTCCCCCCGCAGCAGGGCGCGCCCGGCTTCCCGCCCCCGTCGCAGGGCGGCTTCCCCCCGCCGCCGGCCCAGCCGCCGGCGCAGCAGCCGTGGGGGTACCCCCGGCCGGAGGCTGGGGGAGGGTCCCCCCGGCCGGAGGCTGGGGGAGGCTACCCCGGACGCTGATGAGCGCCTGACGGTCAGTCGGAGTCGAGGTCGTCGAGGAAGGCCAGGGCCACGGCCCAGGTCCGCTCGGCGGCCTCTTCGTCGTAGTCGGGCAGCTCGGGGTCGGTGTAGAGGTGCCCGGCACCCCGGTAGCGGTGCATCTCGACGTCCGCGCCGGCCGCCCGCATCCGCAGGTACCAGGAGTTCAGCCAGTCGTCGGTCTCGAACGGGTCCGGCTCGGCCAGGTGCAGCTGCACCGGGAGGTCCTCGACCTTGGCGTCCTCGCGCAGGTCCGAGGTGCCGTGCAGGAGCAGCAGGCCGAGCGCCTTCTCGTCGGCCAGCGCCAGGTTCTGGGCCAGCGCGCCGCCGAGCGAGAAGCCGGCGTAGACCAGCCGGGTGTCCCCGGTGAGCAGCGGGGCGGCCGCGCTGACGGCCCGTCGGAGCAGGTCGTCGCTGCCGATCTCCTCGCGGTGCGCCGCGGCCTCCTCGATGTCGTCGAAGACCTTGCCGTCGTAGAGGTCGGGCACCTCGACCTGGTGGCCGGCCGCGCGCAGCCGCTCGGCGGCGGTGTGCACGGCGGGGCGCAGGCCGTAGATGGAGTGCAGGAGGAGGATCTGGGCCACGGTTGCGAAGGCTCCCTGGTCGGCGGGGACGGTACGCCCCCATCCTCCCCCATGCGCTCGGGCACCTCGGTTCCTCAGGAGGTGATGTCCTTGCGGGTGAAGCCGCGGAAGGCGAGCGCCAGCAGGATCAGCGCGTAGCTGAGCGAGAGCACCGAGCCCTGGATCATGCCGCCCCACTCCAACTGCGGCTGCAGCGCGTCCGCCCAGGCGTACTGCCAGTGCGCGGGCAGCCACTCGCGCAGCGAGCCGAGTGCGGTGATCGCGTCCAGCACCCCGGTGATGATGGCGGTGAAGACGGCCCCGCCGACGGCGCCGAGCGGCGCGTCGGTGACCGTGGAGAGGTAGAAGGCGAGCGCGCCCACCACCACCTCGACGAGCACCACGAAGACCACCGCGATCGCCAGCCGGGGCAGCACCTGGCCGGCCGGCAGGCTGCCGCCGGTGGGCAGCCGCAGGTCGCCCCAGCCGTAGGCGGCGGTGCCCACGGCCAGCCCGACCAGCGGCAGCAGCACGATCGCCGCGGCCGAGAAGAGCAGGCCGACGGTGAGCTTGCGCAGCAGAAGCCTGGTCCGCGGCACCGGCGCGGCCAGCAGGTAGCGCAGCGAGGACCAGCCGGCCTCGGCGGCCACCGTGTCGCCCAGGAACAGCGCCATCGGGATGACCAGCAGGAACCCGGTGCCCATGAAGAGCGTGGTGGCCGCGAAGTTCGGGCCGGAGGCGGTGGCCAGCGCGATGAAGGTGGTCCGGTCCTGGCCCTGCGGGGTGCCGCCGAGCTGGAACGCGGCCAGCACCACGAAGGGCAGCGCGAACAGCACCGCGAAGATCACCTGGGTGCGGCGGCGGCGCAGCTGGCGGGCCACCTCGACCCGCAGCGGCAGGGTGTGGCCCGGGCGGTAGCCCGGGGCCCGGTCCGCGACTTCGAGGCTCATCCGGCTCCTCCTCCGATCAGCGAGAGGAACGCGTCCTCCAGGCGGCGGTGCGGTCCGGCCCGCTCCACCGGCACGTCCAGCCGGACCAGTTCGGCGATCAGCTCGGCCGGCGTGGCGCCGGCCAGCCGGACCAGCAGGCCGTGGCCGACCACCTCCACCTCGCCGATGCCGGCCAGCGCCGCGACCTTCTCGGCCGCGTCGGCCAGCTGCCGCGGGCCGTACTCGGCCGGGGTGCCGACCAGCAGCAGCTCGCCGCTGCCGACGATCGCACCGACCTCGCCGGCCGTGACCAGCCGGCCGCGGTCCATCACGACCAGGTGGGTGCAGCTCTGCTCGACCTCGGACAGCAGGTGGCTGGAGACGATGACGGTGCGTCCGGCGGCCGCGTAACGGATCATCACCTCGCGCATCTCGCGGATCTGCGGCGGGTCCAGACCGTTGGTCGGCTCGTCCAGGATCAGCAGGTCCGGCAGGCCGAGCATGGCCTGGGCGATCGCCAGGCGCTGCCGCATGCCCTGCGAGTAGGTGCGCACGGCGCGGCCGAGGGCCTCGCCGAGGTCGGCGATCTCCAGTGCCTCGTCCAGGTGGGCGTCCGCGGCGGGCCGACCGGTGGAGCGCCAGTACAGCTCCAGGTTGGCCCGGCCGCTCAGGTGCGGCAGGAAGCCCGCGCCCTCGACGAAGGCGCCGACCCGGGAGAGCACCGGCGCGCCGGGCCGCACCGGGTGGCCGAAGACCCGGATCTCGCCCTCGTCGGGGCGGATCAGGCCCATCAGCATCCGCAGCGTGGTGGTCTTGCCGGCGCCGTTGGGTCCGAGCAGCCCGAGCACCTGGCCCGGCTGCACGGTGAACGAGAGGTCGCGCACCGCGTACCGGTCCTGGGCGCCCTTGTAGCGCTTGCTCAGGCCGGTGATCACCAGCGGCACCTCGGCCAGCTCCGGGTCCGGCGGCGGCACCGCGCGGCGGCGCCGACCGGTGAGCAGCAGTGCCGCGGCCACCGCGACCGCGATCAGCGGCAGCACCCAGACCCGGTTGGGCAGCGTCATCGCCTCCGGGGTGAGCGAGGCGTCGGTGGGCACGGTGACCGGCCCGGCCACGGCGACCTGGTAGGTGGCCGGCTCGGCGGGCGAGGCGTAGGCGAGGTCGGTGCTGGAGAGGGTCAGCCGCAGCTTGTGGCCGGCCGGGAAGGAGTAGTCGACGGCGGGCAGCCGGATGGTGACGGTCCTTCCGCCCGGCGCGTCGGCCCCGGTCACCCGCAGCGGGGCGGCGAGTTGCTCGGGCAGCGTGGTCTTGCCGTCCGGCGCGAGGTCGTAGAGCTTGGCGAAGAGCACCGCGTCCGGCCGGTCGGCGTGCACCGTGATGCTCACCTGCGGGGCGCCGGTGAGCTGGAGCGAGCCGTCCAGCGGCGCGGAGTCGAAGTTCGCGGACTGGCCGGGGAAGTCCACCGAGAGGCCGAGCCCGAGCTGGGAGGCCTGGGTGAGCGCGCCGAGGCCGGGCACGGTGGAGATCGCCGGGGGCGAGCCGCCGGGCGGGTTGGCGATGGTCTGCTGACCGCCCGTCAGCTGCACGGAGCGGCTCGCGGTGCCGTTCAGCCCCGGGTAGCTGTCGGCGTCGGCGCCGTTCAGCACGGCCTGGAAGCCGGTGGAGTCCACTCCCCCGGTCCGGGTGACCCGGAAGGCGGGGCCGGTGGAGACCTGCTGCTTCTTCAGGTAGCGGTCGAACCAGGCGGTGACCCGGGACTGCACCCGGGCGCTGGTCTCCTGGCCGCCGTCGTGGCCGCCGGCGAACCAGTCGACCGAGACCGGGACGCCGTTGGCGGCGATCGCCTTGGCCATCTCGTCGCCCTGGTCGAGCGGGAAGAGCGAGTCCTGCTGGCCCTGGACCACCAGGGTGGGCACCTTGATCTGCGACGCGTAGCTGGCGGGGCTGGACTTCGCGAGCAGCGCGACCGCGTCCGCGTCGGGGCGTCCGGCGGCGGCCACCCGGTTGTACATGGCGCACAGCTCGGGGGTGAACCGGCCGCAGCCGACCGGGCCGTTCTGCGGCTGCGACTGCTTGCCGCCGGTGGTCGGGTCGCCGGCCGAGCCGGTGGTGAAGAAGATGCCGGCCCAGAGCTTCTTGAACACCCCGTCGGCCGGCGAGCCGCCCTGCACGTTCTGCGGGAAGAGCGCCTGCGGCAGGTCCCACCAGGTGATCTGGGGCGCGATCGCGTCGATCCGGGGGTCCGCGGCGGCCGCCATCAGCGCGATGGCGCCGCCGTAGGAGGCTCCGGCGATGCCGACCCGGGGGTCGCCGGGGGCGTCGAGCTGCACCTCGGGCCGGGTGGCCAGCCAGTCGACCAGGTGCTTGACGTCCTGCACCTCGCCGTCCATCGAGTCCAGGCCGATCTGCCCGGTGGAGTGGCCGAAGCCGCGCGCCGACCAGGTGAGCACGGCGTAGCCGGAGCGGGCCAGCGCCCGGGCGTCGCCGGCCTCGTCGGCCTTGCTGCCGCCGAAGCCGTGGGCGAGCAGCACGGCGGGGCGCGGGCTGGTCCCGGTGGTGAAGAAGGAGGTGTCGATCCGGACCTGGTCGGTGCTGCCGGGCGCGGCGGGCATGCTGAGGAACTGGTCCTGCTCGTGCACCGGCTGCGGGGTGTCGGCCACTGCGGTGACGGTGCCGATGCCGACCACGGCGAGCAGCGCTAGCCCGGCCGACAGCACCCGGCGACGGGTCAGCTGGATACGTCCGCGCAGCCTCATGGGCAGTGATCCTATGCGGCGGGTGTGAGGATCAGTTAAAAGTCCCCGCCCGGCCGGCGGCGTGCCCCGGACGATCCGTCCGGCTTGTCCGGGATGGCCCGGTGTGCGGCGTATCGTGGGCCCGTGCTCTGGCCGCTGTTCACCCTGCTCGTCGTCCTCGCGGTCACCCTGGCGGTCGGCTGGGCCGTGGACCTGACGCTGCGTCGGCTGAGCGAGCGGCACCCTGCCGAGCGGGTCTGGGCCCCGCTGCGGCGCTGCCGGGTGCCGCTCCAGCTGGTGGTGCTGCTCGGGCTGCTGATGGCCACCGGCCCGGTGCACCGGGCCGACCCGGACCTGCGGCACGCGCTGCTGCTGGCCCTGATCGCGGCGGTCGGCTGGCTGGTCGCCCGGGTCGCCGCGGCGGCGCTGGACGCGGCGCTGGCCCGCTACGAGTCGGTGGCCGAGGACCCGGCCCGGCTCAGCCGGGTGCGCACCCAGCTCGGCCTGCTGCGCCGGGTGCTGATCGCCCTGGTCGCGGTGGTCACGATCGCGGTGATGCTGCTGACCTTCGGCGCGATGCGCACGGTCGGCGCCAGCCTGCTGGCCTCCGCCGGGATCATCGGCATCGTGGCCGGCATCGCCGCCCAGAGCACCCTGGGCAACTTCTTCGCCGGCCTGCAGATCGCGCTGGGCGACACCGTGCGGATCGGCGACACCGTGGTGGTGGACGGCCAGCAGGGCACCGTCGAGGAGATCACCCTGACCAGCCTGGTGGTGCGGCTCTGGGACGACCGGCGGCTGATCGTGCCGGTCTCCTACTTCGTCAGCAAGCCGTTCGAGAACTGGACCAGGCGGGACCCGGGCCTGCTCGCCTCGGTGCTGCTGCACCTGGACCACTCGGTCCCGGTGCCCGAGCTGCGCGCGCGGCTCGGGCAGGTGCTGGCCGAGTCGGCGCACTGGGACGGGCGGGACTGGGGACTGGTGGTGTGGGACACCACGCCCAGCACCCTGCTGCTGCGGGCCACCATGACCGCCGCCGACCCGGCCGGCTGCTTCGCGCTGCGCTGCGAGGTGCGCGAGCAGCTGGTCGCCTGGCTGCGCGACGAGCACCCGCACGCGCTGCCCCGCGTCCGCACGGGTGACTGACGCACCGGCGCACCGGCGGCTGACGCCGGGTCGGCGGACGGGCCGTCAGTCCCGCTGCTCGTGCAGGACGTGGTCCACGCAGACCGCCAGCACCAGCAGCAGGGTGGTCTCCGCCGGCACCAGCACGTCCACCGAGTAGGCGTCCCGGATGCTGAACAGCCGCCGGGAGATGTGCGCCAGCGTGCTGCCGCGCTCCTGTATGTCGAACTCGCGGTCCCACAGGTTGCCGACGATCTTCAGCCGCCGCCCGTCCGCCAGCTTCACCTTGAACCGGTCGCCGAAGAGCTTGAACACCTTCCGGCTGACCTTGGCGACCTTCCGCCCGTCCTGCTTGATCAGGATGGTGTGGTGGAAGGTCCAGGCCTTGCGCACGATGCTCGCGACCACCGTGCCCTGGGTGTCCACGAAGTGGAAGGTGTTGCGCAGCCGCAACAGCTTCTTGTTGACCCTGAGCACCTTCTCCCGGTGCTCGGTCTCTATCCAGGCTTCCTCGTGGAAAGCGAACATCCGGTCGCGCACCAGGTAGCGCACGGGTCCCCCTCATTGTGCTGTGGAGCTGCGTCCAGGCTCAGAGCGCCTTGACCATGCTGCGATGCGGGATCCCGGCGTCATCGAACTCCGGGCCCTCGGCAATGTAGCCGAGCTTCTCGTAGAAGCCCATCGCCCGGACCTGGGCGTGCAGTTCGCACTCCTCGGCGCCGAGCTCGCGGCCGGCCTGCTCGACTGCGTCGACGAGCGCGGCCCCCAGTCCGGTTCCCCGCGCCGCCTTCAGCACAGCGAGCCGGCCGAGCAGCACCCGGCCGGCGATCCCGGTCTTCGCCAGCGCCTGCTCGCCGCTGATCAGCCGGGCGGTGCCCAGCGGGGTGCCGTCGGCGGCCCGGGCCAGCAGGTGGGTGGAGGTGGCGTCCAGCTCGTCGTACTCCAGCTCGACCGGGATCTCCTGCTCCACCACGAAGACCTCCCGGCGCACCTCGAAGGCGGCGTCCAGCGCCCGCTCGTCGCGCACCACCTGGATCTCGGCGGTCATCAGCTCTCCGCGGAGATCACGTCGAGGGCCTTCTGCAGGTCCTCGGAGTACGGGCTGGAGAACTCCACCCACTCGCCGTCCGCCGGGTGCTCGAAGCCCAGCGAGACCGCGTGCAGCCACTGCCGGGTCAGGCCCAGCCGCTTGGCCAGCACCGGGTCGGCGCCGTAGGTCAGGTCGCCGACGCAGGGGTGGCGCAGCGCGGACATGTGCACCCGGATCTGGTGGGTGCGGCCGGTCTCCAGCTTCACCGCGAGCAGCGAGGCGGCCCGGTAGGCCTCGATCAGGTCGTAGTGGGTGACCGAGGGCTTGCCGTCCCGGGTGACCGCCCACTTCCAGTCGGAGCTGGGGTGCCGGCCGATCGGGGCGTCCACCGTGCCGCTGAGCGGGTCGGGGTGGCCCTGCACCAGGGTGTGGTAGCGCTTGTCGGTGATCCGGTCGTGGAACTGCCGCTTCAGGTCGGTGTAGGCGCGCTCGCTCTTGGCCACCACCATCAGGCCGGAGGTGCCGACGTCGAGGCGGTGCACGATGCCCTGGCGCTCGGCCGCGCCGGAGGTGGAGATCCGGTAGCCGGCGGCGGCCAGGTGGCCGATCACGGTCGGGCCGGTCCAGCCGGGGCTGGGGTGGGCGGCGACCCCGACCGGCTTGTCGACCAGGACGATGTCCTGGTCGTCGTGCACGATCCGCATGCCGTCGACGTGCTGCGGCACCACCTGCACGGGGGCGGCGGGGGCCGGGATCTCGACCTCCAGCCAGGAACCGGCCATCACCCGGTCGGACTTGCCGGCCGGGGAGCCGTCGATCCGGACCTTCCCGTCGGCGGCCAGTTCGGCGGCCTTGGTCCGCGAGAAGCCGAACATCCGGGCCAGGGCGGCGTCGAGACGCTCGCCCTCCAGGCCGTCCGGAACGGGAAGGGTGCGGATCTGCGCTGCGGTACTCACCCGTACGAGTATGCCGTAAGGAACCGCAGGTCCTATTCGTCCTCGGAGGCCTCGGTGGGGTCCTCGGTGGGCTCCTCCGCCGCGGTGCGGTGCGTGGTGCCGTCCGGGTTGCTGCCGCGGAAGGAGAGCAGCACCACCAGGATGCCGCCGCAGACGATCGCCGAGTCGGCCAGGTTGAAGACCGCGAAGTGCTGCACCGAGATGAAGTCGACCACGTGGCCGCGGAAGACGGACGGGGAGCGGAAGATCCGGTCCGTCAGGTTGCCGACCGCGCCGCCGAGCAGCAGGCCGAGCGCGATCGCCCAGGGCAGGCTGTAGAGCCGGCGGGAGATCCGCCAGATCACCACGACCACGGCGGCGGCGATCACCGTGAACACGATGGTCATGGTCTGCCCCATGCCGAAGGCGGCCCCGGAGTTGCGGATCACCTGCAGGGTGACCACGTCACCGATGATCCGGATCGGCGAGCGGCCCTCCAGCTTGGCGACCACCAGCAGCTTGCTGCTCAGGTCGATCAGGAAGACCAGCAGGGCGACCGAGAAGAGCACGGTGAGGCGGCGGCGGCGCACCGCCGCCTTGGCACCGGTCGGCGCGGCCGGATCGGCGCCGGAGGGCCCGGACTCCTCGTCCTGGGTCTGGGGAGAACCTGGGGTAGTGATGATCCGCTCCGCTGCCGAGAAAAGGGGCCGACGTTACGAGGTCGAGCGTACGGCACGCACCCGGCGGCCCTGCCCGACCCCGCCCCCGACGGCCCCTGCGGATCCCGGCCGGAAGCCAGCAGAAGGGGTCAGCGGCGTTCCTGCTTGGCCTTGCACGAGATGCAGAGCGTCGCGCGCGGGAAGGCCTGCAGCCGGGCCTTGCCGACCGCCTGTCCGCAGGACTCGCAGACGCCGAACCCGACCCCCTCCAGCCGGGCCAGCGCGCGCTCGCTCTGGTCGAGCATGTCGCGGGCGTTGTTGGCCAGCTGGAGCTCGCTCTCCCGGCTGATGTTCTTGGTGCCGGCGTCCACCTGGTCGTCACCCGCGCCGTCGTTCGAGTCGCGCATCAGGCCGGTGAGCGCGGCCTCGGCCGCCTCGATCTCGTCGCGCAGCCGCTGCACGTCCGCCGCCAGCTCGGCGTGCACCTCGGCGACCTCGGCCGCGGTCCACGCGTCCTCCCCCTGACGGACCGGCAGCTCGGCCGGGTCGACGGACTCGGCGCCGCCGCCCCCGGCCCGGGCGCCACTGCCCGCCGGCGTGTGGTTACGGCTGGTGGCCGCGGAACGCCCGGTGGTGGTACTGGTCTTCCGCCGTGTCGTCGTCGTGGTCACGGAACCCTCCCCTTGGTCGCCTGCCACGGCCTTCCGGATCCGCCTCGTGGCGGTACCCGCGCCCGTTGCCTTCTCAGCCATGGCTCGACCCCATCTACGAATGACTCCGGCCGACGGTTCCCGTCGGCCTCCGGTGCCGGAACGATAATCCTGATCGAATCCGGTCACAACGGGACATACCGATGCCACACAGCGAACCCACTCGGGCAGCCGTGGACATCGCGGTCCCCGGGCAGCGAGAAGGTTGTGCCCACATCGTCACTGGTTAACCGCCCTGCTCAGGCCCGGCCCGGCGACGCCGTGGCCCGGTTGGCCGAAACCGGTTGTACCGGCCCTATAGACTGGGCCGGCAAGGCGCAGATGGGACGAGTACCGACGTACGCAGCCATGAGCGACCCGGGGACGGTGTGAGCCCGGGGGTGTGCGCGGCGGGAAGATCACCCCGGAGCCGCCGGAAGAACGGCCGAAAGAAGATTCGACCCAGTAGACCCGGCAGCAAGCCCAAGGAGTGGGCCGTCGGCAGTTCGCGGCGGTCAAGGAGGGTGGTACCGCGGGGCGCCAGACGCCTCGTCCCTCCGGTCGGAATGCCCGTCACACGCATCCGCCGGAGGCGAAGTGAGCACGTACAACCCCGTCCCCGCCCAGGTAGACCTGCCCGCCCTGGAGCACGGCATCCTCAGCTTCTGGCGCGAGCAGGACGTCTTCCAGCGCAGCCTGGAGCAGTCCGCCGGCCGTCCCGAGTGGGTCTTCTACGAGGGCCCGCCGACCGCCAACGGCATGCCCGGCGCGCACCACATCGAGGCCCGGGTCTTCAAGGACGTCTTCCCGCGCTACCGCACGATGAAGGGCTACCACGTGGCCCGCAAGGCCGGCTGGGACTGCCACGGCCTGCCGGTGGAGCTCGCGGTGGAGAAGGAGCTGGGCTTCTCCGGCAAGCCGGAGATCGAGAAGTACGGCATCGCCGAGTTCAACGCCAAGTGCCGCGAGTCGGTGACCCGGCACACCGACGAGTTCACCAAGCTCACCCAGCGGATGGGCTACTGGGTCGACCTCGACCAGGCCTACCGGACCATGGACCCGTCCTACATCCAGTCGGTCTGGTGGTCGCTCAAGCAGATCTTCGACAAGGGCCTGCTGGTCCAGGACCACCGGGTCGCCCCCTGGTGCCCGCGCTGCGGCACCGGCCTGTCCGACCACGAGCTGGCCCAGGGCTACGAGACCGTGGTGGACCCCTCGGTCTTCGTGCGGTTCCCGCTCACCAGCGGCCCGCTGGCCGACCGCGCCGCGCTGCTGGTGTGGACCACCACCCCGTGGACGCTGGTCTCCAACACCGCCGCCGCGGTGCACCCGGAGGTCACCTACGTGGTGGCCACCGACGGCACCGAGCAGCTGGTGGTGGCCGAGCCGCTGCTGGCGAAGGCGCTGGGCGAGGGCTGGGAGCCGACCGGCGAGCGCTTCACCGGCGCCGAGATGGAGCGCTGGGCCTACCGCCGCCCGTTCGACCTGGTCGCCATCGAGGACGCGCACTTCGTCCTCAACGCCGACTACGTGACCACCGAGGACGGCACCGGCATCGTCCACCAGGCCCCCGCCTTCGGCGCCGACGACCTGGCGACCTGCCGCAAGTACGGCCTGCCGGTGGTGAACCCGGTGGAGAGCGACGGCACCTTCTCCCCCGAGGTCCCGCTGGTCGGCGGGGTCTTCTTCAAGAAGGCCGACGAGGCGCTGGTCGCCGACCTGTCGGCCCGCGGCCTGCTGTTCCGCCACCTCCCGTACGAGCACAGCTACCCGCACTGCTGGCGCTGCCACACCGCGCTGCTCTACTACGCGCAGCCGTCCTGGTACATCCGGACCACCGCGGTCAAGGACGCGATGATCCGGGAGAACGAGGCCACCAACTGGTACCCGGAGACGGTCAAGCACGGCCGCTTCGGCGACTGGCTGAACAACAACATCGACTGGGCGCTCTCCCGCAACCGCTACTGGGGCACCCCGCTGCCGATCTGGCGCTGCGAGGAGGGCCACCTCACCTGCGTCGGCTCGCTGGCCGAGCTGTCCGAGCTCACCGGCACCGACCAGAGCGGGCTGGACCCGCACCGCCCGTTCATCGACGACGTCACCTTCGACTGCCCGCAGTGCGCCGGCCGCGCCGTCCGGGTGCCCGAGGTGATCGACGCCTGGTACGACTCGGGCTCGATGCCGTTCGCCCAGTACGGCTACCCGTACCAGAACAAGGAGCTGTTCGAGAGCCGCTATCCGGCCCAGTTCATCTCCGAGGCGATCGACCAGACCCGCGGCTGGTTCTACACGCTGATGGCGATCGGCACCCTGGTCTTCGACAAGTCCTCCTACGAGAACGTGGTCTGCCTGGGCCACATCCTCGCCGAGGACGGCCGGAAGATGTCCAAGCACCTGGGCAACACCCTGGAGCCGATCCCGCTGATGGACCAGCACGGCGCCGACGCGGTGCGCTGGTTCATGGCGGCCGGCGGTTCGCCCTGGTCGGCCCGCCGGGTCGGCCACGGCACCATCCAGGAGGTGGTCCGCAAGACGCTGCTGACCTTCTGGAACACCGTCGCCTTCCAGGCGCTGTACGCGCGCACCGCCGGCTGGGCGCCGAGCGCCTCGGACCCGGCGCCGGCCGACCGCCCGCTGCTCGACCGCTGGGTGCTCTCCGAGCTGAACCAGCTGGTCAAGGGCACCGACGCGGCGCTGGCCGACTACGACACCCAGCGGGCCGGCAAGCTGCTCTCCGGGTTCGTCGACGACCTGTCCAACTGGTACGTGCGGCGCGGCCGCCGCCGGTTCTGGCAGGGCGACGCCGCCGCGCTGGCCACCCTGCACGAGGCGCTGGAGACGGTCACCCGGCTGATGGCCCCGCTCACCCCGTTCATCACCGAGCGGGTCTGGCAGGACCTGGTGGTTCCGGTGGACCCGCAGGCCCCGGCCTCGGTGCACCTGTCCTCCTGGCCGGAGGCGGACGAGTCGCTGATCGACACCGACCTGTCCCGGCACATGGCGCTGGTCCGCCGGCTGGTCGAGCTCGGCCGGGCGACCCGCGCCGAGTCCGGGGTGAAGACCCGTCAGCCGCTCTCCCGGGCGCTGATCGCGGCCCAGGGCTGGGAGGAGCTGCCCGCCGACCTGCGCGCGCAGATCGCCGAGGAGCTGAACGTGGCCGCGCTGGAGTCGCTGGCCGCGGTCGGCGGTTCGCTGGTGGACACCACCGCGAAGGCGAACTTCCGGGCGCTCGGCAAGCGGTTCGGCAAGGGGGTCCAGGAGGTGGCCAAGGCGGTCGCCGCCGCGGACGCCGCCCGGCTGGCCGCCGAGCTGCGGGCCACCGGCTCGACCTCGGTCGAGCTGGACGGCGAGGCGATCAGCCTCTCGCCCGACGAGGTGGTCATCACCGAGACCCCGCGCGAGGGCTGGGCCGTCGCCAACGAGTCCGGCGCCACCGTCGCCCTGGACCTGGCGATCACCCCGGAGCTCAAGCGGCTCGGCATCGCCCGTGACGCGATCCGGCAGATCCAGGAGGCCCGGAAGAACTCCGGCCTGGACGTGTCCGACCGGATCGCGCTGCGCTGGGAGTCGGCGGTCGAGGAGACCGTGGCCGCGCTCGCCGAGCACGGCGCGCTGGTCGCCGAGGAGGTGCTGGCCACCGACTTCGCGAACGGCGGGGCCGACTGGGAGTCCCCGGCCTTCACCGACGAGGGCACCGGCCTGGTCTTCCGACTGCGCAAGGCCTGACGGACCCGAAGGGGCCGCCGTTCCGTACGGAGCAGCGGCCCCTTCGCGCTGCCGGCGGAAATCCCGCACAAAACGAGGGCGCCCCCACCGCATCGCGGTGGGGGCGCCCTCGTTGGTACTGACGGGACCTCAGTTGTCGCCGTCCTCGTCGATCAGGAAGCCGCGCATCGGGGCCGGGGCCTGCTGCATGGGCTGCATCGGCTGCGGCGGCTGCGGGCGGACCGAGGCCATCGGCTGGGTCATCCCGGCCGGGGCCATCTGCGGGGCGCCGTTCGGAGCCTGCTGACCGCCGAACGAGGGCTGACCGCCGCCGAAGGACGGCGAGTTGCCGCCGCCGAAGGACGGGGCGTTCCCACCGAAGGAGGACTGGCCGCCGAAGGACGGCGCGCCGGTGGAGGCCATCGAGGAGGCCGCCGGCGGCAGCGAGGCGGTGGCCGGGATCCGCGGCGGGGCGAGCGAGTCGTCCGCCTGCGACTCCAGCTGGCGCAGCTGGGTCTCCAGGTAGGACTTCAGGCGGGTGCGGTACTCGCGCTCGAAGGCGCGCAGGTCCTCGACCTTGCGCTCCAGGGTGGCGCGGGCGGACTCCAGCGAGCCCATCGCGACGCGGTGCTTCTCCTGGGCGTCCCGCTCCAGCGCGTCGGCCTTGGCGCGGGCGTCCCGCTCCAGGCCCTCGGCGCGGCTGCGGGCCTCGCCGACGATCTTGTTGGCCTCGGAGCGCGCCTCGGAGATCGCCTGGTCGGCGGTCTGCTGAGCGAGCGCCAGCACCCGGGCGGCGCTGTCGCCGCCGGGACCCTGCTGCTGCTGCATCGGGGCACCGAGCGGACCGCCGAGCGGGTTGCCCATCGGCGCCAGCTGCTGCTGGCCGCCCATGGTGCCCATGCCCTGCTGCGGCATGCCCTGCTGCATCGGCTGCATCTGGCCGGGACCGCCCTGCATCGGGCCGCCCATCGGCATCATCTGACCGCCCATCGGCTGCACCAGCTGCTGCTGGCCGCCCATGGTGCCCATGCCCTGCTGCGGCATGCCCTGCTGCATCGGCTGCATCTGGCCGGGACCGCCCTGGCCGGGCAGCTGGCCCTGCTGGGGCGGCATGCCCTGGCCGGCCGGGAGCTGGGGCGCGCCGGACGGCAGGCCGAGCGGCTGGTGGCCGCCCATCTGCTGCTGCTGCGGCGGCTGGGGCAACTGCGGCTGCTGGCCCGGACCCTGCTGGCCGGGGACCGGCGGGCCGGATATGGCGGCGGGCACCGGGGCGCCGGGACGCTGCGCGTCCTGCGGCTGCTCCTTGCGCATGTTGGCCTGGTTCTGCGCGGCGGCCCGGGTCGCGGCGGCGAGCTTGGCCCGCAGGTCCTCGTTCTCGCGCAGCAAGCGGGTCAGCTCGGCTTCGACCTCGTCGAGGAAGGCATCGACCTCGTCCTCGTCATAGCCTTCGCGCAAGCGGACGGTCGTGAACTGCTTGTTCCGAACGTCCTCGGGGGTCAACGGCATCTCTTCACCTCAACGTGATCGTCGGCACAGATGGCATCCTGCCGCATCGCTCACCACGGCAGACGCTGCACGAGCGAGATCAGGGCATACACAATGATCATCAGTACGAAGAAGGACAGGTCGAGCGCCACGCCCCCGAGACGCAACGGCGGGATGAACCGCCGAAGAAGCTTGAGTGGCGGATCCGTGACAGTGTACGTGGCCTCCAGGACCACCACCATGGCCCTTCCGGGTCGCCACGAGCGGGCGAACTGGAAGACCCAGTCCATGACCAGGCGGAACAGCAGAATGACCAGGAAGACGGTCAGCGCGTAGTACAGCACTGCCCCCACGATCACCATCGGGTATCCCACTCCCAGCTTCTGCTTGTTCCTGGAACTGCTTGGTCACTCACTGTCCATCAGGTCCACACATGACGTCGTGGCCGGGTCAGCTCTGGTTGAAGAACCCACCCTCGGCGATCCGAGCCTTGTCCTCCGCCGTGACATCGACGTTAGCAGGAGACAGCAGGAACACCTTCTGCGTCACGCGCTCAATGCTGCCGTGCAGACCGAAGACGAGTCCAGCGGCGAAGTCTACGAGTCGCTTCGCGTCGGTGTCGTCCATCTCGGTCAGATTCATGATCACCGGGGTGCCGCCGCGGAACTGTTCCCCGATGGTACGGGCCTCGTTGTAGGTCCGGGGGTGCAGCGTGGTGATGCGGTACGGCTCCCGCTCGTTCACGACCTTGGGCATGATCACCGGGGCACTCTTCTCCAGGTTCTGACGGCGTTCGGGTGTGATGGACGACACGGGGGCCATCCGCTGCTCGGCCCGGATCGGCACCGCGGCCGCCACCGGTTGGGGCTGGGGCGCGATCGAGGCGACCTGCGCCGTCGGGGGTGTCACGGGCTCCGCCGGGCGCGGGATCTCCTCGGCCCGCCCGGTCCTGATCGGCTCGGGGTCCGTGTCGTAGTCGTCGTCCGGGTCGTAACCCTGGCCGTCGTACGTCTCGTCCTCCACGAGGCCGAGGTAGACCGCCATCTTGCGCATTGCGCCGGCCATGCTCCTGTCCTCCGCTCTGTGGTGGATCGGGTTCCGACACCGCTCGGCCCGCGAGACCCGGCTCCGTCGAGTACGGTGGCCCGTAGCCGAGGAGTCGGATGTCCAGGACCGCGGTCCGCTCACCTTCCGTCAGATCCCGGCGAATCCCCCGGCTTTCGGCCGGGAGGTACCCCCGTGGGGTAGCCGATGACCCGTCAGTCCGTGCGCGTGGCCGCGGACATACGATCCACAATGGTTGTTCGACCGGACGAATCGGTGATCTGTCCCGATTTGTCCGGCAGTCTGATCTACTACCCGGTGACGTTACCCGAGGGGTGACCGCGCACCGAGCACCGCCGTACCGACGCGTACATGTGTCGCTCCGGCGGCGATCGCCTGCTCCAGATCGCCGCTCATGCCTGCCGACACCATCGTGGCAGCAGGATGGCTCGCGCGTACGGCGGTTGCGATTTCCGCCAGTCGCCCGAAGGCGGCGGCCGGGTCGCCCGCCAACGGTCCGGTCAGCGGAGCGACGGTCATCACACCGTCCAGCCGCAGCCCGGGCGTGTCGGCGATCAGATCGGCCAGTTCGCCGACCCGGTCCGGGTCCACGCCGGCCCGCCCCGCGGCGCTGCCGCCGTCCAGCGCGACCTGCACCAGGCAGCCCAACCCCGGCCGTTCGGCCCGCAGCACCGCCTCGGACAGCGCCGTGACCAGGCGCGACCGGTCGATCGAGTGGACATGGTGCGCGTAGCGCGCGACCGAGCGCGCCTTGTTGGTCTGCAACTGTCCGACGAAGTGCCAGACCAGCGGCAGGTCGGCGCAGTCGGCCGCCTTGGGCGCCGCGTCCTGGTCCCGGTTCTCGGCCACCTCGCGGACCCCCAGCGAGGCCAGCAGACGGGTGTCCGAGGCGGGGTAGGTCTTGGTCACCACCACCAGGGTCACCTCGGAGCGCGGCCGGCCCGCTGCGGCGCAGGCCGCGTCGATCCTTCGTTCGACCACGGACAGGCCGCTCCTGAGCTGCTCCAGACGGTCCGTCGGGAACCCTGGCGGCTGCTGGTTCGTCATGTCCCTTGCCTGTTCGTCGTCCTGCCACGGTCGACGTGGCGTCGACATGGCGATGCCCACCCCGGCCGACTCCGGTCGGCGAGGTGGGCACCAAACCCTTCGAAAAATCTTACAAAGTAGTCGAGCCGGGCCTTACTTCAGGAAGTCCGGCACGTCGAGCTCCTCGGCCGGGCTCTCCACGTAGGGCAGCTTGGCCGGCTGCACCTGCGGCGGGACCGGCGGGGCGACCGTGGTCTCGGCGCGGACCGGCGCATGGGCCGCGGCGCCGGACTCCTCGCCCGAACGGCCCGTCACCGAGCCGACCCCGCCGTACGGCCGGCCGCTCGGGCGCTCCGGCGTCGCGCCGGACTGGCTCTGGGTGGCGGACTTCACCACCGGCTCGCGCACGATCGCCGGCGGCTGCCCGCCGTCGAAGCCGGCCGCGATCACGGTGACCCGCACCTCGTCGCCGAGCGCGTCGTCGATCACCGCGCCGAAGATGATGTTGGCCTCCGGGTGGGCCGCCTCGCTGACCAGCTGGGCCGACTCGTTGATCTCGAAGAGGCCGAGGTCGGAGCCGCCGGAGATGGAGAGCAGCACGCCGCGGGCGCCGTCGATCGAGGCCTCCAGCAGCGGGGAGGAGATCGCCATCACGGCGGCCGCCTTGGCCCGGTCCTCGCCGCGCGCCGAGCCGATCCCCATCAGCGCCGAACCGGCGTCCGACATGACCGACTTGACGTCGGCGAAGTCCAGGTTGATCAGGCCGGGGGTGGTGATCAGGTCGGTGATGCCCTGGACACCGGAGAGCAGCACCTGGTCGGCCGAGCGGAACGCGTCCAGCACGCTGACCTGGCGGTCGGAGATGGAGAGCAGCCGGTCGTTCGGGATGACGATCAGGGTGTCCACCTCCTCGCGCAGCGAGGCGATGCCGTCCTCGGCCTGGTTGGCCCGGCGGCGGCCCTCGAAGGTGAAGGGGCGGGTGACCACGCCGATGGTCAGGGCGCCGAGCGAGCGGGCGATGTTGGCCACCACCGGCGCGCCGCCGGTGCCGGTGCCGCCGCCCTCGCCGGCGGTGACGAAGACCATGTCGGCCCCCTTGAGGACCTCCTCGATCTCCTCGCGGTGGTCCTCGGCGGCCTTGCGGCCGACCTCGGGGTTGGCGCCGGCGCCGAGGCCGCGGGTCAGCTCGCGGCCGACGTCGAGCTTGACGTCGGCGTCGCTCATCAGCAGGGCCTGCGCGTCGGTGTTGATCGCGATGAACTCGACGCCCTTCAGCCCGACCTCGATCATCCGGTTGATGGCGTTCACACCACCGCCGCCGATGCCGACGACCTTGATGACTGCGAGGTAGTTCTGCGGTGCTGCCACGTCGAAGGCCTCTCGCCTCGGATGTCCGGGTCGGCCTCCTGGGTCTGGGAGGTCCGACGGATGTCGATGGGTGGGGAGCCCGGTTCCTGACTGATTGTCCGAAATGGAGACCGCCGACCCGAACCCTAAACTTGACGTTGAGAGTTCACTCCGTGCCTTCGTCAGTGAGCCGCGAGGCACAGCCTGGTGACACAGGACACTAAGTGCCGGGCGGGCCCGTGTTCAACGAACACGCCGAGCTTCCCTTTTTTCTTTTGAGCCTATGTGATCATCGCCCGGTCGTGCAGACCGGGGTGGGACCACCCAGCGTCGAGGAGTCACCGACGGACCGTCAATGACCCCACGGCTACAGAACCTACCGGATTTCGGTCAACCCGAGATCGCCGGGGCGTCAGGAGCGGTCACGTCGTAGACCTTGGCCGATCGCTTGAGCAGTGCCCGGAGCACCGTCGCCTTGCGGTCGGTCCGCTCCGGACTCCCCCAGCGCACGGTGACCCCGTTGGGCAGTCGTACCTCGATGTCGTCATACGAACGGACCAGCATCGACGGGCCCTGCTTGGCCACTTCGGCCGGCAGACCGGCCGCGACCTGCACCGCTCCCTGCACCAGGACGGACTCCGGGAGCGCCGCGGCGGCGTCCTGGGCGGCCTGGCTGAGCTGGACCTCCACCACCGGAACGCCCGGCGGCGGGGTGGCCTCGGTGGCGAAGCTCACCCCGGAAGCATCCATTTGTGTGAACTTTCCGTCAGGACCCTTGACCGCGGCCACGGCCTGACGCTCGATCACCTTGACCCGCAGGGTGTGCGGCCAGCCCCGCCAGACCTCGGCCCGGGCCACCCGCGGGATCGCCTCCACCCGGTGCTGCACCGCGTCCAGGTCCACCCGGGCCAGCGGCCCGTGGCCCACCGGCCCTATGGCCTGGCGCACCTGATCGACGGTCAACTGGTCGTTGCGCAGCCCCTGCACCGCGACGTCCTGGACGTCCAGCACCGAGGAGAAGAAGAACAGCCAGCCGGCCACCGCGAGCAGCAGCGCGACGAAGCCGCTGAGCACCGCGATGCCGCGCCGGGAGAGCCGCAGCGGGGCGGCATCGCGCTCGTCCTCCGCGAACTCGTCCGCGGCCCGCCCCCCGGTGCCCGCGGCCTCCCGGTCCGCACCGGACGGACGGTCAGCCACGCCTGCGGCCACCGCGGGCGGCGTCGATCGCCTCGTAGACCATGCCCACCAGCAGGTCGTCGGCGTCCCGGCGGCCGAACTCGGCCGCCGCCCGGCTCATGTCCCAGAGCTTCTGCGGGTCGGTCAGCACCGGCAGCACGTTGCGCAGCACCCAGTCCGGGGTCAGCTCGGCGTCGTCCACCAGCAGGCCGCCGCCCGCCTTCACCATCGGCTGGGCGTTCAGCCGCTGCTCGCCGTTGCCGATCGGCAGCGGCACGAAGGCGGCCGGCAGGCCGACCGCGGCCAGCTCGGCCACCGTCATCGCGCCGGCCCGGCAGAGCATCAGGTCGGCCGCGGCGTAGGCCAGGTCCATCCGGTCCACGTAGGGCAGCGCCCGGTACGGCGGCATCCCCGGGATGTCGTCGATCTGCGGCAGCTCGTTCTTCGGGCCGACCGCGTGCAGGATCTGCACGCCGTACTGCTGCAGCCGCGGCGCGATCGCCTGGACCGTCTCGTTCAGCCGCCGGGCGCCCTGCGACCCGCCGGAGACCAGCAGGGTGGGCAGCCGCTGGTCCAGGCCGAAGTAGGCGCGGGCCTCGGGCCGGACCGCGTTGCGGTCCAGGGTGGCGATGGTGCGGCGCAGCGGGATGCCGATGTAGCGCGAGTCGCGCAGCTTGCTGTCCGGGGTGGAGACCGCGACGAAGTCGCTGTAGCGGGCGCCGATCTTGTTGGCCAGGCCGGGCCGGGCGTTGGCCTCGTGCACCACGATCGGCACGCCGGCCCGCTTGGCCGCCAGGTAGGCGGGCATCGCGACGTAGCCGCCGAAGCCGACCACCGCGTCCGCGTTGACCCGCTCGATGATCTCCTGGGCCGCGCGCACGGTGCCGCGCAGCCGGCCCGGCACGGTGATCAGCTCGGGGGTGGGCTTGCGCGGCAGCGGTACGGCCGGGATCAGCTCCAGCTGGTAGCCGCGCTCGGGCACCAGCCGGGTCTCCAGGCCGCGCTCGGTGCCGAGCGCGGTGATGCCGATGCTGGGGTCGTGCCTGCGCAGCGCGTCCGCGAGCGCCATGGCCGGCTCGATGTGACCGGCGGTGCCTCCGCCGGCGAGTACGACATGCACCGAAATTCACCGCTCCCTGCGCGGCGCCCGAGCAGTCGGGCGCGCTGTGGTTCGTCGTCGTGGCAGCACCCGGCGCAGACCTGTCCTGAACCGGGACTTCGAGCTCCGGGCGGCCAACGCCGCCTTGGCTCCTGGGATGCTGCGGGCGAAGCAGAGCAGCATCCCGAGTGCCGTCATGGCCGACAGCATGGCGGATCCCCCGTAGGAGAACAGCGGCAGGGGTACGCCCGCGATGGGCAGCAGTCCCAGCGCCGACCCCAGGTTGATCATGGCCTGCGCCATGATCCACGTGGTGGCGGCTCCCGCGGCGTACCTGACGAAGGGGTCCTTCGTGCCGATGGCCACTCGGATACCCGCATACCCTAGTGCCGCGAAGAGACCGATCACCGACAGCGTCCCCACCAGACCGAGTTCCTCACCGGTCGCGGCGAAGATGAAGTCGGTGTGCGCCTCGGGCAGCTGGCCCCACTTCTCGTAGCCCGCGCCCAGGCCGGTGCCGAAGGTGCCGCCCAGCCCGAAGGCGTAGAGCCCGTGCAGCGCCTGGAAGCAGTCGTGGTTCGGCACCGGCTTGGTGGTGCCGATGCAGGCCAGCCGGTCCAGCCGGTGCGGCACCGTGATGATCAGCGCGGTGCAGGCCACCACGGCGATGCCCAGGGTGGCCACGAAGAGCCGCAGCGGGGCGCCGACCATCCAGAGCAGCGCGAAGACCATCGCCACCAGGATCATCGAGGTGCCCATGTCGCCGCCGAGCATGATCAGCATCAGCAGCACCAGGGCACCCGGCACCAGCGGCACCAGCAGGTGCTTCCACTGGGTCAGGGTGCCGGCCTTCTGCTTGCGGGCCAGCAGGTCGGCCGCCCAGAGCAGCAGCGCCAGCTTGGCGAACTCCGAGGGCTGCACCTGGAAGAAGCCGAAGTTCAGCCAGTTCCGGTTGCCGTTGACCTTCATCCCGATGCCGGGGATGGCGACCAGCACCATGGCGCCGATCGAGCCCAGCAGCACCGGGTAGGCCAGCACCCGGTGCACCGCCACCGGCACCCGGGCCGCCGCCACCAGCAGGGCGGCCCCCAGCAGCACCGCGACCAGCTGCTTGCGGAAGTAGTAGAGCCCGGGCAGGCCCTGGTGGATCGCGGTGATGTTGGACGAGGAGAAGACCATCACCAGGCCCAGCACCAGCAGCAGCGAGGCGGAGCCGAGCAGCAGGTAGTAGGGGGTGAGCGGCCGGCTCAGCGTCCAGTGCAGCCGCTCCCGCAGCGCCCGCAGCCGGCCCATCGCCCCCTCGGTCTTGAAGACCGTGCTGGTGGCCGAGATCAGTGCGGGTCCGCCGCCCTCCTTCGGTGGTGCGGCCGTCTCCGTCTTCCCCTGCCCCGCCACCCGCTGCTCCGCCCCTCTGTCCCGGTGTTACTCCGTCAGCCCCCGCACCGCCTCGGCGAAGAGGTCGCCCCGTTCGCCGTAGTTGGTGAACATGTCCATCGAGGCGCAGGCCGGGGCGAGCAGCACGGTATCGCCGGACCGGGCGAGGCCGGCGGCCGCCCGGACCACCTCCGCCATCGCCACCGCGCCAGTCTGGCCCTCGGCCGCTTCGATCACCGGCACATCCGGGGCGTGTCGCGCCAGCGCCTCGCGGATCAGCGCGCGGTCCCGGCCGATCAGCACGACCCCGCGCAACCGCCCTCTCGCGCCCTGCACCAGCTCGTCGAAGGTGGCCCCCTTGGCCAGTCCGCCGGCGATCCAGACGATCGGGTCGTAGGAGCGCAGCGAGGCGGCGGCCGCGTGGGTGTTGGTGGCCTTGGAGTCGTTCACGTAGGCCACTCCGGCGACCTCGGCGACGTGCGCGATCCGGTGCGCGTCCGGCCGGAAGTCGCGCAGGCCGTCCCGCACCGCCTTGCCGTCCACGCCGTAGGCGCGGGCCAGCGCGGCGGCCGCCAGCGCGTTGGTGATGTTGTGCGGGGCGGGCGGGTTCACGTCGGAGACCGCACCGATCTCGGCCGCGCTCCTCGTCCGGTCCGGCACGAAGGCGCGGTCCACCAGCAGGCCGTCCACCACGCCGAAGTTCGACGGTCCGGGGCTGCCGAGGCCGAAGCCGATCGCCCGGCAGCCCTCCTCGACGTCGGCCTCGCGGACCAGCTCCTCGGTGGCCGGGTCGGCCAGGTTGTAGACGCAGGCGACCTGGTTGCCCTGGTAGATCCGGCCCTTGTCGGCCGCGTAGGCCTCCATCGAGCCGTGCCAGTCCAGGTGGTCCGGGGCCAGGTTGAGCACCGCGGCCGAGTGCACCCGCAGCGAGGGCGCCCAGTGCAGCTGGTAGCTGGAGAGCTCCACGGCCAGCACGTCGTAGGGCTGGGCGTCGTTGGCGAAACCGGCCAGCACCGCGTCCAGCACCGAGACGCCGACGTTGCCGACGGCCGCGGTGTGCTTGCCGGCCGCCGTCAGGATCGAGGCCAGCATCTGCACCGTGGTGGTCTTGCCGTTGGTGCCGGTGACGGCCAGCCAGGGGGCCGGCTCGCCGGTGCCGGGCAGCGGCCGGCGCAGCCGCCAGGCCAGCTCGACGTCGCCCCAGATCTCCAGCCCGGCCGCCGCCGCGGCGGCGAACAGCGGGCTGCTCGGCGGCCAGCCGGGCGAGGTGACGACCAGTCGGGTGCCCTCGGGCAGCGAGGCCCCGTCACCCAGGCGCACCTCGATGCCCGCCAGCTCGGCGGCCCGGTCGCGCAGCACCGGGCTGTCGCCGCCGTCCACCACGGTGACCCGGGCGCCCAGGCCGTGCAGCACCCGGGCGGCGCTGATCCCGGAGACGCCCAGGCCCGCGACCACCACGGGCAGGTCCTGCCACTGCGTCAGCTGGTCGGCCGTCATCAGTTGCTCACCCAGCCCGCGTAGAACAGGCCGAGGCCGACCGCGACGCACAGGCCCTGGATGATCCAGAACCGGACCACGATCAGGACTTCGCTCCAGCCCTTCAGTTCGAAGTGGTGCTGTAGTGGTGCCATCTTGAAGACCCGCTTGCCGGTCATCCGGAACGAGGCGACCTGGATGATCACCGACAGGGTGATGATCACGAAGAGGCCGCCGAGCAGCGCCAGCAGCATCTCGGTGCGCGAGCAGATGGCCAGGCCGGCCAGCGCGCCACCGAGGGCCAGCGAGCCGGTGTCACCCATGAAGATCTTGGCCGGCGAGGTGTTCCACCACAGGAAGCCGAAGCACGAGCCCATCAGCGCGGAGGCGACCACCGCCAGGTCCAGCGGGTCGCGCACCTCGTAGCACTTGGCGGTCGCGGTGATCACGTTGGCGCAGCTCTGGTTGTACTCCCAGATCCCGATGAACGTGTACGCGCCGAAGACCATCACCGAGGCGCCGGTGGCCAGGCCGTCCAGACCGTCCGTCAGGTTCACGCCGTTCGACATCGCCGCGATCATGAAGTACGCGAACATCACGAACAGCACCGGCCCCACGGACCAGCTGAAGTCCTGCACGAAGGACAGGTGGGTGGAGGCCGGGGTGATCCCGCGGTTGTCGCTGAACTGCAGCGACAGCACCGCGAAGGCCAGGCCCACGATCGACTGGCCGGCCAGCTTCGCCTTGGCCCGCAGGCCCAGCGAGCGGCGCTTGACCACCTTGATGTAGTCGTCCAGGAAGCCGACCAGGCCCAGACCCGTCATCAGGAAGAGCACCAGCAGGCCGGAGGCCCGCGGCGCCACCCCGACGATCGCCTTGGTCGCGAAGTACGCGATCAGGGTCGCCAGGATGAAGGCGATGCCGCCCATCGTGGGCGTGCCCTTCTTGCTGTGGTGCGCCTTGGGGCCGTCGTCCCGGATGTACTGCCCGTAGCCCTGCTTGGCCAGCAGCTTGATCAGGGCCGGCGTGCCGAACAGCGACAGCACCAGACCGATCATGCCGGAGAAGAGGATCTGCTTCACCGGGCGGCACCGTCCGCGAGGATGGCCTCGGCCACCCTCTCAAGGCCCACCGAACGGCTGGCCTTCACCAGCACCACGTCCCCTGGCCGCAGCTGACCGCGCAGCAGTTCGACCGCCGCGTCCGCGTCGGACACCAGCACCGACTCCTCACCCCACGAACCTTCGTTCCTCGCGCCCAGTTCCATGTGCGCCGCCTCGCGTCCCCCCACCGCCACCAGCTTGGTGACGTCGAGTCGGACCGCGAGCCGGCCGATGGCGTCGTGCTCGTCGAGACTGTCCCCGCCGAGCTCCCGCATCTCGCCGAGCACCGCCCAGGTGCGGCGGCGCTCCGGGCCGCGGCCGCCCATCGTGGCCAGCGCGCGCAGCGCGGCCCGCATGGACTCCGGGTTCGCGTTGTACGCGTCGTTCACGACGGTCACGCCGTCGGCCCGGTCGACGACCTCCATGCGCCAGCGGGACAGCGCACCCGCCTCGCCGAGGGCGGCGGCGGTGTCGTCGACGGACAGTCCGAGCTCCATCGCCACCGCGGCGGCGGCGAGGGCGTTCGAGACGTGGTGCTCACCGTACAGGCGCAGTCGTACCGGAGCGGAACCGGCCGGGGTGGTCAGCGTGAACGATGGACGGCCGGTGGAGTCCAGGCGAACGTCCTGTGCCCGCACGTCGGCGTCCGGACGCTCGCCGAACAGCACCACCCGGGCCCGGGTGCGCGAGGCCATCGCCCGCACCAGCGGGTCGTCCCCGTTGAGCACCGCGACCCCGTCCTCGGGCAGCGACTCCACCAGCTCGCCCTTGGCCTGGGCGATGCCCTCCTTCGAGCCGAACTCCCCCAGGTGCGCCGATCCCACGTTCAGCACCAGGCCGATCGACGGACGGGCCAGCTCGCACAGGTAGGCGATGTCGCCGCGGTGCCGGGCGCCCATCTCCAGCACCAGGAACCGGGTGTCCTCCGCCGCCCGGGCCGCGGTCAGCGGGAAGCCCAGCTCGTTGTTGAGCGAGCCCTGGGTGGCCACCGTCGGGCCGAGCCGCGCCAGCAGCTGGGCCAGCAGGTCCTTGGTGCTGGTCTTGCCCGCCGAACCGGTCAGCGCCACCAGCCGGGCCTCCTTGGCCCGCTCCACCACCGCGCGGCCCAGCAGGCCGAGCGCCCGCTGGGCGTCCGCCACCACCACGGCCGGCACCCCGACCGGGCGCTCGGCCAGCACCGCGACGGCACCGGCCGCCACCGCGCGGGCCGCGTAGTCGTGGCCGTCCACCTGCTCGCCGCGGAAGGCGGCGAACAGGCCGCCCGGCTCGACCTTCCGGGAGTCGATCACCACCGGGCCGGTGACCAGCGCCTGAGGGTCCGTCACCTCGGACAGCTCGCCGCCGGTCAGCGCGGCCAGCTCGGCCAGGGTCAGTGCGATCACCGCTGCTCCACTCCTCGCTGCTCGGGCCGGACGTGCGCGATGGCCTCGCGCAGCACCTCCCGGTCGTCGAACGGGCGGACCTCGCCCTTCACGTACTGCCCCAGCTCGTGGCCCTTGCCGGCCACCAGCACGGTGTCGCCCGGGTGCGCCCGGGCCACCGCGTCGGCGATCGCCTCGGCCCGGTCCGGCACCACCAGCACCTCGCCGCGCTCGCTCTCCGGCACCTCGGCGGCGCCGGAGAGCATGCTGGCCAGGATCGCCAGCGCGTCCTCGGACCGCGGGTTGTCGCTGGTCAGCACCGCGGTGTCGGCCAGCGCGGCGGCGATCGCGCCCATCGGCGCGCGCTTGAACGGGTCCCGGTCGCCGCCGCAGCCGACCACCACGTGCAGCCGGCCCTTGGTCACCTCGCGCAGCGAACGCAGCACCGCCTTCAGCGCGTCCGGCTTGTGCGCGTAGTCCACCACCGCGACGTACTCCTGGCCGGCCTCCACCCGCTCCAGCCGGCCCGGCACGCCCGGCGCGGCGGCCACCCCGGCCGCCGCCCGCTCCAGCGGCACGCCGGCGGTGACCAGCGCGGTGATCGCGGCCAGCGCGTTGGAGACGTTGAACGGTCCGGGCAGCGGCACGCCGGCCAGCGCCGAACGGCCGTCCGGGCCCTGCACGGTGAAGGTCGAGCCGGCCGGGCCCAGGTGCACGTCGACCGCGCGCCAGTCGGCCGCCGGGTCGCCGGAGGCCGAGAAGGTGGTCAGCGGCAGCGTGGTCTCGCCGGCCAGCCGACGGCCGTACTCCTCGTCCAGGTTGACCACCGCGGCCGCCGACCGGCCGGGCTCGAACAGCCGGGCCTTGGCCCGGTAGTAGTCCTCCATGTCCGGGTGGAAGTCCAGGTGCTCCGGCGTCAGGTTGTTGAAGACCGCGACGTCGTACTGCACGCCGTCCACCCGGCCGAACACCAGGGCGTGGCTGGAGACCTCCATCACCACCGAGTCGGCGCCGCGCTCGCGCATCACCGCGAGGATCGCGTGCAGGTCGGTCGCCTCCGGGGTGGTGCGCTCGCTCTTGATCCGCTCGTCGCGGACCCGCATCTCCACCGTGCCGATCACCCCCGGCACCCGGTCGGCGCCCTTGAGGCCGGCCTCCACCAGGTAGGAGGTGGTGGTCTTGCCGTTGGTGCCGGTGATCCCGATGGTCAGCAGCGAGCGCGACGGCTCGCCGTAGATCCGGGCGGCGAGGCGACCCATCCAGGCCCGCGGCTGCTCCACCACCAGCACCGGCACGTCCAGCCCGCCGGCCAGCTCGGCACCGGCCTGGTCGGTCAGCACCGCGACCGCGCCGGCCGCCGCCGCGCCGGCCGCGAAGGCCGCACCGTGGTGGTTGGCGCCGGCGAAGGCCACGTACACGTCGCCCGGGCGCACCGCCCGGGAGTCGTGGGTGATGCCGCTCGCCGCCCGGCCCGCGACCGGGGCGAGGCCGAGCAGTTCGGCCAGCTCGGCGAGCGGGGTGGGCACCGTCGTGGTCGGTCGGGGCGGGCTCACACTGGTTTGGTCTGATTTCGGCACGGCGGGCAGGCTATCGGGCGCGGGGTGCCGGAAGCCAAGCGAGCCCTCCGCGTCCCCTTGGGGCGCGGGGGAACCGGTGGGCTGGGGGGTGACGTGGTTCACAGGTTCAGGGCTTCCACTCGACGGGCAGGTTCGGGGCTTCGCTGCCGCTCGGCGGCACCTGGAGGGTCTTCAGGGCGAACTCCATCACCTGCTTGAACACCGGACCGCACAGCTGGCCGCCGAAGTGGCCGTTGACCGGGTTCTGGATCACGCAGGAGACGGTCACCCGGGGGGCGTCGGCGGGGGCGAAGCCGATGAAGGAGGCCGTGTAGCCGTTGTACTTCCCGGTCTTCGGGTCCACCCGGTTGGCGGTGCCGGTCTTGCCGGCCACCCGGTAGCCGGGGATCTGCGCGGCGTTGCCGGTGCCCTGCTCGTCGGTGACCACCGATTCCAGCATCTCGCCGAGCGTCTTCGCGGTCTCCGGCTTCACCACCCGGCTCTGCGCGCCGGGCGCGGCCGGCACGAAGCGCCCGTCCGGCCCGGTGGTGCCGGCCACCAGGCTGGGCGCCACCCGCACCCCGCCGTTGGCGATGGTGGAGAACACCGAGGTGGCCTGCATCGCGTTCACCGACAGGCCCTGGCCGAACGGGATGGTGTACTGCTGCGAGCCCTGCCAGTTCTTCGGGTCGGCCAGCAGGCCGCGGGTCTCGCCCGGGAAGTCCAGGCCGGTGGGCTGGCCGATGCCGAACTTCTGCAGGTAGCCGCCGAGCACCTGGTTCGCCTGCGCCTGGGTCGGGGCGAGCTGGCCGGCCGCCTCGATGGTGCCGATGTTGGAGGACTCGGCCAGCACCCCGGCCAGCGTCAGGTACTCGGTGCCGTGGTCCACGTCGTCGTGGAAGACCCGGTCGCCGCGCTGCAGCGTGCCGGGCACGGTCACGTGGGTGTCCCAGTTCGCCGTGCCGGTGTCCAGCACCGCCGACATGGTCATCAGCTTGGCGGTCGAGCCCGGCTCGTAGACGTCCTGCAGCGCGGTGTTGCCCAGGTCCTGGGGGCTGGCGGTGTTCAGGTCGTTCGGGTTGAAGGTCGGCGAGGTGGCCATCGCCAGCACCTGACCCGACTTCACGTCCTGGACGATCACGTAGCCCTTCTCCGCGCCGGCCGCCGCCACCTGGTCGGTGATCGCCTGCTGGGCGGCCCACTGGATGTCCCGGTTGATCGTCAGGCGGACGTCGGTGCCGGGCACCGGGTCCGTCTGGGAGCCGCCGCCGGTCGGGATCGGCTGGCTGCCGGAGACCGCCGAGGTGCGCCGGCCGTCCTTGCCGGCCAGCAGTTTCTGGTACTGCAGCTCCAGGCCGCCGGCCCCGTCGCCCTCGCCGTTCACGAAGCCGACCAGGTTGGCGGCCAGCCCGCCGGCCGGGTAGACCCGGGCGGTGGTCTCGGTGGAGAAGATCCCCTCCAGCGGGTTCACGCAGGACGGGTCGATGCTGATCGGGGCGCCGGGCTTGCCGGCCTTCGCCTTCTGCGCGCGGCAGGTGGCGGTGTCCACCTTCTTGGTCAGCGCGCTCTTCAGGTCGGCGATCTGGTTGCGGGCCTGCGGGGTCTGCTTGGGGGCCAGGGTGATGCCCCGGGTCTTCGGGGTGCGCAGCTTGGCGACCACCTTGTCCCGGGGCATGCCCAGGATCGGGGCCAGCAGGTCGGCGGCCTGCTCCGGGCCGTCCGGCACGTGCAGCGCGTCCTGGGTGAACATCGTCGGGTCTGCGGTGATGTCGTAGGCGTCCACGGTGGTGGCCAGCGCCACGCCGTCCGAGGTCGTTATCGAGCCCCGGGTGGCGGGCAGCGCCACGTCCACGTAGCGGTAGGTGCTGGCGTCCGCGGCCAGCGCGGAGGAGTCGACCAGCTGGATCTGCACCAGCCGGGCCGCGAACACCGAGAGCACCACGCCCAGCGCGATCATCACCGCCCGCAGCCGGCGGCGCGGATCGGCCAGCTTGAGGCGCTTGGGCTGCGGGCGGGCCGGCGGGCGGCGCTTGGCGGCGGGCGCCTGGCCGCGCGGGCCGGCACCCGGACCCCGGACGGCGTCCCGGCGCGGCGCGTCCCGGCGGGCCGCCGACTCCGGGCGCGGCCGGGCGGTGCCGCGCTGCTGCGGGGCGGCGGGCCGCTCCCGGCGCTGGCCGCCCGGCTGCGGGGAGCGCGGGGTGGAGCCCGGGCGGGAGCCGGGGGTGGGTCGGCGCGGGCCGCGGGGGCCCTGGGGGGCAGTCATCGGGAGGCGCTTCCGCTCGGGCTGGAGGTCGGGCTCACGGGATCGACCCGCAGCGCGCCCTCACCGGTGGCGGCCGGGTCGGGGGCGGCGGGGGTGGCGCTGGGCGAACCGGTGTCCGCCGCGGGCGGCGGGGCGGCCGAGGGCGCGGGCTGGCCGACGCCCGGCCACGGGGACTCGCCGGAGCGCTTGACCGGCGGGCTGTCCTTGGCGGGGGCCGGGCTGCCGAGCACCGTGCCGTCGTCCTTCAGGAAGGCCGGGTCGCCGCCGGACACCATGCCGAGCCCGCGGGCGGCGTTCTCCAGCGCGTCCGGCGCGGAGTCGTGGTCGATCTCCTGCTGCAGCGCCTGCTGCTGGTCGGTCAGCGTGGTGGTCTGCTTCTGCAGCTTGGTCAGCTCGAAGGAGCCCTCGTTGAGCGCGGTGTTGAGCATCAGCAGGCCGAGCAGCCCGGCCGAGAGCAGCAGGCCGACCAGCACCGCGAAGGGCGTGCGGCCGCGCCCGCTGCCGCGCGGCGGCCTCCCGGGGCGCACGGTGATCCGTGCCCGCCCCAGTTGCCCCGGCAGCAGCCGGCCCTGCTGGATGCCCTCGCCGGCCCGCACCGTCGTCTCCCTCATCGCTCGCCCTGCCCCCCGCCGCGCCGGGCGCCCGCGCCCGGACGACCCCTACCGCCGCTCCCGAATCCTCTCCGCCACCCGCAGTCGCACGGGCGCGGCGCGCCGGTTCTCCTCGATCTCCGCCTCGGTGGCCAGTTCTGCGCCGCGGGTGATCAGCTTGAGCCGGGGCTGGTGCTCCTCCGGCACGAACGGCAGCTCCGGCGGGGCGGTGCTGGTGGCGCCGGCCGCGAAGTACTGCTTGACCAGGCGGTCCTCCAGCGACTGGTAGGACATCACGGCGATCCGGCCGCCGACCGCGAGCACGTCCAGCGCCCCCGGGATCGCCCGGTCCAGCACCTCCAGCTCGCCGTTCACCTCGATCCGCAGCGCCTGGAAGGTGCGCTTGGCCGGGTTGCCGCCGGTGCGCCGGGTCGCCGCGGGAATGGCATTGCGCACCAGTTCCACCAGACGCGCGCTGGTGGTGAACGGTTCCTTCTCGCGCTCCCGCAGGATCACCGAGGCGATCTTGCCGGCGAACCGCTCCTCGCCGTAGACCTTGAGGATCCGGGCCAGGTCGCCGTGGCTGTAGGTGTTGAGCACCTCGGCGGCGCTGATCCCGCGGGTCTGGTCCATCCGCATGTCCAGCGGGGCGTCCTGGGCGTAGGCGAAGCCGCGGTCGGCCTCGTCCAGCTGCATCGAGGAGACGCCCAGGTCGAAGAGCAGGCCCTGCACCCGGTCGATGCCCAGGTCGGCCAGCACCTCGGGGATCTCGTCGTAGACGGCGTGCACCAGGGTGGCCCGGTCGCCGAACGGCGCCAGCCGCTCGCCGGCCAGCCGCAGCGCCACCGGGTCGCGGTCCACCGCGACCAGGTGGACCTCGGGGAACTGGGTGAGCAGCGCCTCGCTGTGCCCGCCCAGGCCCAGGGTGGCGTCCACCACGACCGCGCCGGGCCGGGAGATCGCCGGGGCCAGCGCGTCCATGCAGCGTTGCAGCATGACCGGGACGTGCTTGGGTTCCGGGGTGCCTGTGGGCATGCGCGCGGGCGCCTTTCGTCGGTGCGGGTACCGCTCGCGGGCGCGGGCCTGCCGGGGTCGCCGGGAGCGGAGGATCGGACCATTCTGGCCCACCGCGGCAGCCGGGACCGACGCCGCCCGTGGTCCCCGCCCGCTCGCTGGGGGAAGGCGGTACCGCCAGGCGCCGGGGAAGGTGCGTCCGGGGGCACGGGGAGCGGGAGGAGGCCGCAGGCTGCGTACGGACCGTCAGACTACCGTCCGCACCGGCGTCGTCCGGCGTCGCCACGCGCGCCGTATGCGCTCCGTCACAACCGGCCCGGGAGCCCTTCGGGCTCCTCCCCACCGGCCCGGATTCCTACTACGGTCGTACCCATGACCGACTCGACGCCCGCCGCCGCCACGATCACCGACCGCCTGGTCGCCGCCAACCGGGAGTACGCCGTCACCTTCAAGGACGGCGGCATGGACGCCCGCCCGGTCCAGAAGGTCGCCGTGGTCGCCTGCATGGACGCCCGTCTCGACCTGTTCGCCGCGCTCGGCCTGGAGCTCGGCGACTCGCACATCATCCGCAACGCCGGCGGTGTGGTGACCGACGACACCATCCGCTCGCTGACGATCAGCCAGCGCGCCCTGGGCACCGAGTCGGTGGTGCTGATCCACCACACCGGCTGCGGCCTGCTCGGCCTCACCGAGGACTTCCGCCGGGAGCTGGAGCTGGAGGTCGGCCAGCGCCCGCAGTGGGCGGTCGAGTCCTTCGTCGACCTGGACGGCGACGTCCGCCAGTCGATCCAGCGGGTGCGCACCTCGCCGTTCCTTCCGCACACCGACGACGTGCGCGGTTTCGTCTTCGACGTGCACACCGGCCTGCTGCGCGAGATCTCCTGACGGTCCCCCATCCCGCTCCCGCCGTCCGGGGCCCGGCATCACACGGTCGGGTGACTTTCGGCCACCCGTCAGGGAAGAATGCGCCTACGGCCGGGTTCCGGACAGGCGGACCGGCGCGAGGAGGGGCGGAGCAGTAAGCGTGACGACCTACAACGAGCAGACCGGCACAACGGGTCTGCCCGCACTGAACGCGGTCATCGAGCGGGTCCGCGCTTCGGTGGAGAGCGTGATCGAGGGCAAGCCGGAGGCGGTCCGGATCGCGCTCACGGTGATGCTGGCCGAGGGCCACCTGCTCCTGGAGGACGTTCCCGGGGTCGGCAAGACGATGCTCGCCAAGGCGCTCGCCCGCTCGGTCGACTGCAAGGTGCGCCGGATCCAGTTCACCCCCGACCTGCTGCCCTCCGACGTCACCGGCACCAACGTCTTCGACCAGCAGCAGATGGACTTCGAGTTCCGCCCCGGCGCGATCTTCGCGCAGATCGTGGTCGGCGACGAGATCAACCGGGCCTCGCCCAAGACCCAGTCGGCACTGCTGGAGTCGATGGCCGAGCGCCAGGTGACGATCGACGGCACCACCTACGAGCTGCCCTCCCCGTTCATGGTGATCGCCACCCAGAACCCGGTGGAGATGGAGGGCACCTACCCGCTGCCGGAGGCCCAGCGGGACCGCTTCATGGCCCGGATCTCGATCGGCTACCCCAGCCCCGAGGCCGAGCTGGCGATGCTGGACGTGCACGGCGGCGCCTCGCCGCTGGACGACCTGCAGCCGGTCGCGCACGCCGAGGACATCCTCAAGCTGATCGAGCTGGTGCGCACCGTGCACGTGGCCCCCGCCGTGCGCCGCTACGCGGTGGACCTGGTCACCGCCACCCGCACCTCCCCCGAGCTGCGCCTGGGCGCCTCGCCCCGGGCCACCCTGCACCTGATCCGGGCCGCCCGGGCCGCCGCCGCGCTGGCCGGCCGGGAGTACGTGGTGCCGGACGACCTCCAGGCGCTCGCCGTGCCGGTCCTGGCGCACCGTCTGCTGCCCACCGCCGAAGCCCAGTTGAGCCGCCGCAGCGCCGAGCAGATCGTGCTGGAGCTGGTCCGCCGGCTGCCCGTCCCGCAGGGACGCTGAAGTGGCCCAGGCGGACGGCAACCCGACCGGGTTCCGCACCGGCCTGCGGGGCCTGACCACCCGGGGCCGCTCCTTCATCGCCGCCGGGTGCACCGCGGCGGTCTGCTCGTTCCTGTTCGGCCAGGGCGCGCTGCTCCAGGTCGGGGTGCTGCTGGCCGGGCTGCCGCTGCTGGCCGCCGCGCTGGTGCTGCGCACCCGCTACCGGGTGGCCGGCGGCCGGCGGCTGACCCCGCACCGGGCGCCGGCCGGCTCGGAGGCCCGGGTGCACCTGCGGGTGGACAACATCTCCCGGGTGCCGACCGGGCTGCTCATGCTGGAGGACAAGGTGCCGTACGTGCTCGGGCCGCGCCCGCGCTTCGTGCTGGACCGGGTCGAACCGCGCGGCTTCCGGGAGGTCTCTTACCGGGTCCGCTCCGACCTGCGCGGCCGCTACCCGCTCGGCCCGCTGCAGCTGCGGCTGTGCGACCCGTTCGGGATGTGCGAGCTGACCCGCTCGTTCAGCACCTCGGACACCCTGACCGTGGTGCCGCAGGTGCACCCGCTGCCGCCGATCAAGCTGACCGGCGAGTGGGCCGGCTACGGCGACAGCCACTCCCGGGCGGTCGCGCTGGCCGGCGACGACGACACCGTGCCCCGCGAGTACCGCTACGGCGACGACCTGCGCCGGGTGCACTGGAAGTCCACCGCCAAGTACGGCGAGCTGATGGTCCGTCGGGAGGAGCAGCCGCTCAGGGCCCGGGCCACCGTGCTGCTGGACACCCGGGAGACCGGGCACCGCGGCTCCGGCCCGGCCTCCTCCTTCGAGTGGGCGGTGAGCTGCGCCGCCTCGGTCGGCCAGCACCTGCTGGAGCGCGGCTACCAGACCCGGCTGCTCACCGACACCGGCCTGCAGGTGCCGGAGAGCCGCAACTCGGGCGGCAGCTCGCCGAGCGAGTCGGCCGGCCTGCTGCTGGACGCGCTGGCGGTGGCCGAGCACTCCTCCGGTGGCGGCCTCGGCCGGGCCGAGGAGGCGCTGCGCCTCGGCGGCGAGGGCCTGCTGGTGGCGATCGTCGGCGAGTTGGACGAGGAGCAGGCGGCCGGCCTGGCCCGGCTGCGCCGCAACACCGGCGCGGCCGTGGTCTTCCTGCTGGACACCGCCAGCTGGTCCGGCCTGCGCCCGCTCGGCGGCCCAGCTGAGACCGACGAGCGGACGCAGGCCCAGCTGCGGATGCTCCGGGAGGCCGGCTGGACGGTCCTGCCGACCCGGGCCGGCGACTCGGTGCCGGACCTGTGGCGACGGGCCGACGCACGGGCCCAGGCGGCCGCGACGGCCCCGGGCCGGAAGGGGGCGGACAAGTGATCACCACCCAGACCAGGCTGACCTTCTACGCGGCGCTGGCCACGGTGCTGGCGATGGCCGGCCTCACCCCGCTGCTGGACACCAACAACTGGATCCTGCCGGCGTTCCTCCAGGTCGCCGCGGTCACCATGGTGGGCGCCGGGCTGCGCCGGCTGCCGGTGCCGCGCGCCGTGATCCCGGTGGCGCAGCTGGTGGCGGCGGTCTACCTGCTGATGTTCGGCGCGGTCCGCGGCTCGCTCTCCTTCGGCCTGCTGCCCGGCCCGGACGCCGTGCGGGCGCTCGGCAGCGTGCTGGCCTCGGCCGGCAACGACATCGCGACCTACACCATCCCGGCGCCCTCGACCCCCGGCCTGCGGCTGGTGCTGGTCGGCGCCACCGCGATGGTGGCGATCATGGTGGACACCCTGGCCGTCACGCTGCGCCGGGCCGCGCTGGCCGGGCTGCCGCTGCTCGCCTTCTACTGCGTGGGCAGCGGGCTGAACACCACCGGGGAGGGCGGGGCCCAGTGGCTCTGGTTCCTGCTCGCCGGCAGCGGCTACCTGATGCTGCTGTTCGCCGAGGGCCGCGACCGGCTCTCCCGCTGGGGCCGGGTGTTCCGCGGCTCCGGCACCGCCGACAGCCGCGGCGGGCTGCCCACCGGCGGCCACCGGATCGGCGTGCTGGCGCTGGCCTGCGCGCTGGTGGTCGGCGTGAGCGTGCCGGCCACCAACGGGCTGGACCTGCTGAACGGCTTCGGCGACGGCGGGAACGGCGACGGGCCCGGCCACTCGATCGACGCCCTCAACCCGGTGGTCTCGCTCGCCGACGGCCTGCGCCGCCCCAACAACCAGGTGCTGATCCGCTACCACGGCGACGACCCGGCGCTGCGCGACGCCTACCTGCGGATCACCGCGCTGGACGACTTCAACGGCGAGAGCTGGAAGCCGGCCAACGAGGACGTCCAGCCGGTGCCGGAGCTGCTGCCGCCGCCGGACGGCCTGGTCCCGGACGTGCCCAGGTCGGAGATGACCACCCAGATCTCGATCGAGTCGAACCTGAGCACCCAGTGGCTGCCGGCCCCGTACCCGATCGAGCGGGTGGACGCCCGGGGCGCGTGGCGCTACGAGCCGCAGACCCGCTCGGTGATCGGCGACAACGGCCAGCAGGCCGGCGGGCTGAGCTACGACGTGGTCTCGCTGAACGTCCAGCCCACCCCCGCGCAGCTGCGCTCGGCCGGCGCGGCCCCGCCCGCGATCGAGCAGCGCTACACCGCGCTGCCGGACGACCTGCCCTCGATGGTCGCCGACCTGGCCCGCCAGGTGACGGCCGGCAAGACCGACGCCTACGACCAGGCGGTGGCGCTGCAGGACTGGTTCTCCACCAGCGGCGGCTTCAGCTACAGCACCTCGGTGGACGCCGGCAGCGGCCCCGCCGCGATCGCCAAGTTCCTGACCGACAAGAAGGGCTTCTGCGTGCACTTCGCCGCCACCATGGCGGCGATGGCCCGCACCCTGCACATCCCGGCCCGGGTCGCGGTCGGCTTCGCGCCGGGCGAGGACCTCGGCGACGGCAACTTCGAGGTCGGCACGAAGGACTACCACGCCTGGCCGGAGCTGTACTTCGCCGGCGCCGGCTGGCTGCGCTTCGAGCCCACCCCCAGCCGCGGCGTGACCCCGTCCTACGGCAACCCGGCGGCCGCGCCGGCGCCCAGCCAGAGCGCCGCGCAGCCGACCGCCCAGCCGAGCCAGCAGAACCTCCCCGAGCCGACCGTCTCGAACGGCTGCCCGGCCGAGCTGCACAAGCAGGGCGGCTGCCCGGCCCAGGACACGGCCGCACCGGTCGCCGTCGCGAAGACCTCCGCCGGAGTGCCGTGGCAGCTGCTGGCGGTGGTCGCCGGAGCCGCGCTGGTGCTGCTCCTGCTGCTCAGTCCGATGCTCTGGCGGCGCGACCTGCGCCGGCGGCGGCTCGGCCGCGGGCGGCGCGGTCCGGGCGGCCCGGGCGGCGGCGAGCTGACCGAGGCACAGGTGCTGGCCGCCTGGGAGGAGCTGATCGACACCGCCTGGGACCTCGGCATCCCGCCGGACGACGCGCTCAGCCCGCGCCGCACGGTGAGCCGGATCAGCGAGACCGGCGAGCTGGACGAGTCCGGCCGGGCGGCCGGCGGGCGGCTGGCGCTGGCCACCGAGCGGGTGCTGTACGCCAGCGAGCCCGGCCTGTCGGCGCCGCTGGGCAGCGACGTGCTGACGGTCCGGGACGGGCTGTGGGCCCACGCCGGCCGCGGCCGGCGGCTGCGCGCGGTGCTGCTGCCGCCCTCGGCGGCCCGGGTGTTCTGGCGGGCCGGTGACCGGATGCAGGCGCTGCGGCGCGGGCTGCGGGCCCGGCTGCGGGCGGCCGGCGAGCGGTTGCGGCCGGGGCGCCGGGAAGGCTGACGCGAAGAGCGGCGGGCGGGTGATCCGATCGGATCACCCGCCCGCCGCTCTCGTCGGTGGCCTGGGGCAAGTGGGGAGGTCAGAAGCCGTCGTGCTCGTCGCGGCGGCGTTGCCAGCGCTGTTCCATCCGGTCCATCACACCGGCCTTGCGGCTCACCGGCTGCGCCGTCCGCAGGCCCGCGCCGGGGCCGGCCACCGGGTGCCGGCGCCAGCCGGCCACCGCGAGCACCGCACACCCCAGCATCACCAGGAAGCCCACCACGCTCAGCCAGATGAACCTGGGCTGCGCGATCATGCCTCCCATCAGGAGGCCCACCCCCAGCACGAATCCCGCCGCCGCGAGGTACACCCGGCGCCGGGTGTAGGTACGCAGGCCGGTTCCCTCAAGCGCCGACGCGAACTTGGGATCTTCGGCGTACAGCGCTCGCTCCATCTGGTCGAGCAGTCGCTGCTCGTGCTCCGAGAGCGGCACGGAGTCCTCCTACTCGTCGGTCGCGGGGCGACCGGTCCGCCACCTGGCCCTGTCGTGGTCCATATGCCCCACGGGTCTGGCCGTCATGCGTTCTGGCTTTACCCAGATCATACGGTCCGACCGTGGGATCCGGGGCGGGCTGGGATCCGTCGTGTCCGACACATCCGGCCCGTCCCCGCACCGGTGCAACGCTCCCAGGGGCCGTGAAGTTTCCGTCCGGTCTCAGCCGAGCCGGGCCAGCAGGTGCAGCTGGGTGGCGACGGCGTGGAAGGAGGGCTCGGCGGCGGCCGTCTCCTCCAGCTTCAGCAGCGCCTCCAGGGCGCCCGGCTCGGTGTCCACCAGCACCCCGGGCACCAGGTCGGCGAAGACCCGCACCCCGTGCACCGACTCCACCCGCAGCCCGGCCGAGCCGGCCAGCTCGTGCAGCTCGTCCCCGGTGAAGCGGCGCGGCATCGGGTCGCCGGCGCCCCAGCGTCCGTCCGGCGCGCCGAGCACGGTGCGGGCCTCGTCGAAGTGGCCGGCCAGCGCCCGGGCCAGCACCGCGCCGTTGCGGTTCGCGGCCAGCAGGCTGACCAGCCCGCCCTTGTGCAGCGTCGCGGTCAGGTGGCCGAGCGCCTCGGCCGGGTCGTCCACCACCTCCAGGACGCCGTGGCAGAGCACCGCGTCCACCGAGGCGGGGGCGATCACCTCGGGCAGCGTCTGGGTGTCCCCCTGCACCGCCCGCACCAGGTCGGTCACCCCGGCCTCGGCGGCCCGGCGCTCCAGCGCGAAGAGCGCGTCGGGGCTGGGGTCGACCACGGTCACCCGGTGGCCGAGCCGGGCCACCGGCACGGCGAAGTTGCCGGTGCCGCCGCCGGTGTCGAGCACGTCGAGGACGGGCTGGTCCAACTCGGCGGCCCGGCGCTCCAGTGCCGTTCGGACCACCTCCCAGACCACGGCGGTGCGCAGGGCGCTGCGGGGGCGCGAGGGGTACACGAGCGGGCTCCTCAGGAGGCGGACGGACCAGACCCCCTCACCCTATTGCCTGCCGGATCGAGCACCCGGTGCACCGAGCGCAGGAAGAGGGCGGCGTTGCGGATCAGGTCGTCCGCGTCGCGGGCCGAGGCGGCGCCCCGCACCCCCGCCTCGGCGGCCGCCCGCTTGCCCGCCCCGGCGGCGAAGTAGACAGCCCACTCGGCGAGTTCGGGCGCCACCTCGGGCAGCACCTCCCAGGCGCTGCGGATCGCCTTGCGGCGGCGCGGGTTCTTCTCCGGCCGGCCGCGCACCGCGAGCACCGCGGCGGTGGTGCGCAGCGCGGCCAGGTGCGCGGTGGCGTACCGCTCCAGCGGGTCCTCGGCGGCGTCGGCGGCCAGCAGCGTGCGCTCGGCCTGGGCCAGCAGGTCGCGGGCGGCGGGCGGGGTGCCGGCCCGCAGCAGCACGGGGTGCACGTCCACCGCGTTGAGCGGGATCTGCTCGGGCACGCGCGGGTCCTGGGAGGAGGGACGGTTGTCGGCCGGCGTTTGGTCTGGCTGTGGGAGTTCTGTGACGGTCATGGTCGGTACTCCCCCGAATCCGGAGCAGGTCGCGGACGGCCGGTCGGCCACCCGCCTGCCATGCTCGCGCGCGGCACTGACAACGGGGCCCGGCGGTTAGGATCACCCGCTGTGGCACGGATCGTCATCATCGGAGCAGGCATCAGCGGGCTGGCCGCGGCGGCGCGGCTGGGCACCCTCGGACACCGGGTGACGGTCTGTGAGGCCGCCCCCGGGCCGGGCGGGATGGTCGGCCGCCTCCAGCGGGACGGCTTCTCCTTCGACACCGGCCCGACCCTGCTGAGCCTGCCGGCGGTCTACCGCGACCTGGCGTTGAAGACCGGCAAGGAGCCGCTGGAGCAGCTGGTCGGGCTCACCCCGGTGGATCCGGAGAGCCACCACCTGTTCGCCGACGGCACCGCGCTGACCCTGCCGAACGCCTCCCGGGGCGGGGTGGCCCGGGCGCTGGACGGGGCGCTCGGCGCGGGGGCCGGGGAGCGCTGGGCGGCGGTGATGAACCGCGGCCGGGCGGTCTGGGAGGCCACCCGGCGCCCGCTGTTGGAGGAGCCGCTGCCGGCCGACACCGCCCCGCTCGGCACCGACCCCTACCCCGCGCCGAGGCACGGCCTGGCCCGGCTGCTCGGCGGCCGGGCCCGGCCGACGCTGATCGAGGTGGCCGAGCGCGAGCTGGGCGGCGATCCGCGGCTGACCGCGCTGCTCACCGAGTGCGCGCTGCGCTTCGGCCTGGACCCGCGCCGCGCCCCGGCCGGCGCCACCGTGCTGCCCTACGTGGAGCAGACCTTCGGCGTCTGGGCGGTCCGCGGCGGCCTGCGCACCCTGGTGGACGTGCTGGTGGCGCGCTGCGAGCAGCGCGGGGTGGAGTTCCGGTACGGCGCCCGGGTCAGTCCCGAGGACTTCCCCGACGCGGAGCTGGTGCTGCGCCCCGAGCCGGCGGCGGCCGCGCTGCCCGGCCGGTTCAGCGTGCTGCTGGCGCTGCGCGGCCCGCGCCCGGCCGGCACCCCGCAGCGCACCGTGGTGCACACCCCGCGGCCGCGCGAGGAGTTCGCCGCGCTGTTCGACGCCCCGGCGCCCCACGAGCTGCCGACCGTGCAGGTGCTGCGGCCTGACGACCCGTCGGCGGTGCCGGACGAGCGGCACGAAACGGCGGTGCTGACCTGCACCGTGCCCTCGCAGGCCGAAGTGGACTGGACCGCCCCCGGGGTGGCCGAGGCGTTCGCCGACCGGATGCTCGCCCGGCTGCACGCGGCCGGCCTGGACCTCGGCGACCGGGTGCTCTGGCGGCAGCTGCGCACCCCCGCCGACACCGAGCGGGAGACCCTCTCCCCCGGCGGCGCGGTGGCCAGCCCGGCCCTGGCCGGCCTGGGCGGGGCGTTCCTGCAGCCCGCGAACGAGACCGGCGAGCCGGGCCGCTACCGGCTGGGCCAGGCGGCGCACCCGGGCGGCGGGCTGGCCCGGGCCGGCATGTCGGCCTGCGTGGTGGCGGGGCTGGTCGGACCGGCCTGACGGCCGCCGCCGGGGCGGCTACTGCCAGCCGCCGTGCCAGCCGGCGTCGGTCTGCTGCGGGTACTCGGGCTGCACCTGGGGCTGGGGCTGCGGCTGGTAGTACTCGTGCGACTGCTGCTGCGGGATGTCGTAGCCGCCCTGGTACTGGTTCGGGTCGTAGGCCGGCTGCTGCTGCCACTGCTGCTGGTCCTGCCCGGGGTAGTACTCCTGGTAGCCCTGGTACTGCGGCTGCTGCTGCGGCTGCTGGTACTGGTTCGGGTCGTAGTAGCCGTAGCCCTGCTGCTGCTGCTGCGAGTAGTCGTACTGGACTTGCTGCGACTGCTGCTGCTCCTGGCCGTAGCCGTAGGGGTCGGCGGTGTCGTAGATCCCGTAGTCGCCGTCGTCCTCGGGGAGCACCGGTTCGGGGAGCGGTTCGGCGGTGGCCGCCGGCTCCTCTATCGGGCCGACCTCGCCGATCCGGTCGCGTTCGACGACCACCTCGGGGGCCGGGTCGCCGCTGGTCGCGGCGGCCAGCAGCGGCACCTTGGCGAGCGGCCCGGGCAGCGCGCCGTCCGAGCCGCGCAGCGACCAGGCGGTGGTCTTCCCGGCCTTGACGGCGAGGGTGACCAGCAGCTGCCCGGCCGCGAAGCCGAGCGCGCCGATGCCGATCAGCACCACGGTGTGCGCCGCCATCCCGACCACCACCAGCAGGAAGGCGCCGAGTGCGAGCCCCCGCCAGTGCAGTGGGGCGCGGCTCTGCAGCAGCAGCTCGGCCACCAGCCAGAGCGCGACCACGGCGAGGGCCGCGTACAACACCAGCATCCCGATGCCCATCGGCGTCCTCCAGCACGTGCCCAGCGCGTGCGGCGACTGTACCGGGTCCGCGTTCGCGGCCCCACATCACGGGCTCAGCTGCTGTGCAGACCGAGGTTCTGGTAGATCTGCAGGGTCGCCGTGGAACCGTTGAGGGTGATGAAGTGCAGACCCGGAGCGCCCTCGGAGAGCAGCTGCTCGCTCATCGCGGTGGCGTGCTCCATGCCGATCTCGCGCAGCGCCGCCGGGTCGTCGATCACGGCGGTGAGCCGGGCCTCCAGGTCGGGCGGGAACGGCGCGCCGCTGAGCTGCGGGAAGCGGACCAGCTGCTTGGCGTTGGTCACCGGCATGATCTCCGGGATGATCGGCACGTCGCAGCCGGCCGCGACCACCCGGTCGCGCAGCCGCAGGTAGTCCTCCACCTCGAAGAACATCTGGGTGATCGCGTAGTCGGCGCCGGCCCGCACCTTGGCGACGAAGTGCCGGATGTCGTCGTCCCAGTCGGTGGAGCGCGGGTGCATGTTCGGCGAGGCGGCCACGCCCACGCAGAAGTCGCCGATGTCCTTGATCAGCTCGACCAGTTCGTAGGCGTAGGTGAGCCCCTGCGGGTGGGTGACCCACTCGCCGGTCGGATCGCCCGGCGGGTCGCCGCGCACGGCGAGGACGTTGCGCACGCCCTGGTCGGCATACTGGCCGATGATGTTGCGCAGTTCGGCCACCGAGTGGTCCACCGCGGTCAGGTGGGCGACCGGGGTCAGCGTGGTCTCGGTGGCGATCCGGCCGACCATGTTGACCGTGCGGCCGCGGGTCGAGCCGCCGGCACCGTAGGTCATGCAGACGAAGTTCGGGTTCAGCGGCTCCAGGCGCCGGATCGCGTCCCAGAGCTTCTGCTCGGCGGTCTCGCTGCGCGGGGGCATGAACTCGAAGGAGAACGACCGCCGGCCGGCCGCCAGCAACTCGCGGACGGTGGCTGCGTGGTCCGTTCTGGTGGAGGGGACGCCGAGTGCCATGCCCGCAGGTTAGCGGCCGGAGCAGGCCGACGGACAAACCTTGTCCAGAAACTGAGACCGATTGTCCAAATGGCCCGTCGGTTAACCTGATCACCATCCCATTGACCACGGAGGGCTCCTGTGACCCCGCCCAGCCCCACCCCCGTGCTGCCCCTCGACGTCGAGGCAGTGCGCACCCGGGTGGACGCCGCGCTCGCCCGGTTCATGGCCGGCCAGCACGAGCTGCTCAGCGCCATCTCCCCGGACCTGGTCGCTGCCGCCGACGCGCTGCGCGACTTCCTGCTGGACGGCGGCAAGCGGCTGCGCCCGGCCTTCTGCTACTGGGGCTGGCGCGGTGCCGGCGGCCCGGCCGACAGCGACGGCATCACCGGGGCCGCCGCCGCGCTGGAGCTGCTGCAGGCCAGCGCCCTGGTGCACGACGACCTGATGGACCGCAGCGACACCCGCCGTGGCCTGCCCTCGGTGCACCGCCGGTTCGAGGCGCTGCACCGCGACCAGGGCTGGCGCGGCGACCGCGAACAGTTCGGCGCGGCCGCCGCGGTGCTGCTCGGCGACCTGCTGCTGATCTGGTGCGACGAGCTGTTCGTGCGCTGCGGCCTGGCGCCCGCCGCGGTGCTGGCCGCCAAGCCGGTCTTCGACCTGATGCGCACCGAGGTGATGGCCGGCCAGTACCTGGACGTGCTGGAGCCGGTGGCCGGCGACTCCACCGACGACCGGGCGCTGGCCCGGGCGCAGACCGTGCTGCACTACAAGTCGGCCAAGTACACGATCGAGCGTCCGCTCCAGGTCGGCGCCCGGCTGGCCGGCGCGAGCGAGGCCCTGGTCGCCGCCTACGGCGCGTTCGGCCTGCCGCTCGGCGAGGCCTTCCAGCTCCGCGACGACCTGCTCGGCGTCTTCGGCGACCCGGCGGTCACCGGCAAGCCGGCCGGCGACGACCTGCGCGAGGGCAAGCGCACCCTGCTGGTGGCGCTGGCGCTGCGCGGCCTCGGCCCGGCCGACGCGGCCCGGCTGGACCAGCGGCTCGGCGCGCCCGGCCTGACCCCGGCCGACGTGGCCGAACTCGCCGCCCTGGTGGCCCGCAGCGGCGCGCCCGAGCAGGTGGAGCAGCGGATCGACCGGCTGAT
The DNA here is from genome assembly GCF_007829815.1 of Kitasatospora viridis. Taxonomy (NCBI): domain Bacteria; kingdom Bacillati; phylum Actinomycetota; class Actinomycetes; order Kitasatosporales; family Streptomycetaceae; genus Kitasatospora; species Kitasatospora viridis. The sequence goes on along the minus strand of NZ_VIWT01000001.1, from coordinate 4,748,273 downwards.
GGCCGAGTCGCTGGCCGCGCTGGACTCCGCCCCGCTGGCCGACGAGGCGGCCCGGGAGACGCTGCGGGTGCTGGCCGAGGCGGCCACCGTCCGGCGGTACTGACGGGAACGGGCTGACGGCGGGTCATCCGACCCGCCGTCAGCCCGTCAGCCCGTCCGCCGTCAGTGCGTCAGTGCGTCAGTCAGTCCATCGAACGGACCCGCCGGGCCAGCTCGGCCGCCGCGGCGCCCGGGTCCTCGGCCGCGGTGATCGCCCGGACCACCACCACCCGGCGGGCGCCCGCCTCCAGCACCTGGTCCAGGTTGCCCAGGTCGATGCCGCCGATCGCGAACCAGGGCCGGTCGCCGCCCAGCCGCGCCGCGTACTCCACCAGCTCCAGGCCCGGCGCGTGGCGCCCGGGCTTGGTCGGGGTCGGCCAGACCGGCCCGGTGCAGAAGTAGTCCACCCCGGGCTCCACGGCGGCCGCGGCCACCTCGGACTCGGCGTGGCAGGACCGGCCGATCACCGGGTCGGCCCCGATGATCGCCCGGGCGGCCGGCACCGGCAGGTCGTCCTGCCCCAGGTGCAGCACCTGGGGGCGGGCGGCGTGCGCGACGTCGGCGCGGTCGTTGACCGCGAACAGCTTGCCGTGCCGGGCCGCGGCGGCCGCGAACACCTCCAGGTACTCCAGCTCCTGCTTGGCCTCCAGCCCCTTGTCCCGCAGCTGGACGATGTCCACGCCGCCGGCCAGCACCGCGTCCAGGAACTCCGGCAGGTCGCCCTGCTCGCGCCGGGCGTCGGTGCACAGGTAGAGGCGGGCGTCGGCCAGCTTGGCCCGGTGCTCCTGGCCCGCCGTCACAGCGAGAGCGCCTGGGCCCGGCGCTTCACCTCGGTGCCCCGGTCCTCCACCAGCGCCTGGATCGGGCTGCCCGGCAGCGAGGGGTCCTCGGTGAAGAGCCACTCAAGGATCTCCTCGTCGCTGAACCGCCCGTCCCGCAGCACGGTCACGGTGCCGACCAGGTGCTTGACCGGGCCGTCGTCGGCGATGAACGCGGCCGGCACCTGGAGCGACTTGTTCGGGCCCCGGCGGACCGCGATCAGCTTGTGGTCCTTGACCATCTGGCGGACCTCGGTGACCAGCACACCCCAGCGCTCGGAGATGTCCGGGAGGTAGAGCCATTCCGGAACGAGCTGTTCAATCGTCGATTGCGTCTCACTACTCACGGGACCAGCCTGCCACTTATCCGGCCGCGCTCGCACCAACCGCCGACTTCAGCGGCACCTCGGGGTCGGCGACGAGCGCCGGATCGACCGGGGTGGCCTTCTCCACCAGCCTGCGGCCCTGGGCCAGGTCGCGCGGGCGGTCCACGGTGAGCAGCGCGCTGAGCGCGCCGTCCCGCAGCCACAGCGCCGTCCAGGCCGGCGAGTCCGGCGAGCCGCGCCAGAGCAGCCGGTCGCCCTCCCGGTGCCGGCCGACGTACTGCACCATCCGCCCGAACTGCTCGGACCAGAAGTAGGGCACCGGGTCGTACGGCTGGTCGGCGCCGAGCAGCCCGGCGGCCACCGCCCGGCCGGACTGCAGCGCGTGGTCCCAGTGCTGCACGGTGACCCGCCCGCCGGAGCGGGAGGACGGGTAGCTGACGCAGTCGCCGGCCGCCCAGACGCCGGGCAGCGAGGTGCGCAGCCGGTCGTCCACGACGACCGCGCCGGCGCCGTCCAGCTCGATGCCGCTGCCGGCCAGCCAGCGGGTGTCCGGGCGGGCGCCGATGCCCACCACCACGAGGTCCGCGGGCAGTTCGGTGCCGTCGGCCAGCCGGACGCCGTGCGCGCCGACGGCGGCGACCTTCGCGCCGAGCCGCAGCGCCACCCCGGCCTCGGCGTACCAGCGGGCCATCGGCTCGGTCAGCTCGGCGGGCAGCGCGCCGGCCAGCGGCGATCCGGCGCCCTCCAGCACCGTCACCTCGCAGCCCAGCGCGCGGGCGGCGGTGGCGGTCTCGGCCCCGATCCAGCCGGCGCCGACCAGCACCAGCCGCAGCCCGGGCCGCAGCTCGGCCCGCAGCGCGAGCGAGTCGTCGACGGTGCGCAGCACCCGGACCGGGCCCGGCAGGGCGATCGGCGCGGCGCCGGTGGCGATCACCAGCTGGTCGTAGCCGACCGGGCCCTGGTCGGTGAGCACCTCGTCACCCGTGAGCCCGGTGGCGGTGCGGCCCAGCAGGAACCGGACGCCCAGCCGGTCCCAGTCCAGGTCGAAGGCGGTGGAGTCGGAGCGGCCGAGGAGGACGTCCTTGGAGAGCGGAGGCCGGTCGTAGGGGCGGTGCGGCTCGGCGCCGACCAGCACCACCTGCCCGGTCCAGCCGCCCTCCCGGAGCGCGATCGCGCACTGTGCCCCCGCCAGTCCGGCGCCGATGATCACTGCTCGCTGATCAGTCATCGGGCCACTGTAGCGAGCGCTCCGGTCCGGCCCGTGAACGGTGGCTTCAGCCCACCGGTGACCCGGCGTTATGGTGGGGGCATCCTCACGGGAGCCCGGCGCACCGGGCTGAGAGGCGGGCTGCGGCGGCCTGCGACCGTCCGAACCTGATCCGGGTCATTCCGGCGAAGGGAGAACGTGCTTTGGCACGCACCGAAGCGCCCGACGTCCTGGTGATCGGCGGTGGCATCGTCGGCCTCGCGGTCGCCTGGCGGGCCCGGCAGCGCGGCCTGTCGGTCACCGTGCTCGACCCCGACCACGGCGGCGGCGCCGCCCGGGTGGCGGCCGGCATGCTCGCGCCCGTCACCGAGCTCCAGTACGGCGAGGAGCCCCTGCTGCACCTGGGCATCGCATCCAACGTCCGCTACGCCGACTTCTGCGCCGAGCTCTCCGAGGCCGCCGGGCAGGACACCGGCTACCGCGCCACCGGCACCCTCGCGGTGGCGCTGGACGCCGACGACAAGGCCGAGCTCGGCGAGCTGCACGCCTTCCACCAGCGGCTCGGCCTGGCCTCCGAGTGGATCACCGGCCGCGAGGCCCGCAAGCTCGAACCCATGCTGGCCCCGGGGGTGCGCGGCGGCCTGCACGTGGCCGACGACCACCAGGTGAACCCGCGCCTGCTGCTCACCGCCCTGGTCGCCGCCTGCGAGAAGGCGGGGGTCGTGCTGCACCGGGCCGCCGCCGCCGAGCTGCTGGTCGAGGGCGACCGGGCCGCCGGCGTCCGGACGAGCACCGGCGAGCACCTGACGGCCGGTCAGACCGTGCTGGCCGCCGGCCCCCGCAGCCACCTGCTGCCCGGCCTGCCGGCGGACGTGCTGCCGCCGGTCCGCCCGGTCAAGGGCCAGATCCTGCGGCTGCGCATGCCCACCGCCCACGGCCCCTTCCTGAACCGCAACGTGCGCGCCGTGGTCCGCGGCGGACACCTCTACCTGGTGCCCCGGGCCGACGGCGAGCTGGTGATCGGCGCCACCACCGAGGAGCAGGGCTACGACACCACGGTCACCGCCGGCGGCGTCTACGAGCTGCTCCGGGACGCCCACGAGCTGGTGCCCGGGATCACCGAACTGCCGCTGGTGGAGACCTCGGCCGGACTGCGCCCCGGCTCCCCCGACAACGCCCCGCTGCTCGGCCCCACCGCCCTGCCCGGCCTGCTCGCCGCCACCGGCCACTACCGCAACGGCGTGCTGCTCACCCCGGTGACCGCCGACCTGATCGCCGAGACCCTGGCCACCGGCGCCGTCCCCGCCCTCGCCGCCCCCTTCTCCCCCAGCCGCTTCGCCAGGAGCCCCCGATGAGCCAGATCCCCTTGACCGTCAACGGCGAGCCGCGCGAGGTGGCCGCCGAGTGGACCCTCGCCGAGCTGGTCGCCGAGCTGAGCAAGGCCCCCTCCGGGGTGGCCGCCGCCCTCAACGAGACGGTGGTGCCGCGCGGCTCCTGGCCGGGCACCCGGCTGACCGCCGGCGACCGGGTGGAGATCCTCACCGCCGTGCAGGGGGGCTGACATGGCTGACGACCCCTTCGTCATCGGTGACACCGCCTTCACCTCCCGCCTGATCATGGGCACCGGCGGCGCACCCAGCCTGGACGTGCTGGAGCAGGCCCTGCAGGTCTCCGGCACCGAGCTGACCACGGTGGCGATGCGCCGGGTGAACCCGGACACCCAGGGCTCGGTGCTGGACGTGCTGACCCGCAACGGCATCCGGGTGCTGCCCAACACGGCCGGCTGCTTCACCGCCGGCGAGGCCGTGCTGACCGCCCGGCTGGCCCGCGAGGCGCTCGGCACCTCCTGGGTGAAGCTGGAGGTGATCGCCGACGAGCGGACCCTGCTGCCCGACCCGATCGAGCTGCTGGACGCCGCCGAGACCCTGGTGGACGACGGCTTCACGGTGCTGCCCTACACCAACGACGACCCGGTGCTGGCCCGCAAGCTGGAGGACGTCGGCTGCGCGGCGATCATGCCGCTGGGCTCGCCGATCGGCTCCGGCCTGGGCATCCGCAACCCGCACAACTTCCAGCTGATCGTGGAGTCCGCGGGCGTGCCGGTGGTGCTGGACGCCGGCGCGGGCACCGCCTCCGACGTGGCGCTGGCCATGGAGCTGGGCTGCTCGGCGGTGATGCTGGCCTCCGCGGTCACCCGGGCCCAGCACCCGGTGCTGATGGCGGACGCGATGCGCCGGGCGGTGGAGGCCGGCCGGCTGGCCCACCGGGCCGGGCGGATCCCGCGCCGGTTCCACGCCGAGGCCTCCTCGGCGATGGCCGGCCGCGCCGACCTGGACCACCGGGAGCGGCCCGCCTTCTGACGGACCGCCGGGCCGTGGTGCACAACCATGACAGGTGCTACACCCAACCGTGCCCGGGGCACCCCTAGACTCCTCGGGTGGACATGACGGTGAACGACGGCCTGATCGGCACGCTCCTCGACAACCGGTACCTGGTCGAGGAGCGGATCGCCGTGGGCGGCATGGCCACGGTCTACCGGGGCACCGACACCCGGCTGGACCGGGTGGTGGCGCTGAAGGTGATGCACCCCCAGTTCGCCGGCGACCCGGAGTTCGCCGAGCGGTTCATCCGCGAGGCCAAGGCGGTGGCCAGGCTCTCGCACCCCAACGTGGTCAACGTCTTCGACCAGAACGCCGACGGCGGCATCGCCTTCCTGGCCATGGAGTACGTGCCCGGCCGCACCCTGCGCGAGGTGCTGGCGGACCGCGGCGCCTTCTCGGTGCGGGCCGCGCTGGACGTGCTGGAGCCGGTGCTGGCCGCGCTCGGCGCCGCGCACCGGGCGCACCTGGTGCACCGGGACGTGAAGCCGGAGAACGTGCTGATCACCGACGGCGGCCTGGTCAAGGTGGCCGACTTCGGGCTGGTCCGGGTGATCTCGGGCGCGGACTCCTCGGTGACCACCACCTCCACCCCCGGTGTGATCATGGGCACCGTCTCCTACCTGGCACCCGAGCAGATCCAGCCGAACGGCCCGACCGACCAGCGGGTGGACGTCTACGCGGCCGGCATCCTGCTCTACGAACTGCTCACCGGCAGCAAGCCGTTCACCGGCGAGAACCCGATGCAGGTGATCTACCGCCACCTGGAGGAGGACGTCCCGGCGCCGTCCCGCGCGGTGCCCGGGCTGGCGCCCCAGCTGGACTCGATAGTCGCCTCGGCCACCGCCCGCGACCGGGAGGCCCGACCGTGGGACGCGGTCGAGCTGCTCGCCGCGCTGCAGCGGTTGCGCCGCTCCCTGACGCCGGCTCAGCTGGACGCCGAGCCGCCCGCCTCCACCCGCTCCGCGCCCCGGTTCGGCGCCGCCGAGGCCACCTCGGTGCTGCCGGCCGTGGACAACCCGACGACGGTGCTGACGCCGGTCCGGCCGGCGCCCGGCGCCGCGGACCGCCTGCTGCCCCTGCGGCCCTACGACGAGCCGCCCGCCCCCCGCCCGGCCCGGCCGGCCCGCTCGCCCAAGGCCCGCCGCCGGCTGATCTGGAGCGCGGTGCTGGCCGCCCTGGTCGCGGTCGTGGCCACCACCACCTACCTGCTGTCCGGCGCCGTCTACGGCACCGTGCCCGGCGTGCTCGGCCAGACCCAGGCCCAGGCGGTGAGCACCCTGAAGGGGGCCGGGCTGCACGGCAGCTTCAGCCAGGCGTTCAGCGAGACGGTGCCGTCCGGCCAGGTGGTCAGCAGCGATCCCGGGGTGGGCCAGAAGGTCCGCAAGAGCGACCCGGTCAAGGTGGTGGTCTCCAAGGGCCCCGAGCGGATCACCGTGCCCGACCTGTCCGGCAAGCCGCTGGACCAGGCGAAGCAGCAGCTCACCGCGGCCCACCTGACCCCGGGCGACACCAGCCAGGACTTCAGCTCCTCGGTGCCGGCCGGCTCGGTGATCTCCACCAGTCCGGCGGCCGGCCAGCAGTTGGCGGTGAACACCCCGGTCTCGCTGGTGGTCAGCGAGGGCGCCAAGCCGGTGCAGGTGCCGAACGTGGTCGGCCAGTCGGCGGACCAGGCGCAGGCCGCGCTGATCGGCGCCGGCTTCCAGACGGCGCTGGGCAACGACCAGTCCTACTCGGACACCGTGCCGGCCGGCTCGGTCGCCGCGCAGTCGCCGACGGGCCCGGCCGCGCCGGGCAGCACCGTGACGCTGACCCTGTCCAAGGGCCCGCAGCCGGTGCAGGTGCCGAGCGTGACCGGGATGAGCGAGTCGGACGCCACCAACGCGCTGACCGCCGCCGGCTTCAAGGTGCACAGCACGGGGCTGAACTTCTTCGGCCTGAGCAGCGTCTCCGGCCAGTCCCCGACCGCGGGCACCATGGCGCCCAAGGGCAGCACGGTGACGATCAAGTTCTGACGGCCCGTCGGGGCGGCCGGCTCAGCTGAGCGGGCCGTCCCCCGGCTCCTCCTGGTGGGCGTAGCGCTGCTCGCGCCAGGGGTCGGCCAGGTTGTGGTAGCCGCGCTCCTCCCAGAAGCCGCGCCGGTCGGCGGTCATGTACTCCACCGCCCGGACCCACTTGGGGCCCTTCCAGGCGTACCGGCCGGGCACGATCAGCCGCACCGGGAAGCCGTGCTCGGCGGTGAGCGGCTCGCCGTCGTGGTGGGTGGCGAGGACGGTCCGGGGGTCGGCGAACTCGGCCAGCGGGAGGTTGGCGCTGTAGCCGTACTCGGCCCAGACCATCACGTGGGTGACCTCGGGGGCCGGCGGCGCCAGGTCCAGCACGGTGCCGGCGGCGACCCCGCCCCACTCGCTGTCGAGCATGGAGAACCGGGTCACGCAGTGGAAGTCGGCCCGCACCGTGGTGCGCGGCAGCCGGTGGAACTCCTCGAAGCCCCAGCTGTGCTTGTCGCCCGAGGCGGTGGCGCCGAACACCTGGAGGTCCCAGGTCAGCGGCTTGAAGCGGGGCACCGGTCCGTAGTGCAGCACCGGCCAGCCGCGCTGCAGCCGCTGGCCCGGGGGGAGCCTCGGGTCGGACGGCTGCTGCGGTTCCGGCACGGACTGACCCATGGCTCCCATGGTGACAGACGGCGGTCGCCGATCGCCGCGCGCCCCTTGGCGGTGACGTGCGCCCCCCGTTCGCCGGAGTCGGCGGTAAATCGGGCAATCCGACACCAACCCGGGTGAGTGTGAACTTACTGGAACTATCACCCGCAGCGGTGCCAGGATGCGTCCAACCAGAGTCCGGCGCAGGCAGGAAGGCAGTACCCCATGAAGGGCGACCCCGAGGTCATCGAGTTCCTCAACGAGCAGCTCACCGCCGAGCTGACCGCCATCAACCAGTACTTCCTGCACGCGAAGATGCAGGAGAACTTCGGCTGGACCAAGCTCGCCCGGTACACCCGGCACGAGTCCTTCGACGAGATGAAGCACGCCGAGGTGCTCACCGACCGGATCCTGCTGCTCGACGGACTGCCCAACTACCAGCGGCTGTTCCACGTCCGGATCGGCCAGACGGTCAAGGAGATGTTCGAGGCCGACCGGCAGGTCGAGGTCGAGGCGATCGACCGGCTGCGCCGCGGCATCGTGGTGATGCGGGCCAAGAACGACATCACCTCGGCCAACGTGTTCGAGGCGATCCTGGCCGACGAGGAGAACCACATCGACTACCTGGACACCCAGTTGGCACTGGTCGAGAAGCTCGGCGAGGCGCTCTACCTGTCCACCCTGGTCGAGCAGCCCGAGGAGAGCTGACTCAGGCGGTCCGCCGGGCCCGGGCGGCGGGCAGCGGCTCCGGTGCGTTCACCTCGGGATCGGCCAGCCCCAGCTTGGCGGCCAGCCGGGCCGTCGGGCACGGGCGGCCGCCGTGCTCCCCGAGCAGCGCCTGGATCCGCCGGACGCAGGAGCCGCAGTCGGTGCCGGCCCCACAGCCCTGGGCTATCCGCCGGGGCGAGTCGGCCCCCTGGTCGATCGCCCGCTTCACCTGGTCCTCGGTGACCGCATGGCACATGCACACGTACATCGCGGGCTCTCCCAGGGTGGTGCGGGGCGCTCTGCGCCGGTCAGCTAAGGCTTACCTTACCCGGCGTTCCCGGGATGCGAGAAGGCCCTGCCCCGCGGAGGGGACAGGGCCTTCGTCACATCACCGAACGGGCCGGTCTCAGAGCTCGCGGTACATCTCGGCGACCAGGAACGCCAGGTCCAGCGACTGGCTGCGGTTCAGCCGCGGGTCGCAGGCCGTCTCGTAGCGCTGGTGCAGGTCGTCGACCAGCACCTCGTCGCCGCCGCCGACGCACTCGGTCACGTCGTCGCCGGTCAGCTCCACGTGGATGCCGCCCGGGTGGGTGCCGAGCGCCCGGTGCACCTCGAAGAAGCCCTTGACCTCGTCCAGCACGTCGTCGAACCGGCGGGTCTTGTGCCCGGTCTCCGCCTCGAAGGTGTTGCCGTGCATCGGGTCGCAGATCCACACCGGCTGGGCGCCGGAGGCGGTGACCTTCTCCAGCAGCAGCGGCAGGTGGTCGCGGACCTTGCCCGCGCCCATCCGGGTGATGAAGGTCAGCCGGCCCGGCTCGCGGTCCGGGTCGAGCCGCTCGATCAGGGTCAGCGCCTCGTCGACCGTGGTGGTCGGGCCGAGCTTGACGCCGATCGGGTTGCGCACCTTCGAGGCGAACTCGATGTGCGCGTGGTCCAGCTGCCGGGTGCGCTCGCCGATCCAGACCATGTGGCCGGAGACGTCGTAGAGCTCGCCGGTGCGGGAGTCCACCCGGGTCATCGCGGTCTCGTAGTCGAGCACCAGCGCCTCGTGCGAGGAGTAGAACTCGACCGTCTTGAACTCCTCCGGGGCCACCCCGCAGGCGTTCATGAAGGACAGCGCCTTGTCGATCTCCTTGGCCAGGCGCTCGTAGCGCTGGCCGGCCGGGGAGTTGCGCACGAAGTCCTGGTTCCAGGCGTGCACCTGGCGCAGGTCGGCGTACCCGCCGGTGGTGAAGGCGCGGACCAGGTTCAGCGTGGAGGCGGAGGCGTGGTACATCCGCTTCAGCCGCTCCGGGTCGGGGCGGCGGGACTCGGGGGTGAACTCGAAGCCGTTCACCGAGTCGCCGCGGTAGACCGGGAGCGTGACGCCGTCGCGGGTCTCGGTCGACTTGGAGCGCGGCTTGGAGTACTGGCCGGCGATCCGGCCGACCTTGACCACCGGCACCGAGGCCGCATAGGTGAGCACGGCGGCCATCTGGAGCAGGGTCTTCAGCTTGTTCCGGATGTGGTCCGCCGAGACGCCGTCGAAGGCCTCGGCGCAGTCGCCGCCCTGCAACAGGAAGGCCTCACCACGGGCCACGGCAGCGAGCCGGGCGCGCAGCTGGTCGCACTCGCCGGCGAAGACGAGCGGGGGATACGAGGTGAGCTCGGCAAGGGCGGAGCGCAGCGCCTCGGGATCCGGCCATTCAGGCTGCTGCGCCGCGGGCAGGGACTGCCAGGTGTGGAGATTCGATGCGGTCACGTAGCCAGGCTACGGGGTGCGCCGACCGAAACACGTCCCCTGATCGGCTAGTGAGACAAGAGCTGGACAATTCTTGTGGAGCCGTTCGAGGAGGGAGCAGATCCGCTATCGTCCTTCCCGTGACCGCGCCGCACACCTTCTCCTGGTGGTGGACCATCCCCCGAGGTGGCCCACTGCTCGCGCGTTCCTAAAGACGACACGACGGCCGCCCTCGGGCGGCCGTCGGCGTTCCCGCCCGCGTCCCGCCCGGTGGAGCAGCCCTGTTCCCTCGGAAAGAGGCCGCACGTGACCAGCACCCCCGGCACCGCCGACCTGCTCGCCCGCCTCACCGCGCCCGGCGCGCCAGCCTTCGCCCTGCTGCACCGCCGCACCCCGCGGCTCGCCCCCGGCACCGTCGAGCTGCTGATCGGCGAGGTGGGCCGGTACGACACGCTCGCCGAGCTGCCGCTGCCGACCGGCGCGCCGGCCGACGGTCGGCCCCGGCACGACCTGCTCGCCCTGGTGCCCTACCGGCAGATCCGCGAGCGCGGCTTCCGGGCGCACGACGACGGCACGCCGCTGCAGGCACTCGCCGTCACCGAGCAGTACGCCCTGCCGCTGGCCGAGGTGCTGGCCGCGCTGCCCGAGCTGGCGGTGGAGCTGACCGACGGCGGCTTCGACCTGTCCGACGAGCAGTACGCCGAGACGGTCCGGCGGGTGATCGAGGACGAGATCGGGCGCGGCGAGGGCGCCAACTTCGTGATCCGGCGCGACTTCCGGGGCCGGCTGGCGGACTTCTCGCCGGCGCTCGGGCTGAGCCTGTTCCGGCGCCTGCTGGTGCAGGAGCGGGGGGCGTACTGGACCTACCTGGTCAGCACGGGCACGGGGGTCCCCCCGGCCGAAGGCCGGGGGAGGGTGCTGGTCGGCGCCTCGCCGGAGGTCCACGTGCGGCAGAGCGGCGGCACGGTGGTGATGAACCCGATCTCCGGCACCTACCGCTATCCGGCGGGCGGCCCGACCGTCGACGGCTTGCTCGACTTCCTGCGCGACCCCAAGGAGCTGGAGGAGCTCACCATGGTGGTCGACGAGGAGCTGAAGATGATGTGCACCGTCGGCGACCTCGGCGGGCAAGTGCTCGGACCGCGCTTGAAGGAGATGGCCCACCTCGCGCACACCGAGTACGAGCTGCGCGGGCGCACCTCGCTGGACGTCCGCGAGGTGCTGCGGGAGACCATGTTCGCCGCCACCGTGACCGGCAGTCCGCTGCAGAACGCGACCCGGGTGATCGAGCGGTACGAGACCTCGGGGCGCGGCTACTACTCCGGCGCGCTGGCACTGATCGGGCGCTCGGCCGGCGGCGGGCAGCAGCTGGACTCGCCGATCTGCATCCGCACCGCCGACATCGACCCGGCCGACGGCTCGCTGGTGGTGCGGGTCGGCGCCACCCTGGTGCGGCACTCCGACCCGGACTCCGAGGTGGCCGAGACGCACGCCAAGGCCGCCGGGGTGCTGGCCGCGATCGGCGCGCGGCCGGCCCCGCCGCGCCGGCCCGGGGCGGGCGAGGGCCCGCGGCTGGCCGACGACCACCGGGTGCAGAGCTCGCTGGACTCCCGGCGGGCCGGGCTCGCGCCGTTCTGGCTGCGGATGCAGCAGCAGGTCGCGGTGACCGAGGCCGAGCCGACCCTGGTGGTGGACGCCGAGGACACCTTCACCGCGATGCTGGCGCACCTGCTGCGCTCGCTGGGCCACCGGGTGGAGGTGCTGCGGTACGACACGCCCGGGCTGCGGGAGCGGGCGGCGGCGCACCCGGGGCCGCTGGTGCTCGGCCCCGGCCCGGGCGACCCGGCCGACCCGGCGGACCCGAAGATGGCGCTGCTGCGGCCGGTGGTGGCCGATGCGCTGGCGGCCGCGCTGGCCGGCACCCGGCGGGCGCCGCTGCTCGCGGTCTGCCTCAGCCACCAGCTGCTCTGCGGGGCGCTGGGGCTCGGGCTGCACCGCAAGGCGCGGGTCTACCAGGGCGCGCAGGAGACGGTGGACCTGTTCGGCACCGCGCACACGGTCGGCTTCTACAACACGTTCACCGCCCGCGCCTCGGACGCCGACGCGGCCCGCCTCGCCGCGGCGGGCATCGAGCTGGCCCGCGACCCCGCCACCGGGGACGTGCACGCGCTGCGCGGCCCCGGCTTCGCCACCCTGCAGTTCCACCCCGAGTCGGTGCTCACCCACGACGGTCCGGGGCTGCTGACCGCCCTGCTCCGCCCGGCCACCGCCCCGGTGGCCCGCTGACCCGGCGCCCCCGGGGTGGCTGCGGCCGTTCCGGGGGCCTTTCTGCGCATAATGTCGGGTATGCGCATCGGAGTGCTGGGGACCGGGACCGTCGGACAGACGCTGGGCAGCAAGCTGTTGACGGTGGGTCATGAGGTGATGCTCGGGTCGCGGAACGTCGACGGGCAGGCGGCGGTCGGCTGGGACGAGGCCGCCGGTCCGCACGGCAGCCGGGGCACCTTCGCGCAGGCGGCCGCCTTCGGCGAGCTGGTGGTGCTGGCCGTTCCGGGCACCGCCGCGCTGGAGGCGCTGGCCCTGGTCGGCCCCGAGCCGCTGGCCGGAAAGGTGCTGATCGACGTGACCAACCCGCTGGTCTTCGCCCCCGACGGCCAGGTCACCCTGGACCCGGTGAACACCGACAGCGTCGGCGAGCGGGTGCAGCGCGCCTACCCGGCCGCCCGGGTGGTGAAGAGCCTCAACACCATGGCCGCCCCGGTCATGGTGACCCCCTCCCGGGTGCCCGGCCACCACGCCGTCTTCGTGGCCGGTGACGACCCGTCGGCCAAGCGGGAGACGGCCCAGCTGCTGCTCACCTTCGGCTGGCCGGCCGACTCGATCACCGACCTGGGCGGCATCGGGGCGGCCCGCGGCCTGGAGATGCTGATGCCGTTCTGGATCAGCATGATGCGCCACCTCGGCCACACCGACTTCAACTACAGCTTCCCGGCCGCGGCCTGATCAGCCCTCGGCGTCGAGCCCGCGCTCGATCGCGTACCGCACCAGCTCCACCCGGTTGTGCAGTTGCAGCTTGCCCAGGGTGTTCTGCACGTGGTTCTGCACCGTGCGGTGCGAGAGCACCAGCCGCTCGGCGATCTGACGGTACGACAGGCCCTTGGCCACCATCCGCAGCACCTCGGTCTCCCGCGCCGTGAGCCGGGGCGCGCCCGGCTCGCCGGAGCCGGCCTGGCCGGCCGGCTCCGCCGCGAGCCGGCGGAACTCCCCGAGCACCAGGCCGGCCAGCCCGGGGGTGAAGACCGGGTCGCCGGCCGCCGTCCGCCGCACCGCCTCCAGCAGTTCCTCCCGCCCGGCCGACTTCACCAGGTACCCGGTGGCCCCGGACTTCACGGCGGCCAGCACGTCCTCGTGCTCGCCGCTGGCGGAGAGCACCAGCACCCGCAGGGCGGGGTCGGCGGCCACCACCTGCCGGCAGACCTCGGCGCCGGGCAGCCCGGGGAGGTTGAGGTCGAGCACCAGCACCTGCGGCGCCGCGGCCCGGGCCCGCCGCACCGCCTCGGGTCCGTCGCCGGCGGTGGCGACCACCTGGAACCCGGCGTCGGCCAGGTCCCGGGCCACCGCCTCGCGCCACATCGGGTGGTCGTCCACCACCATGACCCGCAGTCCGTCCGTCCCGCTCACCGCGCTCCTCCCTCCCGGGGCACCGTCATCTCGACCTCCACGCCCTGCCCGGGCGCCGAGTGGAACACCGCGCTGCCGCCGAGGTCGCGCAGCCGGCCCTCGATGGACTGGGCCACGCCGAGCCGGCCGGCGGCCCGGGCCTCGGCGAGGCGCCCGGCGGCGAAGCCGGGCCCGTCGTCGCGCACCGAGACGGTGACCGCGGCCGGCTCGTCCTCCAGCAGGATCCAGGCCCGCGCCTGCTCCCCGGCGTGCCGGCGCACGTTGTCCAGCGCCGCTGCGACCGCGGCGGCCAGCTCGCCGGCGGCGTCCCGGGGCAGCAGCACCGGGGTGCCGGGGGCCGAAACGGTGATCCGCTCGCCGGCGAGCGGCGCGAGCAGCTCCCGCAGGTCCCGCTCGCCGTCCGGGCCGTCGTCGTCGGAGCGCTGCTCCGGAACGAGAGCACCCGTCATCAACGCGCGCAGTGCTCGCTCCTGCTCCCCCGCCAACCGCCCGAGCTCGCCGGGCACCTGACGCTGGGTCAGCGCGAGCACCTGGAGCACCCCGTCGTGGATGTCCCGGGTGAGCCGCGCCCGCTCGCGGCCGGCCGCCTCCAGCTTGAGCGCCTGGGTGAGCGTCGCCTCGCTGGCCCGGGCCAGCTCCATCACGTAGCCGATCGCCACCCCGGCGACCAGCAGCAGCACCGTGTTGTGCACGTTGTCGCCGGTGAACCCGCCGTGGAAGGCGATGTTGGCGCCGCCGATCACCACCGCCGCCACCGAGGCCGGCCGCCAGCCGCCCTTGGCCGCGCAGCCGAGCACGGTGCCGGCCGCCCAGATGGTGTCCAGGGTCAGTGCCCCGGCGGCGATCCGGTGCGGGGTGTCGTCGATCCCGCTGAGCACCACCCCGGCGACCGCCATGCCCAGGTCGGCCACCAGCACCGGCCAGAGCAGCCGGGTCGGGCTGCCGAAGGCGCGCAGCGTGGCCAGCGTCCAGATGACCAGCGCGCCCAGGTAGATCCAGCCGGAGACCGGGTGCAGGTAGTGCCGGTAGGCGTCCGCGTACCGGGCCAGCGCGTAGCCGAGCGCCAGCACCCGGAAGATGCTGATCGCCCGCCACATCGGCAGCTCGACGGACATCCCGCCGGCCGCCACGGCCCCGTCCGGGCCGCTGCGCAGCACCGCCATGGCTCCCCCCGCCCTCGTCCCGCCCGACGACCCCCCGTCAGGACGCGCTACTCGTCCTCGCCCTTGGCGGCCTGGACGGCCTGAGCAGCCCGCTCCGCCTCGGCGACCTTCTCCGCCGCGAGCCGCTCCTTCTCGGCGGCCCGCTCGGCGCGCTGCTCGGCCCGGCGCTCCGCGTCGGCCCGCTTCTTCTCTTCGGCGATCTGGCGCTTGGCCGCGGTCGCGTAGATGTCCACGTACTCCTGGCCGGACAGGCGCAGGATCTCGTACATCACCTCGTCGGTGACCGAGCGCAGGATGAAGCGGTCGTTCTCCATGCCCTGGTAGCGGGAGAAGTCCATCGGCCGGCCGATCCGGATGCCCGGGCGGATGCCGAAGTTGGGGATCACCTGGCCGGGCGGCTGCACCTTCTCGGTGTCGATCATGGCGACCGGGATCACCGGCGCGCCGGTCTGCAGCGCGACCCGGGCCAGCCCGCCGACCTTGCCGCGGTAGAGCTTGCCGTCGGGCGAGCGGGTGCCCTCGGGGTAGACGCCGAACAGCTCGCCGCGGTCGATCACCGCGATCGCGCTGCGGATCGCCGCCTCGCCGGCCCCGCGCACGCCGGAGCGGTCCACCGGCAGCTGGCCGACGCCCTTGAAGAAGGCGGCGGTCAGCCGGCCCTTGAGGCCCGGCGTGTTGAAGTACTCGGCCTTCGCGATGAAGGTGACCCGGCGCTTCATCAGCGCCGGGAGGAAGAAGGAGTCCGAGAACGACAGGTGGTTGCTCGCGATGATCGCCGGACCCTCGTCCGGGATGTTCTCCATGCCTTCCGTCCACGGCCGGAAGAAGAGCCGCAGCAGCGGTGCCACGATCAACTTCATCAGTCGGTAGAACAACCCGGACCTCCTGTGTTGCAGACCGGACGATCCTAATGCCCCGTCGGCGCCACGACCGCACCCGAGGGGGTGCGGCGCCGGGAGGGTCTGTACGCACGGGCGTGCGCGTGGGACGATCTGGATCTACCCGACCTCTCGCCGAGGAGCCCCGGATGCCCCTGCTGCCCGGTGCCGAGCCCTACCACCACCGCGGTGGCCCGACCGGTGTGCTCCTGTGTCACGGCTTCACCGGCAGCCCGCAGGGGCTGCGCCCGTGGGCCGAGTTCCTCGCCGCGGCCGGCCTGACCGTCTCGCTCCCG
This sequence comes from Kitasatospora viridis, assembly GCF_007829815.1. NCBI lineage: Bacteria > Bacillati > Actinomycetota > Actinomycetes > Kitasatosporales > Streptomycetaceae > Kitasatospora > Kitasatospora viridis. Next base: position 4,732,417 of record NZ_VIWT01000001.1, on the reverse strand, counting down.
CTGCTGCCCGGCCACGGCACCCGCTGGCAGGACCTCGGGGTGACCCGCTGGGAGGACTGGTACGCGGAGGTCTCCCGGGAGCTGGGCCGGCTGCTCGGGCAGTGCGAGCGGGTCTTCGTCTTCGGCCTGTCGATGGGCGGCGGCCTGGCCCTGAAGCTGGCCGCCGACCACGGCGAGGAGGTCGCCGGCGTGGTGGTCGTCAACCCCTCGGTGCGTTCCGACAACCCGGCCGCGCCGCTGCTGCCGGTGCTGCGCCACCTGGTGCCCAGCGTGCCCGGGATCGGCGGCGACATCGCCGACCCCGACGCCCGGGAGCTGGGCTACGACCGGATCCCGCTGGACGCGGCCTGGTCGCTGAACCGGTTCTGGCACGAGGTGCGGCGGGCGCTGCCGTCGGTCCGTCAGCCGGTGCTGCTGCTGCGCAGCCCGCAGGACCACGTGGTCTCCCCGGCGAACTCCGCTCTGGTCCTCGCCCGGATATCCTCGGTCGATGTGACGGAGCGACTGTGCGAGCAGAGCTTCCACGTGGCGACCCTGGACCGGGACGCCGAACTGATCTTCGAGGAGTCCCTCGGGTTCGTCCGGCGCCTGACCGGCGTCGCGCAGCCCGCCGCAGCCACCGACCAGCGGGGCTGAGGGCCACCAGGACCGAAGGGCCGGCAGTGCACGAGCACGAGCACGAGAACAACCCCGCGGGCGACGACGAGGAGCGCACCCGCGAGCCCGAGCGGGAGGCCGACCGCCGCCCGGAGCCGGTGGACCAGGCCGAGCAGGACGCGATCTTCGCCGCCCTGGTGGCGCAGTTCGACGACCCGGTGGACCTGACCCGCCCGGACTGGCCCGAGGCGGAGAACCTGCGCGCCCGCTCCGACATCGCCGGCTTCACCCCGCAGCCCCGACCGCGCACCCCGGTGGACGGTCCGCGCGACTGGGCGGCGGCCGAGGACCCGGACGAGGGCCACTTCGTGCCGCCGGAGCCGCCCCCGCTGCCGACCGGCGACACCACCGCGACCTTCGCCTGGATCGCCGTGCTCGGCGGCCCGGCGCTGCTGCTCTTCGACGCGCTGGTCTGGCGCGAGGTCGCCGGCTGGCCGGCCTGGGTCGGGCTGACCGCCTTCCTCGGCGGCTTCGTCACCCTGGTGGTGCGGATGAAGGACCGCGACCCGGGCGACCCGCCGGACCCGCACGGCGGCGCGGTGGTCTGACAGGGCGTCGAAGAAGAGCGGGGCCCGGCCGAACCGGCCGGGCCCCGAGCCGCATTGACGCACCGTCAGCGGGTGCGCGCCAGGTCGCCCGCGCCGACGATCCCGGCCGCCGACCCCATCGAGGCCAGCACCACGTCGGCCCGCGGCCGGTGCACCCCGCCGGTCAGGTAGTGCGCGAAGGCCTTGGCCACCGGGTCCAGCAGCAGCCGCCCGGAGTCCGAGACGCCGCCGCCGAGCACGAAGACGCCCGGGTCGAAGAGCGCCGCCAGGTCGGCCATGCCGCGGCCCAGCCAGTCGGCGACCTCCTGGTAGACCTCCAGCGCCAGCGGGTCGCCGGCCTCGGCCGCCTCGGTGACGTGGATGCCGCGGATGGTCTCGGCCACCCCGTCGTTCAGCTCCAGTACCCGCTTGCCGGCCACCGGGTCGGCGGCCGCCTTCTCCCGGCCGTAGCGGCGCAGCGCCCGCCCGGAGGCGTACTGCTCCCAGCAGCCGTGGCCGCCGCAGCCGCAGAGCAGCCCGTCCGGCACCATGTTGAGGTGGCCGATCTCGCCGGCCACGCCGAACCGGCCGCGGTGCAGCCGGCCGTCCAGCACGATGCCGCCGCCGATGCCGGTGCCGACCGTGATCAGCACCATGTCGGTGTGCTCGGCCGCCGCGCCGAACCGGAACTCGGCCCAGGCCGCGCAGTTGGCGTCGTTCTCCACCACCGCGTCGAGGCCGGTGAGCTCCTCGATCCGGCTGCGCAGCGGCTCGTTCTCCCAGTCGATGTTCGGGGCGAAGATCACCGTGGAGCGCTCGCGGTCGACGAAGCCGGGGGCGCCGACACCGACCGCCTCGACCGCCGGGTACTGCTCCTTGAGTTCGCGAACGGCCTGGGCGATCGCGTCGACCGCCCACTGCGGGTCGGCCGGCGTGGGCACCCGGGTGCGGGCCAGGATCTCGCCGTTCTCGTCGACCACGCCGGCCGCGATCTTGGTGCCGCCGACGTCGACGCCGATGGTCAGAGCCATGTGTCCCTCAGTCATTCGCTCATGCCCGATGGGGCGGAACGCTACCGCCCGGCCGTGCTCCCGTACACACTTGGCCATACATTATCCGAAGACAAGGTTCAGGTAACCCCGCCGCGAGGCTTCAAAAGTCGTACGATTGAACCCGTTCGGTGACGACCAGTACCCGTTCGGTCATCTGGTCTAGACGTCTCGGACCCCGGGCTCGGCGGGCGGCTCGGCGTTCGGCTCCCGGGGCTCGGCCGCGGGCGCGCCCGGCGGCTCCTCGTCCAGGTGGATGTGCTCGGCGTCCGCCGGTTCGGGTGCCGACCAGCGGCGTTCGTGGCCGGCCACGGCGGCCCGGTAGGCGGCCAGCAACTCGCTGCCGGCGGCGCTGAGATGGCGGTAGACCTCGGGGTTCTCGGCCCGGAACCGGCCGAACGCCTGCTGGGCCTGCTCCCCCACGCCGGCGATCAGCTTGCGCACTTCGTCGACCAACGGGTTGTCGACAGGGCTTGAATCGTTCATGACGCGTCTCCCTCGAACGGTGGCTCGGGTTCGACGCTACCGGCTGCCGGGGGCCGGTCCGCGGTGCCGGGCTACCGCTGCGCCCGCTCCGGCCAGAGTGCCGGGTCCGGCGTGAAACGCAGCGTCAACTCGCCGTCACGCAGCGCCGCCCCGGCCACCGTGCAGCGGCGCAGCGCGCCGGGCAGCGGCAGGATCCGCCGGTACGGGCCGAGCGCCACCACCAGCTCGTCGCCGCGCCGCACCAGCTCCAGGTCGGCCCGGTCGGCGCCGGGCGCGGCCAGCCGCCAGAGCAGCACCCCGTCCTCGGCCAGCCGGTCCTCGGCGGTCCACGGCCAGCGGGCGGCCGGCTCGGGCGCCGGCTCCGCTCCGAACAGCTGGGCGGCCACCGCGTCCGGCCCCTCGGCCGTCTGGTCCGCCGTCAGCACCGGTACGCCCAGCGCGATCCCCGCCAGCTCGGCCCGCTCGGCCGCCGCCCGGGCGGCCAGCCAGGGGTCGGCGGAGTCCACCGCGGCGGCGGGCAGCGCGCGGTGCACCGCGACCGCGTCCAGCCGGTGCCCGAACAGCGCCAGCCCGGCCGCCGCCCGGCGCAACGCCGGCACCGAGCCGGCCGGGGCGCTCAGCGCGAGCCGCACCGAGGTCCGCGGCGACTCGATCACCTGCCGGGTGGCGGCCAGCTCCGCCGCCGCCCAGGCCCGCGCCGAGTAGATCCAGTCGGCCGGCATCGGCACCCCGGCCACCGCCGCCAGCAGCGGGCGCAGCGCCCGGGCGGCCTGCCGCTGCTCGGGCAGCAGCCGGGCCAGGTAGCGGTCCAGCTGCTCGGGCAGCGCCAGGGCCGCGGTCAGCTCGGCGGGCCCGGGGGCGGCGACCACGATCAGGTCGTAGGCGTCGGCGGGGCGGCGCAGCGCGCGCAGCAGGGCGAGTTGGCGGGTGCCGGGCAGCGCGGTGAGCTCCTCCGGGTCCAGCGGCTCGACGCCCAGCAGGTCGTAACCGGTGCGCAGCTTGCCGTCGAGCGCGGCCACGGCGTGCCGGAAGGCCTGCTGCTCGTCCAGCCGCAGCGCCCAGAGCCCGTCGCGGACCGGGGCGGCGGCGTCGGTGAGCCGGACGCCGACCTGCTCGTCCAGCAGCCGGTGCGGGTCGTCGGCGGCCAGCAGCAGGGTGCGCGCACCCTGCGCCGCGCTGTGCGCCGCGCTCGCGGCGGCCACCGCGGGGATCGCCGGTCCGTCCCCGGTGACCAGCACCAGCCTGGTCATCAGGGCGTCTCGACCCGCTTCTTCAGACCGGCCAGCGCGCGGTCGATGATGACCTTCTCGGCCTTGCGCTTGATCATGCCGAGCATCGGGATCTTCACGTCGACGGCCAGCTGGTAGGTCACCTCGGTGCCGCCGGCGGTCGGGGCCAGCGCGTAGGAGCCGTCCAGCGAGCGGAGCATCTGACTCTTCACCAGGGTCCAGGAGACCTCGCGGTCGCCGTCCCAGGTGTAGGCCAGCACGTGCTCGTCGCGGATCGCGCCGGCGTCCAGCAGCAGCCGGACCTCGCCGGCGCGGCCCTCGGCGGTGCGGCCGAGCACCTCGATCTCCTTGACCTCACCCGTCCAGGCGGGGTACGCCTCGAAGTCGGCGATCACCGCCATCACCTCGGCCGGGGTCGCCGCGATGACGATGCTCGACCTGGTGTGTTCCGCCATGGGTGGGCCTCCGTGTGTCCCGTGCGCGCGGTCGGTGCCATGGAAGGCTACCGCGCGCGGGCTCGGCGCCCGTGCGTGCGGGGGCTACCCATGGGTCACCTTGCGGCTGCCGTATCGTGCGAATCGCAACGAACGACGTTCGGTCAGGGTTCGTCCGCGGATGTGACACTTCGAACAAGAAACCCGACCCCCCTACCCCAAGCTGACTACCGGGCAGTAACGTCCTGCCGTCCCGCAGCGTCGCAGACGAGGAGCAGCAGTGCTCGACGAGTTCAGCCTTCCGGCCCTCTACCAGGTCCCGAGCGGTGGCAACCTCTCCGACCTGGTCCACCAGAACGCCGAGCGCAGCCCCGCCGGGGTGGTGCTCGCGAAGAAGGTGGACGGCCGCTGGCAGGACGTCACCGCCGCTGCTTTCCTCGCCGAGGTGCACCAGGCCGCCAAGGGCCTGGTCGCCGCCGGGGTGCGGCCGGGCGACCGGGTCGCCGTGATGTCGCGCACCCGCTGGGAGTGGACCCTGCTGGACTTCGCGATCTGGTGCGCGGGCGCGATCACCGTGCCGGTCTACGAGACCTCCTCGGCCGAGCAGGTGCAGTGGATCCTCGGCGACTCCGGCGCGGTCGCGGTGGTCACCGAGACCGACGGCCACGCCGCCGTGGTCGAGTCGGTGCGCGAGCAGCTGCCCGAGCTGCGGCACACCTGGCAGATCGAGCGCGACGGCCTGGCCGAGCTGGCCGAACTCGGCGCCGACGTCGCGGACGCGACGATCGCCGAGCGCCGCCGCGAGCCCGGACCGGACTCGCTCGCCTCGATCGTCTACACCTCGGGCACCACCGGCCGCCCGAAGGGCTGTCAGCTGACCCACCGCAACTTCATGCACGAGCTCGGCAACGTGACCACCAGGATGCCGGAGCTCTTCGTCCCCGGTCAGAGCTCCACGCTGCTCTTCCTGCCGCTGGCCCACGTGCTCGGCCGGATCGCCGAGGTCGCGACCTTCATCTCCGCCACCAAGCTGGGCCACGTCTCGGACATCAAGGACGTCACCGCCGAGCTGGCCTCGTTCCGGCCGACCCTGATCCTGGGCGTGCCCCGGGTCTTCGAGAAGGTCTTCAACACGGCGCGGGCGAAGGCCCAGTCCGAGGGCAAGGGCAAGATCTTCGACCAGGCCACCGACGTGGCGATCGCCTACAGCCGGGCCCTGGAGGTCGGCGGCGCCGGCCTGCTGCTGCGGCTCAAGCACAAGGTCTTCGACAAGCTGGTCTACAGCAAGCTGCGGGCCGCGCTCGGCGGCCGGGCCACCCACGCGATCTCCGGCGGCGCGCCGCTGGGCGAGCGGCTGGGCCACTTCTACCGGGGCATCGGCTTCACCGTGCTGGAGGGCTACGGCCTGACCGAGACGGCCGGCGCCACCGCCTTCAACCCGCACGACAAGCAGAAGATCGGCACGGTCGGCCAGCCGCTGCCCGGCTCCGCCGTGCGGATCGCCGAGGACGGCGAGGTCTGCTTCAAGGGCCCGCAGGTCTTCACCGGCTACTGGAACAACCCGACCGCCACCGCCGAGGCGCTGCAGGACGGCTGGTTCGCCACCGGCGATCTGGGCTCGCTGGACTCCGACGGCTTCCTCACCATCACCGGCCGCAAGAAGGAGATCATCATCACGGCGGGCGGCAAGAACGTCGCCCCCGCGGTGATCGAGGACCGGATCCGGGCCCACCCGCTGGTCGGCGAGGTCATGGTGGTCGGCGACCGCAAGCCGTTCATCGCCTGCCTGATCACCGTCGACCAGGAGTTCCTGCCGAAGTGGCTGGAGCTCAACCACCGGCCCGCGGCCACCCTGGCCGAGCTGCGCGAGGACCCGCAGCTGCTGGCCGCCCTCCAGGAGGCGGTCGACGAGGGCAACAAGGCGGTGTCGCACGCCGAGGCGGTCAAGAAGTTCAAGCTGCTGGACACCGTCTTCTCCGAGGAGAACGGCTACCTGACCCCCTCGCTCAAGCTCAAGCGCAACGTGGTGCTGAAGGACTACGCGGCCGAGATCGAGGCGCTCTACCGGAAGTGACGCCCGCTGGGGCCGGCCCGGGCCGGCCCCAGTCCGTCCGGATCAGTCCGTCCGCAGCAGCCCGCGCAGCCGGGCCGCCAGCAGCTCCCAGCGCCACTCGGCCTCCACCCAGGCCCGCCCGGCCGCCCCGAGCCGCTCCCGCAGCGCCCGGTCGCCGAGCAGCCGCACCAGCCGCTCGGCCACCCGCTCCGGCGAGCGCCCGGGCACCACGTACCCGGTCTCGCCCTCGCGCACCGCGTCCGGCGCCCCGCCGGAGTCCCCGGCCAGCACCGGCAGCCCGGTGGCCGAGGCCTCCAGGTAGACCATCCCCAGCCCCTCCACGTCCAGGCCGCCCCGCCTGGTCCGGCAGGGCATCGCGAAGACGTCCCCGGCCCCGTAGTGGGCCGGCAGCTCGGACCACGGCACCTCGCCGGTGAACACCACCGAGGAGGCCACCTTGAGCCGCTCGGCGAGGCGCCGCAGCGCGGGCAGGTAGGGCCCGCCGCCGACGATCAGCAGCACCGCGTCCGGCTCGGCCGCGAGGACCCGCGGCAGTGCGGCGATCAGCGTGTCCTGCCCCTTGCGCGGGACCAGCCGGGAGACGCACACCACCACCGGACGGTCGGTGAGCCCGAGCCGCTCGCGCACCGCCGCACCGCCCGAGCCGGGGTGGAAGACCCGCTCGTCCACCCCGGGCGGCAGGTGCACCATCCGGGTGGCCGGGCCGGGGCCGAGCGCGCCGGCGATCCGGGTCCGGGTGTACTCGCCCAGGTAGGTGAGCGCGTCGGTCGCCTCGCCCACCTTGCGCAGCATCTGCCGGGAGCCGGGCAGCTGGGCCCAGGCCGCCTCGTGGCCGTGGGTCATGCCGACCAGCCGCCGGGCACCGGCCCGGCGCAGCGCGGGGGCCAGCAGGCCGAGCGGGGCGGCCGCGCCGAACCAGACCGCCTCGCACCGCTCGTCCCGCAGGATCCGCGCCGCCCGGCGGGCCGTGCGCGGGTTCGGCAGCAACATGGTGGCCGGGTCGCGGATCACCCGAAAGGGCTGCTCCGCGTCGAACCGCGCGGTCTCCTCCCCGTCCCGCCAGGACGAGGCGTACACCACGATCTCGTCGGCGGGCTGCCGCAGGGCCATGCTGTGGACGAAGCGCTGGATCCCGCCCGGGCGCGGGGGAAAGTCGTTGGTGACGATGAGGGTCTTCGGCATACGGCCACGCCTCGCACGGTCAGGGGGGTGCATGGTTCTCCCCCCGCCGATCCGTACCATAGGTCACCATGCCGTCTCGGCGGGAACGACCGCGCCAGCTCTGGGAACGGATGAGCAGGGCGCAACCGTTTCTCCGCCGGGCCTGTCCTTATCGACGGACGGGCGTACGACCGCTGCCCGCGGGGTGGCCGGTAGGCACGTGCGGCGAGACAACGAGGGAGCTCAGTGGTGGTGGCGCAGGACGGTCCGGAGAGCCGGACCGGCAGCGAAGGCAGCGGCGCACTCGCCCTGGCCGCTCCCCCACCGCCCGGGGCGACCGCCGTCTCGGCCGCGGTGCCGGGCCGGGGCGCGCTCTGGGGCGTGCTCTCCAGCTGGGTGGTGACCCGGACCCTGCTGATCCTGATCACCGCCGGCATCATCAAGCTCGGCGGCCTGGACGTGACCACCGACGTCTCGGTGATCTACCACGGCTGGTACGAGGTGCTGCAGACCGGCACCTTCCCGATGGACGACGTGACCTGGCAGTACCCGCCGGGCGCCGCCCTGGTGATGCTGCTGCCGGGCCTGCTGCCGTGGTCCTACCTGGTCTCGTTCTGGGTCTTCGCGATGCTCTTCGACGGGATCGCGATGGCCATGCTGGTCCGCTCCGGCCTGCGCCGCGGCCGCTCGCTGGCCGGCGCCTGGGTCTGGATCGCCGGCGTCTCGCTGCTCGGCCCGACGGTCTACTGCCGCTACGACATCCTGGTCACCGCGATCGCGGTGACCGGCCTGCTGGTGCTGCTGCGCCGACCGGTGCTCGGCGGCGTGCTGCTGGGCATCGGCGGGCTGGTGAAGATCTGGCCGATCCTGGCGCTGGCCGGCACCCCGCGCGGCCGCCGCACCCGGCGGTCCTGGACGGCGGCGGCCGCCGCCGTGGCCACCCTCTCCTTCCTGATCGCCGCCGGCATGAACGGCGCCTTCCAGTTCCTCACCTTCCAGGCCGACCGCGGCATCGAGGTGGAGTCGGTGGGCGCACTGCCGCTGCACTTCGCCCGGATGTTCGGGGTCTGGCACGGCCAGGTCTCGATGAACTACGGCTCGGTCGAGCTGCTCGGGCCCTGGGTCACGGTGATCTCCAAGGTCTCGATGGCCGCCACCCTGCTCGGCTTCGGCTGGCTGCTCTACTGGCGGGTGCGGGCCCGCCGCTGGCAGCCCGGCACGCTCTACGACGCCGCGCTGGCCGCGCTGCTGGTCTTCACCGTGACCAGCCGGGTGATCAGCCCGCAGTACATGATCTGGCTGGTCGGCCTGGCCGCGGTCTGCCTGACCGTGCGCGGCAGCAACCAGAAGCCGGTCGCGATCATGGTGCTGGTCTGCACCGCGCTGACCACCGGCGAGTTCCCGATGTTCTTCGCGGACGTGACGTCCAGCCAGCCGGTCGGCGTCGGCATCCTGACGGCCCGCAACCTGCTGCTGGTGGCCACCACGATCCTGTCCTGCCGCCGCCTCTGGCAGTCCACCCAGGGCCCGCGCCCCGAACCGGCCGAGGACACCGAGGTGCTGGCGGCCGCCGAGCCGCAGTCCTACCCGGTCCGCCCGGGCATCGCCTACGAGCAGAGCCTGCTGGACGACTGACGGGGTGCCCGCCCGGGGCTCAGGCCCCGGTGGGTTCCAACCGGCTGCGCACCTCGGCGATCCAGTCGGCGGTGAACCGGGCCAGGCCGTAGCCGAACTGCCGCTGCAGCACCCGGTCCAGCTGCTGGTCCCGGCCGGCCCCGGCGCCGGCCGCGCCGACCGCCCGGTAGAAGTCCACCAGCGCCTGCTGCCCGTGCTGCTGGGCGATCAGGTCGCAGGCCAGCCAGGCGAGTTCGTAGGCCTGGGCGATCCCGTCCGAGCCGGCCGCGAAGTCGGCGTCGGCGGGCAGCGCGGTGGGCAGCTTGCCGGCCGCCACGTCCTGGGCCAGTTCCGGCGCGATCTGCCGGGCGGTGCGGCCGGTGCCCCGGTAGCCGGTCCAGTCCGCCGCGCCCTCGGAGAGCCAGAGCGGGGTCCACGGGTGGGTGTCCGCCCGGGTCGCCACGTGGGTGCTCTCGTGGGTGATCACCACCTGCTTGCCCATCGCGCTGAGCTGCCGGAAGGCGTCCGGGTTGACCATCACCCGGTCCGCCGGGGTGTTCACCGGTGCCCCGGCCGCGGCGCTGGTGACGGCGGCTATGCCCTGGTAGGCGCCCGGGTCGACGCCCAGCAGCTGGGCGAACTGCGGCTCGGTGGCGGGCAGCTGGAGCACCAGCCGGTCGGCCCAGGCGCTCCCCCAGACCTCGTCGACGGCGGGCACCGCGCGGTCGCCGACCGCGGCCAGCGCGGCCACGTCGGCCGGGTCGGCCGGTCCGAGCACCAGGCAGTGCACGCCCCGGACGGGCCGCACCGGGCCGAGGTCCCAGGGCGCGGCGGCGCTGCCCGGGGCGGCCGTCTCGCCGGTGACCGCCCCGCCGGCCAGGGTGAGCCGGCGGCGCAGCAGTGCGGGGTGGTCGTCGTAGCCGCGCAGCCGGTAGCTCAGCTCGGCGGTGAGTCCGGTGGCGTCCTGGCCGAGCGGGCGGTAGGCCAGCTCGGCCAGTTCCAGGGCGGCCAGCGGGCCGTCGCGCAGCGCCTGGGCGTGCCGGGCCAGCGCGTCGGCCGGCCGGTCGGCGGTGGGTCCGGTGCCGTCCGGTCCGGCGGTGGGCGCGGGGGCGGTGGCGAGCGGCAGCGAGAGCTGGGTCAGCGCCCCGGCCACCAGGAGCAGGGCGGTGCGCCGGGACACCCCGGTGCGGCTCGCCGTACCGGGGTGTCCGTCAACGGGAAGCCCCGCCCAGCGCTCCCAGCCGTGGGGGTCCGCGCTCAGGGCCGCACCACCGCCGCGACCGGCATCGCCGCGACGCTCTCGTAGCGCACCCGGGCGCCCGGGTAGGGGGCGTGGATGACCGTGCCCCCGCCGAGGTACATGCCGACGTGGTGCATGTCGTTGAAGAAGATCACCAGGTCTCCCGGTCGAGCCTGCGCCAGGCTGATCCGCTGCCCCCCGAACGCCTGCGCCTGCGAGGTGCGCGGCAGGGTCACTCCCGCCTGCCGCCAGCTCCAGTACATCAGACCGGAGCAGTCGAAGGTACCGGGTCCGGTGGCTCCGTACACGTACGGCGAGCCGAGCCTGCTCAGCGCGGCGGCCACCGCGACGGCGGCCCGGTCCGAGGAGGGCGGCAGGCTGCCCAGGTCGACCCGGTCGGTGCCGCGGGTGGCCCGCTGCTCGGCCTCCCGGGCGTCCTGGGCGGCCAGCTGGGCCTGCTCGGCGGCGGTCAGGGTGTTCAGCAGCGCCTGGGCGGCGCGGAGTTTGGCTTGCACCTCCTGTTTGCTCCGGGCCAGCGCGGTGCGCACCGCCTCCAGCTCGGCCAGCTTGCCGGTGGCCTCGGCCCGCCGCTGGTCCAACCGGCGCTGCTGCTGCTGGACGGCCCGCAGCGAGTCGGCCCGCTCCTCGCCGAGCTGGGCCAGGGTGCGGGCCCGGGCCAGGTAGCCGTCGGGGTCGCTGGAGAGCATCAGCTGGACCGCGGGGTCCATCCCGCCGGCCCGGTACTGGGCGGCGGCCAGGCCGGACAGGCCGGTGCGCATGGTGTTCAGCGCGTCCTGCTGCCGGGCCACCTCGCCCTGCAGCGAGGTGGCCTCGGTCTGCAGCCGCTTGGCGTCCTCCTCGGCGGCGGTGGAGCGCTCGCCGGCCTGCTCGGCCTCCGTGTAGAGCTGGTCGACCTGGGCCTTGACCTCGTTCTTGTCGGGTCGGCCGCCGGGCGCCGCCTGGGCCGGGGTGCCGGCCGTTATCGCCAGCGCGGTGGTCGCGGCGGCGGTGACCGCCAGCACCCGGGCGAGCCGCCTGGGGCCCTGCTGGGAGGTACGGCCCGGGAGTACCGGGCGTTGCGGCATCGCCATCGGCTGACGGCTCCAATCGGCTGCTGGACCGACCAAGAGCGGTCGGTCAGCGCCGACGTTAGCGAGTCGGGACGGACGAGTCCAAACCCCTACCGATACGAATATTTGACCCCTAATCGGACATCAGAACGGGAACGGCCCGGCTCCCCAGTCGGGGGCCGGGCCGTTCCTTGACGATGCGTCGGGCGCTGCGCGACGGTGCGTCGGGCGCTGCGCGACGGTGCGTCGGGTGGTGCGTCAGGGGCGCACGATGGCCGCGATCTGCATCACCGTGGCGGACTCGTAGCGGACCACCGCGCCGGTGTGCGGGGCGTGGATGATCTGCCCGCCGCCGACGTACATGCCGACGTGCGACTCGTCGGCGAAGAAGATGATCAGGTCACCGGGCTGGGCCTTGGAGATGTCGGTGCCGATGTTGGTGCCGGCCGAGGCCTGCTCCTGCGAGGTGCGCGGCAGCGAGACGCCGGCCTGCGCGTAGGCCCACTGCATCAGGCCGGAGCAGTCGAAGGTGCTCGGGCCGGTGGCGCCGTAGACGTACGGCGAGCCGAGCTTGGAGACGGCGGCGGCGATCGCGGCGGCGGCGTGCGAGTTGCCCGCGGAGATCGTGGACGGCGTGCCGGTCGAGCCGAGGTCGGTGCGCCCGCTGCCCCGGGAGGCGGCCTGCTGCTGCGAGGCGGCGCTCTGGGCCTGCGCGGCGGCCTGCTGGGCGGCGGCCTGGGCCTTGGCGGCGGCCTGCGCCTCCTGGGCGGCGATCGCCTGGCGCTGCTGCTCGGTCAGCGAGTTCAGCAGGTCCTGAGCGGCCTTCAGCTTGGCCTGCGCGTCGTCCTTGGTGGCCTTCAGCTGGGTGGTGGTGGCGTCCAGCTCGGCCAGCTTGGCGGTGGTCTCCGTCTTGTCCTGGTCCAGCTTGCGCTGTTCCTGCTGGAGGTCCTTGAGGGTGGCGCTCTGCGTGCTGTTCAGCTCGTTGATGGAGCCGACCTGGTTCAGGAAGGTGTCCGGGTGCGAGTTGAGCATCAGCTGGACGGTCGGGGATATCCCGCCGTTCGCGTACTGGTCGGCGGCCATGCCGGCCAGGCCGTTCTGCAGGTTCGTCACCTGGTCCTGCTGCCGGGCCACCTGGTCCTGCAGCTGGCTCGCCTGCTGCTGCAGCGTCTGCTGCTTCTCCTGCGCGCCGACGTAGGCCTGGTCGGCCGCCTCGGCCTTCTGGTTCAGGTCGTCGACCTGGGTCTTCACCTGGTCCAGGGTGGGCGCCGGGTCGGCGTGCGCGCTGGTCTGGGTGGAGAGGGCGACGGCGGTCGCGGCAGCGGCGGTCAGGATCGACGCGCGGGTACGGCCGACGGGCTTGGGACGACGATGGGACGCCACGAATCCTTCTTCCCTAGACCGCCTACCGGGTGAGCTGACGGGTTCGGGCTGGAAGTTGCCCTACGACGCCTCACGGCCTGACGGCCGACCTGGCGCCGATTCACCCCGGAGGAACGTGGTTCCCCGGCTCCGGTCCGCAGCGCCCCCGCAGGGGTTCCCCCCGGACAGTCAACTGTCCGTGCTGCCTTCCAGACTCGGCGGTGACCCCCACTGCCACCCGGGTCGGGTGAGCGCCATCGCGGTGGTCCGAGTGCCGACCCTAGTGACAGATCCGTGATCTGTTCAAATCTTTGTCGGAAGAAAGGTCCAACTTTGACCGTGCGTGATATGACCCTCACCGACGGGTGATCAGGTCGTCCACGCACGGGTGGCGCGGTTCACACGGCGGGGCGCCGGACGAGCTGACCGGCCCTCAGCGGCGGGACCGGCCAGCGGCGGCGACGGCGGGTCAGACCCGGCGGATGGTGTTGATCGGGCCGATCGAGGTGGCCTGGGCGATCCGCACCACGTCACCGGTGTGCGGGGCGTGCACCACCTGGCCGTTGCCGATGTACATGCCCACGTGGTGCGCGTCGGCGCCGTAGATCACCAGGTCGCCCGGCTGGGCCTGGGCCAGGCTCGGCACCGCGGTGCCGACGGTGGCCTGCTCCTGCGAGGTGCGCGGCAGCGAGACGCCGGCCTGCGAGTAGGACCACTGCATCAGGCCCGAGCAGTCGAAGGTGGTGGAGCCGGTGGCGCCCCAGACGTAGCTGTCGCCGAGCCGGGAGAGCGCGGCGGCCACCGCGTTGCCCGCGTAGCCGGCGGCCGGCGGCAGGTTGAGCGGCGGGCGCACGTCGCTGCGCGAGGCACGGTCCTGGGCGGCCAGCTGGGCCCGGTCGGCGGCGCTCAGCGAGTTGAGCAGCTTCTGCGCGGCGGCCAGCTTGGTCTGCACGTCCTGCTTGGCCTGGTTCAGCTCCTGGGTCGAGCGGTCCAGCTCGGCCAGGGTGTCCGCGGCTTCCTTCTTCTCCTGGTCCAGCTTGCGCTGCTCACCGGTGAGCGACTTGAGCGCGTCGGTCTCGGTGTCGGTGGCGACCTGCATGCTGGAGGTCTCGTCGAGGTAGGTCTGCGGGTTGGAGTTCAGCATCAGCTGCACCGAGGGGTCGATGCCGCCGTTGCGGTACTGGTCCGCGGCCACCGAGCCGAGCCCGGTCTGCAGGTCCGTCACCTGCTGCTGGGTGCGGGCCACCTCGTCCTGCAGCTGGGAGGCCTGCTGGCGGAGCTGGTCGCCGCGCTCCTTGGCGCCGTCGTACTGCTCCGAGGCCGCCTCGGCCTGCTGGTTGAGGCCGTCGACCTGCGCCTTGACGTCGTCGAGCGAGGGCTTGGGGTCGGCCCAGGCGCCGGTCTGCGACGAGATGGCGACCGCGGTGGCCGCAGCGGCGGTGAGCACGGCGACCCGTGCACGGCTCGGCTGCTTCGGACGGCGGTGGGACGCCAAGGGAGCGCTCCTTCTTCTGCCGGTCTCACCCGATCGGATGAGTGACCGGAAAAATAGGTTTGACGCCGGACCCTACTGAACATCACATCGCTACGCCACTCCCTCCGGTGGACGCACACCCTTCGGTGGAACGGATTTCACCGTCCCTTCACCGCACCACGGGTGGCGCACCGGCCCGACCGTCCGTCAGCTGCGGGCCAGCCGGTTGAGCAGCAGGGTCGAGGCGACCGGGCGCGCCCCGGCCTTGCGCACTCCGTCGGCCACCTCGCGGTCGGCCGAGACCACCACCACCGGGCGGCCCTGCGGCTCGGCCCGGACCAGCTGGCGGATCAGCTCGTCGGCGGTCTGCCCGGTCCGGCTGAACCGCACCCGCACCCCGCGCGGCGGCGCCATGATCACCGGCACGTCCAGGTCCTGCCCGTCGAAGACGCAGGTCACCTCCGCCTGGGTGCGCTGCGCCAGCATCGCCAGCCCGCCGAGCAGCCGCAGCCGCTGCTGCTCCAGCGGCAGCGTCGGGTAGCCGGTCTTGGTGACGTTGTAGCCGTCCACCACCAGGTGCACCTGAGGGATCGCCAGCAGCTGGTCCAGCAGCGCCGGGTCGTCCTCGGCCAGGCCGCGCCGGGCCACGTCGTGCGGCGAGGCCGAGCCGGGCTCCACCGCGTCCACCAGGTCGGCCGGGTGCAGCTGGGTGACCGGCAGGGCCAGCTCGCGCTGCAGGCCCTGGGCCGACTGCAGCACGGTGTCCAGCAGCAGCCGCAGCCGCATGTCGGCCACGCTGCGCCCCTCCCGGGCCGAGCGGCGCCCGGACTCCAGCGCGCCCTCCAGCTCGGTCACCCGGTGCCGCAGCCGCCGGCCCTCGGCCTCCGCCGCCGCCTTCTCGGCCGCCCCCGCGGCCCGGGCCGCGTCCAGCTCGCCCTGCAGCTTGCGGCTCTGCGCCTGGGCCCGCTTGGTGTCCGCCTCCAGGCTGCGCACCTTCTTGCGCAGCGACTCCAACTCCCGCCGGGCGTGCTCGCCCTCGGCCCGCTGGCGCTCCAGGTCGCCGCGGGCGGCGGCCCGGGTGGCGGCCAGCTCCTCCTGGAGCTTCTCCACCAGCCGGGCCGACTCGGCGGCGGCGTCCGCCACCTCGGAGCGCTCGGCCTCCTCGCCGGCCTCCGCCACCAGCCGGGTCCAGCCCTTGCTGCGCAGCAGGTAGGCGGCGGCGGCCACGTCCAGCGGCTCCGCCGCGCCGGGCACCTGGCCGGCCTCCAGCGCGCCGACCAGGTCGGGCTGGCCGGCCCGCAGCCGGTCCGCTATCCGGGAGCGGAAGACCGGGTCGGCCTCCAGCGCGGCGGCCAGCGCGGTGCCGGCGTAGCGGGCCCGGCGGACGGGGGTGAACTTGGCGTACGGGCGCAGGGTGGCGGGCAGGTCGCCGAGCGGCAGGCCGCCGAGCGCGTCGGCGGCCAGGCCGATCACCCGGCGCCGGACGCCCTCGGGCAGCGGCCGGTCCAACTGCTCGGCGGCCGGCTGCCCGTCGGGCTCGCCGGACGCCGCGGCCGCCGCTTCGCGGACCGCGTGGTCGGCCACGTCGTCGACCGCTTCATCGACTCCGGGCTCGGCGGCCTGACTCGCTGCTTCCATCGCGTCCTCGGCTCCGATCCCTGGTCTGCTGACACACCGCTCGGAACAATTGTCTCGTGCGCGGCACCTGGGCGGACACCACGTACGGAACCCCTCGCTCCGCGGCGGTCCGGGTCAGCCCTCTTCGCCCGCTCCCGGGCGGGACACCAGCTCGACCTGGTCGACCGCGTTGCACCAGCGGCAGCGCACCGACTCGACGGTCTCGCTGAGCACCTCGCGCTCCTCCACCTTGGGCTCGCCGGCCAGGTCCAGGTGGATGAACTCGACGGCCCGCGAGGACCGGGTCACGTCGAACCGGGTCAGGTTCCCGCAGAGCGTGCAGCGCCAGCGGGTCTCGGCCGTGGGCAGGGGGACGGCGGTCATGGGAATCGGGTCCTCTCGGCGGCTCCTGGTCCGGCCCTGGTGCCGGCCAGGCCCCCACCTTATGGGCTGCTTATCCGCCCCCGGGCGCCGAACCGTGAGATGTCCACCTGCTGGACACCTCACCCGCCCGGCGGACCGGCCGGTGTCGCCGCGACCGCCGCGCGGAATGCATCGCCGCATGTCCGTGAGCCCGTTCCGCCAGGTGCTGCGCAGCCCCGCACCGCTGGTGACCTACCTGCTGATCGCGGTCAACTGCCTGGTCTTCCTGGCCGGGCCGAGCGGGCTGGACCCGGCCTACGGCAGCCGGCCGGCCGACCGGGCCTGCGCCGCCCAGCGCTACCAGCAGCGCTGGGGCGCGGTGCCGGCCGAGCTGCTGACCGACCGTCCGCTGACGGCCGATCGGCTGGCCGGCGCGGCGCCGCCGCTGCCCGGCTGCCCGCTGCTCGCCACGCCCGGCAAGCGCCCGTGGCTCTCGGCCCTCACCGCGCTCTTCGTGCACGGCGGCTGGCTGCACCTGCTGGGCAACATGCTCTTCCTCCAGGTCTTCGGCCCGGCGGTGGAGCAGCGGCTCGGCCGCGCCCGGTTCCTCCTCTTCTACCTGGCGGCCGGCCTGCTGGCGGTCTACGGGTACGCGCTGACCGCGCACGCCGGGCCGGCCGCGCTGCGCCCGCTGGTCGGCGCCTCGGGCGCGATCGCCGGGGTGCTCGGCGGGTACCTGCGGCTCTACCCGCGGGCCCGGGTCACCGCGCTGGTGCCGGTGCTGCTCTTCCTGCCGCTGCGGTTCCCGGCCTGGCTGGTGCTGGGGCTCTGGTTCGCGGTGCAGTGGTGGTCGGCGCCGGCCATGCGGCCGCAGGCCCCGCAGGCCGGGCCCGGGGTCGCCTACCTGGCCCACGTGATCGGCTTCGCCGGCGGCTTCCTGGCCCTCTGGGTGGGTGCCAGGCGGGCCGGATACCCTGATCCCGTCCCCAATCCAGGAGCCTCCTCGTGATCACTGCCATCGTGCTCGTCAAGACCAGCGTCGACCGGATCCCCGAGATCGCCGAGGCCATCGCCGCGATCGACGGCGTGAGCGAGGTGTACTCGGTCACCGGCGGGTACGACCTGATCGCGATGGTCCGGGTGCGCCATCACGACGACCTGGCCGAGGTGATCCCGGCCCGGCTCAACAAGGTCCCCGGCGTCACCTCGACGGAGACCCACATCTCCTTCCGCACCTACTCCCAGCACGACCTGGAGGCGGCGTTCTCGATCGGCCTGGACGGCTGACCGGGCCCGGCCCCGCTCAGCGGCGGGTGTCCGCCACGCAACGGCCGCCCTCGTTGCGGTAGTTCCAGCGCGCCCCGTCGGTGACCAGCTCGCGCACCGCGGCCAGGAACCGGTCCACGTGCTCCAGCGGCGTGCCGGCGCCGAAGCTGACCCGGATCGCGTTCAGGCTGCGCTCCCCCGGCAGCGAGGGCTCCGGCGCGCCGCACTCGGACGGGGCGGTGTCCTCGGAACCGAGCAGCGTGCGCACCAGCGGGTGCGCGC
Source organism: Kitasatospora viridis (assembly GCF_007829815.1). Lineage (NCBI taxonomy): Bacteria > Bacillati > Actinomycetota > Actinomycetes > Kitasatosporales > Streptomycetaceae > Kitasatospora > Kitasatospora viridis. The sequence goes on along the minus strand of NZ_VIWT01000001.1, from coordinate 4,714,512 downwards.
AGAACAGCCCGTCCCGCACGCCGATGCCGTACTCGGCGGAGAGCGCCGCCGAGAAGTGCGAGCTGTTCCAGCCCCGCACCACGAAGGAGAGCACGCCGACCCGGGCGGCGTCGGCGCCGAACAGGCTGAGCACCCGCACCTCGGGCACGGCGGCCAGGCCCTCGGTGAGCCGCTCGATCAGCAGTTCCTCGCGCTCGCGCAGCGCGTCCAGGCCGGCCTCGGTGAGCGCCCGGCAGGCGGAGGCGATCGCGTAGGCGCCGATCACGTTGGGCGAGCCGGCCTCGTGCCGGGCCGGGCCCCGGTGCCACTCCACCGCCACCGAACCGTCCGCCTGCCGGGCCACGGTGCGGGAGGCGCCGCCGCCGGCCAGGTAGGGCTCGGCCGCGTCCAGCCAGTCGGCCCGGCCGGCCAACACGCCCGCGCCGAAGGGCGCGTAGAGCTTGTGGCCGGAGAAGGCGATCCAGTCCACGTCCAGTTCGCGCACCGAGACCCGGTGGTGCGGGGCCAGCTGGGCGGCGTCCACGACCACCCGGGCGCCGTGCCGGTGCGCGGTCCCGGTGAGCTCGGCGATCGGCCAGAGCTCGCCGGTCACGTTGGAGGCGCCGGTGACGCAGAGCAGCCGGGGCGCGTCCGGCCCGGCCGGGTCGGCGGCCAGCGCGGCGTCCAGCGCGGCCACCGCCTCGGCGTGCGAGCGCGGCGCCCGCAGGTAGGTGACGGCCAGTCCGGCCTGCTGCCACGGCAGCAGGGAGGCGTGGTGCTCGGTCTCGAAGGCGAACACCCGGGTGCCGGCGGGCACCGCGCCGGCCAGCAGGTTGAGCGAGTCGGTGGTGGCCCGGGTGAAGACCACCTGGTCGCCCTCGCGCAGGTCGAGGAAGTCGGCGACGGCCTGCCGGCTCTGCTCGTACAGCTCGGTGGAGAGCTGGGAGAGGTAGCCGGCGCCGCGGTGCACGCTGCCGTAGTACGGGGCGTAGGCGGCGACGTCGTCCCAGACCCGGCGCAGCGCGGGGGCGCTGGCCGCGTAGTCGAGGGCGGCGTAGCCGACCTTCTCGCCGGAGACCAGCGGGACCTCGACCTCGGAGCCCAGCACGGCGAGCGGCTCGGCGAAGGCGGCGGGAGCAGCAGTGACGGTGGTGGCGGCAGCGGCGTTGGTGGACGACATCGGGATGCACTCCTCCTGGGTCAGGGACCCCGGGGGTGCGAAAAGTCCGGTGGTCCGCGCTTGCCGGCGGCACCTCGCCGCTCGGCCCGGTCTTCACCCAGGGCACCCCGCCACGGACGGAGGGTTGCCGGACAGCAAGCTGGGGCTTGTCGCGCTGTCACTCATGACCTGGCGCAGACTCTAAGCAGCCGACCGAGGAGTGGTCAATCCGCCGTCCGCCATCCGGACCACCGACCGGATGGCGGGCGACTGCGCGGGTGCTACCGCGCGGTGGCCGCCGACCAGCGGTCCAGCAGCGCGGCGGCGGCGCCGGAGTCCAGGGCCTCCTCGGTGCGCTTCATGGCGGCCGCCAGCTGCTCGGTCAGCGGCGCCGCGGTGAGGTCCAACGCGACCAGCGCGGCAGCGGAGTTGAGCACCACCGCGTCCCGCACCGGCCCGCGCTCGCCGGCCAGCACCCGGCGGGCCACCGCCGCGTTGTACTCGGCGTCCGCACCGCGCAGCGCCTCGATCGCGACCAGTTCGATGCCCAGCTCGCGCGGGTCGAGCACGGTCTCGGTGACCCGGCCGTCGCGGACCAGCCAGACCCGCGAGGTGGTGCAGACGGTCAGCTCGTCCAGCCCGTCGTCGCCGCGGAAGACCAGCGCGGTGGAGCCGCGTTCGGCGAGCACCCCGGCGATCAGGCCGGCCAGCCGGGTGTCGAAGCAGCCGACCGCGTGCGCCGTCACCCGGGCCGGGTTGGTCAGCGGGCCGAGGATGTTGAAGGCGGTCGGCACCCCGAGGTCGCGCCGGGCGGCGGCGGTGTGCCGCATCGCGGGGTGGAAGGTGGCGGCGAAGCAGAAGGTCAGCCCGACCTCCTCGGCCACCTCGGCGACCCGACGGGGCGTCAGGTCCAGCCGCACGCCCAGCTTCTCCAGCACGTCCGAGGAGCCGCTGGCCGAGGAGGCGGCCCGGTTGCCGTGCTTGACCACCTTGGCGCCGGCCGCCGCGGCGACGATCGCCGACATGGTGGAGATGTTGACGGTCTTGGCCCGGTCGCCGCCGGTGCCGACGATGTCCACGGCCGGCCCGGGGATCTCCAGCGGGCGGGCGTGCGCGTACATCGCCTCGACCAGGCCGCTGACCTCGTCCACGGTCTCGCCCTTGGCCCGCAGCGCCACCATGAAGCCGGCCACCTGCACCGGGCTGGCCTCGCCGCTCATGATCCGGTCCATCGCCCAGGCGGTGTCGGCGCGGTCCAGGTCGGTGCCGGCCAGCAGGCTGCTCAGCACGTCCGGCCAGGTGCGGCTCACCTGCACGGGGTCGTCGCCGCCGTTCGCAGGGTTCACGTTCGCCATGACCGGTTCTCCAGGTGCGCCGTTGTCGGGAGGGACGCGGTCAGCCTAGCGAGCGCGGAAGGGCCGCCGTCGCGTGGACGGCGGCCCTTCTCTCCTGCTGAGACGGCCGGGGCGCCGGCCCCGGCCGACCGTCCGCCGGGCCGGACCGCAGGCCGGCTCAGCGGGCCAGTGACCTGGCGCCGAGCCGGGCCCGCAACAGGGTGGCCACCGCCTCGGCCAGCGCCACCGGGTCCACCGGCTGGGAGATCGCCGCGTCGGCCCGGCTCCAGGCGGCCAACCAGCTGTCCTGCGGGCGCCCGATCAGCACCAGCACCGGCGGGCAGCCGTAGATCTCGTCCTTCACCTGCCGGGCCAGGCCGAGGCCGCCGGCCGGAACCGCCTCGCCGTCGAAGACGCAGAGGTCCACCCCGCCCTTCTCAAGTGCCCGCAGGACCGCGGGAGTGGTCGCGCACTCCTGGTACTCGACCTCGGGCAGGTCGGCCGCCGGGCGCCGGCCGAGGGCCGCGAGCACCTGCGCCCGGGTGTTGCGGTCGTCGCTGTAGACGAGGACGGTGAGCGCCTCGTCGCTGCTGTGCGTCATCAGGACCTGCTCCCATGTGTCAGACGAATGTGATCCAGACCACGTCCACCACCTCCGGATGCTACTCCCCGATCACCCGTCCCGGTGAGCGTCCGGCACGAGATCGGCGCGCACAGTCGCGATCCGGCCCCGTCCGCGGAACTGAGCCACCGTCACCCGACTGGGCGAGGGAACGTCAGCCGCCCGTGCTGACGGGCTGTCCGGAGGGGCCCGGGAGTGGTAAACCCCCTGGTGCAGCCATCCGGGCATACCGCACGCACCGGACACTCCGAGGAAGACCCCCCGGCGTGAAGACGGAATAAGGGACCGACATAATGTCGGTCGTGGCGACAGCAACAGCAACAGAAACCGGGCACGCGCATGGATCGGTCAACCGACCGAACATGACCAGTGTCGGAACCATCGTCTGGTTGAGTTCCGAGCTGATGTTCTTCGCGGCCCTCTTCGCGATGTACTTCACGGCGCGTTCCGTGAAGGGACCAGACTTCTGGGCCGAGAAGGCGCATGCCCTCAACGTCCCCTTCTCCTCCGTGAACACCACGATCCTGGTGCTCTCCTCGCTCACCTGTCAGCTCGGCGTCTTCGCCGCCGAGCGCGGTGACGTGAAGAAGCTCCGGTCGTGGTTCGCGGTGACCTTCGTGATGGGCGCAACCTTCATCGGCGGTCAGATCTACGAGTACACCTCGCTGGTGAAGAAGGACCACCTCTCGTTGTCCTCCGACCCGTACGGCTCGGTGTTCTACCTGACCACCGGCTTCCACGGGCTCCACGTGACGGGCGGTCTGATCGCCTTCCTGCTGGTGCTGGGGCGGACCTACGCCGCCAAGCGGTTCACGCATGAGCAGGCCACCGCGGCGATCGTCGTGTCGTACTACTGGCACTTCGTCGACGTGGTCTGGATCGGCCTGTTCGCGACCATCTACCTGATCAAGTAGCCGATCAGGTCGCTGGCTCGCCGGCCGGACCCGACCGCCCCACGGCGCCGGGTCCTTTGCCCGTGCCCCTGCCCCCTGCCGGTGCCGACACCGACACCGGGCACCTCCAGACGACCAGATCCTGACACCGGGGTATTCCGTGAAAAAGCTCTCCGCACGACGGCGCCACCCACTGGCAGCGCTCGTCGTCCTACTCTTCGCCCTCGTGGCCTCCGGGGGGCTGTACGCCGCGTTCGCGCCCACCGAGCAGGCGCAGGCCGACAGCTCCGCGCAGTCGCTCGCGATCGACGAGGGCAAGCGGCTCTTCGCCGTCGGCTGCTCCTCCTGCCACGGACTGAACGGCCAGGGCAGCAGCATGGGCCCGAGCCTGGTCGGTGTGGGCTCCGCCGCCGTCGACTTCCAGGTCGGTACCGGTCGCATGCCCGCGCAGCAGCCCGGCGCCCAGGTCCCGCGCAAGAAGACCATCTACAACCAGTCCGAGATCGACCAGCTGGCCGCCTTCGTCGCTTCGCTCGGCCCCGGCCCGGCGACGCCGACCAAGGACCAGTACACCTCCACCGAGACGGACGCCATCTCCAAGGGTGGCGACCTGTTCCGGACCAACTGCTCTCAGTGCCACAACTTCGCCGGTGCCGGTGGTGCTCTGACGCAGGGCAAGTTCGCCCCGTCGCTGGAGAACGTCGACCCGAAGTACATCTACGAGGCCATGCAGACCGGCCCGCAGAACATGCCGTCCTTCCCGGACAGCACCATGCCGGAGCAGCAGAAGCAGCAGATCGTGGCCTTCGTGCGCTACCAGGCGAACGAGGCGCCCAACCCCGGTGGCCTGTCGCTCGGCAGCCTCGGTCCGGTCACCGAGGGTCTGTTCGGCTGGATCTTCGGCCTCGGCGTCCTGATCGCCGTCGCGATCTGGGTCGCAGCCCACACCACCAAGGCCAAGAAGTCATGAGCCACGACATGTCAGACGACAACCTGCCGACGGCGCACGACGCCGTCCACGGCCACGGCGAGGCCGCCGTCGCCGAGAACCCGTTCGCGGACCCGGGCCTGCCGGCCCACGAGCCGCGCCGGACCGACATCGACGAGCGGGCCGCCAAGCGTGCCGAGCGTCAGGTGTCCCTGATGTTCGTCGTGTCGATGCTCGCCACCGTGGGCTTCATCGCCTCCTACGTGGCGATCGACAAGTCGAAGATCGTCTACATCTTCCCGCTGGGCCACATCAGCGCGCTGAACTTCGCGCTGGGCATGACCCTCGGCGTCGCGCTCTTCTGCATCGGCGCCGGCGCCGTGCACTGGGCCCGCACCCTGATGTCGGACGTCGAGCTGCCGGCCGAGCGCCACGCGATCGAGGCCGACGACGAGACCCGCGCGGACGTCATCCAGCAGTTCAAGACCGGTGCCGGCGAGTCCGGCTTCGGCCGCCGCAAGATGATCCGCAACACCCTGATCGGCTCGATGGCGCTGGTCCCGCTCTCCGGCGTGATGCTGCTGCGCGACCTCGGTCCGCTGCCGGAGAAGAGCCTGGACAGCACCGGCTGGAAGGAGGCGACCCCGGACGCCCCCATCCGCCTGATCAACATGAACACCAACGAGCCGATGAAGGCCGAGGACATCGGCATCGGTTCGCTGACGTTCGCCAAGCCCGGCCCGTCGGCCTCCCGCCCGGGCGGTCTGCAGGAGACCGACGAGGACTTCCAGCAGGCCATCGCCAAGGACGCGCTGATGCTGATCCGCATCCAGCCGGACGACATCAAGGACGACAAGTCCAAGGGCCTGGGCTTCGAGGGCGTGCTCGCCTACTCCAAGATCTGCACCCACGTCGGTTGCCCGATCTCGCTGTACGAGCAGCAGACCCACCACGCCCTCTGCCCGTGCCACCAGTCGACCTTCGACCTGTCGGACGGCGCCCGCGTCATCTTCGGCCCGGCCGGCCACCCGCTGCCGCAGCTGAAGATCACCACCGATCCGTCGGGCTACCTGATCGCCACCCAGGACTTCGCCAAGCCCGTCGGCCCGAGCTTCTGGGAGCGCAGCGCATGAGTTCCTCCTCCAGCGCCAAGCAGGCCGCTCCGGCCAGCACTCGCGCCAAGCCCGCGAACAAGGCCGAGGCCGCCGCGGACTACCTGGACGGCCGGCTCGGGATCTACTCCCTGGCCAAGTCCAACCTGCGGAAGATCTTCCCGGACCACTGGTCCTTCATGCTCGGTGAGATCTGCCTCTACACCTTCATCATCATCATCCTGACGGGCGTCTACCTGACGCTCTTCTTCAAGCCCAGCATGGGCGAGGTCGTCTACAACGGCTCCTACGCCCCGCTCAACGGCATCCACATGTCGGAGGCCTACGCCTCGACGCTGAACATCAGCTTCGAGGTCCGCGGCGGTCTGCTGATCCGTCAGATCCACCACTGGGCCGCCATCGTCTTCGTCGCCGCGATGTTCGTGCACATGATGCGCGTCTTCTTCACCGGCGCGTTCCGCAAGCCCCGCGAGATCAACTGGATCTTCGGCTTCCTGCTGCTCTTCCTGGGCTTCTTCGACGGCTTCCTCGGGTACTCGCTCCCCGACGACCTGCTCTCCGGCACCGGCATCCGGTTCATGGAGGGCGCGATCCTGGCCGTCCCGCTGGTGGGCACCTACATCTCGTTCTTCCTGTTCGGCGGGGAGTTCCCCGGCACCGACATCGTGCCGCGGTTCTTCACCATCCACGTGCTGCTGATCCCGGGCATCATGCTCGGCCTGCTGGTGGCGCACCTGATCCTGGTCTTCTACCACAAGCACACCCAGTGGGCGGGCCCGGGCCGGACCGAGAAGAACGTCGTCGGCATGCCGCTGATGCCGGTCTACATGGCCAAGGCCGGTGGCTTCTTCTTCCTGGTCTTCGGCATCATCGCGGCGATGTCCGCGATCGCCTCGGTCAACCCGGTCTGGGCCTACGGCCCGTACCGTCCGGACCAGGTCTCCACCGACGCCCAGCCCGACTGGTACATGGGCTTCGCCGAGGGTCTGATCCGCGTCATGCCGGGCTGGGAGGTCCGGGCCTGGGGCCACACGCTGAACCTGGGCGTGTTCATCCCGCTGATGCTCTTCCCGCTGGTCCTGGTGGCCATCGCGGTCTACCCGTTCATCGAGAGCTGGATCACCGGCGACAAGCGCGAGCACCACATCCTGGACCGCCCGCGCAACGCCCCGGTCCGCACCGCCCTCGGTGCCGCCTGGATCAGCCTGTACCTGGTGCTGCTCTCCGGCGGTGGCAACGACCTGATCGCGACCCACTTCCACCTGTCGCTGAACGACATCACGTACTTCGTGCGGGCCGGTTCGTTCATCGTCCCGGTGATCGTCTTCTTCGTGACCAAGCGCTGGTGCCTCGGCCTGCAGCGCCGTGACAAGGAGAAGGTGCTGCACGGCCGCGAGACCGGTGTCATCAAGCGGCTGCCGCACGGTGAGTTCGTCGAGGTGCACGCCCAGCTCGACCCGACCGCGCTGCACAAGCTCACCAACCACGAGCAGTACGAGCCGGTCGAGCTGCCCGCCGAGGTGGACGAGAACGGCGTCGCCCGCAAGGCCGGCGTGGTCGCCAAGACCCGGGCCAAGCTCTCCGAGGGGTACTTCGGCGAGGGGAACCAGATCCCCAAGGCGACCGCCGAGGAGTTCAAGGAGATCACCAGCGGCCACGGCCACCACTGATCCCCACCTGCAGTCAGCCACCTGAGGGCCCCTGCCCGGCATCCGCCGGGCAGGGGCCCTTGGCATATCCACCCGTCACCCGCCGGGGCCGGCGCGCACGGGTGCACAATATGGTGACGCCCCGTCAGCCCCGCACAAGGAGCCGCAGCAAGTGCAACTGAGCATCGACCACGCCGGGCCCACTCCCCCGTACGAGCAGCTGCGCTCGCAGATCGCCGAGCAGGCCAGGGCGGGCGCGCTGCCCGCCGGGCTGAAGCTGCCGACGGTGCGGGCCCTGGCCGAGCAGCTCGGCCTGGCCGCCAACACGGTGGCCCGGGCCTACCGCGAGCTGGAGGCCGACGGCGTGGTGGAGACGCACGGGCGGCGCGGCACCCTGGTGGCCGCGGTGGGCGACACCGCGCACCGGCTCGCGGCCGGTGCGGCCACCGAGTTCGCCGGCCGGGTGCAGCGCCTGGGCCTGACCCGCGACGAGGCCCAGGCGGCCGTCACCGGCGCGCTGGACCTCGTCTACGGGTCGGCGGGTCGCTAGGTCTGCGGCCGCAGCGTGGCGGCCGCCTGGGCGGCCGGCTGCGGTGCCCCGGTGCTGACCGGGTGCCCCAGCGCACTGCCCTTGAGCCAGTCGCTCCAGGACACGTTCCAGTCCCCGAAGCCGTTGCCGAACGGCTCCATCTGGTGCCCGTGGCTGTTCACCACCTGGACGATGTCGCCCACCCGGGTCTGCTCGTAGAACCACTTGGCGTTGTCGGTGCTCATCCCGGTGCAGCCGTGGCTGACGTTCTCCACGCCCTGCGAGCCCACCGACCAGGGCGCCGCGTGCACGTACTCGCCGCTCCAGGTCACCCGGGTGGCCCACTCGACCTTGAGGTCGTAGGACTCGCTGCTGCCCTGCGCGATGCCGATGGTCTCGCTCTTCATCTGCACCGAACGCTCCTGGCCCAGCACCACCTTGATGCCGTTGCGGGTGTCGAAGCCGGGCTTGCCGGTGGTCACCGGCATGGTGCTGACCACCTCGCCGTTGCGCTTGAAGGTCATCTGGTCGCTGGACGCGTCCACGATCGCCTCGACCCGGTCGCCGGTGCTGAACGAGACGGTGGAGGCCGGTCCGCCGTAGAGCCCGGCGGTGTCGATCGCGGTGCCCTGGCCGTCCCAGCTGAGCCGCACCTTGGTCCCGGCCGGCCAGTAGTCCTGCGGCCGGAAGTGCAGGTCCTTGCCGTCCACCCAGTACCAGGCGCCGGTCACCGCGGGCGTGGAGACCACCGAGAGCTCCTGCTCCACCCGCTGCCGGGCGGCCGGGTCGGTGACCGCCTCGGAGAGCTGCGCGGTGAGCGGCTCGCCCACCCCGTAGGTGTCCTTGCCGAGGTCGGGGCCCAGCGTCACGGCCAGCGTCCGGGCGGCCTGCTCGGTCGTCAGGTCGGTGCTGGTCTCGCCGCGGCCGCCGTGCGTGTCGGCGGCGGCGATCCGGGCGGTGTAGTGGGTGCCCGGGGCCAGCGGCCCGGTGCTGTGCCAGCTGTGGCCGTCCGGGTCCAGCACGCCGGCCACCTGGCGGCCGTCCGGGCCGCTGAGCGTCACGTCGGTGAGCCGGTCGCCGGCCTGGGCGGTCACCGTGAACGGCTTCCCCGGGTCGGCGTCGGCGGTCGCCGAGGTGCGCACCGCCCGTCCCGCGTCGATCGCGCGCGGCGCCGAGCCACCGCCGTCGGAACAGGCCGCCAGCGGTGCCGCCAGCAGCGGTGTGACGGCCAGCCAGGCCGCCCCGCGGCGGCCCCGGGCCCGTGCGCTCCCCCGGTCTCCTGCCCATCTGACGGTCACCGGATCCTCCTGAGGTTCGGACGATGCATCAGATCGTAGGAACATCTCCGCACCTGGACCGGGCCCACGCACGCCACTGCGCCCGGCCGGGTGAAGGCGCCACCGGAACGGCCCAACAAAAGGGGCGGGACCCCTCCGAAGAGGGGTCCCGCCCGGTCGGTCGAGCGCCGGAACCTACTGGTTCTGGTTCTCGCCGCGGTAGAACTCGAAGACCCAGCCGTACAGGCCGACCGCGATGATCGGAGCGGCCCAGAACATCAGCCACCAGCCGAAGATGATGCTGGAGAAGGCGAGCGCACCACCGATCGCCAGGGAGAGCGGCTGCCAGCTGTGCGGGGCGAAGAAGCCCATCTCACCGGCGTCGTCCGAGACCTCGGCCTCGGGGTTGTCGCCCGCGCCCTGGTCCACCCGACGGGCCGTGAAGCCCAGGTAGAAGGCGATGAACGCGCACAGGCCGAAGGCCAGGAACAGCGCCGTGGTGCCGGCCGCCTCGATCCCGTGCGACGAGTGCGTCGTCCACAGACCGTAGGTGATGGCCATGATCAGGACGAAGACGGAGAGACCCGCGAAGATCTTGCCCTGTTCCTTCATCAGGCGTTGCCCCCCTTCTCCTTCTTGCCGTGGTCGTACTCAGCCGGGATGACGCCCTCAAGGTGCTTGGCCGGGTGGCCGTGGTACTCAAGGTAGTCGAGCTGCGCGATGTCCGGGTGGTGCAGGTCGAAGGCCGGGGATTCCGACCGGATCCGCGGCAGGGTGAGGAAGTTGTGCCGCGGCGGCGGGCAGGAGGTCGCCCACTCCAGCGAACGGCCGTAGCCCCACGGGTCGTCGACGTCGACCTTCTCGCCGTACTTGGCGGTCTTCCAGACGTTGTAGAGGAACGGCAGGATCGACAGGCCGAGCAGGAACGAGCCGATGGTCGAGACGGTGTTCAGCGTGGTGAAGCCGTCCGAGGCCAGGTAGTCGGCGTAGCGGCGGGGCATGCCCTCGGCGCCGAGCCAGTGCTGCACCAGGAAGGTGCTGTGGAAGCCGATGAACAGCGTCCAGAAGGTGATCTTGCCGAGCCGCTCGTCCAGCATCTTGCCGGTCATCTTCGGCCACCAGAAGTGGAAGCCGGCGAACATCGCGAAGACGACGGTGCCGAACACCACGTAGTGGAAGTGGGCGACGACGAAGTACGAGTCCGAGACGTGGAAGTCGATCGGCGGGGAGGCCAGCAGCACACCGGTCAGACCACCGAAGAGGAAGGTCACCAGGAAGCCGACGGTCCACAGCATCGGGGTCTCGAAGCTGAGCGAGCCCTTCCACATGGTGCCGACCCAGTTGAAGAACTTCACACCGGTCGGGACCGCGATCAGGAAGGTCATGAAGGAGAAGAACGGCAGCAGCACCTGGCCGGTGACGTACATGTGGTGCGCCCACACCGTCACCGAGAGGCCGGCGATGCCGATCGTCGCGGCGATCAGGCCGGAGTAGCCGAACATCGGCTTGCGACTGAAGACCGGGATGATCTCGGAGACGATGCCGAAGAACGGCAGCGCGATGATGTACACCTCGGGGTGACCGAAGAACCAGAACAGGTGTTGCCACAGTAGGGCTCCACCGTTCGTTGGGTCGAAGATATGGGCCCCGAACTTCCGGTCCACCTCCAGCGCGAAGAGCGCGGCGGCGAGCACCGGGAAGGCCAGCAGCACCAGCACGGCGGTCAGCAGGACGTTCCAGACGAAGATCGACATCCGGAACATCGTCATGCCGGGCGCGCGCATGCAGATGATCGTGGTGATGAAGTTGACCGCGCCGAGGATGGTGCCGAAGCCGGAGAAGGCCAGACCCATGATCCACATGTCGGCGCCGACACCCGGCGAACGCACCGCGTCGGAGAGCGGCGAGTAGGCGAACCAACCGAAGTCGGCCGCACCCTGCGGGGTGAGGAAGCCGCCGACCGCGATCAGCGAGCCGAACAGGTAGAGCCAGTAGGCGAACATGTTCAGTCGCGGGAAGGCGACGTCGGGGGCGCCGATCTGGAGCGGCATGATCCAGTTCGCGAAGCCCGCGAAGAGCGGGGTCGCGAACATCAGCAGCATGATCGTGCCGTGCATGGTGAAGGCCTGGTTGAACTGCTCGTTCGAGAGGATCTGGGTCCCCGGACGAGCCAGCTCGGCGCGCATCACCAGCGCGAGGATGCCACCGATCAGGAAGAACGCGAACGAGGTACCGAGGTACATCGTGCCGATCGTCTTGTGGTCGGTGGTGGTCAGCCACTTGATGATGGTGGCGCCGGGCGTGCGGGTCCGCTTCGTGGATCCGCCGGCCGCGGCAGTGCCCCCATGCGCCCCGCCGGCCGCGGCGGGTTCGTTGAGGATGGTCACTTCTCTTCACTTCCCATGCTCGTGATGCCCGAGGGCACCGCGCCGGCCTGGCCCATGGCCCGCAGGTCCTGCAGGTGCTTCACGTAGTCGTCGTGCGAAACGACCTTCACCTTGAAGAGCATCCGGGAGTGGTCCACGCCGCAGAGCTCCGCGCACTTGCCGTCGAAGGTGCCGATCACGGTCGGGGTGACCTCGAACTTGTTCGTCACGCCCGGCACGACGTCCATCTTCATCATGAAGTTGACGGGCCAGAAGTCGTGGATCACGTCACGGGAGGTCAGCCGGAACTGCACCGACTCGTTGACGGGGAGCCAGAGGGTCGGCATGTCCTTGGGGGTGCCCACGTCGTAGGCGGCGACCTGGCTGTTGGGGTCAGGAATCTCGGTGTTCTCGTAGTTGAACGCCCAGCTCCACTGGAAGCCCACCACGTTGACGTAGTGCTGCGGCTTCGCGGAGACGGACGTCAGCTTCGCCTCGTCGCGGGCGACGAAGTAGAAGAGGACCGAGACGATGACGATGGGGACCGCGGTGTACAGCGCCTCGATGGGCATGTTGTACCGGGTCTGGGTGGGGATCTCGATGCCGGTGCGGCTGCGCCGGTGGAAGATCACGCTCCAGATGATCAGACCCCACATCAGTACGCCGACCACCAGCGCCGCGATCCAGGACCCCTGCCACATCTGGAGGACGAGGTGACCGTCCTTGGTGACAGGGCTGGGGAGGCCAAGCCTGGGCAGGTCATTGGCCGAGCAGCCGGTAGCGGTCGCGATGACGAGGCCCAGTGCCAGCGCCTGAGGCAGCTTCCGCCGCTTCGTGCGCCGCGGCGAGCGGTCGGAGCCGTTGGGACTCACGTAGCGCCTTCCCGAAGTCTCGCCCGCTGCGCGCCGCCCCCGGAGTACTGTTGCCTCCCCGGCGACCCGTCCACGGGCACGGTTTGAATGCTTATGCGGGCCAAACCCTACTCCAGCCTTATGCGGACCTGACGAGCAGGTCCCGGTAACGCGCCGCCCGGCTACCCGATCAGCCGCCGCAAGCGCGGACTCCCAGGTCATGGCGGCCTTTCGGACTCCGTACGCCCGATCGAGTGAGCCCACTGGGACGACCGGGTGACGGTCCGTCGGACGGGGACGAAGCGGACAAAACCCACCCGCCCGCGGAGATCGACTGACGGTTCGTGAGGGGCCGGTACGGTGTCCGGTGTGTCGTCCTCCCCGAGCGCCTACTTCGACGCCGCCTCAACCGCCCCCCTGCACCCCGTCGCACGCCAGGCACTGACCGCCGCCCTGGACGAGGGCTGGGCCGACCCGGCCCGGCTCTACCGCTCCGGCCGACAGGCCCGGATGCTGCTGGACGCGGCCCGGGAGACCGTCGCCGAGGTGCTGGGCGCCCGGCCCGACGAGGTCTCGTTCACCGCCGGCGGCACCCAGGCCGTCCAACTCGGCGTCCTGGGCGCGCTGCGCGGGCGCCGCCGGACGGGCCGTCACCTGCTGCACTCCGCCGTCGAGCACTCCAGCGTGCTGCACACCGCCGAGCGGCACGCGGCCGACGGCGGCGAGGCCGAGAGCGTCCCGGTGGACCGGCTCGGCCGGGTCGACCCCGCCCGGTTCGCCGCCGCCGTCCGCCCGGACACCGCGCTCGCGGTGCTCCAGTCGGCCAACCACGAGGTCGGCACGGTGCAGCCGGTCGCCGAGACGGCCGAACTCCTCGGCGGCGTACCGCTGCTGGTGGACGCCGCGCAGAGCGCCGGCCGGCTGCCGGTCCCGCACGGCTGGTCGCTGCTGACGGCCAGCGCGCACAAGTGGGGCGGCCCGGCCGGGGTCGGCGTGCTGGCCGTGCGCAAGGGCACCCGGTTCAACTCCGCGCTGCCGGCCGACGAACGGGAGGGCGGCCGGGTCCCCGGCTACGTCAACGTGCCGGCCATCGTCGCGGCGGCCGCCTCGCTGCGCGCCGTGCGGGACGGGGCGGCGGCCGAGAACGCCCGGCTGCACGCCCTGGTGGAACGGATCCGGCGCGAGGTGCCGCGGCTGGTTCCGGAGGTCGAGGTGGTCGGCGACCCCGTCGGCCGACTCCCCCACCTGGTCACCTTCTCCTGCCTCTACGTCGACGGCGAGGTGCTGCTCACCGAGCTGGACCGGGCCGGCTTCGCGGTCTCCTCCGGCTCCTCCTGCACCTCCAGCACGCTGACCCCCAGTCACGTGCTGGCCGCGATGGGCGTGCTGACCGAGGGCAACGTCCGGGTCTCGCTGCCCGCCGGCACCACCGCGGCCCAGGTGGACCGGTTCCTCACGGTGCTGCCGGAGCTGGTCGCCCGGGTCCGCGAACCGCTCGGCCTCGACCTGCCCGCCCCCGCACCCGCACCCGCACCCGCCGCCCAGCGGACCCTGGTGCTGGACGAGTTGGGCAAGCGCTGCCCGCTGCCGGTGATCGCACTGGCCCGGCGGATCGGCGAGGTGGCCCCCGGCGGCCTGGTCGCGGTGCTGTCCGACGACGAGGCCGCCCGGCTGGACATCCCCGCCTGGTGCCAGATGCGCGGTCAGGAGTACGGCGGCGAGGCCCCGGCCGCCGACTACGGGGGCGACCGGGGCACCGCCTACCTGGTGCGGCGCACCGACTGATCAGGCGTCGAGCTTGTCGGCCAGCTCGGCGGCGGCCTCCTGGCCGTAGGCGCCCTGGAAGCGCTCCAGGAACTTGGCCGGGCGCAGCTCGTACTCCTGCGGGCCGACCGACTCGATCACCAGGGTGGCCACCATGCAGCCGAGCTGCGCGGAGCGCTCCAGGCCCAGGCCCCAGGCCAGGCCGGAGAGGAAGCCGGCCCGGAAGCCGTCGCCGACACCGGTCGGGTCGGCCTTGGTCAGCTCGGGGGCGCAGGGCACGGTGATGTCCGGCTCGCCCTTGCGCTGGATCCGCGCGCCCTTGGCGCCCAGCGTGGTGATCCGGGTGCCGACCCGGTCCAGGATCTCGTCGGGGCCCCAGCCGGTCTTGGACTCGATCAGCGCGGCCTCGTACTCGTTGCTGAACAGGTAGGCGGCGCCGTCCACGATCTCCCGGATCGCCTCGCCCTCCAGGCGGGCCAGCTGCTGCGAGGGGTCGGCGGCGAAGGCGTAGCCCCGGCTGCGGCACTCCTGGGTGTGGCGGACCATCGCCTCCGGGTCGTCGGCGCCGATCAGCACCAGGTCCAGGCCGCCGACCCGGTCGGCGATCGGCTTCAGCTCGATGTTGCGGGCCTCGCTCATCGCGCCGGTGTAGAACGACGCGATCTGGTTCTGGTCCTGGTCGGTGGTGCACATGAACCGGGCGGTGTGCCGGCTCTCCGAGATGCGCACCGACTCGGTGTCCACGTTGTGCCGGTCCAGCCAGGCGCGGTACTCGGCGAAGTCGGCGCCGGCCGCGCCGACCAGGACCGGGCGCTGGCCGAGCAGGCCCATGCCGAACGCGATGTTCGGGGCCACGCCGCCGCGGCGGATGTCCAGCGTGTCCACCAGGAACGAGAGGGAGACGGTGTGCAGCTGCTCGGGGACCAGCTGGTCCGCGAACCGACCCGGGAAGGTCATCAGGTGATCGGTTGCGATCGAACCGGCGACGGCGATGCGCACGGGGTGTACTCCTCGGTAGGGGGCGCTGCTGAACAACCCCCACACGGTACCGGCCGCCGGTGCCGGGCAGGTAGCGATCGCCCGTTCTCGGGCCGGCCGGAGGACTACCACCGGGTAAGCCTGGCCGGGCGCCGCCGGGCCGCCTAGGGTCGCGATCAACGGGCCCGACCGGGGTCCGAAGTCCGCGGCAGCGCCGCCGCGGCCGGCGATCGGAGCCCCTCCGCATGCAGCCCACCCACTCCCCCGCGCACCAGCACGGCGAGGCCGATCCGGACACCCTGGCCGCCCTGCTGGACTCCTCGCGGCGGCTCAACCGGTTCTGGCCGGCCCAGGTGGGCACCCCCCAGCCCGGCTCCGCGCCGCACCGCCCGATCACCGTGCCGGCCCGGACCCGGGCACTGGTCGCCACCATGGCCGAGTACGGCGGCTGAGCCCGGGCGCGGAACCCGCTCCGGGGAACCGGGAACCGGTTTCGGCGGTGCCACGTCAGATCCGCGCAGCCACCCGCTGCGAGCAGGGATCCGCCGAACACTGGAGGACGTCGCACCATGGACGAGAAGACCACCGCACCCCGCCCGGCCGCTCCGCACCGGCAGCCGGCCCGCCGGCGGGCGCTGGCAGCGGCCGCCCTGCTGCTGTCGGTGACCGCGGCGGTCAGCGCCTGCGGCAGCAGCAGCGGCGCCAAGCACGACACGGCCGGCGCGAGCTCCTCGGCGTCCTCCAGCGCCTCGCCCTCCGGCTCCGCCTCCACGGGCGCCACCAGCGGCGCGCCCTCGGCCCCCGGCTCCACCGACCCGTCGGCCCCGGGCGGCTCGGCCTCCGCCGGCGCCGGCAGCGGCAGCGGCAGCGGCGGCACGGGCGCTGGTGGCTCCGCACCCACCCCGGCGCCGCAGGGCAACAACACCCCCGGCGCCCCCGCGCAGCCCACCCCCGGCAACGGCGGCGTCACCCCGGAGCCGGTGGACCCGATCCACCCCACGGCGGCCTTCAAGCCGCTGAGCTACCTGGCCAAGGGCAACCAGCTGACCGTCTTCTTCGACGGCGGCATCTGCGACAAGTACGGCCTGAAGATCAGTGAGGACAAGCCGGGCGTGGTCGGGGTGGACGTGATCATCACCCAGCGCCAGCCCACCGGCCAGATGTGCCCGGCGCTGGCCCGCCAGCAGTCGGTCGTCGGCACCATGGCGCAGCCGCTGAACGGCCGCTCGGTGGTCAGCCTGCGGGACGGCTCCGCGGTGCCGCTGGAGTCGGCGCCGAACGGCGGCCCGGTGAGCGCGGGCAACTGACCCGCGCCGAACGGCACAGCGAACAGCACGGCGGCGGCCCCCGGAAGGTTCCGGGGGCCGCCGCCGTGTGCCGTTCGGCTACCGCTGTCGCTTAGCTGAACGAGTCGCCGCAGGCGCAGGAGCCCGTGGCGTTGGGGTTGTCGATGGTGAAGCCCTGCTTCTCGATGGTGTCGACGAAGTCGACGGTGGCGCCGCCCAGGTACGGGGCGCTCATCCGGTCGGTGACGACCTTGACGCCACCGAAGTCCTTGACGACGTCGCCGTCGAGCGAGCGCTCGTCGAAGAACAGCTGGTAACGCAGGCCCGAGCAGCCGCCAGGCTGCACGGCGACCCGCAGCGCGAGGTCGTCGCGGCCCTCCTGGTCCAGCAGGGCCTTCACCTTGGCCGCTGCGGCATCGGTAAGGAGCAGACCACTCTCGACGGTGGTCTCGTCCTGGACGGTCATCTGTTACTCCCGGTCTGTGACGACATTTGTGCCGCCAGTGCCAACCAGCGGCTGCCCGGTTTGATTCCGGGCAGAGGTTCTGGCGTTCCTTGTGCGCGGCGAGCGGGCCCGAGCCCGTCCGCGTTGTCCGTTCCATGCTCGCACATGAGCAAAATCCGGGGCACGGTCCGGGGCCGGGCGGCGAAGATGGGGGGATGATCCTTCGTCAACTGCGCGACTCCCACGCCGACGCCGAGGCCGTCCGGGAGATCGCCCTGGCAGCCTTCGGCAACCTCGCCTCCGGTGACGGCGGCCCGCAGCACCTGCCGACCGAGGCTCAGGACGTCTTCCACCGCGCCCGGACCAGGCACCTGGCCGCCGCCGACCCGGGCGGCTGCTGGCTCGCGGTGGCCGAGGACCGGCCGGTCGGCTTCGCGCTGTCGGCCCGCCGGGAGGGGGTGTGGATCCTCTCGCTGACCGCGGTGCTGCCCGAGTACCAGGGCCGGGGCGTCGGGCGGCTGCTGCTGGAGCGGGCCGCCGAGCACGGGCGCGGCTGCCTGCGCGGCATGATCACCGTCTCGGTGGACCCGGCGGCCGCCCGCCGCTACCGCCGGGCCGGCTTCCAGTTGCATCCGACCATGCGGCTGAGCGGCGAGGTGGACCGCGCCGGGCTGCCGCCGGCCGCCGAGCTGCCGGTGCTGCGCGGCACCGCCAAGCACCTGGAGCTGCTGGACTCGATCGACCGCCGGGTGCGCGACGCCGCGCACGGCGTCGACCACCAGCTGATGCTCGCCCACTACGAGGAGCTGCTGGTCTGCGACACCATGGCCGGCACCGGCTACTGCTACCGCGACGGCGGCACGGTCAAGCTGCTGGCGGCCACCTCCCGCCGGCTCGCCGCCCGGCTGCTGCTGGAGGCGCTGGCCCGGGTGCCGGTCGGCACCCCGGCCAAGGTGGAGTGGCTGACCGCCGACCAGGAGTGGGCGGTGGACGTCGGCCTGGACCTGGGGCTGACCCTGGAGAACCGCGGCTACCTGGCCCTGCGCGGCATGAAGCCGCCGCCGGCGTACCTGCCGAGCGGCGGCTTCCTCTAGGAGTCGGGAGGTGCCTCTAGGAGTCGGGAGGTGCCTCTAGGAGTCGGGAGGTGGCTCCAGGAGCTGGAGGGTGTGCCTCAGACCATGGTGTCGAGGATCTCCCGGACCATCTCCATCGTGGTGCCCGGGTGCAGGAAGGCGAACCGGGCCACCGTCTCGCCGTCCCAGCCGGTCGGGGTGACGAAGCCCACCTGGTCCGCGAGCAGCTGCCGGGACCACGCGTAGTACTGCTCCTCGGTCCAGCCGGTGCGGCGGAAGCAGACCGCGGAGAGCTGCGGGTCGTGCAGCAGCTCCAGGTGCGGGGTGCGGCGGATCAGCTCGGCGGTCTCGCGGGCCAGGGTCAGGCCGGCCTCGATCGCGTCGGTGTAGGCCTGGGTGCCGTGCACGGCGAGCGAGAACCAGAGCGGCAGGCCGCGGGCCCGGCGGGTCAGGTGGTAGGCGTAGTCGGTGGGGTTCCACTCGTCGCCCTCGTGGTGCAGCACGTCCAGGTAGCCGGCGTCCTGGGTGTGCACGGCCTTGGCCAGGCGCGGCTCGCGGTAGATCAGCGCGGCGCAGTCGAACGGCGCGAAGAGCCACTTGTGCGGGTCCACCACGAAGGAGTCGGCGTGCTCGATGCCGTTGTAGCGCTCGCGGACCGACGGGGCGAACAGGCCGGCCCCGCCGTAGGCGCCGTCCACGTGGAACCACAGCCCGCGCTCGCGGGTGACCTGGGAGAGCCCCTGCAGGTCGTCGATGATGCCCTCGTTGGTGGTGCCGGCGGTGCCGACCACGGCGATCACGGTCTCCGGGTTGGGGTCGGCGGCGAGCGCCGCGCGCAGCGCCTCGCCGGTGAACCGGCGGTCCACGGTCGGGACCTTGAAGGCCTCCACGCCGATGATGTTGAAGGTGTTCTTCACCGAGGAGTGCACCTGGTCGGCCACCGCGATCCGCAGCCGCACCTCCGGCCCGACCCCCAGCTTGCGGCGCGCGGTGTCCCGGGCGACCACCAGGGCGGAGAGGTTGCCGGCCGAGCCGCCGGAGACGAAGGTGCCGCCGGCCGTGTCGGGCAGCCCGGCCCGGTCGGCTATCAGCCGCAGCACCTGGTTCTCGGCGGCGATCGCCCCGGCCGCCTCCAGCCAGGAGATGCCCTGCAGCGAGGCGCAGGAGACCACCATGTCGAAGAGCAGCGCGGCCTTGGTCGGCGCGCACGGGATGAACGAGAGGTAGCGCGGGCTGTCGGCGGAGATCACCGCGCGGGACAGCTCGTGGTCGTAGAGCTTGAGCACGTCGGCCGGCGCGTTGCCGTGCTCGTTCAGCAGGCCGGCCAGGTGGGCCCGCAGCTGCTCGCCGTCGCCGGGGTGGTCGAGCGGCACCGGGTCGTACTGCAGGCGCTCGCGCATGTAGCCGAAGACCAGGTCCACCAGGTCGTTGTCGGGCTGGTGCATGCGGTGCGGGGCGCGGCTCACTGGAGGCTCCTTCGACTGAATAACTGCTGTTCAGCCTAGGCAGCGAGGTCGAACGCGCGCGCGTCCGAATGCGCCGTGCCGGGCAGTTTTCGAGCGTCTTCCGTGCCCGGCGCGCAGGATTCCTGCGTCAGCCGATCAGCCGGGAGAGCACCACCGAGCTGCGGCTGCGCTGCACCCCGGGCTCCTTGCGGATCCGCTCGATCACCGCCTCCAGGTGGCGGGTGTCGGCGGCCCGCAGGTGCACCAGCGCGTCGGGGTCGCCGGTGACCGTCCAGGCCGCGACCACCTCGGGGAACTGGCGCAGGCTGGCCAGGATCTCCTCGGGGGCGGTGCGCTCGCGGCAGTACACCTCGACGAAGGCCTCGGTCTGCCAGCCGAGCAGTTCCGGGTCGAGCACCACGGTGAAGCCGCGGACCACGCCGCGGGCCCGCAGCCGGTCGATCCGCCGGCGCACGGCGGTGGCGGAGAGGTTGGCGAGCAGGCCGATCTCGGCGTACGAGGCCCGCCCGTCCCGGCCCAGGTGGGCGAGGAGCAGGCGGTCGGTCTCGTCCAGGTCGACCGGCGGTCTGCTGCTGCTCATGGCCGGAGGTCTCCCGGGTGGTTCGGATTGCGGACGGCGGTGTCGTCCCCATTCTCCCGAACGCCGGTGATCAGTCCACCGTGAGGACGATCTTGCCCCTGGTCCGGCCCTCGGCGTTGAGCGACTGGGCGGAGGCGGCCTGGGCCAGCGGGAAGGTCGCGGCGACGTTGACGGTGAGCCGGCCGGCGTCGGCCAGGTCGGCGAGCGCGGCCAGGTCGGCGGCGTCGGGGCGGACGAAGACGAAGCGCCCGCCCAGGTCGAGCACCGCGGGGTCGACGATCGAGGCGATCCGCCCCGGGTCGGCCACCAGCTCCCGGCTGGCCGCCAGCGCCGGGCCGCCGACCAGGTCGAAGGCCGCGTCCACGCCTTGCGGTGCGAGCGCCCTGACCCGGTCGACCAGGCCGCTGCCGTAGCGCACCGGCTCGGCGCCCAGCGAGCGCAGGTACTCGTGGTTGTGCTCGCCGGCGGTGCCGATCACCCGAGCGCCGAGCGCGACCGCGATCTGGGTGGCGAAGCTGCCCACCCCGCCGGCCGCCGCGTGGATCAGCACCGTCTCGCCGGGCTTGACCGCGAGCGCGTCGCGCAGCCCCTGGTAGGCGGTCAGCCCGGCCAGCGGCAGGCCGCCGGCCTGCGCCCAGTCGAGCGAGGCGGGCTTGTGCGCCAGGGTCCGGACGGGAGCGGCGACCAGCTCGGCGTAGGTGCCGTGCTGCACGGAGTCCTTGCGGACGTAGCCCATCACCTTGTCGCCCACCTGGTACTCGGTGACGCCGGGGCCGACCCGCTCCACCACCCCGGCCGCGTCCCAGCCCAGGACCAGCGGGAAGTGCACGTCCAGGACGGCGTCCACCAGGCCCTCGCGGACCTGCCGGTCCACCGGGTTGACGCCGGCCGCCCGGACCCGCACCAGCACCGCGTCGGGGGCCAGTTTGGGGTCCGGCAGGTCGAGGTACTCGACGACCTCCGGGCCACCGTAGCGATTGATCGCGATTGCCTTCATTGCTCCAGCAAACACGCTCCCAGGGCACCCCGCACCGGCTGCGCGGGGCCACTACAGACCGCACAGACGATCGCGTCACATCGACACGATGTCCATCGTCAGAGTGACGCGAACGGGTTATCATAGATAACGTCAGATAGACGAGAAGGCTGGGAGCGTCCGGCCGCACAGGAGGGCACCCGCCCGTGACCACCACCGTTGACACCAGCTTCGCCGAGCCCGCCGCCACGCCGCTCGCCCTGCTCCTGCTCGGCCGCCAGGCCGACCCGAACAGCGAGCGCGGCGTGGAGTGCCCCGGCGACCTGCCTCCGGCCTCCGACCCGGACCTGGTCGAGCGCGCCCGCGCCGCCAAGGCCAAGCTCGGTGACCGCGTCTTCATCCTGGGCCACCACTACCAGCGCGACGAGGTCATCGAGTTCGCCGACGTCACCGGTGACTCCTTCAAGCTCGCCCGCGACGCCGCGGCCCGCCCGGAGGCCGAGTACATCGTCTTCTGCGGCGTGCACTTCATGGCCGAGTCCGCGGACATCCTCACCACCGCCGCCCAGCAGGTCGTGCTGCCCGACCTGGCGGCCGGCTGCTCGATGGCCGACATGGCCACCGCCGAGCAGGTCGCCGAGTGCTGGGACGTGCTGACCGAGGCCGGGATCGCCGACACCGTGGTGCCGGTCTCCTACATGAACTCCTCCGCCGACATCAAGGCCTTCACCGGCAAGCACGGCGGCACCATCTGCACCTCCTCCAACGCCAAGCGCGCCCTGGAGTGGGCCTTCGAGCAGGGCGAGAAGGTGCTCTTCCTGCCGGACCAGCACCTGGGCCGCAACACCGCGGTGCGGGACATGGGCTTCTCGCTGGACGACTGCGTGCTCTACAACCCGCACAAGCCGAACGGCGGCCTGACCGTCGAGCAGCTGCGCGACGCCAAGATGATCCTCTGGCGCGGCCACTGCTCGGTGCACGGCCGGTTCACCGTGGACTCGGTGCGCGAGGTCCGCGAGCGGATCCCGGGCGTGACCGTGATGGTGCACCCGGAGTGCCGCCACGAGGTGGTCGCCGCCGCCGACGAGGTCGGCTCGACCGAGTACATCATCAAGGCCCTGGACGCCGCCGAGCCCGGCTCCAAGTGGGCGATCGGCACCGAGCTGAACCTGGTCCGCCGGCTGGCCAACGCCCACCCGGACAAGGAGATCGTCTTCCTGGACCGCTCGGTCTGCTTCTGCTCCACGATGAACCGGATCGACCTGCCGCACCTGGTCTGGGCGCTGGAGTCGCTGGTCGAGGGCCGGGTGCCGAACGTGATCACGGTGGAGCCGGAGACCGAGAAGTACGCCAAGGCAGCGCTGGACCGGATGCTGGCCCTGCCGTAGGCGCCGCCCGCGCACGCCGAGAGGGGCGGCACACCGTTCGGTGTGCCGCCCCTCTCGTTCGGTACGTGCTCGGACCTACTCCGGGATGCCCGGGATCAGCCCGTCGCCCTCGGCCCGGAGCAGTTCGCGGACCTCCTCGATGGTGGCGCCGTCCTGCGGCAGGATCGAGTCGGACGGGCCCAGGTAGTCGGCCGCCACCGGGGTGGCGACCTCCCGGATCGCGCCGAGCAGGTTGTCCAGGGTGCTGCGGAACACCGTCTCGTTACCCGAGTCCAGCGCCGCGAGCAGCTCGTCGTCGAGCTGGTTCAGCCGGTTGAGGTGCTCGTCGGCGACCTCGAACTGGCCCTCCCCCATGATCCGCATGATCATGCCGGTCTATCTCCCTGCGTTCGGAGCTGGCTGGACGTCACTTCTGGTAGTTGATGGTGCCGGGCGGGGTGTCCTGCTGCCCGTGGCCCGGCTGCTGCTGGTGCTGCGAACCGCCGTTGCCCTGCTCGATCGCGGCCGGGCCGGACGGCCCGCCGCCCAGCTCGGCCTTCATCCGGGCGAGCTCCAGCTCGACGTCGCTGCCGCCGGCCACCCGCTCCAGCTCGGCCTCGATGTCGTCCTTGCGGCCGAGGCCGGAGGAGTCGTCCAGCGCGCCGGAGGCGAGCAGCTCGTCGATCGCGCCGGCCCGGGCCTGCATCTGCGCCGTCTTGTCCTCGGCCCGCTGGATCGCCAGGCCCACGTCGCCCATCTCCTCCGAGATGCCGGAGAACGACTCGGCGATCCGGGTCTGCGCCTGGGCGGCGGTGTAGGTCGCCTTGATGGTCTCCTTCTTGGTGCGGAAGGCGTCCACCTTGGCCTGCAGGCGCTGGGAGGCGAGCGTGAGCTTCTCCTCCTCGGCCTGCAGCTGCTGGTACTGCACCTGGAGGTCGTTGATCTGGGACTGCATCGACGACTTGCGGGTCAGCGCCTCACGGGCCAGGTCCTCCCGGCCCAGCGAGAGCGCCTTGCGGCCCTGGTCCTCGTACTTGGCCGACTGCTGCTGCAGCTGGGTCAGCTGGAGCTCCAGGCGCTTGCGCGAGGTGGCCACGTCGGCGACCCCGCGGCGGACCTTCTGCAGCAGTTCGAGCTGCTTCTGGTACGAGTAGTCGAGCGTCTCGCGGGGATCCTCCGCCCGGTCCAGGGCCTTGTTGGCCTTGGAGCGGAAGATCAACCCCATACGCTTCATGATTCCGTCGCTCATGGGCCTCGGGTGCCCCCTTCTCCGGGCTGCGGATTGCTATCTCGTACCGAATTATCTACTGCGAGTGTAGGTGCAGCGTGGCAATGACCGCAGTACACCTACCTGCAACAAGACTGCTACGACGGGACCGGTCCCGGCGTCCTCCCCGAGGTGGATCCGGACCCTCACCCGTGGTCGGGCCGCCCCTGGGGTCCGTCGTCCGGGACGGCCACCCCGTACCCTGGTCGTGTGTTCCGACGCCGTTCAGATGAAGCCCCCTCCTCCGCCACCGCACTGGCCGAGCAGGACGCCGCGCCCCAGTCCCGCGATCCGCAGGCGAAGAAGGGCCGCCCCACCCCGAAGCGCAGCGACGCCGAGGCCAATCGCCGCCAGCGGGTGACCGTGCCCAAGGACCGCAAGGAGGCGGCCCGCCAGTCGCGCGAGCGCCTGCGGGTGCAGCGCGAGAAGCAGCGCGAGGCGCTGCTGAACGGCGACGAGCGGGCGCTGCCGGCCCGCGACAAGGGCCCGGTGCGCCGGTTCGCCCGCGACTACATGGACTCCCGCTGGTCCGTCGCCGAGTTCTTCCTGCCGTTCGCGGTGCTGATCCTGGTGCTCAGCGTGCTCCGGGTGCCGCTGCTGCAGCTGCTCTCCACGCTGCTCTTCCTGCTCTTCCTGATCCTGGTCGTGATCGACTTCGCCCGGCTCAGCTTCGGCCTGCGCCGCGCGCTCGCCAACCGCTTCCCGGAGGAGAACGCCCGCGGCGCCGTGATGTACGCGCTGATGCGCAACCTCCAGCTGCGCCGGCTGCGGCTGCCCAAGCCGCAGGTGAAGCGGGGCGAGCACCCCTGACCGCGGAACCGCTGCCGTACGACCGGCCGCCCGCCAGCCCGGTCAACGGCGGTGGGCCCGGTCCGTACGCGCTGCCCGGGCAGGCCGGCGGGGGGCACGACCGCGGCCACCAGCAGGCCGGCCACGCCGCCCACGGGTACGCCGGGCAGCACGGCCTGCCGGCCCGCAGCGGCTCCTTCGCCGGCGGTGCCGGCGCCTGGCTCGACCGGCAGGGCGGCCTGCACAACCTGGTCCGCCAGGAGATGGTCGGCCGCCAGCTGGCCGAGCAGCTGACCGGGCACTTCGGCGAGCGGGCCACCAGGGCCCCGCTGCGGGTGCTGGACGTCGGCTGCGGCCAGGGCACCCAGGCGGTCCGGCTGGCCCGGGCCGGCCACTGGATCACCGGCCTGGACTCCGACCCGGTCACCCTGGGCGCCGCCCAGGCGATGCTCGGCGCCGAGCCGCCGCAGGTGCGCGAGCGGGTCCGGCTGCTCAGCGGGGACGGCCACCACTGCGGGCGCTGGTTCGCGCCCGGCAGCTTCGACGTGGTGCTCTGCCACGGCGTGCTGATGTACCTGCCCGACCCGGGCCCGCTGATCGCCTCGCTGGCCCGGATGGTCGCGCCCGCCGGCCTGCTCTCGCTGCTCGCCCGCAACCGGGACGCGCTGGCCATGCGGGCCGGCCTCACCGGTGACTGGCGGGCCGCCCTGCAGGCCTTCGACTCGGACCACTACACCAACCGGCTGGGCCTGACCGCCCGCGCCGACCGGCTGGCCGACCTGGCCACCACGCTGCGCGAGGTCTCGGTGCCGCTGCGGCACTGGTACGGCGTGCGGGTCTTCACCGACGCGATGCCGGACCACGCGGCCCCGGTGGACGGGCGCCAGCTCGGCCAGCTGCTGGACGCCGAGGACCGGGCCGGCCGGGCGGACCCGTACCGGCAGGTGGCCGCGCTGATGCACCTGGTCGGCACCAAGTAGCCGACCGGCACGGCACGCCCCGGTGACGCCCCGTCAGGACTCCTGCAGGCTCATCGTGTAGATCTCGGCGCCATCCTCCAGCAGCACCACGCGGTCCACGCCGTCCGCCTTGAGGGTCTTCCACTCCTCGCCGATCCAGCTCTCGGCGTCGCCCTGGCTGCCGAAGTCCTCGGCCGGCTCGGCCGGACCGGCCACCGCGCCGTCCGCCGCCAGGTACTTCCAGGTCCACGCCATGGTCCGCTCCTTCTGTCGACTGCTCAGCAGGCAGGCTGCCCGCCCTGCCACCGCTCAACCCCGGTGGGCCAGGATGGAGCGTATGACACGCACCCTGATCCTCGGCGGGGCCCGCTCCGGCAAGTCGACGAGGGCCGAGCAGCTGCTCCTGGACCACCCCGACGTGCTCTACGTGGCCACCGGCGGAACCCGGGCGGACGACGCGGACTGGGCCCGGCGGGTCGAGCTGCACCGGGCCCGCCGACCGGACGGCTGGCGCACCGCCGAGACCTGGGAGCTGGAGCGGGTGCTGGCCGACGCCGCCGACCCGGCACCGGTGCTGATCGACTGCCTGGGCCTGTGGCTGACCCACGTGATGGACGGCGCCAACGCCTGGGACGACGACGAGTGGGCCCGCTGGGCGGAGACCTCCGTGACGATGCGCTGCGCCGAGCTGGCCGAGGCCGTCCGGCTGACCCGGCGCCGGGTGGTGCTGGTCAGCAACGAGGTCGGGCTGGGCGTGGTGCCGGCCACCGCGGCCGGGCGACGGTTCCGGGACACCCTGGGCCGGCTCAACATGGCGGTCGCCGAGTCGGCCGACCAGGTGCTGCTGGTGGTCGCCGGTCAGGCGCTCACCATCAAGAACGCCGCCTCCTGACCCCCCTGCGGGGCGGAGCCGATTGGTAAGGTTCCCCGCGATGGACACCACCGTGGATCTCGATATGTTCGCCTCCCGCGTCGAGCGCCCCGACGACGGCGCCCGCCGCACCGCCGAGGAGCGCTGGCAGGAGCTGGACCAGCCGCGCGGCGGCTTCGGCCGGCTGGAGGAACTGGGCAGCTGGCTCGCCTCCGTGCAGGGGGCCTCGCCGGTCCGCCCGGTCGGCGCGGCCAAGGTGCTGCTGTTCGCCGCCGACCACGGCATCGCCGAGCTCGGCGTCTCCCGGCTGCCGGCGGCCGGCGGCACCGCCCGCCGGGTGCGCGAAGTGCTGGAGGGCACCGCGCCGGTGGCCAAGCTGGCCCGCCGGTACGGCGCCGAACTGCGGGTGGTCGACCTCGCGGTGGACGCGCCCGAGGACGAGTTCCCCGAGGAGGTCACCCGGTTCCGGGTGCGCCGCGGCTCCGGGCGGATCGACCGGACCGACGCGCTCACCCCGGACGAGGCCGCCCGGGCCTTCGCCGCCGGCGTCGAACTGGCCGACGAGGAGGCCGACCTGGGCACCGACCTGGTGCTGCTCGGCGACCTCGGGGTCGGCTCCACCACCGTGGCCGCGGTGCTGATCGGCGCGCTCTGCGGCACCGACGCGGCCGCCGTCTGCGGGCGCGGCTCCGGCATCGACGACCGGGTCTGGATGGTCAAGTGCGCGGCGATCCGCGACTCGCTGCGCCGGGCCCGGCCCGTGCTCGGCGACCAGCTGGCGCTGCTCGCGGCCACCGGCGGCGCCGACTTCGCGGCGATCACCGGCTTCCTGCTGCAGGCCGCGGTGCGCCGGCTGCCCGTGGTGCTGGACGGCGTGGTCTCCGCCGCCTGCGCGCTGGTCGCCCAGCGGATCGCGTTCCGGGCACCGGAGTGGTGGCGGGCCGCCGCGCTGACCGGCGAGCCGGCCCTGGCCAAGGCCTACGACCGGCTCACCCTGACCCCGCTGCACGAGCAGCAGGTCACCACCGGCGAGGGCGTCGCCGCGGTGCTGGCGCTGCCGCTGCTGCAGGCCGCCTCCGACACCCTGGCCGAGGAGCTGTTCGAGCCCGCCCACCCGGCCGCGAAGCGCACCCCGCCCCGGCTGCCCACCGCCGCCGAACTGCTGGGCAAGCTCTGAGCGGGTCCGCCCTGCGGCTGCCCGGCCTGCGCTTCGCCTTCGGCACCCTGACGGTCTTCCGGGTCCGGGTCGAGCGCTGGGACCGGGAGGCCGGCGGCCGGGCGATGCTGGCCGCACCGCTGGTCGGCCTGGTGCTCGGCGCCCTGGCCGGCGGGCTCGGCGCGCTGGTCGCGCCGCGCGGCGGGCCGCTGCTGGCGGCCGTCGCGGTGCTCGCCGTGCTGGCCGGGCTGACCCGGGGTCTGCACCTGGACGGGCTGGCCGACGTGGCCGACGGGCTGGGCAGCGGCAAGCCCGCCGAGGACGCCCTGCGGATCATGAAGCAGTCCGACATCGGCCCGTTCGGCGTGCTCACCCTGGTGCTCCTGATCGTCGGTCAACTGGCCGCACTGGAAGAGCAGTTCGCCCACTCGGCGGAGCGTGGCCTAGTGGCCGCGGTGACCTGCGCGGTGGCCGGGCGGTGCGCACTGGCCTGGGGCTGCCTGCGCCCGGTGCCGGCCGCCCGGCCGGGCGGACTGGGCGCCATGGTCGCCGCCACCGTGACGCCCCGGGCCGCGCTGGCCGGCACCGCGCTGGCGGCCCTCGCGGTGGCGCTGATCGGCCGTCACCCCCGGTACGCGCTGGCCCTGATCCTCGGTCAACTGGCCGCCGCCGCACTGCTGCGGCGCTGCGTGCGGCGGTTCGGCGGGGTCACCGGCGACGTGCTCGGCGCACTGGTGGAGACCGCGGGCACCGCGGCACTGCTGGCGATCACGCTCGGTCCCTGACCGGATCGCCAGCGCAGTCACCGGTTTTCGGGACCGCTCCCACGGGGCACACCATCCCAACATGCGGACTACCATGCCTGGAGCACCGTAGCCCTGCGCCGTCACCACGGAGCATGCTGGGGCTTGTAGCCATCTGCCGCACATCCGGCCGTGGACCGCGAAAGAACAGGACGCAATTACGTGACTGCACTGTCTGTGAGCACCTCCTCCCCCACCGCGCTGCGCGCGGACGCCCTGGTGGTCGGCGTGGCGAAGGGCCCCAAGGGCCTGGTGGTCGCCGCCGGCGCGGAGGCCGTGACCGAGGCGTTCGAGGGCCGGCTGGCCGACCTGCTCAGCACCCTGGGCGCCACCGGCGCCGAGGGTGAGGCCGTGAAGCTGCCGGCGCCCAGCGGTGCCAAGGCGGGCTTCGTGCTGGCCGTCGGCCTGGGCGAGGCCGCCGAGTCCTACTCGGCCGAGACGCTGCGCCGGGCCGCCGGTGTGGCCGGCCGCACCCTGGCCGGGGCGAAGAAGGCCGGTCTGGCGCTGCCCGCCGAGACCGCCGAGGAGGTCGAGGCGGTCGCGCTCGGCGCCCTGCTGGGTGCCTACGACTTCTCCGCCTACCGCACCGGCGAGGGCGGCAAGGAGCCGGTCGGCGAGCTCACCGTGCTGACCAGCCGCAAGGGCAGCAAGGACGCCAAGGCCGCGATCGAGCGCGCCACCGTGCTGGGCGAGGAGATGAACCGGGCCCGCGACCTGGTCAACACCCCGCCGAACGACCTGAACCCGAAGTCCTTCGCGAGCATCGCCCAGTCGGTCGGCAAGGAGCACGGCCTCAAGGTCGAGGTGCTGGACGAGAAGGCGCTGACCAAGGGCGGCTTCGGCGGCATCCTGGGCGTCGGCAACGGCTCGGCCAACCCGCCCCGGCTGGTCAAGATCGCCTACACCCACCCGAAGGCCAAGAGCACCCTGGCGTTCATCGGCAAGGGCATCACCTACGACTCGGGCGGCATCTCGCTGAAGCCGGCCGGCCACAACGAGACCATGAAGTGCGACATGGCCGGCGCCGCCGCCGTGTTCGCCGCCGTGGTCGCGGCCAAGCGCCTGGGCCTCGCGGTCAACGTCACCGGCTGGCTGGCGCTGGCCGAGAACATGCCGTCCGGCACCGCCACCCGCCCGGGTGACGTGCTGCGGATGTACGGCGGCAAGACCGTCGAGGTGCTGAACACCGACGCCGAGGGCCGCCTGGTGCTGGCCGACGCGATCGTCCGGGCCGGCGAGGAGGGCCCCGACGCGATCGTCGACGTGGCCACCCTGACCGGCGCGATGGTGCTGGCCCTGGGCGACCGCACCTTCGGTGTGATGGGCGGCACCGACGAGTACCGCGACAAGCTGCACGCGGTGGCCGGCCGGGCCGGCGAGCAGTCCTGGCCGATGCCGATGCCCGCCGAGATGCGCAAGGGCATGGACTCGCCGATCGCCGACATCGCCAACATGGGCAACCGGATGGGCGGCGGCCTGGTGGCCGGCCTGTTCCTGAAGGAGTTCGTGGCCGAGGGCATCGACTGGGCCCACCTGGACATCGCGGGTCCGGCGTTCCACGAGAGCGCGCCGTTCGGCTACACCCCGAAGGGCGGCACCGGCAGCGCGGTGCGGACCCTGGTGCAGCTGGCGGCGGAGACCGCGCAGGGCTGATCCCGGCGTGCGCCCCACAGGGCCCGGTGCGGTTTCCGCACCGGGCCCTGCCGTTCTCCCCCTTGACTTTTCGCCCCGGTTACCGATCGGTAGGCCACTGGCGCCGTACAGACGTCTGTTCGCCTCCGGCGAAACTTTGTTCCACTGAGTGGAAGAACCATCCGTCACACGCGGCCCGGGCGAGCCCGAAGGCCCCCGATTCCAGGCCTGTGACCTGCGCTGACGGGCCCCGCAGCGGGTCCCGCCGGGGTGCGGGTCCACCAGCTGGACCCCCCGGGGAGTGGACCCGGACACCAGTCGCGTTGAACAAGTGCGAAGATGTATTTCCGGCACGGCTGGGGCGCCCCACAAGGGCTTTCCGAAAGCTGGACGATCCAGCACAGGCGGAAACCAGCACCGGCCCGGACGATCCACACCCATTGCATGGAGGACGTGACGTGGCGAACGACGCCAGCACCGTTTTCGACGTAGTCATCCTCGGAGGCGGAAGCGGCGGTTACGCCGCGGCGCTCCGTGCCGCTCAGCTGGGCCTGAGCGTGGCCCTGGTCGAGAAGGGCGAGCTGGGCGGTACCTGCCTGCACCGGGGTTGCATCCCCACCAAGGCGCTGCTGCACGCCGCCGAGATCGCCGACGAGACTCGCGAGGCCGCCGAGTTCGGCGTGCTGGCGACCTTCCAGGGCATCGACATCAACGGCGTCCACAAGTACAAGGACGACGTGGTCAGCGGCCTGTACAAGGGCCTGCAGGGCCTGGTCGCCTCCCGCAAGGTCACCTTCATCCAGGGCGAGGGCCGCCTCTCCTCGCCGACCTCGGTGGACGTCGACGGCCAGCGGGTCGAGGGCCGCCACATCGTGCTGGCCACCGGCTCGGTGCCGAAGTCGCTCCCCGGCCTGACCATCGACGGCGACCGGGTGATCTCCTCGGACCACGCCCTCAAGCTCGACCGGATCCCGAAGTCGGCCGTCATCCTCGGCGGCGGCGTGATCGGCGTCGAGTTCGCCTCCGTCTGGAAGTCCTTCGGCGTCGACGTCACCATCGTCGAGGCGCTGCCGCACCTGGTGCCGCTGGAGGACGAGAACTCCTCCAAGCTGCTGGAGCGCGCCTTCCGCAAGCGGGGCATCAAGTTCGAGCTCAAGGCCCGCTTCTCGGGTGTCGAGTACACCGAGACCGGTGTCCGGGTCTCCACCGAGAACGGCAAGCAGATCGACGCCGACCTGCTGCTGGTCGCGATCGGCCGCGGCCCGGTCTCGCAGGGCCTGGGCTACGAGGAGGCCGGGGTCGCGATGGACCGCGGCTACGTCCTGGTCGACGAGTACATGCGCACCAACGTGCCCACCGTCTCCGCGGTCGGCGACCTGGTCCCGACCCTGCAGCTGGCCCACGTGGGCTTCGCCGAGGGCATCCTGGTCGCCGAGCGGCTGGCCGGCCTGAAGGCCGTGCCGATCGACTACGACGGCGTGCCGCGGGTCACCTACTCCAACCCCGAGGTCGCCTCGGTGGGCATCAGCGAGGCCAAGGCGGTCGAGCTGTACGGCAAGGAGAAGGTCGTCACCGTCAAGTACAACCTGGCCGGCAACGGCAAGAGCAAGATCCTCAAGACCGCCGGTGAGATCAAGCTGGTCCAGGTCAAGGACGGTGCCGTGGTCGGCGTCCACATGGTCGGCGCCCGGATGGGTGAGCAGGTCGGCGAGGCCCAGCTCATCTACAACTGGGAGGCGCTGCCCGCCGAGGTCGCGCAGCTGATCCACGCGCACCCGACGCAGTCCGAGGCGCTCGGCGAGGCGCACCTGGCGCTGGCCGGCAAGCCGCTGCACGCGCACGACTGATCCGCTCTCGCCCCCCACTTGTCCGAGAATTCCTGAACGCAAGACTTGATAGGAGTCGCTGAAACCATGGCGGTCTCAGTAACGCTGCCCGCGCTGGGCGAGAGCGTGTCCGAAGGTACCGTCACCCGCTGGCTGAAGGCCGAGGGTGACCGAGTGGAGGCCGACGAGCCGCTGCTTGAGGTGTCGACCGACAAGGTCGACACGGAGATCCCCGCGCCGGCCTCCGGCATCCTCGCCTCGATCAAGGTCGCCGAGGACGAGACCGTCGAGGTCGGCGCCGAGCTGGCGATCATCGACGACGGCTCGGGCGCCCCGGTGGCCGCTCCGGCGCCGGTCGTCGAGGCCGCGCCGGTCGCCGCCCCGGCCCCGGTCGCCGAGGCCCCCGCCGCCCCCGCTGCTCCGGCCACCCCCGCGCCGGTCGCCGCCCCGGTCGCGCCCGCCGCCCCGGCCGGCGACGCCACCCCGGTGCTGCTGCCCGCGCTCGGCGAGTCGGTCACCGAGGGCACCGTCACCCGCTGGCTGAAGGCCGAGGGCGACACCATCGAGGTCGACGAGCCGCTGCTTGAGGTCTCCACCGACAAGGTCGACACCGAGATCCCCTCGCCGGTCGCGGGCACCCTGGTGAAGATCCTGGTCGGCGAGGACGAGACCGCCGAGGTCGGCGCCCAGCTCGCGCTGATCGGCGCCGCCGGTGCCGTCGCCGCCCCGGCTGCTCCGGCCGCTCCCGCCCCCGCGCCGGTCGCCGCCGCTCCGGCCCCGGTTGCCGCGCCCGCCGCCCCGGCTGCCCCGGCCCCCGCGCCGGTCGCCGCCGCGCCGGCTCCGGTTGCTCCGGCCGCCCCGGTCGCCGCCCCGGCCCCGGTGGCGCCCGCCGCCCCGGTCGCCGCGCCGGCTGCTCCGGTCGCCGCCGCGCCGGTCGCCGACTCGGGTGACGCCTACGTGACCCCGCTGGTCCGCAAGCTCGCCGCCGAGCAGGGCATCGCGCTCTCCTCGGTCGCCGGCTCGGGCGTCGGCGGTCGGATCCGCAAGCAGGACGTGCTCGCCGCGGCCGAGGCCGCCAAGGCTGCGGCCGCCGCCGCTCCGGCCCCGGTCGCCGCCGCTGCCCCGGCCGCCGCGCCGAAGGCCGCCGCCGCCCCGTCCCCGCTGCGCGGCCAGACGGTCAAGATGACCCGCATGCGCAAGGTCATCGGCGACAACATGATGAAGGCGCTGCACGAGCAGGCCCAGCTGACCAGCGTGGTCGAGGTGGACATCACCAAGATCATGTCGCTGCGCGGCAAGGCCAAGGAGGGCTTCGCCGCCCGCGAGGGCGTCAAGCTCTCCCCGATGCCGTTCTTCGTCAAGGCCGCGGCCCAGGCGCTGAAGACCAACCCGGTCGTCAACGCCCGGATCAACGACGCCGAGGGCACCATCACCTACTTCGACACCGAGAACATCGGTATCGCGGTGGACTCGGAGAAGGGCCTGATGACCCCGGTCATCAAGGGCGCGGGCGACCTGAACATCGCCGGCATCGCCAAGAAGACCGCCGAGCTGGCCGGCAAGGTGCGCGAGAGCAAGATCACCCCGGACGAGCTGTCCGGCGCCACCTTCACCATCAGCAACACGGGCTCGCGCGGCGCGCTGTTCGACACCGTGATCGTCCCGCCGAACCAGGCCGCGATCCTGGGCATCGGCGCGACCGTCAAGCGCCCGGTGGTCATCGAGTCCGACGGCGGCACCGCCATCGGCATCCGTGACATGACCTACCTCTCGCTCTCCTACGACCACCGCCTGGTGGACGGTGCCGACGCGGCCCGTTACCTGGTCGCCGTCAAGGAGATCCTTGAGGCGGGCGAGTTCGAGGTCGAGCTCGGCCTGTAAGGCTGTACGAACGCCGTCGGCCGGCGCCCCGTCAGGGGGCGCCGGCCGACGGCGTTCCGGCACCCGATTGCCCCGTTCCGGCGAGCGTGCGGGTGGCGGGTACGGCGCGTGGGCATGCGTCCGCGCGCCCCAGCGACGATGCTTGGGGGCGTGATGTACGAGACCGACTTCTGGCAGATCATCGACGAGGCACGGGACGCCGCGGACGGTGATCCGGAGGAGCAGGCCGACCTGCTGGTGGAGCGCCTGGTCCAGCTGACGCCCGATGAGGTGATCGACTTCGCCCGGCTGTTCGAGGCCCGCTTCCAGCGGGCGTACACCCGGGAGCTCTGGGGCGCCGCCCACCTGCTGCTCGGCGGAGCCTCCGAGGACACCTTCGACTACTTCCGGTGCTGGCTGATCGCGCAGGGCCGGGAGGTCTTCGAGGGCGCGGTGCACCAGCCGGACGACCTGGCCGACCTGGTGCCCGACTTCGACGAGGAGGAGGACGGCGACGCCGAGGAGATCGGCTTCGCCGCCGACGAGGCGCACGAGCAGCTCACCGGCCTGCCGCTGCCGGACCTGGGCACCGCGCAGCCCCGCGAACCCGCCGGCCCCCGCTTCGACTTCGACGACCCGGGCGCGATGGCCGAGCACTACCCGCGGCTCTGGGACCTCTACGGCCGCTGACGGCCCGTCCGCTCCGCTCCGGCGCTCACGAGGCGTTCGGCGGCAGCGAGGCCCGGCCCGCCGGCTGGATCGCGGCGACCAGGTCGTCCAGCGCGCCCGGGCGGGGCGCCCGGGGGTCGTCGTCGGCCGACGCGACCATGGTGGTGAAGCCGCCGCTCGGGGCCGGCACCGCGACCAGCAGCAGGAAGCCCTGGGCGCCCTGCTGCGGGGTGACGTGCCAGCGCACCGCGAAACCGGCCAGGCCGGCCACCGCCGTCGGGCCGCTGCTCAGCTCCTGGTGGTCGTCGAGGGTGCCGAAGAGCTGCGGCGCGTAGAGCGCCATGGTCTGCCGGGCCACCGTCTCCGCGTCCGGCCCGGCCGTCGGGCGGGCGTCGATGGAGAAGTTGCCGCGCACGCAGCCGCCCTGGTTGGCGCACGGGTACTGGCCGGTGACCAGCAGCACGGTCGTGTTGGCGTCGTGGTAGGCGGTGTCCCAGCCGGCCGGCACCGGGACGGTCCAGCCGTGCACCTGGTCCTGCACGGCCGAGCCGGCGGCCGGCGGCTGGGTGTCCGGGGTGCCCGGCAGCGGCGTCGTGGGCGTCGGGGCCGGCGTGGGCGCGGCGGTGGGCGGCTGGCTGGGCGCGGGCGCGGCGCCGACCGGCGGGGAGGCCGCCGGCGCGGGGGCGCCCATGGCCGGTGCCCGGGAGGAGGAGCCCTGCAGCGCCACCGTGACGAGCCCGCCGGCCAGCACCACCAGCGCCAGCGTGCCCACCAGCACCGCGGCCAGCAGCCCGGGGCGCCG
Source organism: Kitasatospora viridis (assembly GCF_007829815.1). Taxonomy (NCBI): domain Bacteria; kingdom Bacillati; phylum Actinomycetota; class Actinomycetes; order Kitasatosporales; family Streptomycetaceae; genus Kitasatospora; species Kitasatospora viridis. The sequence goes on along the minus strand of NZ_VIWT01000001.1, from coordinate 4,679,244 downwards.
GCCCGGCGGGGGCAGCGGCGGTGCCAGCGGCGGCGGTCCCGGGGGCGGGAGTTGCGGCGGGAGTTGCGGCTGCTCCGGCGCGGGATAGGGGTAGTTGAAGGAGGAGTGCCCCTGGTAGCCGTACCCCGCCGGCTCCACCCTGACCAGTTCCTCCGGCACCGCCGGGTGCCCGTAGGCGGGCGAGGCGTCCGAGACCACCGAGCCGGTCGGCGCGGGCGCCGGCGGCGCGGTGGGCGGCAGTGGCCTGGCCCCGCTGCTCCATCCGCGCCCGTCCCAGAAGCGCTCGTGCCCGGGGGCCTGCGGGTCCGGGTACCAACCGGGTGGAGTGGAGTGGGTCACCCCCGTACCGTATCGGGCCGAGCCGCCGGCCAGACAGGCCGGGCGACCTGAGCTGGGGCCCCGGCCGAGGGTTGAGGGCGGGTCAAGGGCGCTCCGGCCCGTACCGGCTGCCAGGATGGGCCCATGCGCATCGCTGTCACCGGTTCCTCGGGCCTGATCGGCTCCGCCCTGGTCCGTTCGCTGCTCGCCGACGACCACGAAGTGGTGCGGCTGGTGCGCCGTCACAGCGCGCTCGGCGTGCAGCCGGACGGCTCGATCGGGGTGGGCTGGAACCCGGACCGCGGCGAGCTGGACCTGGCGGGGCTGGCCGGCGTCGAGGCGGTGGTGCACCTGGCCGGCGCCGGGGTGGCCGAGCACCGCTGGACGGACGCCTACAAGGAGCGGATCCGGGAGAGCCGGGTGCGCGGCACCCGCACCCTGGCCGAGGGGCTGACCCGGCTGGACACCCCGCCGTCGGTGCTGGTCAGCGCGTCCGCGATGGGCTTCTACGGGCAGACCGGCGACCGGGTGATCGAGGAGTCGGCGCCGGCCGGCCAGGACTTCCTGGCCGAGGTCTGCGTGGCCTGGGAGGGCGCGGCCCGGCCGGCCGCCGAGGCCGGGATCCGGGTGGTGCACCCGCGCACCGGCCTGGTGCTGAGCGCCGCGGGCGGGGCCGGCGGGCGGCTGTTCCCGCTCTTCCGGCTGGGCCTGGGCGGCCGGCTGGGCGACGGCGGGCAGTACTGGAGCTTCATCTCGCTGGCCGACGAGCTGGCCGCGCTGCGCTTCCTGATCGACCGTCCGGAGCTGAGCGGTCCGGTGAACCTGACGGCCCCGCACCCGGTGACCAATGCCGAGCTGACCGCCGCGCTGGGCCGGGTGCTGCGCCGGCCGACGCCGTTCCCGGTGCCGGAGGCGGTGCTGCGGCTGGTGCTGGGCGAGATGGCGATCGAGGTGGTGGGCAGTCACCGGGTGCTGCCGGCCAAGCTGCTGGCGGCCGGCTTCGAGTTCGCCCACCCGGAGGTGGAGGCGGCGGTGCGCGCCGCGCTCTGAGGCGAGCCGGAGCACGCGCACGAGGGGCGCACGCGACGGCGCACGACGCCGGTGCATGCCCCCAGGGCGTGCCACCGGCGGGACGCGGCGCTCGCCGATCCAGGCCGGTACGACAGCCTGATCAAGCTACTGACGGGGCATCACCCCCTGGACCGTCCCGGGCACGCCCGCAGCCGTCCGCCGGCCGGAGCTCCGGGACCAGGGAGGGAGCTCGCCCGTGACCCCTAACGAATTCACCCGCCGGATCCGACCGGAGGACCCCGACGTGGTCGTGGTCGGCGCCGGACTGGCCGGACTCGCCGCCGCCCGGGCACTCAGCGCCGCGGGGCTGCACGTCCAGGTGCTGGAGGCGACCGACCGGATCGGCGGCCGACTGGCCGGCCACCGGCTGGACGGCTACCTGCTGGACCACGGCGGCCAGTTGCTCGGCACCGGATTCCCCGGCCTGATCCGCCGGCTCGACCTGCCCGACCTGCCGCTCAGCCCGCTGGCCCCCGGCGTGCTGGTGCACAGCGGCGGCCGGCGCCACCGGGTCGGCGCCGACCGCGCCCAGGGCGCCCGGCCGCCCGCCCGGTCACCGCTCGGCAGCCCGCTGGAGAAGGCCCGGCTGGGCGCCACCCTCAGCCGGCTCGCCGCCACCCCGGTGCCCAAGCTGCTGGCCCGGCCGGAGACCACCACCGCCCGCGCGCTGACCGAACGCGGCCTGCCGGGCCGGGTGGTGGAGGGCTTCCTGCGCCCGCTGCTCACCGCGCTGCTCAGCGATCCGGCCCTGGGCACCAGCAGCCGGATCGCCGACCTGGCGCTGCGCGGCTACGCCCGGGGGCGGCTCGCGCTGCCCTCGGCCGGCACCGGCGAGGTGCCCGCGCGCCTGGCCGCCGCGCTGCCGCCCGGCACCGTGCGCCTGGACACCCGGGTGACGGCCGTCGGCGCGGACGGCGTGCGCACCGCCGGGCACGGGTGGATCGCCGCCCGGGCGGTGGTGCTGGCCACCGACGCCCGGGCCGCCGCCGAGCTGCTGCCGGGACTGCGACTGCCGGACTTCCACCCGGTGACCACCTACTACCACACCTGCGCGGACAGCCCGTTGGCCGAGCCGGTGCTGCTGCTGGACGGCGACCGGACCCTGGGGCCGGCGCCGATCTCGCACTCGCTGGTGCTCAGTCAGGTGCACGAGTCCTACGCCCCGGCCGGGCGCACCCTGGTCGCCACCACCGTGCTGGGGCGGCGGGCCTTCCCGGGCGGACCGGCGGCCGCCGAGCCGGCGGTCCGGGAGCGGCTGGCCGAGCTGTACCAGGGCTCGACCCGGGACTGGGACTTCCTGAGCGTGCGTCACCTGCCGGACGCGGTACCGGCGATGCCGCCGCCCCACAACTTCCGCCGCCCGGTGCGGCTGCTGGCCGGCCTCTACGTCTGCGGGGACCACCGGGACACCAGCAGCGCCCAGGGGGCCCTGGTCTCCGGCCGCCGGGCCGCCGCCGCGGTGCTGCGCGACCTCGACGTGGCCCCGGCGCAGCCGCGGCAGGACCAGGCGGCGGCCTGAGCCGGCGTCACCGTGCGGGCGACCGCCACGAGGTCGCCCGGCGTCGGTCCCGGGCCCCACACCGGGACCGTGCAAATATGACGAAATGTCCACTGCCTCCGCTCTCCTCGACCAGCCCGAGACCCTGGTGCTGATCCCGGCAGCCGCGCTCGCCGCGCCGCTGCTGGCCGACCGGGTGCAGCGCTGGCTGGCGGTGCCGAGCCTGGTCTTCGAGCTCGCGCTCGGGGTGCTGATCGGACCCGACGTGCTCGGCTGGGCCAGGACCGGCGGCCTCTCCGAGGTGTTCTCCCAGTTCGGCCTGGCCATGCTGATGTTCATGGCCGGCTACGAGGTCGAGTTCGTCCGGCTGCGCGGCACCCCGCTGCGCCGGGCGCTCACCGCCTGGGGGGTCAGCGTGGCGCTGGCGCTCGGGATCGGCGCGCTGGTCAACCACTCGGCGCTGACCGGCGTGTTCACCGGGCTGGTGCTGACCACCACCGCGCTGGGCACCGTGCTGCCGATCATCCGCGACTCCGGCGAACTGCCCACCCCGTTCGGCTCGCTGGTGATGGCCACCGGGGCGGTCGGCGAGTTCGGCCCGATCATCGCGGTGGCGCTGCTGCTCAGCGGCGACTCCCCCGGCAGGGCGGCGGTGGTCCTGCTCGTCTTCGGCGTGATGGCCGGCGTGGCGCTGGCCTACGCCCGGCTGCACCGCCCGCCCTGGATGATCCGGCTGATCCGGGCCACCCTGCGCACCTCGGGCCAGTTCGCGGTGCGCGGGCTGATCCTGGTGCTGGCCGCGATGGTGGCCGCCGCGGTCTGGCTGGACCTGGACATGCTGCTCGGCGCCTTCACCGCCGGGATCGTCGCCAACCTGATGCTCTCCGACGTGTCGGAGCCGACCGCGGAGGTGATCGACGCCAAGCTGGAGGGCATCGGCTTCGGCTTCCTGGTGCCGGTCTTCTTCGTCTACAGCGGCATCACCTTCGACCTGAAGTCCCTGCTGAACGATCCCGGCACGCTGCTGCTGGTGCCGCTCTTCCTGCTGCTGCTGGCCGCCGTCCGGGGCGGGCCGGCCGGACTGCTCGCCCCGCCCGGGCTCTCCCGGCGGGACCGCACCGCACTCGGCCTGTACGCCGCCACCGCGCTGCCGCTGATCGTGGTGATCACCACCATCGAGGAGCAGGACGGCCACCTGAAGTCCTCCACCGCGGCCGCCCTGGTCGGCGCCGGCATGCTCTCCGTGCTGCTCTTCCCGCTGCTCGCCGGCCGGCTGCGCGGTGCGGCCCGCCCGCCCGGCGCGCGACCCGACGAGCCCCGGGTCCGGGCCGAGAGCTGGTGAACCGGCGGCCCCTATGATCACCGCGTGCAGACCTCCTGGATATCCCGTGGCGCCCGGGCGCGCACCGGCGCCGGCCTCCTGTGCGCGGCCGCCGCGCTGAGCGGCTGCGGCACCAGCGGCGGCCCGGCCTCCGACATGCCGCCGCCCTCGCCGGTCTCCTCCGCCCAGGCCGCCCAGGCCGGGCAGCAGCTGCTCGGCGAACTGCTGCCGGTGCCGCCGGGCGCCCAGCCCTGGAGCCGGAACCCGACCGGCCTGCTGGACCAACTGACCGTGGTGCACAACTACTTCGGCCAGCAGGACTGGGACCGGGTGAACGCCGAGACCACCCGGCGCGGCTTCGTCGCCGCCGCCCGGCACGGCTGGAGCAACCCGGACGGCAGCGCGAGCGACGTGCTGCTGATCGAGTTCGCCACCCGGGGCGGCGCCAACAGCATGGCCCAGAGCATGAGCGAGGGCTGGAAGCTGGCCGAGGACGGCACCCAGGACGAGGACCAGGAGGTGCACGGCACGGAGTTCACCGAGGCACGCCCGGGCCCCGACGGCCTGACCGCCAGCGAGGTGGTCGCCATCCACGGCTCGGTGCTGGTCTACGTCGCGTTCCTGGCCGACGGGAAGCCGGACCGGACCGCCGCCGAGAAGCTGATCAAGGATCAGGTCGATACCCTCGGCGGCGTCTGACCGGCCGTCGGACCCCAGGACCTCAGGGCCCCAGGGCCTCAGACCACCCCCGCCTGCCGGGCCGCCTCCTCGAAGGCGCGGGCCGCCGGGCTGCCCCGGTAGGGGGCGAGCCGGCGGTGGAAGTCCCGCAGGTACTCGACGCTGCGGGCGGAGCGCATCTCGCCGGCCGCCCGCAGCGCCTCGGTGGCCAGGCCGCAGGCCTCGTCCACCTCGCCCAGGCCCAGCCGGGCGGCGGCCAGCACCATCCGGCAGAACACCCGGCTGCGGGCGTAGCCCGCCGAGCGCAGCCGCAGCGACTTCTCCGCGTGCTGGACCGCCGGACGCCACTGCTGCAGGTCGCGGTAGCAGTGCGCGAAGTCGTCGGCCAGCTGGGCCTCGTCGAAGAACCGGGCCCAGGACGGCAGGTCGTCGCCGGTGCGGGCGAGCGCCAGCGAGCGCTCGGCCCGGACCAGGGCGGTGGTGCAGGACCGCACGTCGCCCAGCACCCCGTGCCCGCGCGCCTCCGCCGCGTGCAGCAGCGCCTGGATGGTGGCCGGCGCGGAGGTGCCCACGCCCTGCTGGGCCACCCGGGCCAGCTGCACCGCCTCCCGGCCGTGCCCCAGGTGCACCGCCTGCTGGCTCATGGTGATCAGCACGTAGCCGCCGAGCACCCGGTCGCCGGCCGCCTGGGAGAGCCGCAGCGCCTGCACGAAGTAGCGCTGGGCCAGGCCGTGCGCGGCGATGTCGAAGCTGGTCCAGCCGGCCAGCCGGGTCAGGTCGGCGACCGCGCCGAACAGCGCCCGGCCGATCTGCTCGCCGTACCGGCCGCGCAGCATCGGCTCGGCCTCGCTCTCCAGGTAGCGGACCAGCGCCTGCCGGGCGTGGCCGCCGCCGTAGGCGTTGTCCAGCGCGCGGAACAGGTCGCCGACCGCGCGCACCGCCGCGATGTCGCCGCGCCCCACCCGCAGGCCGGCCCGGGCCGGCCGCGCGCGCTCCTCGGCCCCGCCCTGGCCCGGACCGGGCAGCGGCACCGTCCGGGTGCCGGAGACCAGCGGGCGGCGGGCCTGCGAGGGCACCCGGCCGGCCGGCGTGCCGCGCGGGACCTGGCCCGGGCGGGCGGCGGCGGGCTCGGTGCGGTCGCCGTGGTCCAGCCCCGGGTCGACCCGGGCCAGCGGTCCGTCCGGGCCGGCCACGTAGATGCCGGCCGAGCCGTCCCGGGCCACCTGCTCGTCGGCCCGGCCGATCAGCCAGTCGCGGCTGGGCACCACCAGGCCGGCCGGGGTGAAGGCGATCCGGCGCAGCTCCGACTGCGGGCCGGTGTCCTTGCGCCACATGCTGGCGACGATGTCCACGGCCTCCTGCGGGGTCTCGGCGAACTCCAGCCCGGCGTAGACCGGGGCGCAGGCGTCCAGGCCGATGTCCTGGGCGGAGAGCCGGCGGCCCAGCCGGCGGGTGAACACCTCGGCGATCAACGCCGGGGTGGCGCCGCGCGGCTGCTGACCGCGCAGCCAGCGGGTCACCGAGGTCTTGTCGTAGCGCAGGTCCAGCCCGTGCTCCAGGCCGAGCTGGTCGACCCGCCGGGCCAGGCCGGCGTGCGAGAAGCCGGCCTCCTCGATCAGCGCGGCCAGCAGCGGGTTCTGCGCCCGGCCGGCCTCCGAGTGCCCGGCGGCGTCGGCCGCCGGGCCGTCCGGGCCGTCCGGATGGTGTCCGGCGTCCTGGCGTTGGCCGGGCAGGGCGCTGCCGCGGTGGGCCGGATCGGCGTGCGGCACGTGGTCAGGGTGCCGTTCGTGCGGCTCCAGCTGGTCCACCGGGTCGAGCGGACCGTAGGCCGGACTGTCGGTTGCAGGCTGTTGGGGCATGATCAGTCAACACCTCTCGGACGCCGCCGTCCGGGCCCCCGGTGCCATGCGCGACGCCCCTATCGGGAATCGGCGTGAATGTAGCGAGCATTCGGGCGCTATGGGCGGATCTGGCCGGGCAATCCTCCGAACGGGTGAAGGATGGGCGCCCGATCCGCTGAAGTAGGGGCGCTCGGGGTTTGACGGGGCGCGGGCCCCGCGGCCACCGCCCCGGGGGTGCCGGCGGGCCGCCGCCGAGCGCCCCGGCGGCGTCGACCGGAGCCCCGGCGGCCGGTCGCACCGGCCTACCACGGGACGGGCGGAGCTGCTCTCGGACGCCTGAGCGAGCAGGCGTACAGTGGCGAGGTTGGCTAGTGGGCCGTTCGGCCGCACGCGCGCACGTCAACCGGCTAGGAGCAGTGGTGAGCGAGAACGTTCGGTTCGTCCGGATGGGCATCGGCAGCGGACCCGTGCCCTACCAGGAGGCCTGGGAGGAGCAGCAGCGGCTGCACGCGCTGCGGCTGGCCGACGAGATCCCCGACACCGTGCTGCTGCTGGAGCACCCGCCGGTCTTCACCGCCGGCAAGCGCACCAAGCCGGAGGACCTGCCGCTGGACGGCACCCCGGTGGTGCAGGTCAACCGCGGCGGCGAGGGCACCTGGCACGGCCCCGGCCAGCTGGTCGGCTACCCGATCGTCAAGCTGCCCGAGCCGATGGACGTGGTGGCCTACGTCCGGCGGCTGGAGGAGGCACTGATCCGGGCCAGCGCCGACCTGGGCGTGGCGACCAGCCGGATCGAGGGCCGCAGCGGGGTCTGGGTGCTCGGCGCGGAGCTGCCGGACGCCCGGGTGGACCCGGCGCAGGTGATCGACATCGGCAAGCTGACCCTGCGGATGGGCCTGCCGCTGGGCATCGACCCCCGGCTGGCCGGCCCCGAGTACGCGCCGTCCAACGCCGGCCAGCGCGGCGACGACCGCAAGCTGGCCGCAATCGGCGTGCGGGTCGCGCGCGGCGTGACGATGCACGGCTTCGCGCTGAACTGCAACCCGGACATGACCTGGTTCGACCGGATCATCCCGTGCGGCATCCGGGACGCCGGGGTCGGCTCACTCTCCACCGAGCTGGGCCGCGAGGTCACCGTCGCGGACACCGCCCCGGTGGTGGAACGCCGCCTGGCCGAGGTGCTGGCCGAGCTGCCGGAGCCGGCGCTCAGCCACTGAGGACCTGCCCGCGGCGCCCCGGCGCCCGGGAATCTACTGGCCGGTAGCGCTGTTGCCCTGCGAATGCGGGGCACAGGCCCGGCGCTGACCGTACAAGCACAGGCGTACCCTGGGGGTACTCCCGTCTACTTCTAGGAGCCGCACGTGTCCGCTGTCGCACCCGACGGCAGGAAGCTTCTCCGCCTTGAGGTCCGCAACAGCGAGACCCCGATCGAGCGCAAGCCGGAGTGGATCAAGACCCGGGCCAAGATGGGCCCGGAGTACAACGCGCTGCACTCGCTGGTGAAGAAGGAGGGGCTGCACACGGTCTGCCAGGAGGCCGGCTGCCCCAACATCTTCGAGTGCTGGGAGGACCGCGAGGCGACCTTCCTGATCGGCGGCGACCAGTGCACCAGGCGCTGCGACTTCTGCCAGATCGACACCGGCAAGCCCGCCGACTTCGACGCCGACGAGCCGCGCCGGGTCGCCGAGTCGATCGTCACCATGGACCTGAACTACGCGACCATCACCGGCGTCGCCCGTGACGACCTGGCGGACGGCGGGGCCTGGCTGTACGCCGAGACGGTGCGCCAGGTGCACGCGATGACCGCCGAGCGGGCCGCCGGCCGGACCGGCGTCGAGCTGCTCATCCCCGACTTCAACGCGGTGCCCGAGCAGCTGACCGAGGTCTTCTCGTCCCGCCCCGAGGTGCTGGCGCACAACGTCGAGACGGTGCCGCGGATCTTCAAGCGGATCCGCCCGGCCTTCCGCTACGAGCGCTCGCTGGACGTCATCACCCAGGCCCGGGCCGCCGGACTGGTCACCAAGTCCAACCTGATCCTGGGCATGGGCGAGACCCGCGAGGAGGTCAGCCAGGCGCTGGCCGACCTGGTCGGCGCCGGCTGCGAGCTGATCACCATCACCCAGTACCTGCGCCCCTCGCTGCGGCACCACCCGGTCGAGCGCTGGGTCAAGCCGCAGGAGTTCGTGGAGCTGCAGGAGGAGGCCGAGGAGCTCGGCTTCGCCGGTGTGATGTCCGGCCCGCTGGTCCGCTCCTCCTACCGGGCCGGCCGGCTCTACCGGCAGGCGCTGGAGCACCGCGCGAGCGCGGCGAGCTGAGAACCACCGGCCGGGGCCGGGCCGACCACCGGCCCGGCCCCGGCGGCGTTTCAGGATGTTGCCAGGGGTGGACGACTTCACCAGGGGTTGACGACCAGGCCATCGGCCCTTAACAGCGGCCACCGAGAATGGACGCACAAGACTCGGCGAGGGGAGAGGCCGGACATGCGCACCACCATCACGACGGCGATCAGGCTCGCGGAGAGCGTGCTGCTGGCCCCCGGCCGCAAGCAGGCCCGGCTGAACGCCTGGACGGCGGTCTGCGAGAACCGCCGGCACGCGGCCGACCGGGCCGCCGCCCGGGCCGAACTGGCGGCGGTCGCGCACCGCTGACGGGGTCCCGGCGGGCCCGCCGCACGGCCGCGCAGCGCCGGACGGCGCAAGGCGCGCCGCCGGGGGATTACGGTTCGGCCCGAATCGGGACCGGGCTTCGTTGTCCGCAGGTCGCGCCACGTACCATGACCCTCATGGCGAGGGAAAAATCCGATACTCCTGGGCGGCTGAAGCAGATCCGCCAGGCGTACATCATGACCAAGCAGGTCGACACCAAGATCGGCCTGATCCTCGGGGGCATCGGCCTCCTGACGTTCGGCGTGTTCCTCGCCATCGGCTTCCTGATCGGCCACCCCATCTACCTGGGGATCCTCGGCTTCATCGTGGCCTTCCTGGCCACCGCGATCGTCTTCGGCCGCCGCGCCGAGCGGGCCGCCTTCGGTCAGATGGAGGGTCAGCCGGGCGCCGTCGCGGCCGTGCTGAACAACATCCGCCGCGGCTGGAGCGCCAACCCCACCCCGGTGGCGGTCACCCGCAACCAGGACGCGGTCTACCGGGCCGTCGGCCGGGCGGGCATCGCGCTGATCGGTGAGGGCAACCCGAACCGGGTGCGCCCGCTGCTCGCCTCCGAGAAGCGGAAGATGGCCCGCGTGGTGGCCGACGTGCCGGTGCACGACATCATGGTCGGCGACGGCGAGGGCGAGGTGCCGCTGAAGAAGCTGCAGATCACCCTGATGCGGCTGCCGCGGGCGATCACCCCGGCCCAGGTCACCGAGACCAACGACCGGCTGCGCGCGCTGGGCGACCTGCTCTCCAAGGCGCCGATCCCCAAGGGCCCGATGCCGAAGGGCGCCCGGATGCCCAAGGGCGGCCAGGCCCGCTGACCCCCTCCCCTGCGACATGCGAAAGGCCCCGCCGAGCGGCGGGGCCTTTCGCATGTCCGGGTCGCCGGGTCGGATCCGCAGTCAGATCCGGACCTCGACGGTGGCGACGGCCTTGTCGTGCAGCCCCCGGGTGTCCCGGTCCCAGATCGCGGCGGGCACGACCAGGCAGAGCAGGAAGGTGCGCAGCAGCATCTGCGGGATGCTCGCCCGCCCGCCGTCCAGCCGGATCACCCGCAGGCCGAAGAGCCGCTTGCCGAAGGTGGTGCCGGCGGTGGCCAGCAGCACCGCGTTGACGGCGAAGAAGACCGCGATCCCGTACAGGTTGGCCTTGGCCACGTCGCCGTGGGCCAGCAGTCCGTAGGAGATCAGGTTGGCGATCCAACCGTCGACGAAGAGCGCCCCGATCCGGCGGCCCGGGCCGGCGATCGAACCGGAGCCCTCCTTCGGGCGGCCGAGCCGCTCACCGCGGTAGCCGAAGTCGGCCCCCATGTGCTCGGCTGCGGCCTTCGGGCCCTCCAGCCACGATCCCAGTACTTCTCTGCTGTCCACGAAATCCACAGTAGCCGGACCTGCGGCCCGTTCCGGCGGCGACTCCCCCTGCGGGTGAATCCCGTCGGACACCCCCTCGACGGTGGTCCAGACCACTTGGCAGGCGCGGCCCGGCCGCAGACACGTTTTGCCCTCCGCTGTCCGGCTTTGACGTCCGTTCGGGCGAGCTGGTTAACATGGCGGAAACGATTGGGTCACCGTCAGGAAACGGCCCCTTCCTATCGTGAGCCCACCCTGGGCCGGTTGGGACGGCCGGCCGCCGGACGGGTAGAGGAGGCTCCGATGTTCAGCAATGCGGACGAAGTGAAGCAGTACATCGCGGAGAACGACGTGAAGTTCGTCGATGTCCGGTTCTGCGACCTGCCCGGAGTGATGCAGCACTTCGCGGTGCCGGCGGAAACCTTCGACCCGGCCGAGACCCTGATGTTCGACGGCTCGTCGATCCGCGGCTTCCAGGCCATCCACGAGTCGGACATGGCCCTGGTGCCGGACCTCTCGACGGCCCGCCTGGACCCGTTCCGCACCGAGAAGCACCTCAACATCAACTTCTTCATCCAGGACCCGATCACCGGCGAGGCCTACAGCCGCGACCCGCGCAACATCGCCAAGAAGGCCGAGGCCTACCTGGCCTCCTCCGGCATCGCCGACACCGCCTTCTTCGGGCCCGAGGCCGAGTTCTACGTCTTCGACTCGGTCCGCTTCGAGACCAGCGCCAACGCGTCGTACTACCACATCGACTCCGAGGCCGGCGCCTGGAACTCCGGCTCCGCCGAGGGCGACGCGCGCGGCTACAAGGTCAAGTACAAGGGCGGCTACTTCCCCACCCCGCCGGTCGACCACTTCGCCGACCTGCGCGCCGAGATGTCGCTGGAGCTGGGCCGGGCCGGCCTCCAGGTCGAGCGCCAGCACCACGAGGTCGGCACCGCCGGCCAGGCCGAGATCAACTACCGCTTCAACACCCTGCTGCACGCGGCCGACGACCTGATGCTGTTCAAATACATCATCAAGAACGTGGCCTGGCGCAACGGCAAGACCGCGACCTTCATGCCCAAGCCGATCTTCGGCGACAACGGCTCCGGCATGCACGTGCACCAGTCGCTCTGGGCCGAGGGCGCGCCGCTCTTCTACGACGAGCAGGGCTACGCGGGCCTGTCCGACACCGCCCGCTTCTACATCGGCGGCCTGCTCAAGCACGCCCCCTCGCTGCTCGCCTTCACCAACCCCTCGGTGAACTCCTACCACCGCCTGGTGCCCGGCTTCGAGGCGCCGGTCAACCTGGTCTACTCGCAGCGCAACCGCTCGGCGGCGATCCGGATCCCGATCACCGGCTCCAATGCCAAGGCCAAGCGCATCGAGTTCCGCGCGCCCGACCCGTCCTCCAACCCGTACCTGGCCTTCGCCGCGATGCTGATGGCCGGCCTGGACGGCATCAAGAACAAGATCGAGCCGCTCCAGCCGGTCGACAAGGACCTCTACGAGCTCGCCCCCGAGGAGCACGCCGGCGTCCCGCAGGTGCCCGCCTCGCTCTCCGCCGTCCTGGAGGCCCTGGAGGAGGACCACGAGTACCTGCTCGCCGGCGGCGTCTTCACCCCGGACCTGATCGAGACCTGGATCGACTTCAAGCGCACCAACGAGATCGCCCAGATCGCCCTGCGCCCGCACCCGCACGAGTTCGAGCTGTACTACGACCTGTGAGATTCGGCGCCCCGACCGGGTGACCAAGGGCCCTTGCCCCGCTCTGCGGCAAGGGCCCTTGGCGTCGGGCGGGGAACCGCCGATGGGCCGTCAGTTATGGCCGCCGTCGGGGCGCGCCTATGTTGGCTCCACGTGGACCGACATAGGACTAGACCAATTCAGCACTCCCGCCGGATCCGGCGGGGCCTGCTCGGCGTCGGCGCGGCCGGGGTGCTGGCGCTGACCGGGTGCCGGGCGACCGCGGACGGCGCCGGTACGCCCGCGCCGCAGCCGAGCCGCAGCGCGACGGCCGCGCCCACGCAGGCGCCGTCGAGCACGACCAGCGCTCCCGCCGAGACACCGACGCCGACACCGACATCAACTCCGGCGTCGACGCCGCCATCGACCCCGCCATCGACGCCGCCGCCGGCGCGCACCGTCGAGAGCGCCCCCGTGACACCGGTCACGCACGAGGCGGCCGGGGCCGGGTGCACCACCGATTCGCGCGGGAACTGCATCGTGCGCGGGCGGCTGTGCCCGAAGGCCGCGCACGGCGGGACCGGGACGGACGCCGGCGGGCGGGTGCTGGTGTGCCGGGACAACAACGGGTGGCGCTGGGAGTGAGCGCGGTGCTTCGCGGTGGTCCGGGCCCGGAAATCGGCCAGTTCGAGAGTCGAACCCGAACGGGCGCCCGGGTGCTTCGCCCACGGGCTTCACAGTCGGCGCTCATAAGGGTCGGATATCGTGGCAGATCGTCCGGGCCGAGGGTCGGTCCGGGCCGTCTCTACAGGGGGTGCCGTCCCAGTGCGGAAAGCTGACCGGGCTCGCTGGGACAGAACGGGAGACGGGGCCGCGGAAGAGAGACCCGCGGGCCTGGCCGGGCAGTCCTGGGTGGTCCTCGCGGCCTGTGTCGGGGCCGCGTCGCTGATCGGCTTCGCGATCTGGCGGCACGTCTACGGCTTCTCGATGGTGGACATGCTGGTCTACCGGGCCGAGGGCGCCGCGGTGGTGCACCACCAGGACCTGTACGCGATGCGGCTGCCCGGTTGGGACCTGGCCGCCACCTACCCGCCGTTCGCGGCGATCCTCTTCGCGCCGAGCTCCTGGCTGAAGGCCGCGACCCTGCGCATCGTGGTGATGCTGTTCAACACCGCGCTGCTGGCGCTGACCGTGCACCTCTCGGTCAAGCTGGCCGGCTGGCCGCGCAAGCGCTTCCACCTGGCGACGGTGCTGCTCGGCACCGGGCTGGGCGTCTGGCTGGAGCCCGTCTGGACCACGTTCCAGTACGGCCAGATCAACCTGGCGATCCTCTGCCTGGTGCTCTGGGACATGACCCGCCCGGACCGCGCGCCGACCAAGGGCGTCGGCATCGGCCTGGCCACCGCGATCAAGATCACCCCCGGCCTGTTCGTCGTCTACCTGCTGCTCACCAAGCGGGTGCGGGCGGCCCTGGTCGCCGCCGGCACCTTCCTGGGGGCCGGGCTGATCGGCGTGGTCGCGCTGCCCAGCGCCTCCTGGGGCTTCTGGACGAACTACCTGTGGGACTCCAAGCGGGTGGGCGTCGTCGAGCTGGTGGACAACCAGTCGGTGCGCGGCGTGGTGACCCGGCTGATGCACACCCCCGGCCACCCCGGCACCATCGCCGTGGTCGCCGCCGGCCTGCTCGGGCTGTTCGGCGTGGCGGTGGCGGTGCTGGCCGGCCGGTCAACCCGGATCCTGCGCCGGGCCGAGGCCTGGGGCACCGTGGCGACCGCGCTGACCGCGCTGCTGATCTCGCCGATCAGCTGGACCCACCACTGGGTCTGGTGCGTGCCGCTGCTGGTCCTGCTGGCGGCCGAAGCGCGCAGCTGGCGTACCCGTACCCTGTTCGGGGTGGTGCTGGCGGTCTTCCTCAGCTACTCCATGTGGCTCGCGCCGAACCAGAACGGTCAGGGCGTGCCCTGGAGCTGGCAGCTTCCGACGTCGAGTTACGCGCCGGTGGCGGTGGCCGTGCTGCTCCACCTCGGCCTGAAGCTGCGTCAGGCCAGGAACCGCCCGACCGCCGAGGCGGCCGACGCGGACCTGATCCTGCAGCAGGCCGGTTTGGAGTCGATCGATCCACCGATGACCAGGCAGGGATGACTTGAGCACGCAAGCTGAGCCCCGGCTCGCCACCGACGGCGGGCCGGTCGCCGAGGGCGCCCTGCTGCACCGGCTGCGCCGGCTGCCCCGCCCGTCCCGGCGGACCCTGCTGCTGACGCTGCTCTGTTTCGCGGTGACCTTCGGCACCGGGATGCGGGCCTGGTCCTCGGTCGGGCTCGGCGGCTTCGACCTCGGCATCTTCGACCAGGGCGTGCGCGGCTACGCGCACTTCCAGCTCCCGGTCTCCACGCTGAAGTGGTACCACCACAACTTCCCGCCCGGCTTCTCGCTGCTCGGCGACCACTTCTCGCCGGTGCTGGCGCTGCTCGCCCCGCTCTACTGGATCTGGGACGACCCGCGCTCGCTGCTGCTCGGCCAGGCGCTGCTGTTCGCCGCCGGTGTGCCGCTGATCCGGCGGATCGCCCGGCACAACTTCGCCCACGCCGACCAGCGGCTGCGCGACCGGGCCGCCGACCTGGCCGGCCTGGTCTACGGGTTGGGCTGGCCGCTGCTGGTCGCCTCCCAGGTGGGCTTCCACGAGGTCGGCTTCGCGGTGCCGCTCAGCCTGCTGATGCTGGAGCGCGGGATGGCCCGCCGCTACGGCACGCTGCTGGTGGCCGCGGTGCTGCTGTGCTGCACCAAGGAGGACATGGGCCTGGCGGTCAGCGCCTACGGCGTGGTGCTGCTCTGGCGCCACCGCCGCACCCCCGAGCAGCGGCGGGCCCGGCTGGTCGGCGGCGTGCTGCTCGTCATGGGCGTCACCTTCACGGTGCTGGCCGTGCAGTGGGCGATCCCGGCGATGGGCGGTGAGCCCGGCTACTACTGGAACTACCAGACGCTCGGCCCGAACGCCTCCGGCGCGGTGCACAACGTGCTGCACGACCCGGCGCTGCTCTGGCACGCGGCCACCGACCACGCGCTCAAGCCGCTGCTGGTGCTCTGGCTGTTCGGCACCCTGGCGCTGCTGCCGCTGCGCTCGGCCACGGTGCTCTGCGCGCTGCCGCTGCTGGCCGAGCGGGTGCTCTCCACCAACCCCAACCACTGGTCGGTGGCCCGGCACTACGACGCCTTCCTCTGGCCGTTCCTGCTCACCGCCGCGATCGAGGTGCTGGCCCGGATGCACGCCCGGGGCCGGACCACGGCGGTGCCCCGGCTCGGCGTCTCGCTGGCCGCGTTCAGCCTGCTGGCCTCGGTGCCGCTGGGGCTGATGGAGCTGGCGATCCCGTCGAACTGGACGGCGCAGCACGACGAGAAGTCGCTGATCAAGGCGGCCTCGCTGATCCCGAGCGGGGTCTGGGTGGAGGCCGACAACCAGATCGCACCCCGGCTGACCGCCCGCGACCACGTGGTGCTGGTGGACCAGGTGCCGCGCGGCTGCGAGTACGTGCTGATCCGCACCAAGAACCGGTCCTTCCCGTTCGCCAGTCCGACCGAGCAGGCCGCCCGGGCGCAGCTGCTGCTGGCCAACGGCTACCAGCAGGTGTGGTCGAGCGCGGACGGCGGCGTGCTGCTGCTGCACCGGGTGGGCGACCAGCCGATCCCAGGCGAGCACGTGCCGGGGCCGGGCAGCAAGCCGATCCAGGACGTGGTGCCGGGTGACGTCGGCCACGACCTGTTCAAGGGCTGACGGTCACTCAGACCGCAGGGGCCAGTGCCAGCAGCGCCAGGTCGTCGTCGGCCGCCGCCCCGGTGTGGTGCGCCAGGTCCTCGGTGACGAAGGAGACCAGCTGCTCCGGGGAGACCGCCGAGCGGCTGTGGAAGCGGGTGGCCAGCCGGGCGGCCAGCGGGTAGAAGCGGCCCTGCGCGTCCCGCGCCTCGGTGAGCCCGTCGGTGTGCAGCAGCAGGGTGCGTCCCGCGGTGAACGGGATGCTGCCGGCGGCCGGGGCCGGCTGGCCGCGCAGGTGGCCCAGGCCCAGCGGCAGGTCGGGCCGGCTGTGTACGGTCTGCACCCGCCCGTCGGCCAGCAGCACCGGGTCGAGGTGGCCGCGGTTGACCACCGAGAGCTCCTCGGCGCCCGGCCGGTGCTCCAGCAGCACGGCGGTGACGAACAGCTCCTCGTCGCCGTACTCCAGCGCGCAGCGCCGCACCTGACGGTCCAACAGGTCGGCCAGCTCGCCCAGGTCGGCCACCTCGTGCGCGGTGGCCCGGAAGGCGCCGAGCAGGTCGGCGACCGTGCGGACCGCCTCCAGGCCCTTGCCGCGCACGTCGCCGAGCAGCACCCGGGTGCCGAACCGGGTGCCGGCCAGCTCGTAGAGGTCGCCGCCGATCGCCACCTCGGCCTGCGCGGCCCGGTAGCGCACCGCCGCGCGCAGCTCGCCGACCTGCTCCGGCACCGGGTGCAGCACGGTGCGCCGCAGCGCCTCGGCGACCGTGCCGGCCAGCACCAGGTGGCGGGCCTGCCGCACCCGTTGCAGCGCCAGCATCACGCCGGCCAGCGAGGCGAGCGCGGTGGAGAGGTAGACCCAGAGGTGGTGGTGCTCGTAGAGGTGGCCGGCGTGCGCGGCGAGCAGCACCTGGAGCAGCAGCGCGCCGACGCCGGCGAGGGCGGTGCGCCAGGGCCCGGCGCCGAAGGCGACCAGCACCGGCAGGGCGGTGAGCAGGAACCCGGCGGCGGTGGCCTGCGGGAACGCCACCTCGATGACCAGGTCGGTGAGCACCAGCAGGAGCGGCAGGAAGCGCACCCAGCGCGGCGGCGCATCGGCCTCGGCCGGCGTGTGCGAGCCGGCGATGCGGCGCGCTTCGGCTCCTCCGGACACGGTGGTGCTCCTCTCGGGCCTGGCGGGGATCGGCGGTCCCTCCATGCTCGCCGACCGGGCCACCGGCCGTCCGAGGCCCTTCGGCACCGGCGAACGGGACCAAGGTCCCGGTTTGCGAGTGCCGCCCCTAGGCTTGGGGCATGGAGATCTGGATCAACCCGCGCTGCGGCAAGTGCCGGGCCGCGGTCAGGGAGCTGGACGCGGCCGGGCTGGAGTACACGGTCCGCCGTTACCTGGAGGTGCCGCCGACGGTGGCGGAGCTGGAGGCGGTGCTGGGCCGGCTGCTGTTGGAGCCCTGGGACATCACCCGGCTCGACGAGGCGCCGGCCAAGGAGCTGGGCATGCGCGGCTGGGGGCGGACGGAGGCCGACCGGGCGCGCTGGATCGAGGCGCTGGCTGAGCACCCGATCCTGGTGCAGCGCCCGATCATCACGGCCGACGACGGGCACGCCGTGGTCGCCCGCACCGAGGAGGCGCTGCGCTCGGTGCTGCCCTCGTGACGACGACCTGGGTAGCGCTGCTGCGGGCGGTCAACGTCGGCGGCCGCACGGTGAAGATGGAGCGGCTGCGGGAGCTGTTCGCGGACGTCGGCCTGGTCGACGTCCGCAGCTACATCCAGAGCGGCAACGTCTTCTTCACCGACCCGGCCGGGCTGGACCGGGCGGAGCTCGGCCGGCGGATCGAGGCGCACCTGGCCGAGGCGCTGGGCTGGCCGGTGCCGGTGCTGCTGCGCACCGTCGAGGAGCTGGCGGCGGTGGTGGAGGCCGACCCGTTCCGCGGCGTCGAGGTCACCCCGGACGTCCGGCTGCTGGTGGCCTTCCTCACCGAGCCGCCGCCGGCCGACCTGGAGCTGCCCGCCCGCACGAAGCGCGGCGACGTCGAGGTGATCGCGGTGACCGACGCGGAGGCCTTCGCGGTCGGGCGGATCATCGACGGCCGACCGGTCGGCAAGCTGGAGCCCGTCCTGGGCAAGGGCTGGCCCGGGCAGGTGACCGCCCGGTTCTTCCACACCACGGTCAAGATCCTGGCGGCCGCCCGCAAGGGGTGAGCTAGCGCACGTCGCCGTAGCAGCCCACTGGGAGCGGGCCCAGCGCGTGGTCGGCCAGGCCCAGCGCGAGCGCGGCCAGGCCGAGCACCGCCGGCGCGCCCCAGCGCACCCGGGCGCTGCGGCCGTCGAGGGTGAGCCTGAGTGCGGCGAGCAGCAGTACCCAGAGCGCGCCGGAGACCACCAGCCAGGGCGCCCGGTCGCCGCCGAAGCAGGCCCGGCGCACGATCGGCACGCCGAGCAGCAGGGCGATCGGGGCCGCCGGCAGTGCGGAGACCAGGAGCCAGAGCCTGCGCGGCCGATCCATGGGTGGTCTCCTTCCGTGCGCGGTCGTTCAGCGGGAGGAGACGCCGAGCGGGACCGGGCGGTTCCTACCGCGCCGGGTCCCGGGGGACGCCCGGCAGGGTCGCCGGGCAGAGGCGGCGCGGGTGCGCGTCGCCCTTCAGCCGGGCGTCCACGCAGCCGCCCGGCAGGGCGTCGGGGCCGTAGCTGGTGGTGCCGAAGTTGGCGGTGACCTGGAGGTCGCCGTCGCCGAACGTGCTGCGCTGCACCAGGTGGTCGGCGCTCAGGTAGCCGAAGCCGGTCATCGGCCGGGTCCCGGCGGCCTCGTGGAGCGGCGCGAAGTACTGTTGCAGGGCGGCGAGTTGCGTGCCGTCGGCGGTCAGTGTCGGGCCGTCCAGCACCAGGTTCAGCGGGGTGTCCTGCAGCACGGCCTGCAACGCCCGGGTGCCCTCCAGGGCCGGGAACTTGGTGTAGGACAGCTCCCAACGGTCCAGGTTCACCTGGGAGTCGTGCAGCGCCGTCTCCAGCAGCGGGATCCGGTACCTCGGGTCGAACATGGCCGTGGCCAGGTCGGCCGGCAGGGTGACCGGCTTGAAGAAGGTGCCCGGCGCGCCGGCCGGTGCGTAGCCGCCCCACGTGTTCTTGTCCCGCTCCAGCGCCCACAGCCCGCCGGCGGTCGTCGGGGTCAGCGAGCCGTGGCTGAAGGCGAGCACCGGGGCGGCCCAGCTGCGCGCCGACTCCGAGCCGAGCACCAGCTGGTCGGGGCCGGAGAGTCGGCGCATCCGGGCGAGCCGGTTGGCCTCGTCCTGCTGCTGGTTCATCGGGTGACCGGCGCTGAAGTCGTCGTACAGCTCGCCGGCCGCATCCACGTCCAGGAAGTAGCTGTTCGCCCCGTTGGCGGTCAGCTGTGCGGTCCGCCGGGCGAGCAACTCGTCGTGCTGCGCGAAGGCTTGCGAGCTGAGGTAGCAGCCGCGGTCGTGGAAGCCGGCGAGCACCGAGCCGTCCTGCCGGTGGATGCAGTAGTCCGGGTAGACCGGGGCCGGCCAGACGGAGGTCGGGGCGTCGGCGGTGGCCGGGTCCTGCGCGTTGGCGAACGAGTCGTAGGGGCCGACCAGGTAGCCCGCCCGCTCGGCGGCCGCGACCGCCTGCGCGTCCATCGGCTGGTCGTCGGAGTCGTAGCCGAGCCAGAGCCGGGACAGGCCCAGCGCCTGCATCCGCTGGACGCCCTGGGCGGTGCGGGCGGAGCCCCAGAGGTAGGCGTGGAAGGCGCCGAGCAGCTTGCCGACCTCGGGGTTGGCGGCGATCTTGCTGCGCAGGGTGACCAGTTCGCCGTGGTCGCCGAGCCAGCGGCGGTAGTCCTGCGCCGGGGCGGTCGGCGTGGGGGCGGTGAGGGCGATGGTGACCGTGTAGTCCTGGGTGTTCTCGCGCCGGGCGAAGGTGTGCACGGCGGTGCCGCGCAGCCGCCCGTCCTGGGAGGCGAGGCCGAGGGAGGTGCCGATCGGCTGCGGCACCAGGTAGCTGACGCCCGCTCCGGCCAGCGTGTAGCCCCACAGCGGCATGCTCAGGTCCGATTCGAGGCCGTAACTGGCACCCGCCACACCGGTCGTGGCCGAGTTCCAGAACGGATCGGCCACCGGGATGCCCAGCCCCTCGCCGCTCGGCAGCTGGAGCTGGGCGGCGGACGGGTCGGTGCCGGTGACCGGCCAGGCCAGCGTGGCGCCGTCCTGCTCGTCGTGCACGGTGACCTGCAGCCGGCCGGCCACCGCGGCGGCGGTCATGCTGAGGCCGCGCCCGGGCAGCGTCCAACTCGCCGTACCCGCACGGACGGTGACCCGCCCGGGCGACCCGAGGGGCTGGGCGGCGGGCGCGGAGAGGGTCAGCGTCCGCCCGTCGCGGGTCCGGGCGGTGACGGCCAGCGAGTCGGTGCGCAGCTCGGCCACGCCGCCGTCGACCGGGACCTCCAGGACGTTGCCGTGCACGCGCGGCGCGCGGTCCCGGTCGGCGGCGCGGGCGGCCGGGGACCCGGCGCCGGTGAGCGTGGCGGTGCCCGCCAGGGCGAGCGCCGCCAGGGCCGCCCCGCGGCGCGCCGGACGGGGGTGCGGCAGCGGGGCCGAGCTCTTGGTCGTCATGGGGATGAAGGATGCTGACGGAACATAAGAGCCGCTCTTACCCGTCGACCACGGGGCGGCACGACGGAGACGGAGACGGCGATGGGGCTGGTCCAACGCCTCTGGGCGGCCGGGCGGCTGCCGGTCCGCGACGGACTGTACCGGGCGGACGACACCGGGCTGGAGGTGCTCTGCGACGGCCCGGGCGCCTACCACCCGGACGCCGGGCAGCCGATCCCGTGGCGCTTCGGCGCACCGTTCGACGTGGCGCGGGCCGTCGCGGAGGACGGGAGCGAGGAGCCGGACGGCTACTTCGAGGCGCCGCTGCCGGACGGGTCGGGCTGGGTGACCGGCGGGGGCGGCGGGATGGGCAACATCGGGCACCTCGCCCGGCTCGGCGCCGACCGCTCGGTGCGCTGGGTCGCGGTGAGCTCCTGGTCCAACCCTTTCACCGGCGTGCACTGGGAGGGCGGCGAGGCCGTCTTCACCAACGACTGGCGCAACCGGCTGCGGCTCGACCTGGCCGACCCGGCCTTCGGCCCCCCGGCCGGCTGAGCTCACGCGACTCGGCCCGCGCTCCCCTCGCGGAGCACGGGCCGAGTCGTCTGACCGAGCGTCAGACGGCGCCGAGGCGGGCCATCGCAGCGGCGCCGAGGCCGAGCGCGTCGGCGGAGAGCGGCGCCATCGCCTTCTGCACCGCGGCCTGGTCGGGCTTGGCGGCGGTGGCGGCGGTGACCAGGTCGCCGGCGTGCTGGCGCAGGGCGGTCAGCTGGTCCTCGACGCTGGCCACGGGGAGGGTGGCGCGCTGGACCGGGCCGCCGAGCTGCACCCGGCCCGGGCCGGCCGGCATGGGGAGCGGGTTCTCCGGCACCGCGACCCCGGACGGGGCAACGGACGGAGCGACCGACGGAGCAACGGACCCTGACGGCACGCCGGGCGCGGAGGGCACGCCCGACGGCACCGCGACACCCGACGGCACGGCGGGCACGGCCGGCGCCGCCGGCAGCGCGGCCTTGAGCTTGCCCGACGCCGCGTCGAGCTGCGCGAGCTTGGCGTTGAGCACCGCGGGGTCGGCCGCCGCACCGTTCGCGGGCGCCACGGCACCGGCCAGGTCGCCGACCGTGTGGAGCACCGCGCCGAGCGCGCCGACGGCGGCCAGGGTGTGCGCGACGTCCGGTGCCGCGACGTCCGGCGCCGCGGCGGGTGCCTGGACCATCGGGTGGTGGTCCGCGGCGGCGTACCCGGCGGCGACTCCGGTGACGGCGACGGTGCCCGCGACCGCGGCGGTGATCAGGACCGAGGTCCACTTTCTCTGCAGCTGCATGGAGATGGCTGTCCTTCCAAGGTGTGACCGGCTCTTGACGGTCTGTCTCCACCTTGGGCACCGTTGCGCGCGGGCTGCCATCGCGGGTAGCCCGAACGTGCCGGTCGCCGCCGCGGAGGTCGGCGCGAGCCGACGCCCCGTCAGTCCACGCTCGGCACGGTCCCCCACAGCTGCGCCGTGCACCGCGCGTAGACCGCCTGCCAGTGCGGCCACTGACGGGCCATCAGGTCGTCGCAGTCGGCCAGCAGCGCCTCCACCTGCTCGGGCGCCACGCCCTCCAGCAGCCAGGCCAGCGCGTCCGGCGCGCCCGGGCCCTCGGCCAGGCGCAGCAGGTCGAGCAGTTCGCCGAGGGTGCCGACCCGGGACTGCGGGGCGAGCAGTTCGGCCATCACCGGCAGCACCTGCTCCTCCTCGATCCGCAGGTGGGTCTCCAGCCGGGCGGCCAGCTCCTCGACCGCGTAGGCCACCGGCCAGGCGCTGGCCGGGTCCCGGGTGCCGATCCGCATCAGCGTGGTGGTGCGGGTGAAGGAGTGGTCCAGGTTGTGGTGGTCGTCCTCCAGCCAGTTGACCAGCAGCCGCAGTTCGGGGGCGAAGCGGCGCAGCATCGGCCAGATCCGGACGTCCTGCTGCTCGTGGTGGCAGGTGAGCATCGCGGTGAGGAAGTCCCAGTGGCGCATCAGCGCCTCGCCCTGGGCCTCGTCGGTGGGCTGCAGCAGGCGCAGGGCGGTGGGGATCCTGGCGAGGTCGCGGCGCAGGGCCGCATGGACCAGCCTGAGGCCGGCGAAGCGGACGGGTCGCACGGCTGGGACCGCCTCACTGGGACCGCGCTGGGCGGGGACGGAAAGCAGATGCGGCTGCATGACACTCTTCTCAGGCACGGTCAGGACGGGCTCGGGGGAACGGACCTCTCGGCGGCGCCCCGCGGTGAGTCGGAGTGGCGATGCCGTGCGGCCAGCTTGCTCCCAGCCGATCAGAACCGAATCAATGCCCGATTGCCGCGCAGGTCAGAGCCCTGTCCGGACGAAAAGGGGCGGTGCTGACAGTTCGTCAACACCGCCCCGTGCAGCGGGACCGGACATCCGGTCAGGGGGCGGTCGGCCCTTGGAGGTTCTGGGTCAGCCACTGCAGGGTGTCGGGGATCATCTTCTTGAAGTGCGAGGTGAGGTGCTTCCCGCCGGGCTGCTCGTAGTAGTCGATCTTGGTGGGCGGGGCCGCCTTGGCGACCCAGGCCTTGACCAGCTTGACCTCGTCCGGGGTGGCGCCGCCGGCGGTGGCCAGCATCCGCACGTCCGCCTTGCCCTGGCCGACCAGCACGTCCGGGCTGTTGGCCAGCCGCTCGGTCTCGTGCCCCTTCCAGAACGAGGAGTCCGGGTCGAAGTAGCCGTCGATCGGCACCGCGGCCTTGTACTGGTCCGGGTGCTGCAGCGCCATCTTGGCGCTGCAGAACGCGCCGGTGGAGGCGCCCATCAGGCCCCAGCCGTCCCGGCTCTTGATGGTGCGGAAGTTGGCCCGGACGAAGTCCGGCACGTCCTGCGACATCCAGGTGTCCATCTTGGGCTGGCCCGGGATGTCGCTGCAGTCCAGGCTCTGGCTCTCGTTGGAGACCAGGTTCTGCACCGGCATCACCATGATGAAGGGGTGCGCCTTGCCCTGTTGGACGAGCTGCTCGTCCTCGACCTGGATCGGCAGCTGGTCGTCGGTCCAGGTGTTGTAGCCGTTGCTCTGGCCGCCGGCGTAGAGGGTGAGCACGGGGAAGCCGTAGTTCGCGTACTTGGGGTCGTTGTACTCCGGCGGCAGCCAGATCCACACCTTCGCCGTCACCCCGGACTTCTTGCCGGTCAGCGTGGTCATCATGATCGGGCCGGCCGCGGTGTCCCGGGCCTTGGTCAGCGGGGTCGCCGGTCCGGTCGGCAGCTGCACCTTGCCGCTGCTGTTCGGGCTCGCGCTCGCACTCGGCGCGGCCGACCCGCTCGCGGCGCCGCCGGACGGCGCGGCGGCGGCCGGACCCTTCGGCGCCGAGTCGGCCGCCGGCTTCTTGCTGCCGTCCGAACTCCCGCAGGCCGACAGCGCGGCGGCCAGCGCCAGTGCGACGGCGGTGGAGAACAGGTGACGGGGACGGACGGGGCGCGGCTGCACGGTGAACGGACTTCCGACTGGTGGGTGGCACCCGACCGGAATGCGGCCGGGCCGTGCCGGGCCGCCGGAGAGGGGCGGCGCGCGGTGCTGCTGATCCTATGACGTGGCCGGGATCCGTCTCGGTTGCGACCGGGCGGCCCTCCACCCAATCTTTGGTACTGGTTCGGCAAAATCAAGGTCCCCGGCCCAGAACCGGCCGGTCGGCGGGGTGGACACCCCGTCAGACGGGGGGACAGCCCGGCTCGGTCAGCGCCCCGCGCCACAGCGGCACCACCGCCGGGTGGCGCAGGTCGGGCTCGTCGCCCAGCCCGGGGCCGGCCGGCAGCAGCAGCTGGCCGCCGCTGATCCGCTCCCCCGCCCGCAGCAGCCCGGCGCGCCGCTCGGCGGCCACCTCGCCGAACGGGTACTCCAGCGGCTCCCCCGGGAGCGCGGCGGCCAGGTGCGCGCTGTGCAGGGTGGCGATCGGGCCGCTCGGGTTGCGCAGCCCCACCCGGGCACCGGACGCGGCGAGCTCCAGCACGGCGGCCGGGCCGCCGGCCCGGCGCGCGTCGACCAGCAGCAGGTCGACCAGGCCGGCCGCCCGGGCGAGCTGCCCGGGGCCGGCCGAGTCGGCCCGGGCGGCCAGCGGGAGCGCGGTGCGGCGGCGCAGCTCGGCCAGCTCGGCCGGGCGGGCCAGGCTCGCGCCGTCCTCCAGCCGGTCCACCCCGAGCCGGGCGAGCGGGGCCAGCAACGGCGTCAGTTCGCCGAGCGGGAGCCGCTGGTGACAGTCCACCAGCAGGCGCACCGAGGCGCCGACCGCGGCCCGCACGGCCCGCACCCGGGCCAGCCCGAGGTGGCCGAGCCGGTCGCCGCCGGGGCTGTCGAAGGGCGCGATCCGCACCGTGGCGAAGCCGGCCGCGACGGCGGCCCCGGCGTCGGCGGCGGCCGTGCCCGGGTGCGCGGTGCGCCGCAGCAGGGCGGTCAACTCGACCGGGCCGGGCGGGCGGTGCGCGCCCAGCCACTGCCAGAGCGGCTGCCCGGCCCGCCGGGCCGCCTGGTCGGCGAGCGCCTGCCGGACCGCGCCGCGCACCGCGCGGCAGGTGGCGGCGTCCGCCGCCTCCCCCGCCAGCACCCGCAGCACGGCCGCGAGCGGCCCGGCGTCCGAGCACTCGCCCCAGCCGGTCACCCCGTCCGGATCGGTGAGCCGCAGCAGCAGCCAGTCGGTGTGCCCGCCGGCCGCGCAGTGGTACAGCTCGGCGTGCTGGGTGTGGGTGGCGAACGGTGCGACGACAGTGGTCACAGCAGCCCCAGGGAGGTGAACGGTTCGGTGATCACCCGCTCCAGCACCGGCACCGCCGAGGACCGCACCAGGGTCCGGGCGCCGAACACGGCGGGCACGATGTCGGCGGCGACCGCTGCGCCGCGGTGGCTGCGCGCGGCGACCTCGGCGCGCAGGTCGTCCAGGTACTCCTCGGCCACCAGGATGCCGCCGGCCAGCACCACCCGGCTCGGGTTGACCAGGTCGACCATGGTGGCGATCGCCCGCCCGGCCCGCCGCGCCCGGCGGCGCAGCAGCTCCTGGGCCCGCTCGTCGCCGCTGCCGGAGCCGGCCGGGCGGGCGATCGCCACCAGCCGCTCCAGGTCCAGCGAGCCGCCCGGTCCCGGCGGCGCCGCGTCGTCCAGCAGCCCGGCCGCGCGGGCCTCGGCGACCAGCGCCAGGTCGCCCGCGGTGGCGCTCAGGCAGCCCACCCCGCAGACCGGACATCGCACTGACGGGTCGTCGGTGGCGAGCAGGTGCTCGATCGCGCCGGCCGCGGCGCCCGGGCCGCGGTGCACGGTGCGGTCCACCACGATCGCCGCGCCGAGCACGTTGCCCAGGAAGACCAGCACGAAGTCGTCCACCTCGCGGCCGGCGCCGAACCAGAGCTCGGCCCGGGCGATCGCCCGCACCGTCTGCTCCAGCACCAGCGGGCCGGGCAGCCGGTCGGCCAGCTCGCCGAGCAGCGGCACGTTGCGCCAGCCGAGCGGGCCGTGCTCGACCACCAGACCGCGGGCGCCGTCCACCCAGCCGCCGATGCTGACGCCGGTGCCGACCAGGCGGCGGTCGCCCAGCCGCTCGTCGAGGAACCGGTTGACCGCGCCGGCGGCCAGCTCGGCGAGCCGCGCCGGGGTGAGCCGCGCCGGGTCGGCGGGGTGGGCGACCTCGCGCTCGGCCAGGATCCGGCCGTCCAGCCCGACCAGCCCGAAGGTGGTGCGCAGCAGGCCGATGTGGATGCCGAGCGCCACGGTGCGCTCCGGGTCCACCCGCAGCGGCACCCGGGGGCGGCCCTGGGTCGGCTCCAGCGGGGCGAGCTCGCCGAGCAGGCCGCACTCGATCAGACTGCTCGTCAACTTGGTCACGCTGGGCGCGGACAGGCCGGTGTGCCGGGCGATCTCGGCCCGGGAGACCGGGCCGTAGGCCAGCACCGCGCGGAGCACCGCGGAGGCGTTGCCCTGCCGCATGTACTCGGCGCGCTGGCCGGGAGTGATCAGGCCCTGGGGCTGCTGGTCGCTGCGAACGTTCACGGGTGGTCGCCTCCTCCCGGGCACTCTATCGCTTGGCGTTCGGACTAATTTTCGGAAACTTAATCAGTGAACCTAACCATGGACCGCACTCCTGACAAGCCCCTGTTCCGTGTACTCCTACCAATGACACCCGCCGAGCCGCTCGGCGATCATCGATGCCACCACCAGCCCCAGGGAGCACCGCAATGCCGCAGCAGATCGCCGTCGTCACCGGAGCCGGCACCGGAGTGGGCCGCGCGGTCGCACTGGAACTCGCCCGCTCCGGCTGGCGGCTCGCGCTGGCCGGCCGCCGGGCCGAGCCGCTGCACGAGACCGCCCGGCTGACCGGCGCCCCGGCCGCCGTGATCCCCACCGACGTCACCGAGCCGGCCGCCGTGGACGCCCTGTTCGCCGAGGTCGCCGAGCGCTTCGGCCGGCTCGACCTGCTCTTCAACAACGCCGGCAGCTTCGGCGCCCCGGTCCCGCTGGAGGACCTGTCCTACCAGGACTGGCGCGCCGTGGTGGACCTCAACCTGACCGGCGCCTTCCTCTGCGCGCAGGCCGCCTTCCGGCAGATGAAGGGCCAGCGCCCGCAGGGCGGCCGGATCATCAACAACGGCTCCATCTCGGCCCACGCGCCCCGCCCCGACTCGGTCGCCTACACCGCGACCAAGCACGCGGTCACCGGCCTGACCAAGTCGCTCTCGCTCGACGGCCGCCCGCACCGGATCGCCTGCGGCCAGATCGACATCGGCAACGCCGCCACCGACATGACCGCCGCCATGACCACCGGCGTCCCGCAGGCCGACGGCCGGATCGCCCCCGAGCCCACCATGGACGTGGCCGACGTCGCCCGCACCGTCCGCCACATGGCCGAGCTCCCGCTGGAGGCCAACATCCAGTTCGCCACCGTGCTGGCCACCACCATGCCGTACATCGGCCGGGGCTGACGGACCGTCAACCCCGGGCGCGGAGCTCCGGCAATGGCTCCGGTGACGCTCCGTCAGATCGCGTCCGGGCCGCGTTCGCCGGTGCGGACCCGGACCACGGTGTCGACCGGGACGGCCCAGACCTTGCCGTCGCCGATCTTGCCGGTGCGGGCGGCCTTGACGATCGCCTCGATCACGTGTTCGGCGTCGTCGTCCGGCACGACGGTCTCCAGGCGGACCTTCGGCACCAGGTCGACCCGGTACTCGGCGCCGCGGTAGACCTCGGTGTGGCCGTGCTGGCGGCCGTAGCCGGAGGCTTCGGAGACCGTCACGCCGTGCACCCCGAGGTCCTGGAGGGCGGCCTTCACGTCGTCCAGCTTGTAGGGCTTCAGGATCGCGGTGATCAGCTTCATACCGCGTGATGGTAGGCGCTCGGGGTGGCCGGGCGCGGGAACCGTCCCGCGCCCGGCCACCGGGTCGGTCAGGGCTGGACGAAGACCGCCACGGTGCGCGCCGGGACGCTGAAGGTCCCGGTCGCCGGGTCGAACGCGGCCCGCTTGACCACCGGGTCGGTGCCACCGGCCTGGGCCGGGTGCAGCCGCTCGGTGGTGCCGCGCAGGGCGGGCAGCTGCTGGGCCTGGGTGGCCGGGGTCGCGTTGAAGACCACGGTCAGGCCGTGCTCGGCACCGGGCAGCCCGGTGCCGTCCAGGTGCATGGTGATCACTCCGGGGGTCTGGCCGGCCGTGCCGGAGAGCGGGAAGCTCAGCCGGCGCTGCACCTCGGCGGCGGTGGACAGGGCGAACAGCGGCGAGGACTGCTTGATCGTCAGGAACTGGCGGTACTGCTCGGCGGTCGCCAGCACCTGGTCGCAGCCCATGGTGAGCGCCGGGTTGTCCAGCAGGGACTTGTCGGTCGGCCACATCGACCGGTTGCCGGCGGCCGGCGGCAGGCCGTGGTCCCAACCGGTGCCACTCGCACAGCTCCAGTGGATCGCGTTGAACCAGTCGCCGGAGTCGTAGGAGTTGCTGTCCAGCGACTTGGAGCGGAGCAGGTCGCTGCCGGCCACCGCGAAGCCGGGGCCCTCGGTGAGCGCGGTGAGCGAGAGCCCGAGGGCCTGCATCCGGGCCCGGTCGGCGGGGCTGGTGGTGGTCGGCAGCTTGTAGGCGAGCGCGTCGAACAGGTCGGTGTTGTCGTGCGCGTCCAGGTACTCGACGGCGTCGCCGGGGTTGGCGGCGTAGCCGGTGGGCGAGCCGTTGTAGTCCACCTGGGCGCCGGTGACGGTCTTTCCGGAGCTGTCGGTGAAGGAGTAGCCGGCCAGGTCGCCGGTCAGGCCGACCTGGATCTGGTCCGTCTGGTGCAGCAGCGCGGCCTTCTGCTGGTCCGCCGTCCCGTTGGCGGGGTCGCCGTTCGGGTCGGTGTAGAGCCCGGAGGCGAAGCCCTGCTGCGGCGCGGAGGAGAGCGTGAAGTTGCCGCCCCGCCCGGCGTCCCGGATCCGGTCGTCGAAGGTCGCGATGCCGGTGCCGGCCATGTGCTGCTGGGTGGCCTGGACGAACCGCGCGTCGTTCGCCACCACGCCGAAGTTCCAGCCCTCGCCATAGAGGAACTCGGCGGCGCCGTCCACCCCGTCGTGCTGCGGGGTGAGCCGGTGCAGCGCCGACTGCACGTCCAGCATGGTCGACTTCGGGTCCAGGCCCATCAGGTCGAACCGGAAGCCGTCCACCTTGTACTGCGCGGCCCAGGTGGTCACCGAGTCCACCACCAGCTTGTTCATCATGGTGTGCTCGGGCGCGGTGTCGGCGCAGCAGCTGTCCGTGGTGACGGCGCCGGTGTCACTGAGCCGCTGGTAGTAGCCGGGCACGATCCGGTCCAGCACCGAGTTCGGATCCTGGCCGGCGGCGGCGGTGTGGTTGTAGACCACGTCCAGCACCACCCGCAGGCCCGCCTGGTGCAGCGCCTGCACCATCTGCCGGAACTGCACCGTGGGCTGCATCCCGCTCGGGTCGGTGGCGTAGGCGCCCTCGGGGACGGTGTAGTGCCG
Source organism: Kitasatospora viridis (assembly GCF_007829815.1). Lineage (NCBI taxonomy): Bacteria > Bacillati > Actinomycetota > Actinomycetes > Kitasatosporales > Streptomycetaceae > Kitasatospora > Kitasatospora viridis. The sequence continues at coordinate 4,649,560 of NZ_VIWT01000001.1, read as the reverse complement.
CGGGTCGTAGCCCCAGTTGTAGGCGTCCTGGGCCGACACCTTCGCGATGCAGTCCTGCTGGGCCGGGCCGTCCTTGGGCAGCGCGGCCAGGTCGCAGGGCGGCAGCTGCTGGTCGGCGGCCGGCGGGATCGAGGCGATGTCGAAGGTGGGCAGCAGGTGGACGGTGGTGACACCGGCCTCGGCGAGGTCCTTCAGGTGCTGCATGCCGGCCGACTGCGGGTCGGTGAAGGCCAGGTAGCTGCCCCGCTCGGCGGCCGGCACGGTGCTGTCGGCGGACGAGAAGTCACGCACCTGCAGCTCCTGGATCTGCTGCTTCGTGGGCGGCACGGGCGGCGGGGCCTTGGTCTGGTCCCAGCCGGCCGGCTTGGTCGAACGGTCCGTCAGGTCGGCCACCAGGCTGCGCCCGGCGTCCGGTGACAGGCCGACCGAGTAAGGGTCCGTCACCTGGTTGGTCACCAGCTGCTGGATGCTCGGCGCCCAGACCTTGACCTGGTAGGTGTAGTACTTGCCGTTCAGCTGCTTCTTGTCGGCAGTCAGCGACCAGACGCCGGTGGCGTCGTCCCGCTTCATCGCCACGGTCTTCGGGCTGCCGCCGGTCGGGCCGTCATAGAGCTGTGCCGAGACGTCCTGGGCGGTCGGCGCCCAGACCGCCAGGGTGACCTTGTCGCCCTGGTAGACCGGCCCCAGCGCGGCCTTCGCCGCCTTGCCGCCGTACAGGTCGTCCAGCACGCCCGGCAGTTGCACGCCGGTGGCGGCCAACACCGCGCCGTCGGGCAGGTGTTCGGTGAAGGCCAGCTGGGAGCGCAGGGCCGGCCGCACCCGGGCGGTGTCGCGCTGGTCCACGCTGAACGCGCGGTAGCCGGCCAGGTTGGGGTACTTCTGCCGCTGCGCGGCGGTCAGGCCGCCCGCGACCGGGTTGAGCCGCAGCCAGTAGCCCTGCTTGCTCAACACGCCCTTGTCCAGGGTGATGCCGCCGGCCGGGTCGTACACCAGCTGCGCGCTGGTGCCGCCGGCCAGCGTGGCGTCGTCGGCGCCGTAACCGGCCGGGACGGCGACGGTGTTGGCGTCCAGCCACTGCGCCTTGGCCGTGCTCAGGTCCAACTGCGCGCTGGGCGTGGCGGTTTCGGGCAGCACGTAGCCCTCGGTGCCGCCGTTGATCCAGACCTCGCGGCCGTTGGCGAGCGGAAGCGACTGGTCGTCGGGCAGGTCCTTGGTGTCGCCGTTGTGCACGATGTAGCTCAGGCTGGTCGCCCCGGCGGCCAGCGGCACCTCGAAGACCTCGCCGAAGGCGTCCTGACGGGCCGGCGGCAGCGGGTGGGTCCAGTCGGTCGGGGTGGCCGCGCCGGTCCAGACGTGCAGGCCCCAGCCGGCGTAGTCGCCGTCGGCCCGGTGGTAGTGGATCACCGCCGTGTTCGTCGGCGGGCTGCTGGTCGGGCCCGGGTCCGCGGTGTACACGGTCGGGTCGCCCTGCTTGACCCAGACCTCGCCGGTGCTGCCGATGTCGATGTGCCGGTCCTGCGCGACGTCCTTGGTGCCGTTGTCCTCCACGATGAACCCGACGTCGGAGGCACCTGGCTTCAACTTGACGTAGGCGAAGGCCCCGTAGGCGTCCCGGCCGACGAACGGGTGCCCGGCGGGCCAGCTGGTCGACTCGCCGTCGGCCAAGTCGCCCCAGGCGTAGAGGTTCCAGCCGTCGTAGTTGCCGTCCGGGCGCTGGTAGTGCACCACCGCGTACTGACGGGAGTCGGTGGTCGGCGGGAGCTGCGGGGCCGGGGTGCCGGTGGTGAAGCTCGCGGTGGCGGCCCGCAGGTGGCCGGCGTCGTCCTGCACCACGGCCTTGTAGCGGACCACGGTGCCCGGCGCCACGCCGGTCAGGTCCTGGGTCACCTTGTCCACACCGGTGTCCGAGGTGCCGAGCAACTGCCACTTGCCGTTGCCGACCTGCGCGGCGTACCCGACCCGGTGGTAGCCGCCGCCGTCCACCTGCGCGGCCAGCGTGACCGGGCCGACGCTGCCGTCGGCCGGCGGGGTCAGCGCGATCCCGGGCGCGGCCGCGGACGGGGCGAGCTTGCCGGCCGCCTCGTAGACCACCGAGGAGAGCGGCGGCACGGTGACGGTCAGCTCGGCGTCGGCACCCGTGGCGAGCCTGCCCCCGGCGCTCGGGTAGATCCGGTCGAAGCCCGTGCCCGCCGAGCAGGTGGGCAGTTGCACGGTCTGCGCGGTCGTCGCGTTGTTGACGGCCACCAGGTACTCGACCTGCTGCTTGGCGTCGATCCGGGAGAACGCGTACACCCCGGGCCCGTTGGCCGCGTACCGCTCGACCTGCGCGCCGTCCTGCAGCGCCGGGTTCGCCGCGCGCAGCTTGGCCAGCTCGGAGATCCCCTGGTAGAGCGGCACGTTGGTGCCGTACCGGTCCATCGAGCCGGCCTGGCCGCCGATCACCGGATCGGCCGCGTACTCGGCGGTCCTGGTGGCGAACATGTCCTGCCGGGCGTCCTTGTCACCGCCCGGGCCGGTGAACCCCTGCTCGTCGCCGTAGTAGACCACGGGTTGACCACGGGTCAGGAACTGCAACTGGTCGGACAGTTGGTCCTTGGCCAGCAGGGTGGCCTGGTCGGCGCCGGGGTTGTCGGCGAGCAGGAAGGAGCCGATCCGGCCCATGTCGTGGTTGCCGGTGAAGGTCGGCAGCTCGTAGGCGTTGCTGTCGGCCGAGGTGTAGCGGTAGTCCTGCGCGTAGAGCGCGGAGAGCGCCTGGGCCGAGCCACCCTGCGAGACGTAGCGGCGGGCCGCGTCCTGGAACGGGAAGTCCAGGGTGGCCTGCAGCTTCCCCTTGGTCACGTAGGGCGAGGTGACCGCCGGGTCCGCGTCGTACACCTCGCCGAACATGAAGAAGTTCTTGTTGCCCTGCTTGGCCGCGAACTGCTTCAGCGCGGGCGCCCACTGCTGCCAGAAGGCCATGTCGACGTTCTTGACGGTGTCGATCCGGAACCCGTCCACACCGGTGGTGCGCACCCAGTCCTGGTAGACCTGCTCGAAGCCGCGCACCACCCGGGGGTCCTGGGTGTCCAGGTCGTCCAGCCCCGAGAAGTCGCCCTCGGTGGCCGACTCACCGGCGAAGGTCGAGTCGCCGCGGTTGTGGTAGAGCGTCGGGTCGTTGAGCCAGTCCGGCTTCTTCACGCCGGGCTGGGTCACCACGGGGGTGTAGGGAAAGGAGTTCGGCGTCAGGTCGGGGTAGTTGGACGCGTGGTTCGCGGCATTGGCGTTCGCTATCGCGGTGGTGTCCACCGGCGCGCCGTTCTTGTCCAGCACCGGGTAGGCGCCGGTGGAGCGGTAGTCGTGGCTCCCCTCGGCGTAGTCGATCACGTCCGCGGTGTGGTTGGTGATCACGTCGAAGAAGACCTTGATCCCGCGCTGGTGCGCCTTCGCGATCAGCTCCTTGAGCTGGGCGTTGGTGCCGAAGTGCGGATCCACCTGGGTGAAGTCGGTGATCCAGTAGCCGTGGTAGCCGGCCGAGGCCGAGTCACCGGTGCCCTGCACCGGCTTGTTCTTGAAGATCGGCGCCAGCCAGATCGCGGTGGTGCCCAGCCCCTTGATGTAGTCGAGCTTGTCGATCACGCCGGCCAGGTCGCCGCCGTGGTAGAAGCCCTTGTCGGTGGGGTCGAACCCGGTGTCCAGCCGGCCGCCGGTGATGCCCCCGGTGTCGTTGCCCGGGTCGCCGTTGGCGAACCGGTCGGGCAGCACGAAGTAGTACTGCTCCCGGGTCAGGTCGTGCCGACCGGCCTGGTCGGCCACCGCCCGGTCGGACGGTGGTGGCGGAGGTGCGGCCGCCGCGGCGAGCGGCAGGGGACCCAGCGCCGCGGCCGTGAGCGCGACCGCGAGCAGCACCCCCGTCCGACTCGGTCTCGTTCGGGTGGTCCTCCGTCGCTGAAGAACGGGCACAGCGGCTCCCTTGCCGGCGTCTCGTCGTGCGGGTGGCGAGGACGCTAGCGGGCTGCAACTACTTTCAGCAAGATGCAGAAAGGCCATTCATCGCCGTTTCCGCCACCCCTTCCGGCCCGACAGCCACCTCGCCGCGCCCGTTGCCGACGCGTAACAATGGAACGCATGTGTGTCCCTCCGTCGCGCCGCAACCGCGCGTCCCGTGCCGACGCACCCCTCCCCGCAGGGGGACGTCACCTAGTACCGCGGGAGGACTACCGGTGACGAATCCACGACCAGAGGATGATCGGACGGCCACGGAACGTCTGGCAGACTCTTCGCCCATGGGGGAATCGACCACTCATGTGCCGGGCGACGACGACGCCCCTACCACCGGCGGCGATTCCGTCCAGGCAGCCGTGGCGGCCCCCGCCCCGGCGGTGGACGGAACCAGCGGCGGCAGCACCGCGGTCAGCTCGCCCGGCTCGCTCCGGCGCCGGATCGCGCTGGCCCGCCGCGGCCCGAAGCGGCCCCGGCTCTGGTTCGAGATCGCGCTGATCGGCGTCAGCTACTGGCTGTACAACATCGTGCGCAACGCCGTGCCCCAGCAGGGCGCGATCGCCCAGCGCCACGCCGCCTGGGTCTGGCGCACCGAGCAGACCCTCGGCATCGCCGTCGAGCGCTCGATCAACCACGCCTTCGACAAGGTCGGTTGGCTGATCACCGGGATGAACTACTACTACGCCACGCTGCACTTCATCGTCACCGTGGTGGTCCTGGTCTGGCTCTACCGCAGCCACCCCGGCCGGTACGCGGCCGGCCGCCTGGTGCTCGCCGTCACCACGCTGATCGCCCTGGTCGGCTTCTACTTCTTCCCGCTCGCGCCACCCCGGCTGATGAACAACGGCGGGTTCGTCGACACCGTGCTCACCCACCACACCTGGGGCTCACTGGCCTCCGGCGCGGCGACCAGCGTGACCAACCAGTACGCGGCGATGCCCTCGATGCACATCGGCTGGTCGCTCTGGTGCGGGCTGACCGTCTTCTGCCTGGCCGAACGCACCTGGGTGCGGGCCCTCGGCCTGATCTACCCGGCCGCCACCCTGCTGGTGATCATCGCCACCGCCAACCACTTCTGGATGGACGCGGTCGGCGGGATGGCCTGCCTCGGCTTCGGGTTCCTGGTGGCCCGGGTGGTGTACCACCGCTGGGCCTACCAGTTCCCGCAGATCCCGGCCTCCTGGCAGAGCGAGGCGGCGCTGCCCGAGCAGCGCCCGACCCCGGTCGGCGCCCGGCTCGGCCGCTGAGCCCGCCCGGCCCTCGCGCGGGCACCGCTCACTCGTAGAAGACGTGCTCCACCACCGAGCGGGCCCGCCGGGTCGCCCGCCGGTAGTCGTCCACCAGCTCGCCGGTGTGCCCCTCGCCGTACCCCAGGTACCGGGCCACACCGGCGAGCTCGCGCGCGTCGCTCGGGAAGCTGTCCCCCGGTCGGCCGCGCACCAGCATCACCGCCGCGCGCACCCGGGAGGCCAGCACCCAGGCCTCGTCCAGCACCGCCGCGTCCTCGGCCGCCAGCAGCCCGGCCTCGGCGGCGGCCCGCAGCGCCGGCCTGGTCCGGGTGGTGCGCAGGCCCGGCAGCTCGTGCCCGTGCCGCAGCTGGAGCAGCTGCACCGTCCACTCCACGTCCGCCAGGCCGCCCCGCCCGATCTTGGTGTGGGTGGTCGGGTCGGCGCCGCGCGGCAGCCGCTCGCTCTCGATCCGGGCCTTGATCCGGCGGATCTCCAGCAGGTCGCGCTCGGCCAGGCCGGTCACCGGGTAGCGCAGCGGGTCGATCAGCTCGGTGAACCGGGCGCCCAGCTCGGCGTCGCCCGCCACCGGCTCGGCCCGCAGCAGCGCCTGGCTCTCCCAGATCTGCGACCAGCGCTCGTAGTAGGCCCGGTAGGAGCCGAGGGTGCGCACCAGCGCGCCCTGCCGGCCCTCCGGGCGCAGGTCGGCGTCGACCAGCAGGGCCGGCTCGGTGGACGGCGCGGCCAGCAGGGTGCGCAGCTCGTTGCAGACCGAGCGGGCCGCGGCGGTGGCGTCCCGGTCGGTGTCCGGCAGCGGCTCGTGCACGAAGAGCACGTCGGCGTCCGAGCCGTAGCCCAGCTCGTGGCCGCCGAACCGGCCCATCGCGATCACCGCGATCCTGGCCGGCAGCGGCTCGCCGTGCTGCTGCTCCCAGCCGGCCGTGCAGGCCGCCAGCGCACCCGCCAGGGTGGCGGCGTTCAGGTCGGTCAGCGCGGTGGAGGCGCGGTCCAGGGCGTCCGCCGCGCCTTCGAATGTCGCTGTGTCGCCGTAGCGGCCCAGCAGGTCGGCGGCCGAGGTGCGGAAGAGCTCCCGGCGGCGCACCGACCGGGCCGCCGCCACCCCGTGGGCCGCGCTCGCGGCCCGGCCCACCGCGGACCGCACCTCCTGGTCCAGGGCGACCCGCCCGCGCGGCTCCAGCCCCTGCGGGTCGCCCAGCATGGCCACCGCCTCGGGCGCGCGCAGCAGCAGGTCCGGGGCCAGCCGGCCGGCCGAGAGCACCCGGGCCAGGTTCTCCGCCGCCTCGCTCTCGTCCCGCAGCAGCCGCAGGTACCAGGGGGTGCGGCCGAGCGCGTCGGAGATCTGCCGGAAGGCGAGCAGGCCCGCGTCCGGGTCGGCCGAGTCGCTGAACCGGGCCAGCAGCACCGGCAGCAGGGTGCGCTGGATCGCCGCCTTGCGGCTCACCCCGCTGGCCAGCGCCTGGAGGTGGCGCAGCGCGGCCGCGGGGTCGGCGAAGCCCAGCGCCTCCAGCCGGGCCCGGGCCGCGTGCTGGCTGAGCGCCGGGGTGCCCGGGGTGAGCAGCGCCTCGCCGCCGGAGAGCGCGGCGACGGCGGTGAGCAGCGGACGGTAGAAGAGCTTCTCGTGCAGCCGGCGCACCTCCAGGGCGTGCCGCTTCCACTCCCGCTGCAGCGCGGCCACCGGGTCGGCCCGGGTGTCGTCGTTGATCATCGGGGCGAGGGAGCGGGCCAGGCTGCGCAGGTCGGCGGGGTCGGTCGGCATCAGGTGGGTGCGGCGCAGCCGGTGCAGCTGGATCCGGTGCTCCAGGGTGCGCAGGAACCGGTAGGCGGCGTCCAGCGAGGCGGCGTCGGCCCGGCCCACGTAGCCGCCCTCGGAGAGCGCGTGCAGGGCGCGCAGGGTGTTGCCGCTGCGCAGCGCCGGGTCGGTGCGGCCGTGCACCAGTTGCAGCAGCTGGACCGAGAACTCCACGTCGCGCAGGCCGCCCGGGCCGAGCTTGAGCTGCCGGTCCACCTCGCCGAGCGGGATCGCCTCGATCACCCGGCGGCGCATCTGCTGCACGTCGGAGACGAAGTTCTCCCGCCCGGCCGCCGACCAGACCAGCGGGGCCAGCTCGGCCACGTAGGCCTCGCCGAGTTCGGCGTCCCCCGCCACCGGGCGGGCCTTGAGCAGGGCCTGGAACTCCCAGGTCTTGGCCCAGCGCTGGTAGTAGGCGAGGTGGCTGGCCAGGGTGCGGACCAGCGGGCCGTTGCGGCCCTCCGGGCGCAGGTTGGCGTCCACCGGCCAGATGGTGCCCTCGGCCGTGCTGTCCGAGCAGATCCGCATCATCGCGGCGGCCAGCCGGGTGGCGGCCTGCAGCGCGCGGCCCTCCTCGACGCCCTCGCGGGGCTCAGCCACGAAGATCACGTCCACGTCGGAGACGTAGTTGAGCTCCCGGCCGCCGCACTTGCCCATGCCGATCACGGCCAGCCGACAGGCGTCGGCGGCCTCCGGCTGCTGCTCAGCGGCCAGCTCCAGGGCGGTGCGCAGGGTGGCGCCGGCCAGGTCGGCCAGCTCGGCGGCGGTCTGCTCGAAGTCGGCGGTGGCGCTCAGGTCGCGGGCGGCGATGGTGAGCAGGCAGCGGCGGTAGGCGGCGCGCAGCGCGTCGGCCGGCGGGGCCGCCGAGTCGCGGATCCGCTCGTCGAGCTCGCGGCGGAACTCGCCGGTGCCGGGGTGCATGTCGCGCAGCTCGAAGGTGACCAGCGCGTGCCAGTCGCGCGGGTGCGCGGCCAGGTGGTCGCCGAGCGCGGCGGAGGCGCCGAGCACGCCGAGCAGCCGGTCGCGCAGCGGCTTGGAGGTGGTGAGCGTGTCGCGCAGCGCGTGCCGGTCGCCCTCCGGCAGCGCCTCCAGCAGCCTGGCCAGGCCGAGCAGGGCCAGGTCGGGGTCGGCGGTGCCGCCGAGCGCGTCGAGGAGGATCGGGTCGTCGGCCAGCCCGGTCAGCGCGGGGGCGCCGAGTCGGCGCACGGCCGCCTCCGGGTCGGTGAAGCCCCGGCGGACCAGGCGGGCTTCCGGGGTGCTGAGCCGGTTTCCGGCGGCGGGCATGGGCCCTCCCTTCGGTTCCTCCGATCATCCCGTACCCGGGGCGCGCGTGGGGCCCGACCGTGTGCACGGTCGGGCCCCGTCGGGGTCGCGCTCAGCGTGGAGTCACCCCGGGTGCCGCGTCAGTGGCGGCGGGTGCGACGGCGGTTGAGCAGCAGCAGGGTGCCGCCGCCGAGCACCAGCGCGGCCGCCGAGCCGGCCAGCACCATGGTGCCGTCGGCGCCGGTGTGCGCCAGCTGGCCCGGGTGGTGCGGGTGCTCGTGGTGCTCGTGGTGCGGGGGCGGCATCTTGCTGGGGGTGGGGGTCGGAGTCGGGGTGGGCGTGGGCAGCTGGACCACCACGTGCGCCTTGCAGCGGGCGTCGGTGGAACCCTGCTGGCAGTCCGTCGACTTCGCCGAGGTGATGGTGTTGTCCAGGAACTTGTCGCCGTAGTACGGGTCGTTGACCTTCACCTGGTAGGTGAACTGACCGTGCTGACCGCTCGTCAGCTGACCGGTCCAGGTGATCGCCTTGGCGGACGGGTCGAAGGTCGCGGTCGGCACCGTCGAGCTGAGCGAGCCGGCCACGAAGGTGGAGTGCTGCAGCACCTGGCTCAGGTCGTCGGTGAGGACCGGGAGTTCGCCCGTCGGGAACTGGTCGTTGCCGGTGTTGGCGTACTGCACCGTGTAGGTGAGCACGTCGCCCGGCATCGCGTGGTCGTGGTCCACCTGCTTGGAGACGACGAAGTTGGGCTCGTCCGCGTCCACGTAGCAGGCGTCGGTGGCCGGGTCCACGTTGCAGGCGGTGATCTGGCCGTTCGCGCCGACGGTGTCCCGCTTCTGCGCGGTGCGGTGCGCCGGGCCGTTCACCGGGCGGCTGTTGGCCTGGGCGAGGTACTGCTCCTCGCGCGGGCCCTGCGGCGGCAGCGGGTTGCTCAGGTCGGTGCCGCCGTGGTGCGGGTAGAGCGCGCGGACGATGTTCACCAGCTCGGTGCTGCCCGGCTTCAGACCCTCGGCCTTGATCGACAGGTGGATGTTGATCGTCGCACCGGCCGGCAGGTCGCCCCGCCAGACGACGAAGGCCGGCGCCCGGAAGCTGACGGTGCCGAAGTCGGCGGTGGCGTCGTAGTCGTAGGCCGACTCGCCGACGATCTGCGACATGTCGTCCTCCAGGCCCGCCTGGCGGGCGCCGGTGAAGTCGACGGTGCCGTCGTTCGTCGCCGTGATCGTGTAGCGGATCGTGTCGGCGGGCTCGACGTCGCTGCGGTCCTCCCGCTTGGACACCACCCAGTGCGGGGAGCCGAGGTTGAGGTGGCAGCCGTCCTCGGTGCCGGTCGGGCAGTTGCTGAAGGACGGGCCGGTCACCGCGTCGATCAGGTGCTTCGGGCCGTTGTCCGGGTTGTCAGCGGTGACGCTGTAGACGATCTCGGTGCTCTGGCCCGGCCGCAGGTCGCCGACCCAGGTGAGGATCGGGGCGTTGTAGCTCAGCGAGCCCCGGCCGACGTGCGCGTCGTTGTCGTAGACGCCGTCCTGCAGGTCGCCGCTCAGGTCGTCGGTCACCACGGCGCCGGTGATCCGCTGGTCGCCGTCGTTGGTGAGGGTGATCGTGTAGGTGACCTTCTGGCCGGGCAGGTAGAAGTCCCGGTCGGCCTTCTTGACGATCTTCAGGTGGCAGTTGCTGCCGTCCCCGTCACCCTCGTCACCGCGATTGCCGTTCTGCTGCACCGGCTGGGACTGCGGGACCGGGGCGGCGGCGGACGGCTGCGCCGGCGCGGACGCGGCCTGCGGGGCGGGGGCGGACGGCTGCGCGGGCACCGACGCCGACGCCGGTGCCGACGCCGGGGCGGACGGCTCGGCCGGGGCCGACTCCGACGCGGGGGCCGACGCGGGGGCCGAGGCCGAAGCCGGGGCGGACGAAGATGCGGACGCCGACGCGGGCGCGGAAGCCGACTCTGAAGCCGAGGCGGACGCCGATGCCTTGGCCGACGGTTCGTCAATCCCCGCGGCCAGCGGGCTCACCGCTGCCGGCTTGTCCGCGTGCCCCGGGTCCGCGTTGGCCGGCAGACCGGCGGCCAACAGCCCACCGCCCGCCGTGCCCAGCGCCACCAACGGCACGATCCAACGACGTACCCCTCTCATCGGCTCACCCACCCACTCCGACGAGCCACTACCTGACGACTACTCACTGAGACTCCCTCAAGACACTGAGCGAACGGTGTCTCAGATCATGAGGAGCCCCACCCTGTTAATCCGATAAGCACGCCGAGTGTCCGCCAGATAACCGTCAGCATTCACCCGGTTCGCCTACCGAGCACCCTCACCCCGTCATGCACCCGCACCGCCGGCGCCCCCTCGCCACTCACGGCATCCAGCATCCGCACGGCGTAGACCTCGGCCACCCGCTCCCGCACCTCGTCCGCCGTGAACCACTCCACCGCCGTCGACTCCGCCGACACCCGCTCGCCACCTCCCTCCGGCTGGCACCGGAACACCAGCGCCACAATCCCGCGCGCCACGTTCTTGTACACCCCGGTCAGCCGCTCGACCTCGACCTTGACCCCGGTCTCCTCGTACACCTCCCGGCGCACCCCGTCCTCGACCGCCTCCGCAAGCTCCAACACACCCCCGGGCAGCTCCCACGCCCCGTTGTCCGCCCGCCGGATCACCAACATCCGACCGTCCTCACGCACCACCACCCCAGCGACGGAGACGGAGTGAAGCGACGGCGTTGACTGCCCATCAGAGCTGCTGCTACTCGTCTTCGGGACTATAGGAGCCGATGAAGCGCCATGACGAACCCCTCCGCCGACGAACTCCCCCACGACCGCGACTCCCACGGCATCCTCTGGTCCCGCATGACCCTCCACCCAGGTCGCGGCCGTCCCGAGTACGGCCGCGTCCACCCGGGCCGCCAGCGCCGCGCGATGCAACGGCTCCTCTGCCAGGTCTGCGGCAAGCCCGCCGACCAGAACGAAGCCGGCACCCTCTGGCTCCTCAAGAACGACCACACCGACTGGCCCGCCTGGCCCGAAGACATGGCCGCCACCCACCCCCCGATCTGCACCCCCTGCGCCGACCTCGCCCCGCGCCTCTGCCCCCACCTGCGCGAGGACCACGTCCTCATCCGGGTCCGCGACTGCTCGGCCCTCGCCATCTACGGCGCGCTGTACCGACCCGCGCCACTGGGCCCGGAGCCGGTCAACGACGTGACCGTGACGCCGGATGACCCGCGCGCCCGCTGGATCCTCGCGGCACAGCTCGTTCGCGCCCTCCGTGGATGTACAACCGAACCATTCACGAGGCGCGAAGTCTGACAATCCCTCGATGGGACACGTCCTCGATTATGGCGTTCGCAAGCCCTCGGAAGCCCTGTCCGCGATCAGCTTGGAGACTCCCGGCGGGGCGCTGTTATCGACTCCGAGGAATTATCAGCGAAGTTGACCACCGACTTGACGGCCTCATCCAACAGCTTGGGGCCCACCGCATTCATCAATTTCAGTCCAAGACGAAGAGTCTTGTATGCCTCGGAGGTGTCTTCCCTCGAAAGACTGTCGACGTCCTTGCGGAGCTGCTGGGCCTTAGCGGCTGGCATATTGGGCATCAGCTCGATGCAGTGCTCGACAAGCGGCCGGTAGGAGGGGGTGAAAGAGATGGGAGCCATGATGGGGGCGACGATCCTTGCCCGTCGGGCACCATGCCTTCTGTCCACACTTTCCTCAGCCACGCGAAGGAAGGCATCCAGAATTGCCCCCGGCCCGAGGAGCTTCACCTTTCCCTCGACCTTGGGATTGGCGAACGAGCTGCGCAGGAACGCCATCGCACCCAGTCCGGAGACAAGAATCTGCAGAATCATGCGCGACTGCTCGTCCTGAGCACCGAAAGATAGATCGAAGGAGCGCGTCAGCCACAGCGCGAGGACAGCGGCGGCAGCATTGATCGCGATGTAGAACCAAGCTCCCCACGCTGCGAATACTCGCATCGGCTCGTCCCTGTATCTACTGATCAGCTCGGAAACACCCACGAGGACTCCGATCGCGGAACAGAGTACGTAGTTCACGCGAGCTCGCCCCCCTTCGAGCTCCGGGCGCTCGGCGCGTCCAGTTTGCGCAGTTCATGCTCGCCCGATTTCAAATAGGCGTCGAGTTCACCTGGGGGGATCCCTTCCTCCAAGGACGGACCCCTGGCGTCCGCGCCACGCGTCGCATCGCGCGGAAGTCCAATTCTCCCGACCAGCATAAGAAGGAGCGGTGGTGAGATACCGGCCGCAATCGCTCCCCCGGGGCCAGCGATCTGACCAGTGGACGCAAGCAGGCTGGCAGCGGTGGCACCGAGGATCACACGGGTCAGGGCGGCCAGCAGGTCGGGGACAGGATCTATGAAACTGGTCCACCTGACACCACTTCCACGAATTCGGCGACTGAACAACCAGTCCCCGACCCGTCGGCCCGTGATCAATAATTCCATGAATAAGATAGAGGCGCTTCCCCATGCAATTGCGCTGATGACGGACACGCATTGCCCCCTAGAATCCGGTCAGGTTATCCACGGATGTGACGCGGATTCTACTCCCACGAGCCTGGCGACAGAACCGGTTCTTCGTGAGTGCCATGCAGCCGGTGCCCGGTGGACGGCTCGGGCTGGGCGGCGGCTTCCGGGAGCGGTGACCCACAGGCGGCCAGGGCAAGTGAACGGCCTCGTGCCAGCGGAATGAAGTCCGCTGGCACGAGGCCTTTCGCTCGCCTGTGTACCGCTCTGACCTGGGCTTACAGCACCTGCAGGTTCTTCCGCAGCTCGAACGGCGTGACCTCGCTGCGGTACTCCTCCCACTCCTGCTTCTTGTTCCGGAGGAAGAAGTCGAAGACGTGCTCGCCCAGCGTCTCCGCGACCAGCTCGCTCTTCTGCATCAGGTCGATCGCCTCGCCGAGGTTCTGCGGCATGGGCTGGATGCCCATGGCGCGGCGCTCGGCGTCGGTCAGGGCCCAGACGTCGTCGTCGGCGCCGGGCGGGAGTTCGTAGCCCTCCTCGATGCCCTTGAGGCCGGCGGCGAGGGTGACCGCGTAGGCGAGGTAGGGGTTGCAGCCGGTGTCGAGGGAGCGGACCTCGATGCGGGTGGAGCCCTGCTTGCCGGGCTTGTACATGGGGACGCGGATCAGGGCGGAGCGGTTGTTGTGGCCCCAGCAGATGTAGGAGGGGGCCTCGCCGCCGGCGCCGGCGGTGCGCTGGGAGCCGCCCCAGATCCTCTTGTACGAGTTGACCCACTGGTTGGTGACGGCGGCGGTCTCGGCGGCGTGCTTGAGCAGGCCGGCGATGAAGGAGCGGCCGACCTTGGAGAGCTGGTACTCGGCGCCGGACTCGTGGAAGGCGTTGCGGTCGCCCTCGAAGAGGGAGACGTGGGTGTGCATGCCGGAGCCGGGGTGCTGGGAGAACGGCTTGGGCATGAAGCTGGCGTGCACGCCCTGCTCCAGCGCGACCTCCTTCATGACCAGGCGGAAGGTCATGATGTTGTCGGCGGTGGAGAGCGCGTCGGCGTAGCGCAGGTCGATCTCCTGCTGGCCGGGGGCGCCCTCGTGGTGGGAGAACTCGACCGAGATGCCCATCGACTCCAGCATGGTGATGGCCTGTCGGCGGAAGTCGTGGCCGATGCCGCGCGGGGTGTGGTCGAAGTAGCCGGACTGGTCGGCGGGCTCGGGGGCGGTGCCGTCGCCGGGGAGGTTCTTCAGCAGGAAGAACTCGATCTCCGGGTGGGTGTAGAAGGTGAAGCCCTGCTGGGAGGCCTTCTCCAGGGTGCGCTTGAGCACGTAGCGCGGGTCGGCGTAGGAGGGCGAGCCGTCCGGCATCATGATGTCGCAGAACATCCGCGCGGTGCCGGGGGTCTCGGAGCGCCAGGGCAGTATCTGGAACGTGGTCGGGTCCGGCTTGGCGATCATGTCGGACTCGTAGACCCGGGCGAAGCCCTCGATCGCCGAGCCGTCGAAACCGATGCCCTCCTCGAACGCCTGCTCCAGTTCGGCCGGCGCCACGGCGACCGACTTCAGGAACCCCAGCACGTCGGTGAACCACAGCCGGACGAACCGGATGTCACGCTCTTCGAGCGTACGAAGCACGAACTCCTGCTGCTTGCCCATGGGGACAGTCTCACCTCTGCTCTTTACGTTCGTGTTACGCATGCGGGGCGTCCGGCCACCACTGCCACCGGACCTGCGCGCGACCTGTCCCCATCATCCCGGATCCCGCACCCGAGGGGCAGTCAGGGGCGGCTGAAGCTACCGCGGACGGGGGCCGCGAGCCCCTCCCCACCCCCCATAGCGTCAGAACGACGATTACACTGGCGGGCATGCCGAACCTCCGCATAGCCCTGGCCCAGGTCGACCCCCGTGTCGGTGACATCGCGCGCAACTGCGACGAAGTGGTGCGCCGGGTCGAGGAGGCGGTGGCGGGCGGAGCCCGGCTGGTGGCGTTCCCCGAGCAGGTGGTGACCGGGTACCCGGTGGAGGACCTGGCGTTGCGCGGGTCGTTCGTGGAGGCGTCGCGGGCGGCGCTGGTGGAGTTGGCCGGGCGGCTGGCCGGCGCGGGGCTGGGCGCGGTGCCGGTGGTGGTCGGCTACCTGGGGCGCCGGCCTTCGAGCGGGGCACCGCAGAACTGCGCGGCGGTGCTGCACCGGGGCGAGGTGGTGCTGCGGTTCGCGAAGCACTACCTGCCCAACTACGGGGTCTTCGACGAGCACCGCTACTTCGTGCCGGGCGACCAGCTGCCGGTGCTCCGGGTGGACGGCGTGGACGTGGCGCTGGCGATCTGCGAGGACATCTGGCAGGAGGGCGGCCGGGTGCGCGCGGCCGGGGAGGCCGGGGCGGGGCTGCTGCTGGTGATCAACGGCTCGCCGTACGAGCGGGACAAGGACGACCAGCGCCTCGCGCTGGTGCGCCGCCGGGCCGCCGAGGCGGGCTGCACGCTGGCCTACCTGAACCTGGTGGGCGGCCAGGACGAGCTGGTCTTCGACGGCGACTCGGTCGTGGTGGCCGCCGACGGCGAGGTGCTGGCCCGAGGCCCGCAGTTCGAGGAGGCGCTGCTGGTGCTGGACCTGGAGCTGCCGGCCGCGCACAGCACGGACGCCGAGGGCACGGTCTACGGCGACGGCCTGCGCCTGGTGCGGGTGGACGCGGGCACCGAGCCGGTGGCCCCGGACGTACCGGCCCCGGCGCAGGAGTTCGCCCGGCTGGACGACGAGGCGGAGATCTACGCCGCGCTGGTCACCGGCACCCGGGCGTACGTGCGCAAGAACGGCTTCCGCTCGGTGCTGATCGGCCTGTCCGGCGGGATCGACTCGGCGCTGGTGGCGGCGATCGCCTGCGACGCGGTCGGCGCGGCGAACGTGCACTGTGTCTCGATGCCCAGCCGGTACTCCTCGCAGCACTCCCGGGACGACGCGGCCGAGCTGGCCCGCCGCACCGGCCTGAACTTCCGCACGGTGTCGATCGCCCCGATGTTCGACGCGTACATGGACCCGCTCGGGCTGACCGGGCTGGCCGAGGAGAACCTGCAGTCCCGGCTGCGCGGCACGCTGTTGATGGCGGTCTCCAACCAGGAGGGCCACCTGGTGCTGGCCCCGGGCAACAAGAGCGAGCTGGCGGTGGGCTACTCGACGCTGTACGGCGATTCGGTGGGCGCCTTCGGCCCGATCAAGGACGTCTACAAGACGCTGGTCTTCCGGCTGGCCCGCTGGCGCAACGAGCAGGCCGGGCTGCGCGGCGAGGTTCCGCCGATCCCGGAGAACACCATCGTCAAGCCGCCGAGCGCCGAGCTGCGCCCGGACCAGGTGGACGCCGACTCGCTGCCGGACTACGACCTGCTGGACACCGTGCTGGACCTGTACGTCGAGCAGGACCTGGGCCGGGACGCGATCGTCGCAAAGGGCTTCGACGCGGCGGTGGTGGACCGGATCGTGCGGCTGGTGGACACCGCCGAGTACAAGCGGCGGCAGTACCCGCCGGGCCCGAAGATCTCGCCCAAGGGCTTCGGCCGGGACCGCCGCCTGCCGGTCACCAACGGCTGGCGCCGCGGGTGACCGCGAGCCTCCAGGGCCTGACGGTGCGTCAGCGGTTGTAGCGGTAGTCGGCGCCGATCGCCCGGTGGTCGCTGCCGTCGGCGGGCAGCACCCAGGACTCGGTGGGCTTCATGCCCCGGCTCATGATCTGGTCGATCCGGGCCATCGGGAACTGGGACGGCCAGCTGAACCCGAAGCCGGAGCCGGCCGAGCCCTGGGCGGAGCGCAGCTGCGAGGTGACGGGCGCCAGGCTGCGGTCGTTCATGGTGCCGTTCAGGTCGCCGAGCAGCAGCACCTTCGGCAGCGGCTCGGCCTGGATCGCGTCGCCCAGCGCCTGGGCGCTGACGTTGCGTCGGCCCGAGGTGAAGCCGCCGTCGAACTTCACCCGCACGGAGGGCAGGTGCGCCACGTAGACGGCCAGCGGGCCCTGCGGGGTGCTCACCTGGGTGCGGAAGGCCCGGGTCCAGCCGATCTTGATGTCCACCACCCGGGTGTCGCTCACGGGGTAGGCGGACCAGAGCCCGACGGTGCCCTCGACCACGTGGTACGGGTACTTGGCGGCCAGCCCCTCGGTGTAGACGGGCAGTGCGGCGGAGGTCAGCTCCTCCAGCGCGATGATCCGGGCGCCGGAGGAGTTGAGCAGTTTCACGGTGCCGGCCGGGTCGTGGTTGTCGGCGTCCACGTTGTGGGTGACCACGGTGAAGTCGCCCTTGCCGCTGCCCTTGTCGGTGAGCAGGCCGCCGAAGAGCAGGAACCACAGGGTGCAGGGCAGCAGCAGCGCGATCAGCGCGGTGGCGGAGCGGCGCAGCAGGGCCGGCACCAGCAGCACCGGGACGGCCAGGCCGACCCAGGGCAGGAAGGTCTCCAGCAGGCTGCCGAAGTTGCCGAAGCTGTCCGGCAGGGTGCGGTGCCAGATGAGTGCGACGGCGACCAGCAGGGCCAGCGCGGCGGTCACCAGGCCGCGGCGCCAGCAGTTGCTCCCCCGGGCGTCCCGGCCCCAGCTCCGCCGCACCCGGCGCCACCAGCGCGGCCGGTCGGCCGCCGAGGCGCCGGGGGCGGTCGGGTCGCCGTCCGGGTCGCCCTCGGTCGGCCGCGGTGCCTGGTCGGCCTGGGTCATGCGGGGGCCCTTTCGTCGTCGTCCGCGCCGTGCCGGCCCGTCGTCCCGGGAGTGACCCGTTGTGACGGGTTCGTCCCGAGATGATGGGATCTTCGGCTCAGCCTATGCGGAGACAGACGCCGGGGCGGGCGGCCTGGGTTCCCGGTTCAGCGCGTGGCGCTCGGCACCGGGCCGCCCAACCCCTCCAGCAGGCTGTCCACGATGGTGGCGGCCAGCTCGGGGTCGTCCAGCGGCCGGTCGTCGTAGAGCACGGCGCGCGACAGCATGGCGCCGGACAGCATCTCGGCCAGCAGCGCCGGGTCGATGTCGGCCCGCAGCTCGCCGTTGGCGATGCCGCGCCGGACCAGGTCGAGCAGCTGCTGGCGGCGCCGGCCGATCACCCGGGTGAAGTAGGCCTCCTTCAGCGCGGGCGTGGTGTGCATCTGCTCCAGCGCCATCTTCAGCACCCAGCGGGAGCGCTTGGCCAGGCCGCGCCGGCGCATGTAGTCGAGGACGGCCACCAGGTCGTCCCGGACGCTGGTGCCGGGCAGCGGCTCGGCGGGCTCGTCCAGCCGGTCGATCATGTCGGCGAGCATGGCGTCCTTGTTGGGCCAGCGCCGGTAGATGGTGGCCTTGCCGACGCCGGCCGCCTGGGCGACCCCCTCGATGGTGAGGTCGCCCAGGGTGCCGCCCTCGGCCATCAGCCGCTCCACGGCGTGCTGGATCGCCAGCTCCGCCGCCTCCGAGCGGGGCCGCCCGCGCCGGGGCGCGGTGCACGGCGGGTCCACGGTCAGCTGGTCGGTGGACGGCGTGGCCTGGCGATCCGTTCCCATGCGGCTATTCTCCTTCGCCCGCTACTCAGTCCATGACCACGGCGACCGGCTGGTCCGTGTCCGACGGCGTGCCGCCCTTCCCGGGCGCGCCGCCCGGGCCGGCGACCCGGGCCGGCAGCAGGAACCAGGCGATCAGCGCGCCGACCATCGTGATGCCGGCCGACAGCCCGGCGACCATGTGCATGGCGTGCAGGAAGGAGTCGTGGGCGGGCTGCACCAGCGCCTGGCCGCGCGGGCCGGCCGCCTGGGCGAGGGCCAGCGTGGACTCGATCGACTCGCCGGCCTTCTCCTTGATCCCGGCCGGCAGCGGCAGCGGGGCGAGCTTGTCGTGGATGCCGTTGCGGTAGACGGTGGAGAGCACCGCGCCGAGCACGGCGACCCCGAGCGAGCCGCCGACCTGGCGGAAGGTGTTGTTGACGGCCGAGCCGGCGCCGGCCTTCTCGCGCGGCAGCGAGCCCATGATCGAGACGGTGACCGGCGGCATCACGTGCGCCATGCCGGTGCCCATCACGAAGCCGATCACCTCCAGCACCCAGATCGGGGTGGACTGACCGAGGATCAGGTAGCCGAGGAAGCCGACCGCGATCAGCGCCATGCCGCCGGCGCAGGTGGCCCGGACGCCGATCCGGTCCACCACCAGCCGGGCCCGCGGCGCGAACAGCAGCTGGGCGCAGGCCAGCGGCAGCATCAGCGCGCCGGACTGCAGGGCGCTGTAGCCGCGCACGCTCTGGGTGTAGAAGACGCCGAAGAAGCTGACGCCCATCAGCGCGAAGAAGACGATGCCGATCACGCCGACCGAGGTGGAGAACACCCGGTTGCGGAACCAGCTGACGTCCAGCGCGGGGTGGGTGACCTTGCGCTCGTAGAGCACGAAGGCGACCAGGGCGAGCACGCCGATCAGGAACGGCACCGAGGCCCGGGGGTCGGTGACCGAGGCCAGGTCGCCGCCCTTGATGATGCCGTAGATCAGCGCGACCAGGCCGATGATCGACAGCAGCACGCCGACCGGGTCCAGCCGGCCCGGATTGGGGTCGCGGGAGTCCGGCACCAGCAGCGACATCGCGATCAGCGCCACCACCACGATCGGCACGTTGACCAGGAAGACCGAGCCCCACCAGAAGTGCTCGATCAGCAGGCCGCCGGTGATCGGGCCGATCGCGATGGCCAGGCCGACCGCGCCGGCCCAGACGCCGATCGCCTTGGGCTGCTCGTGGCGCTCGAAGACGTTCATGATGATCGCCAGGGTGGCGGGCATGACGAAGGCGCCGCCGACGCCCATCACGCCGCGGTAGGCGATCAGTTGTCCCGAGTCGGTGGCGAACGCGGAGAGCAGCGATCCGACGCCGAACACCAGCATGCCGATCAGCAGCGCCTTCTTGCGGCCGAACCGGTCACCGAGCAGGCCGGAGGTGAAGAGCAGTCCGGCGAAGGCCAGGGTGTAGGAGTTGATCGCCCATTCCAGGTCGCTCTGGCTCGCGCCGAGGCCGACCGGGGCCGGGGTCGCGATGGTCTTCATCGCGACGTTCAGGATCGAGCTGTCGAGGACGACCACCAGCAGCGCCAGGATCAGCGTGCAGAGGATCGCCCACCTGCGGCGGTGGATGTGCGGCGGCACGTGGAGTGCGGCGCCGCCTGTGGCGGTGGTCATGCGTGGTGTGTCCCGTCCGTGCGAAGTGGTGCGGCCACTGGTGGTGCGGCCCCTGGCAGGACAGCGAGACGGGAGCGTCTCGTAATCCCCCTGCGACGACTCTACCCGCTTTTTCGATACGAGTCAGTCTCGTATCGAAAACGATGCGGACGGCGCCACTGACCCGTTCCGCGACCCACCCGGCTCTTTGCGCGGCGCACCGGCCGTGCAAGCATGGAGGAGATCCGGGGACGCCACACGGCGCCACGAGACCACAACCCTTCAGGAGCCTGTTCGATGAACGCTTCTCAGTTCTCGCCTGCCCAGACGCCGGAGCCGGCCGCCCCGGCCTCGCCGGACAAGACCGCGACCGGCGGTGGCGGGCACTCCCTCTACGGCGGCGTCGTCAACCGCCGGGTCACCGTCCGCGACCTGGCCGCCGCCAAGCAGCGCGGCGAGCGCTGGGCGATGCTCACCGCCTACGACTCGCTCACCGCCGGCGTCTTCGACGAGGCCGGCATCCCGGTGCTGCTGGTCGGCGACTCGGCCGGGAACTGCGCGCTCGGCTACGAGAGCACCGTGCCGGTGACCATGGACGAGATGACCATCCTCTCGGCCGCCGTGGTCCGCGGCACCAAGCGCGCCATGGTGGTCGGCGACCTCCCGTTCGGCTCCTACCAGGAGTCGCCGGCGCAGGCCCTGCGCAACGCCGCCCGGCTGATGAAGGAGGCGGGGGTCGGCGCGGTCAAGCTGGAGGGCGGCGAGCGCAGCGCCCGCACCATCGAGCTGCTGGTCGAGTCCGGCGTGCCGGTGATGGCGCACGTCGGCCTGACCCCGCAGTCGGTGCACGCGCTCGGCGGCTACCCGGTGCAGGGGCGCGGCGAGGAGGCGGCGCACCGGCTGCAGCGGGACGCCAAGGCGGTGCAGGAGGCCGGCGCGTTCGCGGTGGTGCTGGAGGCGGTGCCGGCCGAGCTGGCCGCGCAGGTGACCGCCGAGCTGGCCATCCCGACCGTGGGCATCGGCGCCGGGGTCGGCTGCGACGCCCAGGTGCTGGTCTGGACCGACATGGCCGGGATGAACCCGGGCCACACGCCCAAGTTCGTCAAGCAGTACGCCGACCTGCGCGGCGTGCTCGGCGCGGCCGCCCGGCAGTACGCCGACGAGGTGCGCGGCGGCACCTTC
Organism: Kitasatospora viridis; assembly: GCF_007829815.1. Classification (NCBI taxonomy): domain Bacteria; kingdom Bacillati; phylum Actinomycetota; class Actinomycetes; order Kitasatosporales; family Streptomycetaceae; genus Kitasatospora; species Kitasatospora viridis. The sequence goes on along the minus strand of NZ_VIWT01000001.1, from coordinate 4,628,508 downwards.
CCGGACCAGGCCCACTCGTTCAAGTGAGCGAGCCCTTCGAGTAGCCCCCGCTGTCACCCGGTGACAGCGGGACGACAGCGGTGACAGCCGGTTGCCCGGGGCCTGACAGCGGCCCCGGGCAGTCTGGCGTCATGACCACACAGACCGCCCCGGCCCCGAACGACCAGGGGCAGCAGACCGCGGCGCCGGGCAGCAACGCCGTCGAGGCCCGCGGCATCGTCAAGCACTTCGGCGACACCAAGGCGCTCGACGGCGTGGACCTGACGGTCCGCCAGGGCACCGTGCTCGGTGTGCTCGGCCCGAACGGCGCGGGCAAGACCACGCTGATCCGGGTGCTCTCCACGCTGATCCGCCCGGACGCCGGCACCGCCGTGGTCGGCGGCTTCGACGTGCTGCGCCAGCCCCGCCAGCTGCGCCGCACCATCGGCCTGACCGGCCAGTACGCCTCGGTCGACGAACTGCTCTCCGGCTCGGAGAACCTCTACCTGATCGGCCGCCTGCTCGACCTCTCCCGCCGCGACGCCAAGGCCCGGGCCGCCGAGCTGCTGGAGCGCTTCTCGCTCACCGAGGCCGCCGGCCGCCCGGCCAAGACCTACTCCGGCGGCATGCGCCGCCGCCTCGACCTGGCGGCCAGCATGATCGGCCGCCCCCGGGTGCTCTACCTGGACGAGCCCACCACCGGCCTGGACCCGCGCACCCGCAACGAGGTGTGGGACGAGGTGCGCCGGATGGTCGCCGAGGGCAGCACGGTGCTGCTCACCACCCAGTACATGGAGGAGGCCGAGCAGTTGGCCACCGACCTGACCGTGGTGGACCGCGGCCGGGTGATCGCCAACGGCACGGTGGACGGGCTGAAGCGCCAGGTCGGCGGCCAGACCCTGCGGGTCCGCCCGAGCCGCCCGGCCGAGCTGCCCGAGATGGCCCGCACCCTCGCCGAGCGCGGCCTGGCCGCACTGGTGGACGAGCAGGAGGGGCTGCTCAACGTGCCGGTGACCGGCGAGCAGCAGCTGACCGAGGCGATCGGGCTGCTCGGTGGCCGGGGCTTCGGCATAGCCGCCGTGGACACCGTGGTGCCCAGCCTGGACGAGGTCTTCCTCGCCATCACCGGTCAGCCGACCGCCGCCCAGCAGACCGAAGCCACCGAGGAGACCGTCCGATGACCACCGCCGTGCTGACCGCCCCCGCCCCGGCCGGCCCGGCCGAGGGCCGGATACCGCTCACCTCCCACCTGCGCCACATCGGCGCGCTGACCCGCCGCAACCTGATGCGGATCAAGGCCGACCCGGAGTCGATGTTCGACGCCCTGCTCGCGCCGATCATCTTCACCCTGCTCTTCGTCTACGTCTTCGGCGGCGCGATCTCCGGCTCGCAGGCCGACTACCGGCAGGCGCTGATCCCGGGTCTGCTCGGCACCACCGGGCTGAACCTGGCGATGGCCGTCGGCACCGGCCTGTGCACCGACCTGCAGACCGGGGTGATGGACCGGTTCCGCACCCTGCCGATCGGCCGGGCCTCCGTGCTGATCGGCAAGATGCTGGCCGAGGCCTGCCGCAGCCTGGTCGCGCACGCGGTGCTGATCGTGGTCGGGCTGGTGCTCGGGATGACCCTGCCCACCGGGATCCTCGGCGTGCTGGGCGCGGTCGGCCTGTCGCTGACCTTCGGCATGTCGCTGGTCTGGGTCTCGATGCTGCTCGGCCTGACCCTGCGCAGCGCCCAGGCGGTGCAGGGGGTCGGCATGCTGGTGATCATGCCGCTGCAGTTCGGCAGCTCGATCTTCGCGCCGACCGCCACCATGCCGGGCTGGCTGCGGGCCTTCGCCGACAACAACCCGCTCTCCAGCCTGGCGGACGCCTGCCGCCACCTGATCAACGGCGGCCCGGTGGCCCACTCGGCGACCCACGTGCTGCTCTGGTCGGTCGGGATCACCGCCGTCACCGCGCCGCTCGCGGTGCGCCGGTTCATCAAGAAGACCTGACGGAACGTCGGGCGACGGTGAGTCAGAAGTCCACCAGCAGGGCCGCGGTCTGTTCCCAGGACAGCTCGCGGCCCTGGGCGCGCAGCCGGGCGTACTCGTCGACGCCGAGCAGCTCGTTCAGCACGGCGTCCCGGCGCTCCCGCTCCAGTTTCTCCAGGTAGAGGCTCTGCAGGCCCATCCGGCCGCCGTGCGCGCCGAGCAGCAGCGCGGCCCGGCGGGCCGGCTCCCGGTCGTCGGCCCACTCGGCCAGGGCGCTCAGCACGCTGGCCGCCATCGGGAGCAGCTGGACGGTGATCTGCTGGGCGAAGGCGCTGGCCGACTCCGGCACCTCGCGCAGCAGGGACAGCCCGTGGCGCAGCAGGCCCACCGCCTCCTCCAGCTCGCCGCAGCGCACCCGCACGGTCGCCTCCGCGCAGCTGACCAGGCCGTTCACCAGGGCCGGCACCATCCGGGCCAGGTCGACCTGGGATCCCCGCATCGCGTCGAGCTCGGCCAGCGCCGCCCGGTACTCGCCGCGGTGGGCGTACAGGCCGCCGAGCATCAGGTGGCCGAACAGCTGGGCGCCGTCGGCCTGCTGGCCGCGCCGGATCGCGCCGGCCAGCCCCTCGCGGATCTGCCGCTCGCCGGCGGCCTCGTCGTGCTCCAGCAGCGCCTCGCCGAGCCGCACCTGGAGCATCGGCACCTCCTGCGGCGCGCCGAGCTCCAGGGCCAGTTCGATCGCCCGCCGGTACCGGGCGACCGCGACCAGGCTGTCCCCGGCGAAGCCGGAGGTCTCGGCCTGGGCGGCGAGCGCCTCGACCATGCCCCAGGAGTCGCCGAGCCGGCTGTAGATCTCCATCGCCTCGTCGCCGTCCCGGCGGGCCTGCTCCAGGCCGTCCACCTGGTCGTTGGACATCTTGGCGCGCAGTTGCAGGGCCCAGGCCAGCTCGCTCTCCCGGCCGAGCCGGCGGCAGCCCTCCACCGCCTCGTCGATCATGGCGGCCATCTGCTCGGCCCGCTGGGCCAGGAAGCAGGCGAAGAGCCGCAGCAGGGTGGGGAAGGTGTGCGCCTGTGGCAGGTCGGGGGTGTAGGCCTCCAGGATCCGCGGCGCCCGCTCGACCAGCTCGGTGTCGCCGATCACGTCCATGGCGCCCTCGAAGCGGGAGACCAACTGGTAGATCCAGACCTGCCGGCGGGCCTCCTGCACCACCGGCTCCGGCCAGGGCAGCGGGTGGGCCAGCGGGCCGTCGTCCAGCGGGACGGCGGCCGGGGAGCCGGGCACGTACGGGTCGCTGCCGAGCGCGCAGACCTGGTCCACCCAGGTGCGGGCCTCGGTCCGGAAGTCGCGCATCACCCAGTACCAGGTCATGCCGAGCACCAGCGTCAGCGCGTCCTGCTCGGCCCGCACCGCCAGCGCGTGCCGCAGCGCGGTGCGGATGTTCTCCTGCTCGCGGTCGAGCACGCCGAGCATCCGGATCTGCCCGGACCCGTGCAGCTGCGGCTCGGCGAGCCGGACCAGCTCCCGGTAGGCGACCAGGTGGCGGTCGGCGGCGTCGGGCTCGCCCACCTCGGCGAGCCGCTCGACGGCGTACTCGTGGATCGTCTCCAGCATCCAGTAGCGCGGCTGCTCGGGCTGGTTGAGCCCGGCCACCACCAGCGACTTGTCGACCAGCGAGGCGAGCAGTTCGGCCACCTGGCCGGCCCGCACCAGGCTGCCGTCGGCGCAGACCTGCTCGGCGGCCTCCAGGGTCCAGCCGCCGGCGAAGACGGAGAGCCGGCGCAGCACCGCCCGCTCCCGGTCGTCCAGCAGCTCCCAGCTCCAGTCCACCACCGCGCGCAGGGTCTGCTGACGGGGCAGCAGCACCCGGCTGCCGCCGGTCAGCAGGGCGAACCGGCCGTCCAGCCGGTCGGCCAGTTGACGGGGCGTCAGCGAGCGCAGCCGGGCGGCGGCCAGCTCGATGGCGAGCGGCAGGCCGTCCAGTCGTTGGCAGATCTCGGCGCAGGCCGCCGGGTCCTGCTCGACCGCGAAGCCGGGGCGGGCGGCGGCGCCGCGGTCGGCCAGCAGCCGCAGCGCGGTCGGGTCGGGCAGCGGCTCGACCGGCTGCAGCACCTCCCCCGGCACGCCCAGCGGCTCCCGGCTGGTGGCCAGCACGGTCAGCTGCGGGCACTCGGCGAGCAGTTGGTCGACCAGTTCGGCGGCGTCCTGGATCAGGTGCTCGCAGTTGTCGAAGAGCAGCAGCATCCGGGCCCGGGCGCAGTGCTCGACGATCCGGCGCACCGGGTCGGCCGGGACCTCGCCGACGCTGTGGTGCAGCACGGTGCGCAGGCCGAGCGCGGAGAGCACCGCGCCGGGCACCGCCGCGCCGTCGTCCAGCGGGGCCAGTTCGATCTGCCAGACGCCGTCCGGCCAGTCGCCGCCCGCCTGGGCCTGCCGGCCGGCCTCGACCGAGAGCCGGGTCTTGCCGGAGCCGCCGGGGCCGGTCAGGGTGACCAGCCGGGTGGTGCCGAGCAGGCCGGCCACCGCGGCCAGGTCCTGCTCGCGGCCGACGAAGCTGGTCAGCCGGCCCTTCAGGTTGCCGGCCTGCGGCGCCACGACGGGCGCCGGGGAGGCGGACGTCGGGGCGGCGGGGGCCGGAGCGGTGAGGGCTGGAGCGGCGGGGGCCGCAGCGGTGGGCGGGGCCTCGGCCGGGCGCAGCAGCTCCTGGTGCAGCGCGCGCAGTTCGGCGCCCGGGTCGGCGCCCAGCTGCTCGGCCAGGTCGCGCCGCACCCGCTCGTACCGCTCCAGCGCCTGCGCGGTGCGCCCGGCCTGCCGCAGCGCCCGGATGCCGAGCACCTGGAGCGGCTCGTCCAGCGGGTGGTCGGCGCAGAGCCCGGCCAGCTCGGCGAGCAGTTCGGCGCCGCGCCCGAGCGCCAGCTCGGCCGCGATCCGGGCCCGCCGGGCCTCGGCCCGCTGCGCCTCCAGCCGCACCGCGCTGCCGGCCCGGTCGGGCAGGTCGGCCAGCGCCGGGCCGCGCCAGAGCCCGAGCGCCTCGCGCAGCAGCCCGGCGGCCTCGGCCGGGGAGCCGGCGGCGAGCGCGGCGGTGCCACGGGCCGTCAGTTCCTGAAAGCGGGTCAGGTCGCTGTCCCCACCGGTCAGCCAGTAGCCGCCGGGGCCGGAGCCGACCTCGGACCGGCCGATGGTGCGGCGCAGCCGGCCGACCAGGGTCTGCAGCGCGGCCGCCGTGTCCTGCGGCGGCTCGTCGGTCCAGACCTCGGCGACCAGCACCTCGGCGGGCACCGGGCGCCCCTGGCGCAGCACCAGCGCGGTGAGCAACGCGCGCAGCCGGGCGCCGCCCAGCGCGATGGGCGTGCCGTCGTCCTGCCGGGCCGTGGTCGTTCCGAGGATGCCGTAGTGCACCGGACCATTCTGCTGCCTGCCGGGCACCGGGTGACCGGCAGCCCGACCCCACGGGGTTTACTCGCCCTATACCCTCCCTACGTGAAGCCGAGCACGTCCACCAGGGAGCTGAGATGAGTTTTGCCGACGCCCGCCGGTCCGGCAGCGAGGAGCGCCGGATCAGCCCGGTGTTCTGGGTGCTGCTCGCGATACTCGGCACCTCGGGCTGGGCGGTCTGGAGCGGCTACGGGGCGCCCGGTTTCGGGGTCTTCCTGCTGGTGGTGGCCGGGTGGATGGTCTCGCTCTGCCTGCACGAGTACGCGCACGCCCGCACCGCGCTGCACGGCGGCGACATCACGGTGGGCGCCAAGGGCTACCTGACGCTCAATCCGCTGAAGTACGCCAACGGCATGCTGAGCTTCGTGATGCCGGTGATCTTCGTGCTGCTCGGCGGCATCGGCCTGCCGGGCGGCGCGGTGTACATCGAGCGCGGCCGGATCCAGGGCCGGCTGAAGCACAGTCTGATCTCGGCGGCCGGGCCGCTGGTCAACGTGCTCTTCGCGCTGGTGCTGCTGATCCCGGTCGGCCAGGGCTGGCTGGACGACACCCCGGGCGTCGCCACGGTCCGCGGCTACGAGCTGCACACCTTCCCGGTCGCCCTCTCCTACCTGGCGATGCTCCAGGTGAGCGCGGCGCTGCTGAACCTGCTGCCGGTGCCCGGCCTGGACGGCTACGGGATCATCGAGCCCTGGCTCTCGCTGAAGACCCGTCGGGCCGTGGAGCCGTTCGCGCCCTACGGCCTGCTGGCGGTCTTCATCGTGCTGTGGCAGTCGAAGGTGAACACCTGGTTCTTCAACCTGGTGTTCCAGATCATGGACCTGTTCCAGGTGCACGCGATCTACGCGGGCCTGGGCCAGGTGCTGTTCCGCTTCTGGGAGAGCTGACCGGGCCCGGGGGTCAGTCGTGCTGCGCCGCCCGGGCGGCCAGCTTCTCCTTGCGCAGGTAGAACCAGGCGATGTTGCTGGCCACCCCGGCCAGCAGCACCCAGATCACGCCGAGCCAGTTGCCCTGCACGAAGGAGACCACCGCGGCGGCCACCGCGAGGACGAAGACGATCGAGGCGTAGAGGGCGTTGCGGGGCATCTGTCCGGCTTCCGGTCGGTTCGGCGCGGCCGGCTCGGCCGCGCGGTGGTCGGCGTCCATTCTCGCCGACGATCCGGGTCCGCCCGCAGCGGGGTGGACCCGGACCCGCCGCTCCGTCACCAGGACGTCACGCGGCGTCACACATCGGTGATCCGCAGCCCGGCGTGCGCCTTGTACCGGCGGTTCACCGAGATCAGGTTGGCCACCAGCGACTCCACCTGGTGGGCGTTGCGCAGCCGGCCGGCGAAGATGCCGCGCATCCCGGGGATCCGGTCGGCCAGCGCCTGCACCAGCTCGGTGGCGGCCCGGTCCTCACCGAGCACCATCACGTCGGTGTCGATCCGCTCGACCTCCGGGTCCTGTAGCAGCACCGCCGAAAGGTGGTGGAAGGCGGCGGTCACCCGGGAGTCCGGCAGCAGCGCGGCGGCCTGCTGGGCGGCGCTGCCCTCCTCGGGCTTGAGCGCGTAGGCGCCCTGCTTGTCGAAGCCGAGCGGGTTGACGCAGTCCACCACGATCTTGCCGGCCAGCTCGGCCCGCAGGCCGGCCAGCGTCTCGCCGTGCCCGTCCCAGGGCACGGCGACGATCACGATGTCGCTCTGCGCGGCGCAGGCCGCGTTGTCCGCGCCGCGCACGCCGTGGCCGAGTTCGGCCGCGGCCGCCTCGGCCCGCTCGGCGCTGCGCGAGCCGATGATCACCTGCTGGCCAGCCTTGGCCAGCCGGTAGGCCAGGCCGCGGCCCTGGTCGCCGGTGCCGCCGAGGACGCCGACCACTAGCTCGGTGACGTCGGGTCCGGCGGAGGTCGCTGATTCGAGGGAAGTCATACCGAGATCCTGCCAAAGCCGCGCGCGCCGCTCCATGCTGTCCGGCATGGACGCCTCCGGAGTCACCGAACTGCGGGCCGCGCTGGCGGGTTCCCCGCTGCTCGACGCCACCCGCTCGTTCGCCGGCACCCTGCGCACCGCCGTCACCCGGCGCACCGCGCGCGGCCTGCTGCTGGTCGGGCCGGCCGAGCACGAGCCCTGGCACCTGGCCGCCCACCTGGCGGACGAGGCCGCCTGGTCCGAGGTGCCGCAGCTGGCCCCGTCGCTGATCCGCCATCAGCCGGTCGGGCCGGCGGTCGGCCTGGACCGGCTCTCGGCGGCCCGGCGGGGCGAGACGGTGCTGGTGGTCACCCCCCGGGCGAGCGGCGCGCCGCTGCTGGAGCGGGTGGCGGACGCCCGGCGGGGTGGGGCGGTGGTGCTCGCGCTGGAGGCCGGCGACGGCGAGCTGGCCGCGCTGGCGCACGAGCAGCTGACCGTGGACGGGTCGGACGAGCCGGACGGACCGGGCTTCGACCTGGTGCAGCACCTGGTCAGCGCAGCGGCCGGGGAGCGGGCCCGGGCGCGCTCCCGACTGGCCCGACTGGTCCGGCAGTTCTCCGCGGAGCCGGTGAACCGGTGGTGAGCCGACCGGCCGTCGGGTGACTGTTCGTCGGGTGACCGGTCGTCAGCTCTTGTCGTCCTGCGGCCGCTCCTCGTCGTTCCAGGCCGGGTCGGCGCGCCACTCGCGGTTGCGCTCGGCGGCGGTCTCCAGGGCGTGCTCGGCCTCGGTGCGGGTGGCGTACGGCCCCAGCCGGTCCTTCGCGGCGCACTCCGGCCCCTCCTCGACCTTGTGGTGCTTGAGGCAGAAGTACCACTCGCCGGGCTTGCCGGTGGGCTGGTGACGGAACAGCGGCATGGGACTCTCCTTCGACGCGCTCTGGCTGGATCATGCCCGCCCGCGCCTTCGCACACACAGCCGGGCCGGGCGGGGCCCGCGGGATAGACTCCGCCCATGGCTCACCTCGTTCCCGGCACCCAGTCCCCCGTCCGCAAGGTCCCGGCGCACATCGCCCGGCCGGAGTACGTGGGCAAGCCGATGCCGACCCCCTACACCGGCCCCGAGGTGCAGGACGCCGAGACCGTCGAGAAGATGCGGATCGCCGGCCGGATCGCCGCGCAGGCGATGGAGGCGGCCGCCGCGCTGATCGCGCCGGGCGTCACCACCGACCAGCTGGACGTGGTGGCCCACGAGTACATGTGCGACCACGGCGCCTACCCGTCGGACCTGGGCTACCGGGGCTTCCCGAAGTCGATCTGCACCTCGATCAACGAGGTGATCTGCCACGGCATCCCGGACTCGACGGTGCTGCGGGACGGCGACATCGTCAACATCGACGCGACCGCCTTCATCCACGGCGTGCACGGCGACCTGAACGCCACCTACCTGGTGGGCGAGGTGGACGAGGAGTCCCGGCTGCTGGTCGAGCGCACCCGCGAGTCGCTCAACCGGGCGATCAAGGCGGTCAAGCCGGGCCGGCAGATCAACGTGATCGGCCGGGTGATCGAGTCCTACGCCAAGCGGTTCGACTACGGCGTGGTGCGGGACTTCACCGGCCACGGGATCAACACCTCGTTCCACTCCGGCCTGATCATCCCGCACTACGACAGCGACCGGGCCACCCAGGTGATCAAGCCCGGGATGACCTTCACCATCGAGCCGATGCTCACCCTCGGCACCTACGACTACGAGATCTGGCCGGACGGCTGGACCGTGGTGACCGCGGACCGCAAGCGGACCGCCCAGTTCGAGCACACCCTGCTGGTGACCGCCGACGGCGCGGAGATCCTCACCCTGCCGTGACGGCCCGTCAGCCCGGCTGCCCGGACTGACGGGTGGTCAGGCAGTCAGCCGATCAGCCACTGCTCCTCGGCGACCGCGCCGACCTCGGTGCAGGCGTCGGTGAGCACGTCGAGCACCCGCAGCGGTTCGGGCAGCGGGTGCTCGGGGCCGTGCAGCCAGCGCACCTCGGTGCCGTCCGGCAGCGCGGCCGGCGGCAGCAGGGTGTAGGAGCCGCGGCAGTGCCAGCGCAGGCCCGGGTGCTCCGACATCGAGTCCGGGTGGCTGTCCAGCTCGGAGGACCAGAACTCGTCCTCGTCCTCCGGGGTGCCGCGGGTGGCGGTGAAGAACAGGTAGCGGTCCTCGCCGACCGCGGCCACCGGCCCCTCCACGCCCAGCTCGGCGAGCCGGGCCAGCGCCAGCCGGCCGGCCTCGGCGGGCACGTCGAGCACGTCGTGGGCGCGGCCGGTGGCGGTGATGAAGTTGGCCAGCGGGTCCCGGGTCAGCCAGCGGGTCAGCTGCTCCGGGTCGGTGGTGGCCTGGGACTGCCAGGCGAAGGAGAGCGGGTGCCGGGCCGGCGCCGGACAGCCGACCCGGTCACAGGAACAGCGGTGACCGGCCGGGTGGGCGGCGGGGGCCAGCGGGAAGCCGGCCGCGACCGAGCCCATCAGCAGGTCCAGCCGGGCCTGCGGCGACTCGGGCCCGGGCACCGCATCGCGCTCCCGACCGCGCCGCAACCACGCCGTCCACCTGCTGCTGGCTACCATCGGGCCCCTTTCGCAACGGCTGTGACCGGTGTGCCACAGCGTTTCGACGCAACAACCGACGCAACGCCGGGCGCGGCCCACAGCTTCCCTGGTCGTGGCCCTGCCGTTCACCGGTCGGCCGGCACCGGGGTCACCGGGCGGCCACGCCCTCCGGTCCACACATAAGGGGGCCGCTTGACCGGGCCGGGCCCGGCGGCGTACTGAGCAGGATAAGGGAGCAGCGGGGCTGCTCCGTCCCACGGGCGTTTGGGTCCGGGCGCGAGCTGGTGCGAAGCTGGACGGACCGGGCACGAGGAAGGGCACGATTCATGCGCAGCGCGGACACCGAGTTCGTCGGCGGACCACTGGACGGTCGGATCCTGCCGATCCTGCTGAGCACCTTCAACTCGGTGCCCAAGGTGTACCGGGTGCCGGTGCCGGCGCACGGCGACCGGCCGGCCGAGACCCTGGTCTACGACCGGGCCAAGGCGTACAGCGCCAAGGGCCGCGCGCGCTGGCAGTACGTGTTCCGGGCGCCCCAGGCGTAGCGCCCCAGCCGTGGCGGCGGCCGTGGTGGGCCGTCAGTCCTCCTCCGCCAGGATCAGGTACAGCTTCTTGCGGGCCTCGGTGAGCACCGCGAGGCCCTTCGCCCGCTGGTCCTCGCTGCCGGTGGCCATCACCTGGCGGACGGCGTGGTCCAGCGAGGCCAGCGCCTGGCCCACCTCCCGCACCGACTCCCAGTCGACGCCGCGCCCAGCCTCCCGCCACGGCTCGGCCGAACCCTGCTCGGCCTCCGCCCGGCCCGTCTCGGTGAGCGCGAACAGCCGCTTCCCGCCGGTCTCCTGAGCCTCGATCAGGCCCTCCTCCTCCAGCAGCTGGAGGGTCGGGTAGACCGAGCCCGGGCTCGGCCGCCAGGTGCCCGAGGTGCGCTCACCGATCTCGGTGATCATCTCGTAGCCGTGCATCGGCCGTTCCTTGAGCAGCGCGAGCAGCGAGGCCCGCACGTCTCCCCGGCGGGCCCGACCACCGTGCCGCCCGCGACCGCGGTGCGGCCCGCCGAATCCGAACGGCCCGCCCATCGGCGGCCCGAAGGCCGGCCGCTGCTCGCCGAACTCGCCCGGCCCCTCGCCGAACCGGCCCGCCCAGGGGCCGCGCCTGAAGTGCTTCTCCGTACGCATGGCGTACCTCCTCGACCGATCTCGTCGGTCACTCGTCGATCGTCGCCGATCAATGTCGTACGCGCCTTCTGCGTACGCTCTCGATGCTTCGACGATATATCGGTGACTGTCGAGCGTCAACGATATATCGGAACGAGTTCGCGTCGGACGGGCCTGCGGACGGCCCGCGGGCGGTAGCGTGTCGCCATGGCGGGCGAGAGAGATCTTCGGAAGCTGTTGGCGGGGATGGACCCGGTGCTGAACCCGGGCCGGTACGTGTACTGCACCTTCCCCGGGCGGGTGCCGACCGGGCTGCGGCCGGTGGTCACGGTGGCCGAGGCCGAGGGTGTGACGGCCGTGGTCGAGCAGGCCGAGGCGGAGGCGCTCGGGCTGACCTACACCTATCCCGCGGCCTGGATCACGCTGCGGGTCACCTCGGCGCTGGACGCGGTGGGGCTGACCGCGGCGGTGGCCGGACGGCTCACCGAGCACGGGATCAGCTGCAACGTGGTGGCCGGGTTCCACCACGACCACCTGTTCGTCGACGCCGAGCACGCCGAGCGCGCGGTGCGGGCACTGGCCGAGCTGGCGGCGGAGTCGGCGTAGGCGCAGCCGGCCTGAGGGTCCGTCAGGCGGTGCGGCGCAGCACGGTGACCTGGTCCCGGCTGAACACCACGGCGTAGTGCGCCCCCGGGTGCAGCGCGGTGGCGTAGCCGGGCAGGTCGGTCGGGCCGCCGGTCCAGCCCTGCACGTCGACGCAGAGGTACTGCGGCGGCACCGGCCGACTGCCGCCCAGCCAGTAGGCGTCGTCCTTGGCGGCCAGCCGGGCCAGCGGGCCCATGCTCGACTCCACGCTGACCCCGGGCGGCACCGCGGCGACCGCGGCCCGCAGCGCCGCCGTGTGCCGGCCGCCGGTCCAGGCGCCCGGGTCGCTCAACCCGCCCAGGCCCACCGGCAGGCTGACCGTGCAGGCCGCCCCGATCGCCAGCGAGGCCGGCACCATGCCGAGCGCGAACGACCTGGCCCGGCTGCCCTCCGGCCGGTCCGCCAGCCGGCCGACCACGTCCACCATGGCCAGGAAGAGGATCGGCATCAGGGTCGCGTTGTAGTGCCAGTCCGGGCTCCAGAACATCGAGTTCGAGGAGCTGAACCGCCAGGCCAGGGTGGGCAGCGCGAGCAGCACCAGCGGGGAGCGCAGGGCCAGGAAGCCGGTGATGCCGAGCAGCCAGCCGCAGGTCTTCCAGACCGCCAGCCGGGAGAACGGGGCGAGCAGGATCCGCCAGGGCTGCGGGTGGGTCCCGCCCGGCAGCTTGCTCCAGTAGTCGTACTGGTGGTTCGGGTTGAAGTGCGGGATCAGCGTGCCGACGGTGATCGCCGCGACGCCGAGGCCGATGCACACCAGCGCCGTGCCGGCGGCCCAGTGCCGGGCCCGCACCATCAGCACCACGCCCAGCGCGGCCACCGTCAGCCCCATGTCCTCCTTGACCAGCACCAGCGGCAGCGACCACCAGGCGGCCCGCTCCCAGCGCCCGAGCAGCAGCTGACGGCAGATCACCGCGAGCACCGGGACGGCGAAGGCGATCTCGTGGAACTCGAAGTCGACCGCCCGCTGCAACCCCCAGGAGAGCCCGTAGGCAGCGCCGATCAGCAGGCCCTTGGTACGGCCGCCGAGCACCTGCTCGGCCGTCCGCGAGACCACCCCGACCGACCAGGCGAACAGCGCGCACTGGGCCACCAGCAGCATCGCCGCCGAGGGCCAGACCCACCAGAACGGGGCGAGCAGCGCGACGATCGGCGACCAGTGGTCGCCCAGCGCGTTGTAGCCGGGCCCCTTGATCGACAGGATCGGCGCGCCGAGGTGCGCGTAGCCCTTGACCGCCTCGGTGAAGATGCCCAAGTCCCAGGAGGGCGAGCCGAACCGCTGGTAGCGCAGCAGCGCGTCGAGGCAGTAGCCGAGCAGGAAGGCGGCCGAGAGCAGCAGGTGCGGGCCGTTGCCGCGCAGCCGGCCGACCCGCGCGGACCGGGCGGACCGGACGGCCCGAGCGGCCCGGGCGGCTCTGGCGGCCAGTCCCCAGGCCGGCACCCGCTGGGTCGGGATCGCGGTCTCTCGGGTCTCGGCCATCCGCGCGTCAGCCCTCTCGGCGAGGTCGAAATCGGTCGGAACACGTCGGAACACGGTTGTGCGAAAGGTGCAGGCTATCGCGCGGACGCGCGACCGACCCGTGGGACACCGGTCGTGTTGGGCTGATCGGTGGGCCCCCTACGGCCTATCGTGGTGACCATGTCGCCTTCCGTGCTGCGGATCGTCTCCCGCTCCTCCCCGATGGCCCTCGCCCAAGTGGCCCGGGTGCAAGCCGAACTGGCCGCGCTCCACCCCGGACTGCGCACCGAGGTGGTGCCGGTGACCACCAGCGGCGACCGGTGGACCGGCGCGCTCTCCGAGCTCGGCGGCAAGGGCGCGTTCACCAAGGAGGTGGACGCGGCGCTGCTGGCGGGGCAGGCCGACCTCGCGGTGCACTGCGTCAAGGACGTGCCCGCCGACCGGCCGCTGCCGGCCGGCACGGTCTTCGCCGCCTTCCTGCGCCGCGACGACGTGCGCGACGCACTGGTCCACCCGGGCGGCCTGACCCTCGATCAACTGCCGCCCGGCACCCGGATCGGCACCTCCTCGGTGCGCCGGATCGCCCAGCTCGCCGTCAGCCACCCGGAGCTGGTCTGCGTGCCGATCCGGGGCAACGCCAACCGCCGGCTGGAGAAGCTGGCCGCCGGCGAGGCCGACGCGCTGCTGCTGGCCGCCTCCGGACTGGACCGGATCGGCATGGCGGACCGGATCACCGAGGTGCTGTCGACCGAGGTGATGTGCCCGCCGGTCGGCGCCGGGGTGCTGGCCATCCAGTGCCGCGAGGACGACGGGGCGACCATCGCCGCCGTCTCCCCGCTCGGTGACGAGGACGCCTGGCGGGAGACCACCGCCGAACGGATGCTGCTGCACGTGCTGCAGGGCCACTGCAACAGCCCGATCGCCGGCCTGGCCCGGGCCGAGCGGGACGGGCGGCTCTCGCTGCGCGGCCGGGTCTTCTCGGCCGACGGCAAGACGGTGCTGGACGCCCACGAGTGGGCCGGGCCGCTGGACCCCGCCACCCTCGGCACCTCGGTGGCCGTGGCGCTGCTGCGCCAGGGCGCGCGGGAGGTCATTGACGCGATCCCGCACTGAGGCGCGGGCGTTACGGCGTCAGGGCGTCAGGGCAGGTCAGATCACTCGCCGTCGCGGCGGTGCTCCTCGGCGGCCTCGGCCACCCCGGCCTCGTGGCCGGCCTGGTACACCCGGCGGACGAATTCGGCGGCCTGCTCCTGGGTCAGGTCGTCGGTGAGCGTCATCAGTTCGTCGGTGAAGCGGATCAACCAGTGCTGTCGGTGTGCCATGACACCCATGACACACCGTCAGCCGTGGCCGCCGCGAACGGAGGGCCGCCGTTCGAAGGTAGCGCCGCCGTCCGAAGTCAGGACCACCGTTCGACGGCGGGGCTCATCACACCGCTCACCGCACCCCGAGCAGCCGCAGCCCCGCCGCCGTGGCCGCCGCCGCCAGCACCACCAGCACGAACGGCACCTTCCGCCAGGCCAGCAGCCCGCCGACCAGCACCCCCGCCGGGCGGGCCCAGCCGGCCGCACCGTGCCCCTCGTAGAGCGCGGTGGTGGCCACCAGGGCGGTGAGCAGCACCACCGAGGAGGCCTCCAGCAGCCGCTCCACCCGGGGCGGGAAGGTCACCCGGGAACGCAGCAGCGGGCCGGCCACCCGGAACCCGTAGGTGCCCGCCGCCAGCACCAGCGCGGCGGCCAGCAGCACCAGCTGATGGTGGCTCATGCCGCCGCCTCCCGCTCCCGGCCGCCCGGCACCGCCAGCCCGGCCAGCGCCAGCAGCACCGGCAGCCCGGCGGGCAGGAACGGGGTGGTGGCCAGCGCCACCGCTGCGCCCGCCAGCGCGGCCCGCCGCTTGGGCCGCTCGCGCAGCGCCGGCAGCACCAGGGCGAGCAGCACGGCCGGGAACATCGCGTCCAGCCCGAAGGTCGCCGTGTCGTGCACCGCCGAGCCGAGCACCGTGCCGAGCACCGCCCCGGTCGGCCAGCAGACCAGGATGCCCAGCCCGCAGAGCCAGTAGGCGGCCCGCCGGCGGTCCGGGTCGGGGGTGGAGAGCGCGAACACCACGGCCTCGTCGTTCATCAGGTGGCTGCCGAAGAGCCGGCGCCAGCCCTGGCCGAGCACGTCCGGCAGCGAGAGGCCGAACGGCAGGTGCCGGGCGTTGACCAGCAGCCCCGCCGCCACCGCCGCGAACGGGTTGCCCCCGGCCGCGACGATGCCGACGAACAGGAACTCCGAGGCGCCCGCCACCACCAGACAGGCCATCACCACCGGCAGCCAGGCGGGCAGGTGGGAGGCGACCGCGATGGTCCCGTACGACACGCCGATCACCCCGACCGCCAGGCAGACCAGCCCCACGTCGCGCAACAGCGCCCGGTCGACTCCTCGCCATATCGCTCTCATGAACCCATCCCATCACCCGTCGACGGCCACCGGGGCGAGCGGATCTACCGATCCTCTAGCCGGTGCGCGCAGCCTTGGCCCGCCAGTGCACCGAGTTGGCTTGGAGGGCCGAGCGATGACGACGCTGATCGGACTGCTGACCCGGCTGCTGATCCGGCTGCTGGGCTGGGTGCTGCGCACCCTGGCCGGCTACGGCAGCTGCCTGGGGCTGGCACCCGAGCCGGAGCCGCAGCCGCGCCAACCCTCGCTGCGGACCGTCCGGTTGCTCCTCGCCCGCCGGGGTGCCGGCCCGCCGGCCCGGCACCCCGAGCGGCTCCGCCCCGACCTGCCGCTCACCCCCGTGGAGCGGCGGCTGGACCGCGAACTGCGGCTGGAGTCCGAGTGGTTCTGACCCGGAGCCCGGTTCGGGTTCAGGGCCGCTCGAAGAACCCGTCGAGCCGGCCGCGCGCCAGCACCCCGGTGAGCGGCGCCGGGCCGAGGCAGCCCCGACGCGCACCGGGGCACAGGATCCGCACCCCATCGCCCGGCGCCGCACCGTCCAGGGCGCCCTGGACGAGCCTGGTCAGCCCGGGGTCGAGCAGGAAGGTCCCGTGGTTGCAGGGCAGCGCCGTCGGCGCGTCGGGGTCCTCGATCACCAGCAGCGACCGGACCGTCCCGAGTTCTGCGAACGGCTGGTTCGTTGTACACCGCCCCCGGGACGACTCGCACAGGAAGATAGCCGGACAGACCGGGCAACCACCCCCAAAGGGAATCCCACCGGGACCTGATGATGGCTCAGCCGACGGGCGTTCGGGTACGGTGCGCCGAGAAGGGGGTCGGGTATGACGTTCTGGCAGGTACTGCGCGCACTGCTCGCCGCCGGCAACCGGCGCAGGCTGGTGACGACCCTGCTGCTCGACGCGGTGGTGGCGGGCGTCTGGTCCGCGATCATTCCGCCGCCGTACAACTCGACGGTGCTGATCCTGTTGGCCCCGGTGAACACCTTGCTCTTCCGTGGCGCCCTCGACCGCGCCGCGAAGAAGGCGGAAGCGCAGGAGCGGGCGGAAGGCTGACCCCTCCTCGGCGGAGGGGGCGGACGAGCAGGCCTGTACGCCGGGTTCTGTCTCCCGGGGTGCTTGCGCGGCCCGGGGAGGCGGCCATCCATCTAGGGCTGCCGTTGCCGACAGCCTCGTGCGGTCTACCCGCGGACTCGGGCGAGCAGCCCTCGAACATCCGCGCACGGGACCCGGGGGTCCCGATCTTGACCTTGCTCCGAGTGGGGTTTACCTAGCCGGCCGAGTCACCTCGGTCGCTGGTGGTCTCTTACACCACCGTTTCACCCTTACCTACCGAGGTAGGCGGTCTGTTTTCTGTGGCACTGTCCCGCGGGTCACCCCGGGTGGGCGTTACCCACCACCCTGCTCTGTGGAGCCCGGACGTTCCTCGGCGGGCCCCTGAGGACCCGTCGCGACCGCCCGGCCGGCTCGTCCGCCGTACTGGTCATCGTAGCCGGTCGGGTGGCCCGCTCCGGTCACCGGGCCTAGGCGGGGGCGAACCGGACGGTGCGGGTGAGGGGATCGGCCCGGGTGAGCCGGACCCGGATGCGTTCACCCAGCGGCAGGCGGGTCCCGGCCCCCTCGCAGCGGGCCCGGACGGCCGGCTCGGCGAGCTGCACCGTGCCGTGGGCCGGGCGGCGCTCGTCCAGGTCGATCACCACCGCGTCGAAGTCCTCGCCCTCCCGGCCGCGCAGCAACTCCGCCTCCACCAGGGCCACGCAGGCCCGCTCCACCTCGTGCGCCCGCCGCTCGCCGCCGGCCATCAGCCCGGGCACCGCGTCCAGGGACTCGCGCACCCAGGCGGGCACCTCGTCCCCCGCCGCCACCGCCAGGCAGACCTCCTGCGCGAACCGGTCGGCCAGCCGGCGCAGCGGCGCGGTGCAGTGGGTGTACGGCGCGGCGAGCGCGGCGTGCCCCGGGTCGGCCGGCGGCAGCAGTCCGCGGCCGATGTCGAAGGCGTGGTAGGCCGCACCGCGCAGCAGCCCCGTGCACTCGTTGAGGAAGGCCGCGTGGTGCGGCAGGTGCGGGTCGAGCGAGCGGATCAGCGCCGGGTAGTCGAGCGCGGGCGGCCACGGCACGTAGAGCGCGTGCGCGCAGCGGCGCAGCCGCTGGTAGGCGGAGTCGGGTGCGGTCGGCAGGGTGCGCAGCAGGCCGACCCCGGCGTCCAGCATCAGCTCCGCCGCCGCCATGCCGGTGAGCAGCGAGACCTGCGCGTTCCAGCCGTCGGCCGGCCGGGGTGCCCGGTAGGTGGGGCGGTAGCCGTGGCTGGTGGCCTCGATCTCCTGCTCCGGCAGCGGCAGGCTGACCCCTCCCCTGGCCTGCTCCTGGAGTTCGCGGGCCAGGCCGAACTCGGCGAGCAGGGTGAGCTGCTCGTCCGGGCGGCCGCCGTCCACCGCCTGCTGCACGGCCGCGTAGTCCAGCCGGCGGCGCGAGCGGACCAGCGCGCGCCGCACGTCGGCGATCACCAGGGCGCCGTCCGCGTCCAGGTCGATCCGCCAGAGCAGGGCCGGCCGCGACTGCCCGGGCAGCAGGCTGGCCGCACCCTCGGAGAGCACGGCGGGGTGCAGCGGGATCGGCCGGTCGGGGAAGTAGAGGGTCTGCACCCGGCGCCGGGCCTCGGCGTCCACCGCACCGCCGGGGCGGACGAACGCGGCCACGTCGGCGATCGCGTAGTGCACCCGGTAGCCGCCGCCCGGTCGGCGGGCCAGGTGCATCGCCTGGTCCAGGTCGAGCGAGCCGGGCGGGTCCAGGGTGAACAGCGGCAGGTCGGTGGCGTCCAGCGCGGGCAGCCTGGGCGCGGCGGCGGCCAGCTCCGCCTCGGCCAGCACCGCCGGCGGGAACTCGGCGGTGATCCCCATCCGGGTGCGCAGCTCGTCCAGTTCGGCGTTGATCCTGGTCGGGTCGGCGGCACGCAGGCGCAGCAGGCGGCGGGGCATGTCCGTCAGGGTAGGCGGGCGGTCGGCCCGGCGGCGGGAGGCGCTACGGCCCGGTCGCCGTGGTCTCGCACCAGCGCTTCAGCCCGGCCGCCTCCTGGCCCAGGTACTGGCGGATCAGCCGGCCGTAGAGCAGCGTGCCGAGCGGGGCCAGCGGGCCGGTCACCGCGAGGTCCAGGATCACCCGGGTGCCGCCGGGCACCGGGCGCAGCTCGTGGCCGGCCTCGGTGCGGGCCCCGGGCGAGCCGGTGCGCCAGTCGAAGGAGCGCCCCGCCTCGAAGGCGCTCACCTCCCAGACCGCGCGGCGCATCCGCGGCTGCTTGACCAGGGCCCGGGAGCCGAGCCCGAACGGCTCCTGCGGCTCCTGACGGCGGATCAGCTCGATGCTCGGCGTCCAGCGGTGCCAGCTCTGGACGTCGGTGAGCACCGCCCAGACCGCTTCGGGCGCGGCGGCCATCTCGACCTCGACACGGTGGCGCATGACGTCACCCCCTCACCGCCCATGGTAGGGAGCGCGGCCCCGGCCGGGTAGATTGCTACGAACTGTTCAGACCGACCGGCAAATGGTGGGTGGAGGAAGGAGCGGGTCGAGAGCCGAACCTGGGCGGCGCCGACGATGGGGGTACCTCCCGGCCGAAGGCTGGGGGCGAGTCCATGCGGAGCATTGGCGACTGAGGAGAAGCCGTCCAGGCGAGAGCTATCGGCCCGCGACGCCGCCCACCATTTGCCGGTCGGTCTCAAGAGCTCTGCTTGAGCGAACCGCGCGAGGGGAAGCCGCCCGCATGCCGTTCCTGGTCCTGCTGCCACCGTCCGAGGGCAAGGCCGAGGCGCCCGAGGGGGCGCCGGTCGACCTGGCCGGGCTCTCCCTGCCCGGACTGACCGGCGCCCGCGAGCGGGTGCTGGACGCCCTGGTCGAGCTCTGCCGGGGCGGGGAGGACCGGGCCGCCGAGGTGCTCGGACTGAGCAAGGGCCTGCGCGGCGAGGTGTCCCGCAACGCGGGGCTGCGCACCGCGGGCACGCTGCCGGCCGGCGAGCTCTACACCGGAGTGCTCTACGACGCGCTGGGGCTCGGCAAGCTGGACGAGGACGCCTACCGGCGGGCCGAGCGCTCGCTGCTGGTCTTCTCCGGGCTCTGGGGCGCGGTGCGGATCGGCGACCGGATCCCCGCCTACCGCTGCTCGGGGGGCGTGAAGCTGCCGCCGCTCGGCGCGCTCGGCGCCTACTGGCGCCGCGAGACGGCCGAGGTGCTGCCCGCCGAGGCCGCCGCCGACTCGCTGGTGCTCGACCTGCGCAGTTCCGCCTACGCCGCCTCCTGGGCGCCGGCCGGCGAGCTGCTCCCCCGCACCGCCACCGTCCGGGTGCTCCAGGAGAAGGACGGCAAGCGCTCGGTGGTCAGCCACTTCAACAAGGCGACCAAGGGCCGGCTGGTCCGCGACCTGCTGAACTCCGGCGCCGAGCCGGCCACCCCGGGCGAGCTGTACGAGCTGCTGACCGCCCTCGGCTACACCGTGGAGGTGGCGGCCGAGGGCACCGCGCGCAAGGCCTGGAAGCTGGACGTGGTGGTCACCGAGCTGCACTGACCCGGCGTCACCGCCACCTGCGCCGACGGTGCGTCAGCGCAGGTGGCCGGTGTCGTTGAGCAGTCGCAGCGAGGCGTTGCCGTCGCCGTAGTACTGCACCGCGCAGAACGAGGCGGCCGACAGCTCCATCCGGTAGATCGAGTCCGGCGGGGCGCCCAGCGCCAGCCGGACCAGCGTCTTGATCGGGCTGACGTGCGAGACCACCAGCACCGTCTGCCCCGGGTAGCGGGCCAGGACGCGGTCCCGGGCCGCCGCGACCCGCTGGCCGAGCGAGGCGAAGCTCTCGCTGCCGCCGGTCGGCTTGGCCCGGGTGGAGGCCAGCCAGGCGTCCAGGTCGGCCGGGTGGCGCTGCTGCACCTCGGCGAAGGTCAGGCCCTCCCAGGCGCCGAAGTCCAGCTCGCGCAGCCCCTCCTCGACCGACACGTCGAGGCCGAGCCGGACGGCGACCGCCTCGGCGGTCTGCCGGGTGCGCAGCATCGGCGAGCAGACCACGGCCTGCACGGTGCCCCGGGCGGCCAGCGCCTCGGCGGCGCGCTCGGCCTGCCAGCGGCCCTTGTCGGAGAGCTCGGGGTCGCTGCCGGTCGAGCCGGAGAAGCGCTTCTGCGGGGTGAGCGCGGTCTCGCCGTGGCGCAGCAGCACCAGGGTGGTGGCGGTGCCGAGGTCGGCGCTCCAGCCGGCCGGAGGTGCGGCGGGAGCGGTCTCGGCGGGCTCGCCGCGTTCGGTCTCGGTTACGGCGGTGGTGGGCTCCCAGGCGCGGCCGGCCTGGCCCGCGTCCATCGCCTCGTTGGCCAGCCGGTCGGCGTCCTTGTTCCGCTCGCGCGGGATCCAGGAGTAGCTGACCCGCTCACGCGGGAAGACCTCGCCGGCCTCGGCCGCCAGCGGCCGCATGTCCGGGTGCTTGATCTTCCAGCGCCCGGACATCTGCTCGACCACCAGCTTGGAGTCCATCCGGACCTCCACCAGCGCCTCGGGGTCGAGCCGGTGGGCGGCCCGCAGCCCGGCGATCAGGCCGCGGTACTCCGCCACGTTGTTGGTGACCCGGCCCAGGTAGTCGGCCGCCTCGACCAGGATCCGCCCGGTCCCGGCGTCGCGGACCACCGCGCCGTAGCCGGCCGGCCCCGGGTTGCCCCGGGAGCCGCCGTCGGCCTCGACGACCAGCCTGCGCTCGGTCATCCGACGGACCCTCAGATACCGGCGTCGGCGGTGCGGACCAGGATCCGGCCGCAGTTGTCGCAGCGGACCACCGCGTCGGCCGGCTCGGCCTTGATCGCGTTCAGGTCGGAGACCGCGAACTCGACCCGGCAGCCCTCGCAGCGGCGCTGGTAGAGCCGGGCCGCGCCGACGCCGCCCTGCTGCTCGCGCAGCCGGGTGTAGAGCTTGAGCAGGTCGGCCGGGATCACCGCGGCGACCGTCTCGCGGTCCCGGGCGACCTTGGCGGCCTCCTCGTCGATGCCGGCGAAGGCGGCGTCGCGGCGCTCGGTGGCCTCCTTGAGCACCACCTCGGAGTGCTCCAGCCGGCCGGAGAGCTCGATGACCCGGGTCTGGGCGCTCTCCAGCCGCTCCATCACCTCCAGGACCACGTCCTCCAGGTCGCCCTGGCGCTTGGCCAGCGAGGCGTTCTCGTGCTGCAGGTTCTCCAGGTCCTTGGCCGAGGTGACCGAGCCGGAGTCCATCCGCTGCTGGTTGCGGGCGGCCCGGGTGCGGACCTGGTCGACGTCCTGCTCGGCCTTGGTCAGCTCGCGGGCGGTGTCGCCCTGCTGGGCCTCGGCGGCGACCACGAGGCTCTTGAGCGCGGCGTGGTCGGCGGTGGCCTTGTCGATCTCCGCGTGCTCGGGCAGGCTGCGGCGCCGGTGGGCCAGCTGGTCCAGCTTGGAGTCGATGGCCTGCAGGTCGAGGAGGCGGATCTGGTCGGCGGGCGCGGCGTTCAAGCGGGGAGCTCCTGTTGAGGCGTTGAGACTGGGTCGAGCGGTGGGCGGGCGGCGGCCGGGGCGGCCGCCCGGGGTCGCGCGACGGCGGGGCTGTCGCGCGGGTGCGGGCAGCGCCGGGGCCGCCACGCGGGTGCGGGCGGCGCTAGGGCTGCCGTGCGGGGGTGGACATCGGCGCGTGCGCCGTCCACGGGTCGGTGACCAGGGTGGAGACCCGGGTCTCCAGCTCCCAGCCGTGCTTCTCGGCGATCGCGTCGAGCTCGCGGGCGGCCTGGCCGAGCCAGGGCCACTCGGTGGCCCAGTGCGCGGCGTCGACCAGGGCGACGGGCTCGGCCGCGAAGGCTTCGGAGGCGGGGTGGTGGCGCAGGTCCGCGGTGACGAAGGCGTCCACGCCGGCTGCCCGGACCTCGGCGAAGAAGCTGTCTCCGGAGCCGCCGCTGACCACGACCCGGCTGATCACCGCGTCGGGGTCGCCGGCCACCCGGATGCCGGTGGCGGTGGCGGGCAGTGCGGCGGCCACCCGGGCGGCGAAGGCGCTCAGCGGCTCCGGCTCGGGCAGTTCGCAGATCCGGCCGCTGCCGCGCCGCCCGGCCGGGTCGGTCGGGTCGGGCACCAGCGGGCCGAGCACGGTCAGGCCGATCGCGGCGGCCAGCGCGTCGGAGACGCCCGGGTCGGCGTGGTCGGCGTTGGTGTGCGCGACGTGCAGTGCCGTGCCGGAGCGGATCAGCTGGTGCACCACCCGGCCCTTGAACGAGGTCGCCGCGACGCTGGTGGTGCCGCGCAGGTAGAGGGGGTGGTGGGTGAACAGCAGGTCCGCGCCCCACTCGGCGGCCTCGTGCGCCACCGCGGGCAGCGGGTCCACTGCGAGCAGCACCCGGCGCACCTCGGCCTGCGGGTCTCCGCAGACCAGACCGACGGCGTCCCAGGACTCCGCCCACCGGGGTGGGTACAGCTCTTCCAGCGCGGTGATGACCTCGGACAGTTTCGGCACCCGTTGAGACTACCGCCTACCCGGCCGGGACCGGGGCGGACGGGTGCTCGTCAACCCCGGTGCGCCGGGCGCCGACCCCGTTCGGCGGCGGCCGTATGACGATCGCGCGGGACGCGCGAAGCAGGAGGAGCGGCCCGCGCGCCGGGGAAAACGAATTCAGATCACCCTTAAGAGTGAAGTGACCCGCTCCACGTTGAGCCGCCCGGGCACCGAAAGTAACTTCTCCAGTGCATCGGGAAGTCATCCGGTCGGGGGGCCGGAAAAGGAGTCGCGCACCGCTTTCGGGCGGCGCGCGGAGCCGGATTTCTCCCGCACTTCCGAGGGCCGTCCGACGGCCCTTCGACACCGATATCCGAACCGCCGGGCAGATGAATGGGGTGTGAAAGCAACATGGGGACGGGCACACCACTGTGCGCGGCTGGGGGGCCGGATCAGGTGGACGACGCGTGGCGTACCGGAGCACCTGCGGACGACATGCTGGTGGAGGTGGCACGGGCGGCCGTGGCCGGCGCCGGAGGGTCGGGCGAAGGGGGCGTCGCAGGCGGCTGGGGAGCCGGCTACGACGGCTTCTGGTGCACGGTCCGGCCGCCCGAGGGGGTTCCGGCGCCGCCGGAGCAGGGGTGGAAGCTCCATGTGAGCGCCGCCGCCACGGTGGCCGCCGAGGTGCTTTCGGCGGTCGCCACGGTGATCGCCGAGGATCCCTGCACCTTCAAGTTCGCGATGGACCGGGAAACCCTGCACCAGGTGAATTCCCGGAACAGCGACCGGGGCTCCGCCGGAAAGTTCATCACCGTCTATCCGGCCGACGAGGAGCAGTTCCGGCGGCTCGCCGCGGAATTGCACCTGGCGACCGAGGGAATGCCCGGACCGGTCGTGCTGTCGGACCGTCAGTTCGCTCCGGGGAGTCTGGTGCATTATCGCTACGGCGCTTTTTCCGGGCGGGCCGAACTCGGCAATGACGGTGCTTATCGATCGATTCTGACCGGACCTGACGGAGAGCGTTTCGAAGATGTTCGGGCAGCGACCTACCGCTGTCCGCCGTGGGCGGCGGACCCGCTCCGGGAGGCACCGTCACTGGTGGCCGGGCCGGCACGAACAGGGGCAGGGGAGGCGGGTGCGGTGCGCAACGGTTCCGGCGCCGGCGGCGGCGCGAAAGGGGGCGGCGGCGTGCTGGTCGGCGGGCGGTACGCGCTGACCGCGGCCGTGCGGCACTCGGCCAAGGGCGGCGTCTTCCTCGGCACCGACACCACCGACGGCACCGCCGTGGTGGTCAAGCAGGCCCGTGCGCACATCGAGGTGGACCGGGCCGGCACCGAGGCGCGCAGCGCGCTGCGGCACGAGGCCCGGATGCTCGCCGAGCTGGCCGGGCACGGGCTCACCGCCCGCCCGCTCGACCTGATCGAGCAGCAGGACTCGCTGCTGCTGGTGCAGCAGCACATCGCGGGCCAGCCGCTCGGCAGTTGGGTCGCCGCCCAGCTGACCCGGGACGGCGCGCCGGACGTGCCCTGGGAGCGGGCGCAGCCGATGGCACTGGCACTGGTCGACCTGCTGGAGCGGGTGCACCGGGTCGGGGTGGTGCTGCGGGACCTGGCGCCCGGGAACGTGCTGGTGCGGGACGACGGTCCGGCCGGCGCACCCGCCCCGGCCGCGCTCTGCCTGATCGACCTGGAGCTGGCCTGCGCGGCCGGCACCCGGGCCGGCACCGCCGGCACCCCCGGCTACCGGGCCCCCGAGCAGCGCGGCCCCGCCGCCGTCGCGGACCCCGCCGCCGACCGCTACGCCCTCGGCGGCCTGCTCTTCCTGCTCGCCACCGGCCACGATCCGCTGCTCCCCGAGGCCGAGCAGCTGCCCGGGGCCGACCCGGTGCCCGAGCGCCTCGACCGCTGGCTCGCGCTGGCCGCCAGGACCGGCCGGACGGCTCGTCAACTGGCACCGCTGATCGCCGAGTTGCGCGCACCGGACCCGGCCGACCGGTGCTCGCTGGAGCGCGCCCGGGAACTGCTCGGCGCGCCCGCCGGACCACCACCGGCGCCGGCCGCGCAGCCGCTCGACCGGCTGCTGCGGGACGGGCTGCGCCGGCTCACCGAGACCGCCACGCCGCACCGGCCGGACCGGCTCTGGCCGACCGTGCCCGGCGGACTGCTCACCGACCCCTGCAACGTGCAGCACGGCGCGGCCGGCGTGGTCGCCCTGCTGGCCCGCGCGCTGACCGTGCACCCGGAGGCCGAGCCGACGCTGCGTCAGGCCGTGCACTGGATCGAGCGGCGCTGCGCCGCCGAGCCGGTGGTGCTGCCCGGACTGCACTTCGGCCGCTCCGGCACCGCCTGGGCGCTGCTGGACGCCGCCGAGGCGCTCGGCGACCCCGCCGCCGCGGCCCGGGCCCGTCGGCTCGCCGAGCCGGTCCCGGTGCGCTGGCCCAACCCCGACGTCTGCCACGGCGCGGCCGGCGCCGGCTTCCTGCGGCTGCGGCTCGGCGACCACCCGGCCGCGCTGGCGGGGGCCCGGGCGCTGCTCGCGGCGGCCGGCGAGGAGCCGTACGGCACCGTCTGGCCGGTGCCGAAGACCTTCGACTCCGGCCTGGCCGGGATCACCCACCTCGGGTACGGGCACGGGGTCGCCGGGGTCGGCGCCTTCCTCCTCGCCGTGCACCTGGCCACCGGTGACGACGCCGCGCTGGACGGGGCCCGGCGGGCGGCGCGGACGCTGGCCGCGACGGTGCGGTCGGGGGCCGGTGGCCCTGGTGGTGCTGGTGGCCCTGGTGGCCGTGGTGGTGCGGTGGCCGGATGGTGGCCGCAGTCGGCCGGTGACCCGGCGTCGGTGCGGTTGGCGCACTGGTGCAGCGGCTCCTCCGGGGTGGGCAGCTTCCTGGTCCGGCTCTGGCGGGCCACCGGGGACGCCGAGGCGGGCGAACTGGCGCTGGCCGCCGGGCAGGCCGTGCTGGACAACCGCTGGCACAGCGGCACCAGCGCCTGCCACGGACTGGCCGGGGACGGCGAGTTCCTGCTCGACCTGGCCGACGCCACCGGCGAGGACCGGTTCCGGGACGGCGCGGCGGAGTTCGCCGAGCTGATCGGCGCCCGGGCGGTGCTGCGGGGCGGGCTGCTGGTGCTGCCCGACGAGACCGGCACCGGCTGCGCGGCCGCCTACGGCACCGGGACGGCGGGACCGCTCGCCTTCCTGCTGCGGCTGCGCGAGGGCGGGCCACGGCTCTGGCTCGACCCGGTGGGACCGGGCGCGGCGGCTGCCACCGCTTCTCCGAACCCCGGCACCCCGATCACGTCCGCCCGCATGACGGAGGTCCGCGCATGAACACCGCCGTCCGCGCCCTGGCCCCGGCCCAACGGCGGCTCAGCTTCACCTTCGCCGCCGACGGCTCGCACGCCGCCTGCCTGGCCGCCGGCCCCGACAGCGGCTGGTACGCCGAGAGTTGGCGCCTGCGCCCCGGCCTGCCCGCCGAACCGGTGGCCCTGCCGCTGGCCGCCCAACGCTCGGAGAACCTGCGCACCCAGTTGCTCGCGCTGCCCGACGGCCGGGTGCTGGCCTGCCGACACGACGGCGAGCGGCACGACCTGGTGCTGCTGGCCCCCGGCGGCAACGGCGAACCGGCCACCGAGACCTCGCTCGCCACGCTGCGGATGCTCGGCCTGCGGCTGCTCGCCGTGCCGTCCGCCGACGGTGCGCCGGACGCCCCCGTCGCCGTCGCGCTCGGCACCGACATCACGCCCACCACCCGGGCCTGGCTGCTCTTCGCCGACGGGCGGCCGCCGCGGCAGGTCGCCGAGTTCCCCGGCCTGCACGGCGGCGGGGTCTGGCTCGACCGGACCGGTCGGCTGCTCGCCCTGGACCGGGTGCGGGCCGGAGTGGTCAAGACCGTCGTGCTCGACCTGCGGCTGGGCACGGTGACCCCGCTGCTGGAGATCGCCGAGCGCAGCAACGACCGGCTGGTGCTCTTCGACCCCGACACCCGGTTCCTGCTGCTGCGCAGCGACGCGCCCGGCGAGGACCGGCTCGGCTGGGGCGTGCTCGGCGGGGCGGCACCGGTCCGGTTCCCGGAGTGCCTGCACGTGCCCGGGCTCTTCCTGCGCCCCGTGGTGCTGGAGCCGGGCGCCGCCTCCGCCGACCGGACCAGGGTGGCGATCCAGGTGGACCACGGTGTCACCTCGGCGCTCGCGCTCTGGGAGCCGACGGCCGGGCGGCTGGAACCGCTGGCCGTGCCGCCCGGCCGGCTCGGGGCGATCGGCCACTGGTCCGCCGCCGGGCTGCGGATGCCCTACTCGGCGCCCGACCACCCCACCGCGCTCGCCACCCTGCGGGTGGACCAGTTGCGCCGTCCGCTCGGCGGGTCGGTGGGCGGGACGGGGGCGCTGCCGCTCTCGTTGGCGCCGCTCTCCGGGCCCCGGCTGGTGCCCAACCCGGCCGCGCCCGGGCAGGTCGTGTCTGGGCAACTGACGCATGGCCAGGTGACCGGGCAGGTCTCCGCGCGGGTGCCCGGGCTGGTCCCGGCCCAGGTGGGCGGTGCGCCGGTGACCCCGGAGACCGGCTGGCGCCTCGACGGCAGCGCGCCGCCGACCGACGGCGGCCGCTGGCACGGCGCGCAGAGCCTGGAACTGGCCGGACCGGCCGGCCCCATCGAGGCGGTGGTCTACGGCGGCGAGGCCTGGCTGAGCAGCCCGCACCTGGTGATCGCCCTGCACGGCGGCCCGGCCGACGCCTGGCGCCTGGAGTTCGACCCCGCTCTGCAGCGGATGGCCGCCGAGGGCCTGGCCGTGCTCGCGCCCAACCAGCGCGGCAGCACGGGCTACGGCGAGCACCACGCGATGGCGGTCAAGGGCGCCTGGGGCGGTCCCGACCTGGCCGACGTGCTCGCCCTGCTGGAGGGCGTGGCCGGACAGCGGGCCGCGATCGGGCTGGAGCCGCCCGCGCTGTTCGGCGTCAGCTACGGCGCGTTCCTCGCCCTGCTGGCAGTCGCCCACGCGTCCGGCGACCGGGTGTCGCGGTGCGCCGTGGTGGCCCCGTTCCTGTCCGGCGGGCGACTGCTCGCCGAGGCCGCACCGCCCGTGCGGGCGCTCACCAGCCGACTGGGCGGCGACGAACCGCTGCACGACGCGCTCGGTCCGCGCGACGTGCTCGCGCTCGCCGACCGGCTCACCGCGCCGCTGCTGATCGTGCACGGGGAGCGGGACGAGGTGATCCCGGTCAGCCAATCCCGCGCGCTGCGGCACGAGTTGCTGCGGCTGGGGCGCACCGAGGGCAGCGACTTCCGCTACGTGGAGGCCGCGGGCACCGGACACGAGGTGCTCGCGGAGGAGGGCTCGGCCGTGTTGCACGAGCTGCTGGCCGGCTTCCTGCGCACCGGACGCCCGGTCTGACGTCGCTCCTGACGTTCCGTCAGTTCGCTTCACCACCAAGACTTTCCCGTTCCGCGATCGCGACGCGGCGACGGGGGGACTGCCCGCCCGGCCGGTTCGGCCGGGGGTCGACTCGGCCGGAGGTCGACTCGGCCAGGGGCAGATCGCACCACCCGACAGTCAGCGGACCGCCAACTGCGGCCGCACCTTTTAGGGGAGGAAACCCACCATGGAGATGACCAGCTTCGAGACCGACCTGGCCGCCCTGCAGGACCTGCCGGAGACCGAGTCCGTCGAGCTGACCGGCCACGGCAACGGGTGCCAGTTCACCTGTCTGATCCTGACCTGCCTGATCTTCACCATCGCCTGACGGTCGCCGGTCAGTCACCCCACTCCTGGTGGCCCAGGACCCCTCGGGTCCTGGGCCACCAGGCCTTGCCCCGACGCCCGCTTGCCCTGCCCTGCCGGCCCTGCCCTGCCTTGCCTTGCCCTTGGAGGAGCCGCATGCCGCCCAGCCGGACCGTGGTGCTGCTGATCGCGGCGCCGCTGGACTCCGCCCTGACCCTGGCCCTCCCGGCCGCCATCGCGGGGGCGGCCGATGCCGTCCTGTCGCGCGGCGGGTACGGCTCCGCCGTGCTGCTGCTGGCCGCCGTGCTGCTCGGCGGTGCGGCCACCACCGCCACGGTCGCGCTGGTCTCCCCCGTCTGCTCCGCCGACGCCACCGCAGCGCTGCGCGAACGCTTCCTCGGCCACCTCCTGACCCTCGATCCACACCGCGCCTCCGCTTGGCCCACCGGCGACCTGACGGCCCGCCTGGTGACCGCCACCACCGACGCCGGGAACCGCCTGCCGGCCACCATCGGCACGGCGACCGCCCTGTTCACCTCGCTCGGCGCGGTGATCGGCCTCGGCCTGCTCTCTCCCTGGCTCGCGCTCGCGTTCTTCGGCGGCGTGGTCCCCGGCGTGCTGCTGGTGCGGGTGTTCGGCCACCGGGCCGGCGCCGTCTTCGTCCGCTACCAGCGCGCCCAGTCCGCGCTCGCCGCCCGACTCACCGGCGCCCTCGACGGCCTGCGCAGCATCCACGCCGCCGCGGCCGAACACCGCGAGGCCACCCGGGTGCTCCAGCCGTTGGAGGAACTCTCGGGCGCGGGACACGAGTTGTGGCGGGCCCAGCGCCGCATCGTGTGGCAGGCGATGCTGCTGATCGCGGCGGTCGAGCTGGCGGTGCTCGCGACGGCCGGCACCCTGGTGGCCCAGCACGCACTGCCGGCCGGGGCGTTGGCCGCTGCGGCGGGGTGGTCGGCGCTCGGCGTGGGGTTCTTCGAGCAGGTCGAGGCGCTGGCTGCGCTGGCGCACGCGCGGGCGGGGCGGGCGCGGTTGGGGGAGGTGTTGGAGGTCGGCGCGGGGGCGGGGACGGGCGGCACGGGGGCTGGCGGCGCGGGGGCTGGCGGCGTGGGGCCTGGCGGCGTGGGGCCTGCTGATGGTGCGCCAGTTGGCGATGGCGCACTGGTCGCGGGTGGTGCGCCGGAAGTCGGCCGGCCCGACTTCCGGCGCCGCCGCCACATCCAGCCCCGCCGCCACCCCCGCTTCCGCCCCAGCCCGCACCCCCGAACAGCGTTAATACTGCCCATTATTGGCCGAAAGCTAATGAATCGTCAGAGAGCGAGCACCATTGCGCCGCCCGCTACCCCTCCCGCCAATTCCGAGTCCACATTAATGCCCCCCATTACCGCCAACGCCAACCCCAACGCCCGCACCAGCGCCCACCTCTCACCACCCCCACACCCCACCGGCGAGCCGTTAATAATGCCCAGCATTAGCAGCGAGCTAATGCTCCGTCAGATCCGGGTGACCTCCGAAGGCGGCAAACCCCTCCTGGGTCCGCTCACCCTCACCGTCCCGACCGGCTGCACCGTGGCGCTGGTCGGCCGCTCCGGGTCGGGCAAGTCCCTGCTCGCCGCGCTCGCGGGCGGGTTGCGGCTCCCCGACGAGGGCGAGGTCCTGATCGACGGGGTGCCGGTCACCCGCCTCTCCCCCGCCCAGCGACGCGAGGCGATCGGCTACGCCTTCGAGCGCCCCGTGCTGGTCGGCCGCACCCTCGGCGAGGCCCTGGAGGGCGCCGGCCCGGCGGAGTTGCGGGCGGCGCGGGCCGCCGAGTTCACCGACCGCCTCCCGGCCGGGAAGAACACGAGGCCGGGAGACCTCCGGCTCTCCGGCGGTGAGCTGCAACGCCTCGGCCTGGCCCGCCTGTTGGCGCAGTCCCCCCGGGTCGTGGTGCTCGACGACGCGACCTCCAGCCTGGACCTGGCCACCGAGTACCAGGTGACCCGTGCCCTGGAGGAGGCCACGGCCGGCCGCACCCGCCTGCTGGTCGCCCACCGCGCCGGCACCGCCGCCCGGGCCGACCTGGTCGCCTGGCTCGACAACGGCCGGCTCCGCGCCCTCGCCCCGCACTCGGTGCTCCTCACCGACCCCGACTACCGCACCACCCTCGCCGCCGGAACCGCCGCACCCGCCGGAGCTGCCACCCCATGAGCCCGCAGCCCGAGCACCGCGAGCGCCTCGCCGACGCCCCGACGCTCCACCTCACCCTCCCAAGGTCCGCACCCACGCCTGCACCCAACGGACCTGACGCCTCGCCACAAGCCGACAAGTCGCCAAATCCCCACCTTCCCCCAGCTCCAACCCTCTCCCCCTCCCCGTCCCCCTCCACCCCCCACCCCCTGCGCCACCTCCTCCCCCACCTGCGCGCCGCCCGCCCGGCCGTCGTCCGCGTCCTCGCGTGGTCCATGGTGGAGGCGCTCCCGCCGCTGCTCTCCGGCCTGCTGCTCGCCACCGCCGCCGACCGTGGCTTCCTGGCAGGCCGACCGCTCACGGGGTGCGCGTGGCTGGGTGTCCTCGGTGTCGCGCTGCTCCTGCGCGGCTGGGCTGCCCGGGCCGCGTTCCCGGCGGTGGCCGACGTCGTGGAGCCGATGCGGGACCGGCTGGTCCGTCAGGTGGTGGAGAGCGCACTGGCGCGTCCCACCGCCGATCCGGCCGAGGTTGCACGGCTCACCGAACAGGTGGAAACCGTCCGGCAGTTGACGGCGACGCTGCTCCGCACGCTGCGCGGCATCGGGGTCAGCCTGGTCGGCGCCGTGCTCGGACTGGCGCTGCTCGCGCCGGCCGTGCTGCCACTGGTGCTAGCACCGCTCGCCCTCGCCGCGCTGCTGTTCGCACGGCTGCTGCGCCCGGTGCTCGCCCGCTGGCAGGCGGTCGTGCTCGCCGACGAACGGGTGGCCGCCGATGCCGGGTCAGCGCTCGCCGGGTTGCGCGACGTGGCTGCGGCGGGTTCCCAGCGGCGGGTGGCCGTGTGGGTCGGCGAGGCGTTCGGCGCCCAGCTCACCGCCACCCGCGCGCTCGCCCGCACAACCGCCCTGCGCTCCCTGACCATCGCGCTGGGCGGCCGCCTCCCGGTGCTGCTCGTCCTGGTGGCCGCACCGTGGCTGGTCCGCCACCACCAGCTGACGGCCGGCCAGGTGATCGGCGTGCTCGCCTACCTGACGCAGCAGTTGGAGCCCGCCATCCGCACCCTGTCCGGCGCGGTGGGCGGCTGGCTGCCCCAACTGGCCGTCACCTTGGACCGCTTGTCCACCACCACGACGCTCACCCCCATCCCCGCACCTACCCTCGCACCTGCACCCACACCGCCACCCACACCCCACCTGCGCACCACCGCCCTCCGCTACACCCACCCCCACGCCGCGGCACCGGTCCTGACGGACCTGACCCTCGACATCCCCCCGGGCGGCCACCTCGCCGTCGTCGGCGCGAGCGGCACCGGCAAGTCCACCCTCGCCGCCCTGTTGGCCGGCCTCCTGACCCCCGAGGGCGGCGAGATCCGGCTCGGCGACGCGCGCCCGGACCAACTCCCGCCGCCCGCCCGGGCAGCCCTCGTCGCGCTGGTCCCGCAACAGGCGTACGTGTTCACCGGCACGGTCCGCGAGAACCTCGACTGGTTGAACCCCGGCTGGTTGAACCCCCGCCAGCCGAACCCCGGCCGGCCGAACCCCGCCGGCCCCAGCACACCCAGCACCCGAACCCTGCTCGACGCCATCGAACTCCTCGGCGCCACCGACCTGGTGGACCGCCTCGGCGGGCTGGACGCCGAACTCCCGGACCCCGCCACCGCGTTGTCCGCCGGCGAGCGCCAACTTCTGGCGCTGGTCCGAACCTACCTCTCCCCCGCACCAGTGGTGATCCTGGACGAGGCCACCTGTCACCTCGATCCGGCCGCCGAGGCCCGCGCCGAGGCGGCGTTCGCCGACCGTCCGGGCACGCTGATCGTGATCGCGCACCGCCTCGCCTCCGCACTGCGCGCCGACCGCGTGCTGCTGCTCGACCACGGCCGGGCGATCACCGCCCGGCACGGCGACCTCCAGGTGCTCTCGCCGTTCTACCGCGAGCTGGTCGGCCACTGGCTCACCGCGCAGTCCGCAAGCTCAGCCTCAGGCTGCGCCGAGCGACCCGTCCGGACCGACCAGCCGACGCCCCATCAGCACGTCGTCCGCGTAGCGCCCGCCGACGAAGAACTCCTCCGGGCAGACGCCCTCCACCACGAAGCCGCACCGCTCGTAGAGGCGCCGGGCGGGAGTGTTGTGCCCGAGCACCCGTAGCGTCATCCGGCGCGCGCCCTCCTCCCGGGCCGCCGCGCACGCCGCCTCGACCAGGGCGCGCCCGAACCCGCTTCCCTGGGCGGCGGGGTGGACGGCGAGGCCCTGTATCTGCCGGACGTGCCGGTTGCTCGGCAACGAGGTGGGCGGCACCTGCCGGATGAACCCGATCACGTGGCCGTCGAGTTCGGCGACCAGGTACTGCTCGGGCCAGCGGCCGTCGACGAAGACCAGGGCACCGGGCGCGGGCGGCGGGGTGACCTCGCTCCGCCAGGACCAGGTCAGGGCCCGGAGTTCGGCCAAGGAGCGCTCGTCTCGGGGCTCGGCTCGACGGATGATCGCGGCTGCGTCTGGCTTCCCAGTCGTCCCAGGCATGCCATCACGGTAACGAGCCCGCCCCGGCGGCCCGCTCCACCCCTCCGGTCAACTCGCCCGCAGGCCCGCCAGCAAGCGGTCCACGTGGGCGGAGGCGTCGGCCGGGTCGAGGGGCAGGTGCCGGGCCAGCAAGCGGTACCAGAACGGGCCGAAGACCAGGTCGACGGCGTGCTCCAGGTCGAGGTCGGCGGCGAGCTCACCCCGCGCCGCGCCGCGCGCGAGCAGCGCGGCCACCACCTGACGCCGGCTGCGCACCCACTCGGTGAACCGGGGCGCGAACTCGGGGTCGAGCTGCGCCTCGGCCATCAGGCCGCGCAGCGCCTCCGCCCTCGTCGGGTGCTCCACCACGGAGTACAGCTGACGCACGAAGATCCGCAGGTCCTCGGCGCAGTCGCCGCTGTCCGGCTCCGGCATCCGCTGCGTGACGGCGAGTCCGTAGGCGTCCATCACCAGTGCCGCCTTGGACTTCCACCAGCGGTAGACGGTGCTCTTGGCGACGCCGGCCCGGGCGGCGACGCCCTCGATGGTGAGCCGGCCGTAGCCGATCTCCTCCAGCAGCGCGGCAGTGGCCAGGAGTGTCTGCTCGTGGGCGTCCTCGCTGCGGATCCGGCCGCCGGTGCGGCGGCGGGTCTGCTCGGGACGGCGGGGCCGGCTGTCGCCACCGTCGCCTGGGGTCTGGTCCTGCGGATCTTGCATGGACCGAACGGTAGCAGCGTGCTAGTTTTATCGAAACGCGACGGATCGTTTCGATAAAACGCCGCTCGCCGAACCATAGGGGGCTGGAACTCATGAGCACGGTCATCGTTTCGCACGCCATCACCACCACGCCGGACGACCTCTGGTACCCGCACCTGAAGGCCGATCTGACGGCGGACGGCCGGCAGGTCCTGGTGCCCGCACTGCCCGACCCGAACTCCCCGCAGCCCGCCGCCTGGGCCGCCGGGATCACCGGTCTGACGGCCGCCGTCGAACCCGCCGAGACGGTGCTGGTCGGCCACAGCCTGGGCGGCGTCAACCTGTTGCGGGTGCTCCAGCAGCACGACACCGAGCGGCGGGGGGCCTTCGCGGGCGTGGTGCTGGTCGCCACGATGGCCCACGAGGTGGGCTACGACCCGCTGAAGGAGTTCTTCGACGGCGACTTCGACTGGCAGCGGATCCGCGCCGCGGCCGGCCGGGTCCGGATCCTGGTCGCGGCCGACGATCCGGTGCTGGTGCCCGAACCGTTCGAGCACGTCCGCACGTTCGTCACCGAGCTCGGCGCGACCGCCGTGGTCCTTCCCGAGGGCGGCCACCTGCCCAACTGGAGCCCGGGCGCCCTGCCCGAGGTGACGGTCCCGCAGGTCACCGCCCTGGTTCGGGAGATCCTCGCCGAGGCCGAGGCCGCAACCATCGAAACCAGCTGACACTACGTCACATAGCGCCCAGCGGACGCACCGTGAGGATCTGCTCGGCCCGGCCCACCGGGCCCGCCGTGTCGTGCAGCACGGTGCTGGTGACGCCGTGTCCGGTCGGGCCGAAGCTGACGGTGGTGTCCAGTCCGGTCCAGCGGCCCTCGGGGCGGCGGTGCAGGTGGATGGTCAGGTCCACGTTGGGGAACATCCACTCGGTGGGCGGCTGTTGCACGGCGATGCCGTTCGCGGTGTCCACCAGGGCGATGAACGCGGCGTGCGGGCCGGCCGGTTCGCCCGCGACCAGCTCGTGCGGGGTGCTCAGCCAGGCGGTCGACCGGCCGGGGCGCTCGCGGTGCCGGCGCACGTCGATCGAGGCGATGTAGCCGCCGCCCCACAACTCGCCCATCGGCCAGGGGTCGAGGGACTCGGGTGCGGGCAACTCCGCGACCGGGGTGTCGGCGACGGCCGACGTGTCCAGGGTCTCCAGCAGCCAGGCGCGGGCCCGGACCACCGGACGCCCACCGATCACCACCACCGCCTCGACCAACTCGACGGTGCGGCCGGGCCGGACGGTCTGCACGGTGATCTCGCACTCGTCGAGGGCGATCCGGCCGAGGATGTCGTAGCTGATCCGGGCGAGCACGAGTCCGTCGTCGGGGCGGGCGGCGCGGTGCCGGTCGATCGCGTGCACGATCAGGCCGGCCAGCGGGCTGAAGTGCTGCTCGTCCAGGTTCCAGGCGCCCCCGGCATGGGCGGTGGGCTTGTAGCGGTGCTCGTCGATGCGCTGGTAGTAGCTGCCGGGCGAGACCGTGGGGGCGGTGGGGGCGGTGGGGGTGGTGGGGGCGGTCAAGGACGGTTCTCCTCAGGACGGTTCACAACGGCACCCGAGAGAACGGCACCCAGGCGATCGTAGGCGGCCGAACGGTCGGTAGGAACGGTGACGCCTCCCACACCCCCGCCCAGCCCCTGTGCCCACCCAGCCCCAGCCCGCTCAGGAGTTGAACAGCACGCCCACCGTCGGCTGCAGGGTGCCGACCGTGATGCCGGCGGAGGAGACCAGCACCTGGATCACCGGCTTGTTGTCCAGGCCCGTGAGCTCGGCGACCAGCTGGGACTTCTGGTCCGGCGGGGTGACGACCAGACCGCCGAGCACGTGGCAGGTGGTGTCGCCCTTGTCGCAGGAGTTCCACTTCATGCCGGCGAAGGCGTTGTCGCCGGGCTTGATGGTGATCTTGTCGGTGGGCGGGAACGGATACGGCACCCGGGTGGTGTTGAGGTTGATCTGGCTGTTGTCGGCGAGCAGACCGCCGAGGCCGGGGTAGCCGGTGATGTCACAGGTGCGCTTGCCGACGTTGGCGAGCTTCAGCAGCCCGGCGCTCATGTTGCCCAGCGGGGGCTCCATCTGGATGTACGCCTTGAGCTCGTCGGGGCGGCAACGATCGGCGGTGGACGACGGCTTGGCGCTGCCGGCGCCACCACTGCCGCCGGTGCTCGCGCCGGCACCGCCGGAGCCGCCCGAACCCCCGGTCGCACCGGTGCTGCCGCCCGAGGCGGACCCACCCGCCGCGTGCGAGGCCGCCGGCGGGTTGGCGGTGCCGGAGCCGGAACCGTCGTCGTTGCAGGCCACCGCCCCCATCGCCAACGCAACCGTGCTCGCCGCAATCGCCGCCGCCTTGGTGACCTTCATGACGCTTGCTCCTCCGTGTGGGTGGCTCGTGCCTTCTCCTCTCAACACGCGGTCCGTGTCCCCGGGGGTTCGTGATCTTGTGTCGCAGCCGAGTAACAGGAGCGTCGCCGAAATGTCAGGCCGAATCAGGCTCTTGGTCCGATTCCAACCCCGGCTCCCGGTCGCCCAGTTCCACGCCGAGCAGCTGACGGAACGCCACGCGGCCGGGCTCGGTGAGGGCGAGCGCGCGGGTGGTGCCGATCCGGGTGAACCAACCCTCATGCAGCGCGTGGGCGCAGAGCCCGGCGCCGACCGCGCCGGCCAGGTGCGGGCGGCGCTCGGTCCAGTCCAGGCAGGCGCGCACCGCCGGGCGACGGGCGCCACCGGGGACGGCGATCCCGGTGGCGGCGAACAATTCGGCTCCGGCCGGGGTGAGTTCGGCCTCGGGTTCGAGGACGACCAGGCCCTGGGCGGTCAGCGCGTCGGCGATCGCGAGCGCGACGGCGCCGGCCAGGTGGTCGTAGCAGAGGCGCGCCCGGGCCAGCGCGCGCTGCCGACCGGCGGCGGAGAGCGTGCGCGGCGCGGCGCACCGGCGCGGGGCGAGGTCCGCGAGCGCCTCCACCAGGGCGACGGCCCGGGGGTCGGACAGCCGCAGGTAGCGGTGCCGCCCGTGCCGCTCCTCGACGAGCAGGCCGCCGGCCACCAGGAGGTTCAGGTGCTCGCTCGCGGTGGACGGGGCGACGCCCGCGTGGCGCGCGAGCTCGGTGGCCGTCCAGGCGCGCCCGTCCGCCAGGGCGACGCAGAACCCGGCCCGGGTGCCGTCGGCGAGCAGCCGCGCGACGGCGGCGATGTCCAGGCCGACGTCCGCCGAGGCAGCGGTCGGGCGGCGCGGGGGCTGGGTCTCCATGCGATCGATTGTCGCTGACCAGGTCGATCGTTCGGCGGCGGCCGAACCATCAGCGGCCTACCGTCCCGGTACCGAACACGCTCACCCTCACCTCAACGGAGACCACGTGGACCCCCTCGACCTCCTGCTCACCGACACCCCGGCCCCCGCCGACCTCGCGCTGCTCTCCGACGCGCTCGACGCCTTCAACACCGACCGCACCGGCGTCGCGGACCGCCGCCCGCTCGCCGTCCTGGTCCGCGACCGCGCGTCCGGCGAGGTGGTGGGCGGGCTCACCGGGCGGACCTCGCTCGGCCTGCTCTTCGTCGACCTGTTCCACCTGCCGCCCGCACTGCGCGGGGCCGGCCTGGGCGGCGAGCTGCTGCGGCGGGCCGAGCGGGAGGCGGTGCGGCGCGGCTGCCGGACCGGGGTGCTCTACACGATCAGCTTCCAGGCGCCCGGGTTCTACCTGAAGCACGGCTGGCGGGTGTTCGGCGAGGTGCCGTGCGACCCGCCCGGGACCAGCCGGGTCTTCCTGACCAAGAACCTGACCACGGACCCGGCCACGGACCCGGCCACGGACCCGGCCACGGACCTGACCACGGAGTCGGCCGGGTAGCGGCCTCGCAGCTTCAGCTCTCGCGGCGGCCTAGGCTCCTCCGGGCGCACGCCACACCAGCGTGTACCGCCAGAACAGCCGACGGCGCAACCTGGCTCCCGGGAGCAGGCGTTGGGCCTCCCGGACCAGGTCGGCGTACCGCACCTCGGCGGGCTTGGTGCGGGCCCGCATCGCGGGCGGGCGCGGCGACGGGCGGCCGCCGTTCTTGAGGATGCCCACCACCGGGTTGAGCAGCAGCGAGGCGAGTTCGAGCAGGCGGTCCGTCAGGTCCCAGGACGGTTGCGCGAGTCCGACGACCACCAAGGTGCCGCCGGGCGCCAGCCGTTCGCGCAGGGCCGTCAGCGCCGCCGCCTGCGGCAGGTGGTGCAGCACGGCGACGCAGGTGATCGCGTCGTGCGGCCCGGGCGGCAGGCCGGTTACCGCGTCGCCGACCGTGTACTCGATCGGGGCACCGGCCCGGGTCCGCCGCCGGGCCAGCTCGACGATCGCGGGATCGCTGTCGATCCCGTGCACCTCCCGGGCCCGGACGGCGAGCCGGCGGGCCAGGTCGCCGGCGCCGCAGCCGACGTCGAGCGCGCTGCGGGGGCGGGCCGGGAGCTGACGCAGGATCCACGGGTGGAGGCGGGCGTTGTGGTCCCACGGGTAGGCGGAGTTGAGCCGGTGGACCAGCCGCAGGAGATCGGGCACCCGTGGATTCCACCAGATCCGCGCCCGGCGCGCACCGACTCCCGCCCCGTCAAGCGGCCGGGAGCGACTCCAGCATCTCCTCCAGCCAGGCCCGTTCGGCGAGTTGCGCGGCCCTGGCGACCACCAGCATGCCCCTGCGGTACGGGTCCTCGGTGTCCTTGATCCGCTGGGGCTTCCCGTTCGCGCTGAAGAAGCCGGCCGGTGCGGTCAGGAAGGCGAGGCGGCGGCGCAGGACGGTGGCGCGCGCGGCCGGTTCGGGCAGTTGGCCCAGGAAGGCGAGCAGCACGAAGAACTCGCCGCCGTTGGTGATCTCGCTCTGCTTGGGTTCGGCGAGCCGGCGCAGGAGTTCGGCCCGGCCGGCCTCGGTGAGCTCCAGCATCTGGCGCTGCGGCGCTCCGCCGCCGGGTTCGGCGTGGCGGGAGAGCAGGCCGGCCTCGCGCAGGCGGTTGAGCGCCGGGTAGAGCGCACCGTCGCTGACCGGCCGGTTGTGGCCCATGAGTTCGGACAGGCGGCGCCGCAACTCGTAGGCGTGCAGGGACTCTTCGGCGAGGAAGCCGAGGATGGCGAGGGTCAGCACGGTGCTCCTCAGGCGGATCGAGGACGAGAGGACAGGACGGGACAGGACGGGGCGGGACGGGGACAGCCGGACCATTCTCCCGCTAACTCTATTCGAGGGACTCGATTCGAGGTAGTGTGACGGCGCCTCAGCCGAGAGCCCCGTCCTCCCCTGACTGATTGGTCGGCACCGATGTCCGTCACCCCCGTCTCCACCCCGTCCTCCCCCGCCGCCGTGCGCCGGGCCCTGCTCGGCTTAGGCGTGCCGGTCTACCTGGAACTGCTCTCCGGGGTGATCGCGGGCATCATCGACACCGCCTGGGGCGCCCGGCTCGGCGCGTCGGCGGTCGGCGCGATCGCCGTGGCGAGCACGGTGGAGAACGTGCTGCTCGGCGTGATCCTGGCGGTGAACGTCGGGGCGACCGTCCTGATCGCGGACGCCCTGGCAAGTGGCCGGCGGGCGGCGGTGCCGGTGATCACCCGGGCCGCCGGGCTGCTCTGGCTGGCGATCACACCGGTGGTGGCGGTCGGCGGGTTCCTCGCGCACGGCGAGGTGGCCCGGCTGCTGGCCGGCGGCGACACCGAAGTGGTGCGACTGGCGGCCGAGTTCTTCGCGGTCTCGTTCCCCGGCATGGCGGTGTTCTTCGCCCAGAACGTGGTCGACGGCCTGTTCAAGGGCACCGGCGACACCCGAACTCCGATGCGGATGGCGATGGTTGCCAACGCGGTCATCCTGGTCGCGGACCCGGTGCTGATGTACGGCGTGGGCGGGGCGCCACGACTCGGCGTCGCGGGGGCGGCGGTCGGGATGCTGCTGGGGCGCACGATCGCGCTGGCGGCGAGCCTGGTCCTGCTACGCGGACGGCGAGTTGGGGAGCATGGCGGCGGTCCCCGACTGGGTGAGGTACTGCGCAAGCTGCTCGGGATCGGGCTGCCCGTCTCCGGCGACTTCGTGCTGCGGATGGGCATGGCGGCGGCGCTGGTCGGCGTGGTCGCCCGGTTCGGCGAGGCACCGCTGGCCGCGTACGGCATCGGCACCAAGCTCATCCTCTTCGTCACGATGGCCTGCTACTCGTTCCGCCAGGCCGGGAGCATCCTGACGGCACGTGGGTGCGGGCCCCAGCTGGTGGGTCGGCAGAGCGCGTTGCTGGCAATGGGGTTGGCCGCCGGCGCCGGCACGGTGCTGGCGCTGTTCGGACGGTCGGCGGCGCGGGTGTTCAGCTCGGCGCCGGACGTGGTCGGGGTGACCGGCGAGATGCTCTGGTACCTGGTGCCGTACCTGGTGCTGCTGGCGGGAGTCATCTCGCTGGGCGGGGTGTTCATGGGGAGCGGGAGGAGCAGGTCGCTGCTCTGGGCGACGGCGTTCGGGGCGGCCGTGCAGCTGCCGCTGGCGTACGGGCTGAGCGCGGTCGCCGGAGTGCGCGGGGTGTGGCTGTCCATGGTGCTGGGCGCGGCGGCCCAACTGGCAGTGGTGCTAATCCTGTTCCTGCGCCTGGGTCGGGGCGGGAAGCGGATCGGCCGGCGGAGCGGGGAGCTCCGGGGTGCCGCCGGCCAGGCGGGCGTGGACGGCATGGGTGACGCCGGTCCACGGGACGCCGAGCCCGTGCAGGCGGGCCAGCGTCTGGGCGGTCGTCGGGTTCATGGCAACTCCGAGGTGACGAAGGACCTGATCAGTCGGACCAGGTGATCGGTTCACAGCGCGGGCAACGGCACGGCGGCCACTCGCCGGCGATCGGCGGGGTGTACGGCTCGCCGAGGCGCACGGTGGACCGCGAGACGCGGATCCGCCGTCCGGTGGGCGTGACTCGGTAGACGCGAAGCGTCATGAAGCTCTTGCGCCTTGGACGCATTGTTACTCA
This sequence comes from Kitasatospora viridis, assembly GCF_007829815.1. Classification (NCBI taxonomy): domain Bacteria; kingdom Bacillati; phylum Actinomycetota; class Actinomycetes; order Kitasatosporales; family Streptomycetaceae; genus Kitasatospora; species Kitasatospora viridis. The sequence continues at coordinate 4,587,451 of NZ_VIWT01000001.1, read as the reverse complement.
TTTCCGCTCGCAGATGGGGCAGTTGGGCCAGCCAAGCGAGCAGCGGACTGGTGTGGACCGGTGCCGCCGCAGACGCACCAGGAGAGCGCCCAGCACAGAACGGGCGCGGGCGCGGACCTGGAGGAGCAACGGGCGCCGGGCACGCGGGGATTGGGGGCTGTCACCCCGGCGCGCGGGAGGCAGCGAGCCGCTGGGGTCGGAGGCCGCCGGCGAGGGGACGGCGGCCGGGCGCTGCGGGTTGATCGCCTAGACCTCGGGGGCGGTGACGGCGGTGTGCAGTTCCTTCATCCGGGCCAGCGTCGCGTCGAGCTCGGGGTCCCGGGCGGCGGCCATGGCGTTGAGCTTGCAGCCGAGCGCGTAGAGCTCGTCCAGCGCGGCCTGGCGGTCGAAGGGCGGTTGCGGGTCGGCGGTGGTCACGGGGTGGTCCTCTCGGCGTTCGCGTCGCGGACGGCGGCGCGGTGCAGCATGCGGTTGGCCCGTTCGAAACCGGACAGGCACCAGGGGATGGAGACTTGGCCACCGTCGACCGTGGTGATCACCGGCCCGGGGGCCACCAGGGTGGCGCGGTGGCAGCAGTGACAGCGGCCCAACCGCCACGCATCGGGCGGCGGCGAGGAGATGGGCCACTCGGTCACGCGGTCGGTTCCAGGTCGGCGCCCGGCGGGGCGGGCTCGATGTCGTAGGCGGAGACCTCCCACTCGCACCCGCCACCGGGCGGCCGCAGGAAGACGGTGGGCTTCGCCTCGTAGCCGGGCCCCTGGTAGGTACCGGTGCGCCCGGTGGTGAGGTCCCGGACCAGCTCCCCATTGCGAGGGGCGTACAGCGCCCGCTGCGGTTGCGTGGGGTGAGTGCGTGCGCTCACGGCCGCTCCTTTCCGTAGTCGTTCCACTACTAAGGATCGCGGCCCACGACTACGCTCGGAAGCGTTTCAACTCTCTAGTTGCGCTGGCTTTAAGTTGGAGCCGATCATGAACCGACGTGAACTTGACCCGACGTCATCTCCCTTGGCTGCTCTTGCCGTACAACTCCGCAGGTTGCGGGAGGCGAAGGGCCTTACCCAGGTGGAGTTCGGACGCCTTGTTCGATACTCCAACGTCTATATCTCGAACGTAGAGACGGGAAAACAGGCGCCGAGCTTAAAGTTTGCTCTCCGGGCCGATGCGGTCCTGGAGGCCAACGGCTCGCTTGAGCTGCTGTGGTGGAGCTGGAAGAACAGCGCTCTCATTCCGGGGTTCGCCGAGTACGCGCCGAAAGAGCGAGAGGCAATCGCGGTACGACTGTTCGAGACGGACATGGTGCCGGGTTTGCTTCAACATCCTGAGTACGCGGCCGCCTACGAGTCGGCTCCGGTCCGACGTGGCGAAGCCACCGAGGCCGAAGCTGAGGACCGCTTGCGCCTGCTGGCGGCGCGTCAGGGCCTTCTCGTCCGCGCCCCTGCCATTCATGTCGTGCTGGACGAGGGAGTTCTTCGTCGCCCCATCGGCGGCCCGCAGGTGATGATCAAGCAGCTCACTCACCTTGAGGAGCTGGCTCAACGTCCCAACCTGATCCTGCAGGTGGCTCCTTTCACCCTGGCCGAGGACCGGCCGCTGTCACATTCGGTCACTCTGCTGACTCTGCCCAACCGGACGATGGTGGGCTACACGGAGTCGCTTCACCGGGGCTACCTGGAGCGGGATGCTGACACGGTCGCGGGCTGGGCCGGAAAGTACGATCGGCTGCAGGTCGACGCCCTGAACCGGGCCGACAGCTTGGCCATGATCCGTGAAGCGCGGAAGGAACTAATGTCATGCAGGTGGACCTGACGAGCGCCAAGTGGCGCAAGAGCACACACAGCAACGGACAGGGTGGCTGCATCGAAGTAGCCGACGGCTTCCCCGGCACGATGCCAGTGCGTGACAGCAAGGACCCCCACGGCCCTTCCCTCTTCTTTACCGCCGCTGGCTTCAGCGCCTTCGTTCAGAACGTGAAGAACGGTTCCTTCGGCGCGATCTGACCTGCCGACAGCCCGCTGGCCCGTCCACAATGGACGGGCCAGCGGCGTTTCCACCCACCCGAAGGACCGTCAGCCATGCACTGGTTCAAGTCCTCCTACAGCAACGGCAGCGGCGGCTGCGTCGAGGTCTCCCCCTCCTCCACCACCACCGTCCCCGTGCGCGACTCCAAGGACCCCGGCGGCCCCGTCCTCGCCTTCCCCCGCGAGTCGTTCACCGCCTTCATCCGGACCCTTCAAGCCACCACCACCCTCAGCTCTTAGCCACCGCCTCCGGCACGTCCCGCATCCGCCGCAGCGGCGAGAAGAACACGAACCAGCCCGCCGCCCACGCGCCCACGAACGCCACCGCCAGGGCGGCCCGCACGCCGACGACGGTGCCGAGCACGCCGCCCAGCAGGCTCCCGAGCGGCAGCGTGCCCCACACCACCCAGCGCACGGCCGCGTTGGCCCGGCCCAGCATCTCCGGCGGTGTGACGGCCTGCCGGTAGCTGATCTGGGCGACGTTGAAGACCATCGACGAGAAGTACGCGGTGGCCATGCCCACGGGGTAGAGCAGCACGCCCCAGCCCGGGGTGGCGGTCGCCGCGAGGATCTGCGGCGCGCTGAACACCAGGAGCGACATCCAGATGATCCGGGCCGACCCGACCCGCTTGGCGATCCGGCCGGCGAACACGCCGCCGGCGATCCCGCCGACGGCCGCGCCCGCCACCACCAGACCGGTGAACGCGGGGCCCACGTGCACCACCCGCACCAGGAACACCATCGAGAGCGACGACGCCACACCGGTGAACAGGTTCGCGGTCCCCGAGCACGCCACCACCTTGCGCAGGATCGGGTGCTTGACCACGAAGCTCAGGCCCTCCGCGATCCGGCTGCGCAGTGTCCCTTCCGGCGCCCCGGCGGGCGGCGGCTCCTCGCGCTTCCTGATGCTGAGGATCGACAGGACCGAGACGGCGTACGAGAGCGCGTCGGCCGTCATCGCCCCGGCCGCGCCGAACGCCCCGACCAGCCCACCGCCCAGGCTGGGTCCGGCGAGCTGCCCGAACCCCTGGGTGGTGCCGAGCTTCCCGTTGGCGTCCAGCAGTTGCTCGCCGCTGACCAGCGAGGGCAGGTAGCTCTGGTAGGCGACGTCGAAGAACACCGTGCACACACCGGCGGTGACGGCGACGGCGTACAGCTGGGGCAGCGTCAGGCCGCCGAGCGCGGCGGCCAGCGGCACCGAGCCGACGATCACCAGCCGGAGCAGGTTGCAGACGATCATGATGGAGCGCTTCGGCCGGCGGTCCACGAGCACGCCCGCGGGCAGCGCGATCAGCGCGAACGCCAGCGTGCTGGCGCCGCTCAGCAGCGCGACCTGCAAGGTGCTCGCCTTGAGCACGACGACCGCGAGCAGCGGCAGCGCGATGCGCGTCACCGCCGAGCCCATCTCACTGACCGTCTGACCGCTCCACAGCAGCAGGAAGTCGCGGTGGCGCCATAACCCCGGGCTGCCCTGCCCCGCCACGACGTCCTGACCAGCCTTCGTTTCCGTCACCGCGACAACCTAACGTCGTAACTGTAGGTATTGCCAGAGTCCAGACAAATGAACTGCTCAGAGGGCTATCCGTGCCCGGATGAACAGGTACGGATCAACCGGTATCCGGCGAAGTGCCCGAACACCGACCGGAGTGTCCGTCAGGTCCAAGAGGTCTGGTTTTGTCGGCAGTTGCGAATCCGGACCACCCGTCCCGGACCACCCACCGAGGTGAGGTAGGTTCTCGTCATGACCGCGTTCGATCATGTCGCCCGGCCGCCCGCGCCGATCAGGACCGAGCGGCTCGCGCTCCCCTACCGGCCCAAGGCTGCGGCCAAGTCCCGGTGGGCCTCGGGGAACTGCCGCAGGTACGGCAGCTGGAGACCGTCGCAGTCGTCGGCGAACGGGCATCCGCCGCAGACGTGGAGCTTGGCGGCCACCTCACCGCGCAGCACCGCGGAGCTGACGAAGGGCGACACGCCCAGCATCGACCGCCGCTGCGAGAGGGTGTAGGCGGCGGGCAGGCCGACCGCCGACGCGATGCACGGCGGCACGTTGGCGACGGACACCTGGACGTCCCCGGCCGCCCTCGCCAGCGCCGCGGAGACCCGCTCCACGAACGTGCGCAGGCTGGGCAGCGTCGACTCCGCGTTGTCGTGGGCGGCCCCCTCGACGATGGGGAGCGAGTAGCGGACGGCGGCCCCGGGCGCGACCCTGCGGACCAGGTCGAGGAACTCCTCGGTCTCGCTCGCGTTCTGCGCGCAGACCACGAAGTTGACCTCGGCGCGGACCCGGTCGTCGGCGGCCAGCGAAGCCAGCGCACGCAGGGCGAGGGCGAAGCTGCCGGGACGGCGGGCGATCCGGTCATGGGTGCCGGGGGAAGCACCGTGCAGGGACAGCAGCACCTGGGTCACGCCCGAGCCGACGAGGAGCTCGAAGTACCCCGGGTCGGCCAGCCGGTGACCGTTCGTCTGCAGCCCGATGGACGTGAACCCCTTCGCCGAGGCGTGCCGGATCAGGTCGGGCAGGTCCTTCCGTAGGGTCGGTTCGCCCCCGGTGAAGACCACGCCGCTGACGGTGCCGATGGCGGCCGCCACCTCGACGGCGCGCACGGCCTGGTCCCGGGTGAGCCTCGGCTCGTGCCGGATCCACTCCGTGAAGCAGAACACGCAGGCGCTGTCGCACTGCCCGCCGAGCGAGAGGGACAGCCAGCTGGGATCGGTGAGGTTCCCGAACACCGGCAGGGCCTGCCGCTGTTCGGCCGACGCGGGGCTGGCGGCCGGCCGCAGCCCGGTCGCCTCGAACCGGGTGAGCACCGCCGCGACCGCCTCGTCGGGCACGGCGTACGGGCGGATCTCGTCGCGGATCACCTGGACGGCCTCGCCGGACGGCAGAGCCGTGCAGGCCACCATCCGCCGATCCGGCGCGCCGCCCCCGGTGTCCGACAGGACGACGCACCGCAGGGCGTGCACGGGCACCAGGTGCAGCCGCCGGTCGGTGGCGGTCAGCAGCAGCAGCTCGTTCGCGGTCACGGGGAGCTCAACATCTGCGGCGCCCACTGCGGCATTCGATGATTGCCCACCAGCAGCACCCGGTCGCCGGACCGCAGGCCCGCCATGGCCAGGCTGAGGGAGCCCGCGAGGGGGTTGCCCTTGACGACCAACGTCCAGTCGTAGCTGTGGGTTTCCCGCGGCACCAGCCGTTCGGCCAACACGGTCGCCGCTGTCGCGACCTCCGCGAAGCGGTTCACCTCGACCACGAAGACCGCATCGGACTGGCGCATCCCGAGCTCCAGGAAGATCCGGTTCTCCTCCTCCGCGTGCCGTTGCGGCAGGCGGGTGGCCTGGTCGGACAGCAGCAGGAACTCGCACCCGTCCTGCAGCAGCCCCCGCAGCCGCTCCGGCACCCGCGGGTCCTCCGCCCGCCGGATGGAGATCGCGACGTCCGACGCGCCCGCCAGGACCAGCCTGGCCGGGTCGACCCCGGCGCGGTGGATCAGCTTGGGCACGTCCGCGTCGGGCAGACCGCGCACCGTCAGCATCGCCACCCCCTGGGAGAAGGCGTCCTGCACGGAGCGGCCGAAGCCCAGCGCCCGGTAGAAGCCGGCGGCGAACTCGACCGCCGCCGCGTCACCGACGGCGCTGGTCATGCCGATCACCGCGTCGGCGTGCTCCGCCAGCGACTCCGCCTGGTCGGCCGAGTAGCACGCGTTCAGCACCACGAGCTGGAGCCACTGGCGGAAGTGGGAGAAGATCGTGGCGAGTGCCGCCTGGCTCAACGGCCGGCTCGCGCCCGACGCCGTCTCCAGGATGATCTCGCCGGACTCGCCGTGGCCGACGAAGTGCACCACGTTCGGCTCGAAGGAGTTGAGCTGGTAGAGGAGTTCGTCGACGGTGACGGCCCAGGCCGAGCGGATGGTGAACCGGCCCGCGGCGTTGCTCTCGCGGATCCTCCCCTCGATCCAGCGGGCCTCTCTGCCGAGCCGCAGCGGTTGGGTGTCGCGTGGATTGGCGGCCAGGATCAGCAGCTTGATCAACGTACGTCCATCCTTCGAGCGCCCGAGCGTCAGCCGACAGGACTCTCAGTATCCCCTGCACCGTAAGCAAACTGACGATATGTCGGGTCTCACCACTGGTGCGCGGTGAAGTCCACCGGACGGGGTCGCAGTTCGGCCACCTGTGCGACCAACTCGGCCAGCCGCTGCGCCATCTGATCGGCCGGCAGCCGCTTGCGGTCGCCGTGGCCGGGCAGCACCCACTCGAACCGCAGCGACGGGGCGACCCGGGCCAGCGAGGCGGCCTGCTCCTCGATCGAGTACCAGGTGACGTGCTCCGCGACGGCCAGGCCGCCCTTGGCCCGCGACCAGTACAGGCTGTCCCCGCTGAAGCAGTAGGTGTCGTCGGCCAGGTAGAGCACGCTGCCCTCGGTGTGCCCGGGGACCGGGTGGGCGATGACGCCCTCGCCGATCTCCACCGGGTCCAGCCCGCGCAGCACTTGGTCGGCGTCCGGGGCCGCACTCAGGTCGCCCTCGTGGATCCACAGCCGCGCGCCGAACCGGTCGGCGTACCGGCGACCGTGCGCGGCGTGGTCCCGGTGGGTCAGCAGCACGTCCGTGACCTGGCCCGATGCCTCGTAGCGGTCGGCCAGTTCGGCCGACCAGCGGGGCGTGTCCACCATCATCTGGGTGCCGCCGGGCCGGCGCAGCAGGTAGGCGTTGGCCGCCGCGGTGTGCCGCGAGTTGTGGCCGCAGAGCAGCACGCGTTCGTCCAGGGCCAGCGCGAACGGGTCCGCCGCGCTGTCCAGCGGCTCGGCCAGCCGCCGGATCGAGCGGGTGTGGCAGGCGAAGGCGGCGGCGGCGACCTGCGCCTCCTCCTTCTCGTCGGCCGGCTGCCGGACCACCTCCGAGCGGCCGCCGACCTCCTCGATCAGGCCGGGCGCGAGCTGCCGCGCCACGTCGCAGTTGGTGCAACGGTCGTCCACGTACCAGTCATCGTGCAAAGCGGTGCCCCTCGATGCGGAAACGGGTGGGTGCTTCCAGGGGTACCCCGCGCGGCGGTCAAAGCGGAAGGGGGTTCGGGCCTTGTGCTTCGCCGGGCACCATGTTCCCCCGCACGGCGCGTAGTTCGCGCACCACCGCCCGCACCGCCGCCGACCCGGCCAGTTCCGGCGTGGTCACGTACCCCACCTGGCGCACCGGGCGGTCGGCGCCGAGGTCGGTGACGGCGACGGTCGGCGGGGCGTCCGCGAGCGAGAGGGCGGGCATGATCGCCATGCCGTGGCCGCCGGCGACCAGGGCGAGCACCGCGCCGTCGTCCTCGGCCTTGATCGTCGCGGCCGGGATCCAGTCCTGGGCCTGCCACCAACTGCGGGTGTAGGAGCCGCAGTTCTCGTCCCAGTCGATCAACGGCAGGGAGCGCGGCGCGGGGTGGCCCGGCGGGTGCGCGAGCGAGTAGGGCTCGTCGATCAGCACGGTGGAGAGCAGGCCGGGCGGCAGCGGGCTGGAGCCGGACACGGTGGCGATCGCCAGGTCGGCCCGGCCGTCGGCGACTTCGCCGGCCGTGCCCCGCCCGACCTCGCGGACGATCCGCACCTGCGGCTCCAACTCGGGGTAGCGGGCCCGCAGGCTGCGCAGCACGGGGGGCAGCAGGTGCAGGGCGGCGCTGCGGAAGGCCGCGATCCGCACCGGGCCGCCGACCTGCGTCGAGCGGGCCGGGTCGCGGGCCTCCGCGGCCATCAGCTCCAGCAGGTGCAGCACCCGCCGCGCGTAGCCGAGCACCCGCTCGCCCGCCGCGGTCGGCTTGGCGCCGCTGCGGCCGCGGTCGAAGAGCAGCGCGCCGAGCTTGCGCTCACTGCCCCGCACGGAGTGCGAGACTGCGGACTGGGTCAGCCCGAGCGCCACGCCGGCGGCGGAGAACCCGCCGCGGTCGGCGACGGCCACCAGCACCCGCAGTTCCTGCGGCGCGAGGTCATTCACGCGGCTCCGCCTTCCACTCGGGCTTCTCACCTCGAAGTATGAATGTCATTCATGGGACAGCATGACGGATGAACGAAAGCATCTGCCCGGCACCCCCACCCCGCGCCTAGCGTCGCAGCCATGAACAGCGCAGCCGCCGACACCACCGCCCGCACCGTCCAGCAGACCGCCCGCCCGCACGGCTTCCCGACCCCCGAGCACTTCGAGGTGGTCGAGCACGCCGTCCCCGAACCCGCCCCCGGCACCGCGCTGGTCGAGAACCTCTACTGGTCGGTCGACCCCTACCACCGGGAGATGATGGACGACCTCCCGGGCGCCTTCGACCTGCACGCCCCGCTGGAGGGCCGCACCATCGGCCGGGTCATCGCCTCCCGCACGCCGCAGTTCACCGAGGGCGAGCTGGTCTTCCACCGGCGCGGCTGGCGCACCCACTCGGTGATCGCCCCCGGCGAGGCCCGCAAGCTGCCGCACTTCGACGGCGTGCCGCTCACCACCCACCTCAGCCTGCTCGGCGGCACCGGCCTGACCGCCTACGTCGGCCTGACCCGGATCGCCCGCCTCCAGCCGGGCGACGACGTCTTCGTCTCCGGCGCCGCCGGCGGGGTCGGCACCGCCACCGCCAGGTTCGCCCGGCTGCTCGGCGCGGGCCGGCTGATCGGCAGCGCTGGCACGGCCGCCAAGGTCCGCCACCTGCTCACCGAGGTCGGCTACGACGCGGCCTTCGACTACCACGACGGCCCGGCCGCCGAGTTGCTGGCCGCGGCGGCGCCCGACGGCATCGACCTCTTCGTCGACAACGTGGGCGGCGAGCAGTTGGCCGCCGCCGTGGGGGCGCTGCGCGAGTTCGGCCGGATCGTCCGGATCGGCACGATCAGCCAGTACAACACCCCCGACGCACTCGCACCGAAGCTCCACTACCCGGACATCGTGGAGAAGAGCCTGCGGATGGAGGGATTCCTGGTGAGCAACCACCAGGACGCGCAGCAGGAGCTCTACGACTTCGCCGTCCCGCACCTGCAGTCCGGGCGGCTGACCGCCGACGAGACGGTGGTGGACGGGTTCGAACACCTCGTCAGCGCCTTCCTGGGCATGCTGCGCGGCGAGAACACCGGAAAGATCGTCATCCGGGACCACTCCGAAGTACCGGCCGGGGCTCGCGGCAAGCAGTGACACGCGCCGCGGGACGGAGGCGAACTGACACCCCGTCGCCACTGCTTCGAGTCCGAGCCTTGGCCAAAACGTTGCCGACAGGCCGTCGGAGCTGATCGTCCGTGAGGCGGACCGGTGGTTAGCCTTGTCCTGGTCGGCCAGTAGGGTGGCGGACCAACGGGGCGAGATCGTTCAGGCGCGGGAGACCGCACTGCCACGGGCGAGGACTCTCCCCGTGCCGGGCCCGGTCACGGCCGGCGGTGCCGTAGCGGCACCACAGACCTGCACCCACGCACGGAGAAGACGAGAACGATGTCCGAAAACCTCAACGAGACCAGCGACCACGGCGCCGACGAGGCCACCGCCGAGGACAACGGCCGAGGCCGGCACCGCGGAGTGCTCGCCAGCGAAGAGACGGCCGAGGCCGGCAACCCGCACGGCCGGCACCGGTTGGACGCGGCAGCCAACTGACGGCAGCCGATCAACCGCCGGCAGCTGACGGCGACCGCGCCGCGCGCGCATCCGAAGGGCCCGGCCCCGCACACCGCGGGGCCGGGCCCTTCGCTACCCGGGGGTAACCGTGGGTGCGAGGATGGCACCCCCACCCACCGCCAGCGCAGGGAGCAGCACCGATGACCCAGACCCAGCCCGGCCCGGCCGCCGCTCCCGCCCCCACCCCCGAGGTGCTGGCCGCGTTCGAGGCGGCGGACGGCTTCATGCCGGTGGACGAGGGCCTGGCGCTGTACGCGGCGGCCGTCGAGGCGGCGCAGCGGACCGGGCTGCCGGTGCTGGAGATCGGCACCTACTGCGGCCGCTCGGCGATCCTGCTGGCCGACGCGGCCCGGCGCACCGGCACCGTGGCCCTCACCGTCGACCACCACCGCGGCTCGGAGGAGCAGCAGCCCGGCTGGGAGTACCACGACCCGACCCTGGTGGACCCCGAGGTCGGCCTGATGGACACCCTCCCCCGCTTCCGCCGCACCCTGCACGAGGCTGGGCTGGAGCAGCACGTGATCGCCCTGGTCGGCCGGTCGCCGCAGGTCGCGGCGGTCTGGGGCGGCAAGCTCGCGCTGGTCTTCATCGACGGCGGGCACACCGACGAGCACGCCGGCGGCGACTACCAGGGCTGGGCCCCGCACCTGGCCGAGGACGGCCTGCTGGTGGTGCACGACGTCTTCCCCGACCCGGCGGACGGCGGCCAGGCGCCGTACCGGGTGTACCTGCGGGCGCTCGCCGAGGGCTTCGAGGAGGTCTCGGTGACCGGCTCGCTGCGAGTGCTCCGCCGTGCCGCCCGCGCCGCCGGGTAGCCCGGCCCGGTGCACCGGCGCGATTTTTACAGAGCCGAAGCCCTCCCCGACGGGTCCGGCCGGTACGGTGACGACGGGCAAGCGCGGGACCCGCGCGACCGACGGACCTGAAGGCGGGGGCCACTGAGCATGACGGACCAGGGCGACATGACACCTGCGGTCTGGGACCCGACCGCGAACGGCGGCGCGGGCGGCTGGGTGCGCCGCCCGGCCCCGGGCGCGCCGCGTCCGGCCGCGGCGCCGCCCGCCGCGCCGCCGCCCGCGCCTGCCGCTGCGCCGACCGCCGGACCGGTCCCGCCGAGCGCCGGGGCAGTGGGCGACCAGGGCCCGCCGCTCGGCGCCCGCCCGTACTTCCCGCCACCCGCGGCCCCGCCCACCGCCGCTCCCCCGCCGCCCGCGAACCCGCCGAGCATGCCGCCCACCGCCCCGCCCGGCTACGGCTACGGCTACCCGCCGCAGCCCGGGCCGCAGTCGGCCGCCGACGGCCCGGCCACCCAGGTGCTGCCGCCCTACCCGGGCGGGCCCGCCCCGGCCCACGCCCCGTACCCCGGCCACCCCGGCCACCCCGGCCCCGCCAACCAGCCGCCCCCGGGCTTCCGGCCGCCCCCCGCCTTCCCGCCCCCGGCGGGCCACGGGCTCGACCTGCCCGGCCAGTACCAGGACGACGCGGACGAGGACCGCCCCCGCCGCCGCGCCCCGCTGCTGATCGGCGCCGGGCTGGTGCTGCTGCTCGCGATCGGCGGCGGCGCCGTGCTGGCGACCCAGGACTCCGGCGCCAGCAAGCCCACCGCCAAGGCGGCACCGCCGACCGGCGCCGGCTCCGCCCGGCCCAGCCCCAGCGGCGGCGGCCCGGCCGACGGCGGCGTCCCGGCCGGCCCGGGCAGCGCGGCGAGCCCGAGCACCTCCGCGAGCGCCGGTGCCAGTGCCAGCGCCAGCCCGAGCGCCGGTGCGAACGCGCAGAGCGAGGCCACGGCGCTGGACGCCCTGCTGACCAAGGGCGAGTCGGCCAAGGCGCCGATCGGCAGCGCGGTGGCCCAGGTGGACAGCTGCCCGGCCAAGGCGGACGTCGACAGCGCCGCCCAGGTCTTCGACAGCGGCGCCCAGCAGCGCGACCAACTGCTCGCCACCCTCACCACCCTGAACGTGGCCGACGTGCCCGGCGGCGCGGACGCCGTGGCGAGCCTGAAGACCGCCTGGCAGACCTCCGCCGACATCGACCGCGCCTACGCGGCCTGGGCCCGCTCGGTGAGCGCCGGCGGCTGCGGCGGCAGCGCGCACGCACCCGACACGCCGGACAAGCAGAAGGCCGACCAGCTGAACCCGCAAGCCACCCAGGCGAAGCAGGACTTCGTCGCGAAGTGGAACGCACTGGCCCCCGCCTACGGCCTGGCGAGCCGGACCTGGGACAGGATCTGATCCGTGAACCGACGCACCACCACACCGAACCGCCTTACCCGCACCCGGGCCTCACGCACCGTCAGGTCGGCCGCCGCCGTGCTCGGCACCGTCCTGCTGGGTGCGCTGACCGGCTGCGGCGGCAGCGGCGCCGGCTCCAGCACGGCCGCCGCGGCGGACCTGGTGAGCACCGCCCCGGCCGGCCCGGCCACGTCGGCCCCGCCCGCACCCTCGTCCTCGGCCCCCGGCTCGGCCTCCGCCTCGCCGTCCGCCCCGTCCTCGGCCCCGGCGAGCCCCAGCGCCGCCGAGCCGCTGGCCGGCCGCACCATCGTGCTCGACCCGGGCCACAACCCGACCAACGTGGACCACCCCACCGAGATCAACCGCCAGGTGGACGTCGGCAACGCGCACAAGGAGTGCGACACCACCGGCACCGAGACGGACGCCGGCTACACCGAGGCCGACTACACGCTGGACGTCTCGCACCGGGTGCGCGACCTGCTCCAGGCGCTCGGCGCCAAGGTGATCCTCACCCAGGACGGCGACCGCCCCTACGGCCCGTGCGTCGACGAGCGGGCCGCGATCGGCAACCAGGCGCACGCCGACGCGGCGATCTCCATCCACGGCGACGGCGGTCCGGCCTCCGGCAGCGGCTTCCACGTGATCATGCCCGCCAAGGTGGTGGCCGGGAAGGCGGACAACAGCGCGATCGTCGACCCCTCGCACCGCTTCGGCCTGCTGCTGCGCTCCGCCTTCCACGACGCGACCGGCGAGCCCTACGCGGACTACGTCGCCGAGCAGGGCCTGGACACCCGCTCCGACCTCGGCGGGCTGAACCTGTCCACCGTGCCCAAGGTGTTCATCGAGTGCGGGAACATGCGCAACGCCGGGGACGCCCAGCGGATGACCGATCCGCAGTGGCGCCAGCGCGCCGCCCAGGGCATCGCGAACGGCTTCACGGCCTTCCTGACCTCGGGCGGAACCAATAACCTCGACTCCGCCGTCCCGAGCTCCGGGTCGTCATGAGCACCTCCGGCTGACCCGTCCAGCGCGGGATCAGTAGAATCACTGCCCGTTACGCCGACACGACACACCAGCGAGGGGACCGACTCAGTGAATCTGCGCGCTCTCACCAGGGGAGATGCCGCCATCGCCGGTGCGGCCGTCCTCCTCTTCATCTCATCGTTCCTGCCGTGGTACTCGATCACGGTGCCGGGCTGCCCGGCCTCGGAGTGCGGTGCGCTGACGGTGGGGGGTCACACCGTCTCCTCCAGCGCCTGGTCCACCGGCCTCTTCCCGGTGCTGCCCTCGATCTTCCTGCTCGGCATCGCCGCCGCGGCGCTGATCCTGCTGCAGCGCTTCCAGGGCGAGGCGGCCAAGACCCGGCAGATCCTGGGCCTGCGCCTGGACCAGTGGGGCACCGCCTTCTCGGTGGTCGCACTCTGGACCGCGCTCTGGTCGCTGGGCGCCGGCTCGGACCACTCCTGGGGCGCCTACCTCGCCCTGGTCTCCACCCTGGTGCTCGCGGGCGCCGCGGTGGCCGGTCCGCTGGTTCCGGCCCTGCAGGGTCCGCTGGTGAACGACAAGCCGGTGGCCCACCCGATGGGTGCGCAGGGCGGCTTCCCCGGTGCCCAGGGCTTCCAGCAGCCGGCCGGCTACGGCTACCCGGGCCAGCCGGGTCAGCCCGGTCAGCCGGGCGCGCCGTTCGGCCAGCAGCAGCCGGGCGGCTACGGCTTCCCGGCCCCGGTCCCCGGCGCGGGTCACCCGGGTCAGCCCGGTCACCCCGGTCAGCCGTTGCCGGGCCAGCAGGGCTTCGGCGGCCAGCCCGGTCAGCCGGGCGCGCCGTTCGGCCAGCAGCAGCCCGCGGGCGGCACCTTCGGCAACGCGGCCCCGGGCCTCGGCGCCGAGCCGCAGCCGCAGCCCCAGCCGCAGGACTCCTTCCCGGCGCCGGCCCCGGCCGCCGCCCAGGCCCCGGCCCCGGTCGCGGCGAACGCCGTGCCCGAGTCGGCCGCCGAGCAGACCGCGGTGCTGCCGCCCACGGTCGTCACCGACCCGGCGCCGGCCCCGGCCGCCGTCCAGGCCCCGGCGGCGGCCGCCGAGCCGTTCGCCCCGTTCTGGTTCGCCGTGCCGGCCCCGCGCCCGCTGGCCCCCAAGGACGGCTCGGCCGGCCCGCCGGTCGGCCACCTGGTGCCCGGCACCTGGTACCTGGCGGTGGAGCAGCGCGGCGCCGCCCTGGTCGCCCAGCTGCAGGACGGCTCCCAGGGCGTCCTGACGGACCTCTCGGGCATCCAGCGCGGCTGAACCGGCGGCAACGCCTGACAGCACGTCACAAGGGCCGTGGCCCGGTGGGATTCACTCCCCACCGGGCCACGGCCCTTTCCGAGCTGCGAACTTGAGCGGACGTCAGCAGCAGCCCGGCACGGCCAGTCCGCCCGGCAGCTTGCCGGCCGCGAAGACGGCGGTGGTGGCCGGGTCCCCGCCGAGCGCGGCGACCGCGAGCAGCAGCGCGCCGGCCGTCCAGGTGGTGCGCTCCTCGGGCCAGATGGCGTCGTCCTCGAAGACGTAGCCGGTCCAGTAGGAGCCGTCCTGGTGGCGCAGCCGGCCGAGCCCGCGCAGGATCCGCACCGCGTCCTCGCGCCGGCCCACCGCCCAGAGCGCGAGCGCGAGTTCGGCGCTCTCGCCGCCGGTGACCCAGGGCCGGTCGCTGACGCAGCGGGCGCCCAGGCCGGGCACCACGAAGGTGTCCCAGTCGGCGTCCAGCCGCCGCTCGGCGGCCTCGCCGGTGAGCGCGCCGCCGAGCACCGGGTAGTACCAGTCCATCGAGTAGCGGGCCTTGTCGAGGAACCGCTCGGGGTGCTCCGCGATCGCGTGCTGCAGCCGGCCGGCCGCCAACTCCCAGTCGGGCTGCGGGTCCTGACGGTGTTCGGCGATCGCCAGGCCGCACCGCAGGGCGTGCAGGATGCTGGAGGAGCCGGTGAGCAGCGCCTCCCGGGCGGGCGCGCCGTCCTCGTCGAGGCGCCAGGCTATCGCCCCGCCGGGCAGTTGCAGGCCGACGGTGAAGTCCAGCGCCCGGCGGACCACCGGCCACATCCGGTCCAGGAAGGCGGCGTCGCCGGTGGCCAGGAAGTGGTGCCAGCAGCCGACCGCCACGTAGGCGCAGAAGTTGCTCTCCACCGCGCGGTTGCTGACGCCGTCCGCGCCCTCGCCGTAGTAGCCGGCGAACCAGGAGCCGTCCGGGTTCTGCTGCTCGGCCAGCCAGCGGTAGGCCCGCTCGGCGGCGGTGTGCTCGCCGGCCGAGTCCAGCGCCATCGCCGCCTCGGTGTGGTCCCAGGGGTCCAGGTGCCCGCCGGTGAACCACGGGATGCCGCCGTCCGGCCGCTGCTCGGCGAGGATCGAGCGGACCGTGGCGGCCGCCTGCGCGGCGTCCAGCACGCCGGGCAGCAGCAGCGACTCGGGGGCGGCCACCCCCTCGGGGAGGGTCATGCGGCGGCCCGCTGCGGCTTGCTGGCGTAGGCCACGAAGCTCTTGCCGAGCACCGGGTTGAGCGCGGCCTCGGCGGCCTTGGTGACCTTGCTGATCACCGGGGTGCCGACGATGTCCCAGACCAGCAGCTGGTGGTAGGCGCGCACCGGCAGCGCCTTGTCGTTGTTGACGCCGACCGCGCACTTGATCCACCAGTAGGGCGAGTGCAGGGCGTGCGCGTGGTGGGTGCCGTAGGGCTTGAGGCCGGCGTCGGTCAGCTTGGCCAGCAGCTCGTCGCCCCGGTAGATCCGGATGTGGCCGCCCTCGACCTCGTGGTACTCGTCGGACAGCGCCCAGCAGATCTTCTCCGGCAGCCAGCGGGGCACGGTGACGGCGAGCAGCCCGCCGGGCTTGAGCACCCGGAACATCTCGGCGAGCACGCCCTTGTCGTCCGGGATGTGCTCCATCACCTCGGAGATGATGATCTTGTCGAAGGACTCGTCCTCGAACGGCAGCGCCAGCGCGTTGCCCTCGACGGCGACCGCGCTCGCCCCGGCCGGGGCCTCGCCGGCCTCGGCCATCGCGGCGAACCACTTGCGGACCTCGGCGATCTCCTCGCCGTTCTGGTCCAGCGCCACCACGTTGGCACCGCGGCGGTAGCACTCGAACGCGTGCCGGCCGCCACCGCAGCCCAGGTCGAGCACCCGGTCACCGGGCGCAAGTGGGAAGCGGGAGAAGTCGACGGTCAGCACTGCGGAGCTCCCATTCGTTGCGACGTCAGGCCGGTGCCCGACGCTGGATCAGGTGACGTGGAATCAGCCGACCGGCACTCAGACGTAGCGCCAGCCCGGACCGGACCTGGCACGCTGCCCGACCCCGGTGGCGATCGCGGCCCGGTACACCTCGGCGGTCCGCTCGGCGGCCCGCTCCCAGGTGAAGTGTGCCAGCACCCGCTGGCGGCCCGCGGCGGCCAGTCGGGCCCGCAGCTCGGGATCGTCCAGCAGCCGGCCGAGCGCGCCGGCCAGCGCACCCGCGTCGCCCGGCGGCACCGCCAGGCAGGTCTCGCCGTCCGGGCCGGCCACCTCGGGGATCGCCCCGCCCGTGGTGGCCACCAGCGGGGTGCCGGTGGCCATCGCCTCGGCGGCGGGCAGCGAGAAGCCCTCGTAGAGCGAGGGCACGCAGGCCACCTCGGCCGAGCGGTAGAGGTCCACCAGCTCCTGGTCGGTCAGGCCGGTGCGGAAGTCGATGTACGGCTCCAGGCCGAGCCGGCGCACGGCGTCCGCGATCGGACCCTCGCCCTGCTTCTTGCAGACCACCACCAGGTGCGCCTCGCGCTCGGTGCGGACCTTGGCCAGCGCCTCCACCAGGTACAGCAGGCCCTTGAGCGGCACGTCCGCGCTGGAGGTGGTGACGATCCGGCCGGGCACCACCGGCACCGCCGCCGATGGCGACCAGAGCCGGGTGTCGGCGCCGATCGGCACCACCTCGATGTGGCCCGCCGGGGTGCCCAGCTGCTCGGCGATGCCCGCCTTGGAGCTCCCGGAGACGGTGATCACGTGGTCCAGCCGGGCGGCCACCCGGCGCTGCATCCGGGTGAAGGAGTACCAGCGGCGCAGCGAGAGCCGGCGGCCCCGGGTGGCGGCCGCCGCCAGCTCCAGCCGGCGGTCCTCGGTGACCGGGTGGTGCACCGTGGTGACCAGCGGGAAGCCGTGCCGGGCCAGGCCGAGCAGGCCGTAGCCGAGGGTCTGGTTGTCGTGCACCACGTCGTAGCGGCCGCGGTTGCGGGCCAGGTACTGGCGGGCCCGCAGCGAGAAGGTGAGCGGCTCGGGGAAGCCGCCGGTCCACATCGTGGCGACCTCCAGCAGGTCCACCGGGCCGCGCAGTTCGGCGGCCTTCGGGGTGCGGAACGGGTCGTCGGCCCGGTAGAGGTCCAGGCTGGGCAGCTCGACCAGGCTCACCGAACCGGGCCCGGGCACCTCGTCCAGCACCGGGTAGGGCTGGGCGCCGATCACCTCGACCCGGTGGCCCAGCCGGGCCAGCTCGCGGGAGAGGTGGCGGACGTAGACGCCCTGGCCGCCGCAGAACGGGTCGCCGCGGTAGGACAGCAGCGCGACCCGCAGCGGCTGGTCGGCGGTCGGTGGCTGCACCGTCATGGGGTCGGCCCCTTCTGCCCACGCCCACCGGGCTTTGAGCGTGTGAACACCAGAGACCCTGAAGATTACCGGCCCGTAGCTTCTGCTTCGGAAGCCGGGCGAGGTGATTCACGCCACGCCCACGCCACGCCCGTCCGGCCCCCGCGCGCACGGTGGTCAGGGCTGTCCGCCCTCCCCGTTGGTGCTGATGGAGCCGATGCTGCCCGCGGTGATGCTGATGCCGGAACCGTGCCCGTCGCCCCGGACCCGGGTGGCGGTGACCGGCGGCACCGCGGGGGCCTCCTTGTCGGCGTCCCCGCCCTGCACCACCCGGCCGATCGCGCCGGCCGTCACGGTCACGCCGCTGCCGTGGTTGTCGCCGATCACCTCCAACCCCCGCTCGCTCCGGGCCTCCTCCCGGACCGCGGCCGTCGGCGGCTCCACCCCCGTGGGAGCCGCCGACGGGGCTTTGCCGGGAGCACCCATGAGCCGGAACCAGGCGGTCTGCTCCCCCTCGGGCAGGCGCACCGCCTGCGCCCGGTAGTGCTCCGGCTCGATCCACTCGACGCCCTCGCCCACCCAGTCCCGGTGGAGCGAGTCGCTGAGCGCGACCAGCAGCGGCGCGGCCGGCGCAGTGCGCAGCAGCCGCTTGGCCTCCTCGCTGTTGCCCAGCCGGCAGGCCAGGTCCACCGCGCGCCCGGAACGGCCGTGCGGATCGGCGGTCACCGGGCCGGCGTGCATCCCCACCCGCACCCGCAGGACGTCGCGCGCGTTCCGGTTGGCGTGCCGCAGGTTCTGG
The DNA here is from genome assembly GCF_007829815.1 of Kitasatospora viridis. Classification (NCBI taxonomy): domain Bacteria; kingdom Bacillati; phylum Actinomycetota; class Actinomycetes; order Kitasatosporales; family Streptomycetaceae; genus Kitasatospora; species Kitasatospora viridis. Next base: position 4,569,224 of record NZ_VIWT01000001.1, on the reverse strand, counting down.
TACAGGTACTCCAACCACGGGCCGAGCACCACCTGCGGCGGCACGGTGGGCGCCAGCACGAAGAGGATGCCGTCGCCGCGGTCCTCCCGGTGCACCTGCGCGTCGGCGATCCCGGCCCGCTGCAGCGCGTCGCCGGTGACCCGGTAGAGCTCGGCCCGCATCGCCGGGCGCAGCGGGTCCGGCAGCCGCCCGGAGTCCTGCACGTCCAGATTGATCACGAACCCGAACCTCGCCTGCTCGCCCATCGCGCTCCCACCCGTTCCCGTCCGTCACCGGTCGTCCGTGTCCCAGCGTGCGCGGGGTCCGGGCCGTGCGCTGTAGCCGTTTACTCAGGCCCCGGCCCCCGCTTCGTTCAGTGCGCCCGCTCCGGCGGCTCCAGGCCCTCGGCCAGCAACCGCAGCGGCTCGGGTTCGAGCACCACCAGGGTGCCCGGGCCGGTCTGCACCAGCCCCTGCTCGCGCAGCAGCCGCAGCGCCTTGGCCACCGCCTCCCGGGTGGCGCCGATCGCCGCCGCCAGGTCGCTCTGCGCCATCGGCGGCCGGATCGTCACCGGCCCGCCGCCGGCTCCCGGGCCGGCCGGGCGCCCGGTCCGGTCGGCCAGCTCCACCAGCCGCCCGCAGAGCCGGCGCAGCACGGTGAGCGAGGCCAGCGCGAGCCGCTCGTGGTCCGCCCCGCGCAGCCGGTCGGCCAGCTGCGCCATCACCAGCGCGGCCACGTGCGGCCGCTGCGCGATGAACCGGCGGAACCGGTCGCCCGGCACCGACAGCGCCCGCACCGGGCCGATCGCGCTGACCGTGGCGCTGCGCGGGTGGTGCGGGTCCAGCGCGGCCATCTCGCCGACCAGCTCCCCCACCGTGCGCAGCCCGAGGATCACCCGGCCGCCGCGCTCGGTGGCCACCCAGACCACGCTCCAGCCGGTGAGCAGCACCAGCACGTGGCTGCCGCCGTCGCCCTCGCGCAGCAGCGGGCCGCCGGCCGGGAAGGCCCGCTCGGCGCCGAGGGCCCTCAGGGCGTCCCGGTCGGCGGGGCTGAGCCGGCCCAGGAAGGTCTGGCGTTCCCCGAACAGCGCCATGGTCGCGCTCCTTGCCGACGCACCGTCAGTTACCAGTGGACACACCGCCGCACGGCCCGCGACCCGGCGCGCGCGATCGGCACGCAGAGTGTAGGCGCGCCGGGCGGCCGCAGACAGGCGGATGCGCGCATCGATCCGATCACGCGCGCCGGGTCGAGCCCGTCCCGTTCGGGTCGGCGGCGGCGGTCCGGTTATTGTCGTGGGTGGCCGCGCCCGGCCCGGCCAGAGCGTCAGCGGGGAGTGCGGGCCGCCACGCTGTCCACCGAAAGGTCCGCGCTCGCCATGCCCGCTGCCTCCCGTATCGGCACCGCCCTGCTCGCCGCCGGCTCCTCCGGCCCGAACGTCTTCCTGATGGTCGGCATCGGCCTGGCGATCGGCATCGGCTACGGCTTCGTCCTGGCCAGGCGCAACAAGCGCCGCAAGTGACCCGCCCGCCCGGTTCGGCGGCCCCGCCCGCCGCGCGCGAGGATGGGAGGTGCCCCACGGCCCGGTGAGGCGCCGGGCCGGCGAACCGGACGGAGGAGCCACGATGGCCACCTTCATGGACGTCCACCACGGAATGAGCGGCATCACCGCGGAGCAGCTGGAAGCCGCCCACCGCGCCGACCTGGCGGTCCAGCAGTCGGAGGGCGTGCACTTCAAGCAGGCCTGGGCGGACCCGGCCTCCGGCACCGTCTGGTGCCTCTCCGAGGCGCCCTCGGCCGAGGCGGTGCAGCGGGTGCACGAGCGCGCCGGGCACAAGCCCGACGAGATCCACTCGGTGCCGTTCAGCGTCTGACCCTGGACAGGGCGGCCGGTCGACCGCTATCCAGGCTGGATGATCAGCGAACGAAGCTTCGACGCCGTGCTGTCCGACGTGGACGGCGTGATCCGGCACTTCGACCACACCGAGCTGAACCGGCTGGAGCTGGCGGCCGGCCTGCCCGCCGGCGAGACCCTGCGGACCGGCTTCGCCCCGGAGGTGGACGGCCCGCTGCTGCTCGGCCGGATCACCCGGGCCGAGTGGCGGGCCAGCATCGCCGAGCGGCTGGCCGAGCGGATACCGGAGCCGACGGCCCGCGAGCTGGCCGAGGTCTTCACCACCGCGCCGTTCAGCGCCGACCCGGAGGTGGTGGCGCTGCTGCGCGCCGTCCGCGAACGGGTGCCCCTGGTGCTGGTCACCAACGCCACCGTCTGGCTGGACGAGGACCTGGCCCGGCTCGGCCTGCTCGACCTGGCCGACGCGGTGGTGAACAGCGCCGAGGTGGGCGCGGTCAAGCCGGAGCCGGCGATCTACCGGATCGCCGCCGAACGGGCCGGCGTGGCACCGGAGCGCTGCCTGTTCGTCGACGACCGGGCCGAGAACGTGGCAGCGGCCGCCGCGCTCGGCATGACCGGCCTGCACTTCCGCTCGATCGCCGACCTGCGGGCCGTGCTCGGCTAGAAGGAGCGGCCCTCGCTGTGCGGCACGTGCGGCTGCGCCGTCGGGTCGGGGTGGTCGTGCGGGTCGCCGCACAGGTTCTCGGTCAGCCGGGTGAGCAGCTCGGCCAGGTCGGCGAACTGCTTCTCGTCCCAGTCGCCGAGCAGCTTGGCGAGCTGGCTGCGCCGGGCCGCGACCAGCCGCGCGGCCAGCCGCTCGCCCTCCTCGGTGAGCCGCAGCGGCAGCCCGTTGCGCTGCGCCAGCCCGCGCCCCTCCACCTCGCGGGCCGCCGCCTCGATCACCGCCGGCGGCACGATCCGGTGCTCGGCCAGCTCGGCGGGCTCCACGTAGCCCTGCCGGTGCATCTGCAACAGCAGCCAGCTGGAGGCGGGTTGCAGGTCGAGCCCGGCCTCGGCGGTGATCCGGCGGTAGAGGTCGCGGCGGGCCTCCCGGCTGTTCAGCACGGTCAGGGCGCGGGCGATCTCGTCCACCGAACTGCGCTCCACCGGGTTCATCCCGATCGACTCGCCGAGGTCGGGCGCGGTGACGGAGGCGCGCAGCGGCTGCTCGCGGATGAACAGCGCGAGCAGGAAGGCGGCGAAGGCGACCGGCGCCGCGTAGAGGAAGACGTGCGCGATGGAGCCGGCGTAGGCGTGCAGGATGCCGTGCGCGACGGTGGGCGGCAGGCCGTGGATCACCCGGGGGTCGGCGGTGATCTCCTTCGGGCTGAAGCCGGGCGGCAGGTGCAGCCCGCGCAGCGCGTCGGTCAGCCGGTGGTTGAGCCCGGTGGTGAAGATGCTGCCGAAGATCGAGACGCCGAAGGAGGCGCCGATCGAGCGGAAGAAGGTGGCGGCCGCGGTGGCCACCCCGAGGTCCTGGTAGCCCACCGAGTTCTGCACGATCAGCACCAGCACCTGGAGCACCAGGCCGAGCCCGAGGCCGAAGACCAGGAAGTAGAGGCTCATCACGGTGGTCGAGGTGGACTCGGTCAGCCGGGAGAGCAGCACCAGGCCGACGGTGACCACGGCGGTGCCGAGGATCGGGAAGATCCGGTAGTGGCCGGTGCGGGCGACGATCTGGCCGGAGCCGATCGAGGTGACCAGCATGCCGAGCACCATCGGCAGCATGTGCACGCCCGACATGGTCGGTGAGACGCCCTGCACCACCTGGAGGAAGGTCGGCAGGTAGGTGAGCGCGCCGAACATCGCGAAGCCGACCACGAAGGAGATCACCGCGACCAGGCTGAAGGTCCGCGAGACGAACAGCCGCGGCGGCAGCACCGGTTCGGCGGCCTGCCGCTCGACCAGCAGGAAGATGCCCAGCAGCACCACCCCGAGCACGCCCAGGCCGATCACCTGCCAGGAGCCCCACGGGTAGCTGACCCCGCCGAGCGAGGTCATCAGCACCAGGCAGGTGGCGACGGCGGCGATCAGCACGATGCCCGGGTAGTCGATCGCGTGCTCGCGCTTCACCTCGACGCTGTGCAGCACGATCGCGATGACGATCAGCGCGACCACGCCGATCGGCAGGTTGATGTAGAAGACCCAGCGCCAGGAGAGCTGGTCCACGAAGAACCCGCCGAGCAGCGGGCCGAGCACGCTGGTGGCGCCGAAGACGGCGCCGAACAGGCCCTGGTACTTGCCGCGTTCCCGGGGCGGCACCAGGTCGCCGACGATCGCCTGGGTGAGCACGATCAGGCCGCCGCCGCCCAGGCCCTGCAGCGCCCGGAAGGCGATCAGCTCGCCCATGTTCTGGGCCACCCCGCAGAGCGCGGAGCCGATCAGGAAGATCACGATGGAGGCCTGGAAGAACCGCTTCCGGCCGTACATGTCGCCGAGCTTGCCCCAGAGCGGGGTGACCGCGGTGGAGGCCAGCAGATAGGCCGTCACCACCCAGGACAGGTGCTCCAGTCCGCCGAGGTCGCTGACGATGGTCGGCAGCGCGGTGGAGACGATGGTCTGGTCGAGCGCGGCCAGCAGCAGGGCGAGCAGCAGGGCGCCGATCGGCACCCACAGGTTGTGCACCTCGCCCTGTTGCGGGGGCTGCGGGGGCGCGGCCTCGGTCACCGGATCCGCCATGGCCGGTCCTCCGTCTGATGGGGCGGCAGCTTCTGACACCTCATCGTGTCAGATTTGTCCTGGTTTGCGGCCCGGGGTTGCGCCATTCGCAACAGCGCGGAGCCGGGACCGGAGGGTCGGTCAGCACTGTTCGGCCGCTACGGTGTGCTGCATAATCGGGCCCGTTCCAGCCCCACCCGACAGCTTCAGGAGGACCGGCCCATGCCGGGATTCGCCCCGCCAGGATCCGGTCCGGCCGACTCCGGCCAGGCCGGCTCCGGTCACGACGCGGACTCGACCGAGACGGCGATCCTCCCGCTGACCGAGGGGCCCCCGCTGGTCCGCCCGTACGTGGCCGGGCCGCTGGCCGAACCGGAGCCCTACCCGGTGGCCGCCGACGGCTACCAGCCGCCGCAGGACCCGTACGCCACCGCCGTGCTGCCCCCGGTGACCGAGCCGTACGCACAGGAGCCGTACCCGCAGGAGCCGTACGCACAGGAGCCGTACGCACAGGAGCCGTACACACAGGAGCCGTTCGCGCCGGCGCAGCCGGAGCCGGCCCGCCCGGCCCGCGAGTTGGGCCTCTTCCCGATCGCCGCCGAGCCCGCCCCCGCCAGCTCGCGCGCCGCCGCCCGCAAGGCCCGGCAGCGGCGCACCGGCCTGGTCGTGGCGGCCGGTGCGGGAGCGATCGCGATCGGGGTCGGCCTGGCGTACGCGCTCAGCCCCACCGGCACGCCCGACCGCCAGGCGCTCCCGCTGCCGCTGCCCAGCGCCGTCACCAGCGCCCCGCCGACCGACGGAGCCCCGCCCAGCACCGCCCCCGCCCCCGAGAGCTCGGCCCCGCAGGCCCCGAGCACCTCGGCCAGACCCAGACCCACCCCGTCCAGAACCAGGGCCACCGAGCCCGCCCCGAGCAGCCCCGCGGCCGCCCCGCCCCCGCCGACCACCCAGGCGCCGCCGCCGACCTCCGCCGCCCCCACCAGCGCGGCCCCCAGCTCCGCCCCGCCCAGCCCCACCGCCGCGCCGTCCCCGGGCGACTCCGGCCCGGCCGTGGCCGCGCTCCAGCAGCAGCTGCGCACGATCGGCTGCGGCAGCGCCCACAGCGGCCGGTACGACAGCAGGACCCAGCAGGAGGTCGGCGACTTCCAGTCGGCCAACCAGCTCTGGCAGGACCAGTGGGGCTACGTCGGCCCGCAGACCCAGGCCGCCCTGGACGCCGGCGACACCTGCTGAGCCCGCGTCAGCCGGTGATCGCGCCGACCACGCTGATCCCGGCCAGCACCAGCATCGCGGCCGCCGCCACCCGGATGATCACCTTCATCGGCACCAGCGCGAGCAGCTTCTGCCCGCCGAGCACGGCCAGCCCGCCGACCGCGCAGAGCGCCAGCCAGGCGCCCAGGCCGACCGAGAGCGGGTCGGCGTACTTGGCGGCCAGGTTGGCGGTCATGATCTGGGTCAGGTCGCCGAACTCGGCCACCGCGACCACCAGAAAGCTCGCCCCGGCCACCTTCCAGAAGCCGCTGGAGGAGGGCTTGCGGCCCTCGTGGCCCTCCTCGTCGTCGTGCTTGTGCAGCAGCAGCATCACCGCGCCGGCCAGGAAGAGCAGTCCGCTCACCCCCTCGACCCAGCGGTGCGGCAGCAGCGAGAGCAGGCTGCCGGCCGCCAGCGCCAGCCCCACCTGCACCGCCATCGCGGCGGCCACCCCGGCGAAGACGTAGAGCGCGCGGTAGCGGGTGCCGAGCATCAGCGCGGCGAGCGCGGTCTTGTCCGGCAGTTCGGCCAGGAAGATGATGCCGAAGGTCACGGCGAAAATCGTCAGGTCCATCTGGAGCGTCTTCTCCACGGTCGGGCTGCCCGGCCGGCGGGCTCAAAAGAAAAGAGACCCCGGCCCGACAGCACTGGTGTTGGTCACAGCACTGCGGCCGAAGGTCTCGCCAACACCCTGTCAGGTGTCCCGGGCGCCGGGCGGGCTCACTGAGCCGGCCAGTATGTCGACGATCCGGTGGAGGGCTACTCCCCTTCAACCCCGCCAGTGTACCGGACGGCGCACCAGCCCCCGGCCGACCAGCTCCAGCACCGCCACGATCGCCACCGCCTCCACCGCGAGCAGCGCGACCAGCACGAACAGCTGCACTGCGCCGGCCTGCACGGGCGAGGCGCCGCCGAGCAGCATGCCGACGAAGGCGCCGGGCAGGGTGACCAGGCCGACCGTGCGGGTCTGGTCCAGGGCCGGCACCAGCGAGGTGGCGGCGGCGGTGCGGCAGATCTCCAGCCGGGCGTCCCGGTCCTCGAAGCCGAGCGCCAGCGCGGCCTCCACCTCGCCGTGACGCTGGGTCAGCTCGTCCAGCGCCCGGCGGCCGGCCAGCGAGGTGGCGGTCAGCCCGCCGCCGATCAGGATGCCGGCCACCGGCACGATGGTGATCCCCTTGCCGGGCAGCAGCCCGGTGGCGAGCAGCAGCACCAGCACCGGCAGCACCCCGCCCCCGATCGGCAGCGCCGCCCAGGCCCAGGACCAGCCGGGTTCGTCGGTGATCCGCCGCCCGGCCGTGCGCACCGCCACGGTGAACATCAGCAGCACGAACAGCGCGGTCAGCCAGAGCGAGTGCACCACCCAGGTGATCACCAGGGCGACGGCGGACAGCTGCACCACCGCCCGCAGCCCGGCCCGCAGCACCGCCTTGCCGTGCCCCAGCTGGCCGCGGCCGGCCACCGCGACGGCGACGGCCAGCAGCACCGCCATCAGCACCCCGAGCAGCGGGGTGACCTCCAACAGCTGGCCGGAGCCGGACGACCCCGCGGCGATCAGATCCAACTGGTGAACCACATGTGGTCCTGCCAGTCGGACATCGGGATCATCTGGGCGGTGTAGAGCGGCAGGAAGTAGAGGAAGCAGCCCATGATCGCCAGCACCAGCGCGCCGGCCACCCCGCCGCCCCAGGCCCGCCGCCGCACGCTCGCCCCCGCCGGGCCGACGATCGCGCCGAGCATCTGCGCGACGGCCAGACAGAGGAAGGGCACCAGCACCACCATGTAGAACGAGAAGATGGTGCGCTGCTGGAACTGGAACCAGGGCAGGTAGATCGCGGCCACCGCGCAGAGCACCGCGCCGGAGCGCCAGTCGCGGCGGAAGAACCAGCGCCAGAGCAGGTAGGCCAGCGCGAAGCAGGCGGTCCACCAGAGCAGCGGGGTGCCGAGCGCCAGGATCTGCTCGGTGCAGCCGCCGGACGAACCGCAGCCCTGCTGGCCGGCCGTGACGGTCTGCCAGTACATGCTCACCGGGCGGCCCTGGACCAGCCAGCTCCACGGGTTGGACTGGTAGGTGTGCGGCGTGGTGAGCGTGGTGTTGAAGTGCCACATCTCGGTCTGGTATTGCCACCAGGAGCGCAGCGGCCCGGGCAGGATGCCGCCGGGGTGACCGTCCGCCCAGTGCCGGTCGTAGCCGCCGGAGGTGGCGAACCAGCCGCTCCAGGAGGCCAGGTAGACGCCGGCGCCGACCACCACCATCGAGCAGAAGGCGGGCACGGCGTCGTGCCGCAGCATGCTGAGCATCGGGCGGCGGGCACCGGCCCGGCGCCGGCCGGCCTGGTCCCAGAGCACGGTGAGCAGGCCGAAGGCGGCCAGGATCTGCGCGCCGTTCCACTTCACCGAGCAGGCCGCGCCGAGCAGCAGGCCGGCGGCCAGGCGCCACGGACGCAGGCCGAGCCGCACGGTGTCGGCGTCGACCCCGTCGGCGAACAGCCGCTCCCGGGTCTTGTCCCGGTCGATCAGCAGGCAGCCGAAGGCGGCCAGCACGAAGAACATCAGCACGCCGTCGAGCAGGCCGACCCGGCTCATCACCAACTGCAGGCCGTCCACCGACATCAGCAGCGCGGCGGTGCAGCCGATCAGCGTGGAGCCGAAGAGCCGGCGGCCGATCCGGGCCAGCATCAGCACCGAGAGGGTGCCGAGCAGCGCCACCATCACCCGCCAGCCGAACGGGTTGAGCCCGAAGGCCGCCTCGCCGACGGCGATCACCCACTTGCCCAGCGGCGGGTGGGCGACGAAGGCCCAGGAGCTGTTCAGCGGAATGGACTGCGGGTTGCCCAGGATCGCCGTGTTGGCGTTGTCCGCCCACCCGCCCTCGTAGCCCTGCTGCAGCAGCGACCAGGCGTCCTTGGGGTAGTAGGTCTCGTCGAAGACGAAGGCGTGGGGGTAGCCGAGGTTCCAGAACCGCAGCAGTCCGGCGAAGACCGCGACCGCGAGCGGGCCGAGCCAGCCGCCGTGCCGCAGCACCCAGGGCAGCCGCCGGTCGATCCCCCGCAGCAGGGATGGACGGCCGGCCGGGCGGGGGTCCGCCTCGGCCGGCCGTTCGATGACTGCCGTGTCTGCCATGGCCCCACCGTCGTCGAGTCGTCGATCACCGCCGACTCCAGGCGGCGGGGTTTACCCCGTCACCCTCTCACGCCGCCGTCTGGAGCTCACGGACCGGCACGGTCACCGGACCGCCGGCCACCGCGTTGTCCTGGGCCGGGGTGAGGTGGCGGCGCAGCCGCAGGGCCGTGCCGACGATCAGCAGGGTGCAGCCGGTCATCGCCGCCAGGTAGAGCGGCCAGGTGCCGGAGCCGACCAGCAGCACACCGACCGCCGGGCCGACCGCGATCGCGGTCTGCTTCACCAGGGCGAAGGCCGAGTTGTAGGTGCCGAGCAGCCGGGCCGGGGCCAGGTCGGCGACGATCGGGCCGAGGGTCGGCGCCAGCATCGACTCGCCGATGCCGAACAGCACGTAGATCGCCACGATCGCCGCGGTGGCCAGCGCCGCCTCGCCGCGCAGCAGGCCGGCCAGCAGGGCGAAGGCCCAGGCGCCCAGCCAGATCACGCCGGTGGCGGCCATCGCGGTGGTGCGGCGGCGCCGGGCGGTGATCCGGACCATGAACATCTGCAGCAGCACGATGGTCAGCGCGTTGGCGCCGATCGCCAGGCCCAGGGTGGAGGGCGCGGTCTTCACCGTGTCGGTGGCGAAGGCGGCCACGCCGGACTCGAACTGGCCGTAGCAGGTGAAGAAGATCAGCCCGGCGAGCAGCAGCAGCCGCACCATCGCCTTGTCACCGGCCAGCGCACGCAGGCCGCTGCGCGGCTGCTCGTCGGTGACCAGCACCGGCGCCGGACGCGGGATGCGGGCGGTACCGGTGACGGCGGCCAGGCCGAAGAAGGTGAGCGCCTCGATGGTGAACAGCCGGGTCAGGCTGGCCGGGTCGGCGGTGTTCACGATCTGCCCGCCGACCAGCGCGCCCAGGCCCATGCCCAGGTTGATCAGGGTGAACTGGAGCGCGAAGGCGTGCGAGCGGGTCGCGGTGCTGGAGCACCGGACGATCATCGTGGCGAGCGCCGGCTGGCAGGTGGTGACCCCGCCGCCGAACAGGAAGACCGAGACCAGCAGCGCGGCCGTGCCGTGCGCCTGGCCGAAGGCGAAGGCGCCGGTGGCGGCCATCGCGCAGCCGGCCAGCAGCACCGGGCGCGGCCCGTAGCGGTCGATGCCGCGGCCGGCGAACGGCAGCACGGCGAGCGCGGCCAGCGCGAAGAGGGTGAAGACCATGGTCGCGGAGGCGGTGCCGAGCCCGCGCACCTGGTCCACGTACACGAACATGTACGGCATCGTGAACCCGCTGCCGAAGGCGCTCAGTGCGTTGCCGAGCTGGACCCGGCGCAGGGTGCCGTCCGCACCGTACTTCTGCTGCTTCATGGGAGACACCCCTTACTCTTTAGCTCGGAACATTTCGAAGCTAAACTCTACATACAGAAAGACTGCACTGTCAAAGCCTTAACGTTGGCTACAGAGCATGGGAGACTGAGCGCCATGAGCGCACGCAAGGCCGCCGCGGCGGCCGACCCGGCAGGCCCCGGCGAACTCGACATCGCCGAGCAGGTGGCGATCTACCAGCGCGAGTTCCCCACCGTGGACCCGCAGGTCGAGACGATCGTGTCGACCATGTCCCGGGTGGCCCGGCGGATGGCGGTGTCCTACGGGCGGCAGCTGACCGCGCTCGGGATCACCAGCGCCGAGTGGGAGGTGCTCAAGGCCCTGGTGGTGGCCGGCAGCCCCTACCGGCTCGGCCCCGGCGAGCTGGCCAAGCGGCTCGGCCTGACCCCGGCGGCGATGACCCACCGGATCGACCGGATGGTCGGCGAGGAGCTGGTCACCCGGGAGCGCGACGAGGCCAACCGGGTCCGGGTGATCATCGAACTCACCGAGAACGGCCGGGACAAGTGGCTGGAGTCGATGCGGATGGCCGCCGTCTTCGAGGAGGAGCTGCTCCAGGACCTCGTCCCCGAGGAGCGCACCGTGCTCTCCGGCCTGCTCGGCCGGATGCTGACCCGGGTCGAGTCCACCGCGCCCTGAGTGGCGCGTTGAGTGGCGCCGCCGCACGGTCGGCGGCAGGGTGTCTCCGGGGGGCAACGAGACGTCAAGTTCCGCCCTTGGAGGCGACACCCATGCCCGTGGTGAACGAACCGTACGCGCCCGGCACGCCGTGCTGGGTCGACCTGGCCGCTCCGGACCAGCAGGCGGCCATCGACTTCTACCGTGACCTGCTCGGCTGGCAGGGCGAGAAGGGCCCCGAGGAGTTCGGCGGCTACGCGATGATGACCCTCAACGACAAGCCGGTGGCCGGCATCATGGCCGCCGTGCCGATGGGCGACTCGCCGGCCCCGCCCACCGCCTGGACCACCTACCTGGCCAGCGCCGACGCCGCGGGCACCGCCGCCAAGATCGGCGCCGGCGGCGGCAAGCTGCTCTTCGACGTGATGACCGTCGGCACGGTCGGCAAGATGCTGATCGCCCAGGACCCGACCGGCGCCGTCTTCGGTGTCTGGCAGCCGCTGGACTTCTTCGGCGCGCAGGTGGTCAACGAGCCCGGCGCCGTGATCTGGAACGAGCTGAACACCAGCGACGTCGCCGCCGCCACCGGCTTCTACCGCACGGCGCTGGGCATCGACATCACCCCGATGGAGGGGCCGGAGGGCATGGGCGAGTACTTCTCGCTCAAGGTCGGCGGCAAGGACGTCGGCGGCGCGCAGAGCCTGGCCAACCACCCCGACGGCACCCCGCCGCACTGGGCCACCTACTTCGCGGTGGACGACGTGGACTCCACGTTCGACGCGGCGGTGCGGGCCGGCGGCTCGGTGCTGGTGCCGGCGATGGACACGCCGGTGGGCCGGATGGGCGGCCTGACGGACAACCAGGGCGGCGCGTTCTGGGTGATCAAGCCCCAGATGCCCGACGCCTGACGGACAGTGGGCCGTGCCCCCGGAGCGTGGTCGCTCCGGGGGCACGGTGTTTCAGGACGGGGGGATCAGCAAGGGCCGTTGTCGGTCCAGGCGCCCCACTGGCCGCTGAGCGAGGGGTCCTCGCCGGTGGTCCACCACTTGTTGGTGTAGAGGTGGCCCTTCCAGGAGACCTGGGTCGGGGTGGCGTAGACCGCGGCGGAGCTCCAGCTCGGGGCGGAGCAGCTGCCCGGGGTGCTGGTCACCGGCGGGGTGGAGACCGGCGGGGTCGTCACCGGCGGGGTGCTGACCGGCGGAGTCGTGACCGGCGGGGTCGTGACCGGCGGCGTGCTCACGGGCGGGGTGGAGACGGGCGGGGTGCTGACCGGCGCGCTGCTCGTCGGGGCGGCCAGGCAGCTGGCGGCCGAACCGTTGGTGTCGTTCGCCATGTCGTTGAAGAGCGTGGCGCTCGGGTCGTCGTACAGCGAGAAGGCGAACGAGCCGCCGAGGCCGTTGCAGTGCAGGTAGTCGGCCTTGGACTGGATCGACTGGGCGTTCTCACCGGACCAGAAGTTGGTGCCGTCGTAGAAGTAGGCGGCCTTGGCGGTGTCGTCCCAGTAGGTGTCCGCCGGGTTGTCGACGACGCCGGACAGCTCCTTGTACATCCGGATGCCGTTGACGTTGCCGGACATCGCGGCGCCCGGCGCTGGACCGGTGGCGGTCTGGAACAGGCCGTGGCTGCTGCCCGCCGGCACGCCGGTCCAGCCGCGGTAGTAGAACGGCACACCCATGTTGATCTTCTTGGCGGGGAAGCCGCCGGGGATGCCGTACTGCGGATCACCGGCCGTCCAGGCCTTGATCCCCTCGTCGATCGAGTACTTCGAGGTGCCCGGGGCGATCGGCGTGGCCGGGTCGCTCGGGTCCGAGTAGAGCGCGGCCTGGTGGTTGGTCGGCCCGGTGGCCTCCCAGCCGCCGTGCATGTCGTAGGTCATCACGTCGCCGAAGGTCAGGTACTGGCCGACCTTGTCGGTCTCGATGTTGGCGATCTTGTCCTGACCGGCCGGCAGCGCCGCGCTCAGCGCGTAGGTCTTGCCGTCCGTCTTGCCCTGGGCGTCCAGCTCGGAGCGGAACTCGGCGAGCAGCGCGGTGTAGTCCTGCTTGTCGTTCGGCGAGGAGTGGTTGCCGGTGTGGCCGCCGCCGCCCGGGTACTCCCAGTCGATGTCGAAGCCGTCGAAGATGCCGGCGCCGGTGCCCGGGCCGCCGTAGCCGGCGTCCGAGGGCAGGTTGCCCTTGATGAACATGTCGATGCAGGAGGAGACCAGCGCCTTGCGGGAGGCGTCGGTCGCGGCCGCGTCGGAGAAGTACTTGGAGTAGGTCCAGCCGCCGATCGACAGCAGGATCTTCAGGTTCGGGTTCTTCGCCTTCAGCTCCTTGAGCTGGTTGAAGTTGCCCGCGATCGGCTGGTTGTAGACGTCCGCCGTGCCGTTGACGCTGATGTCCGAGCCGAAGGACTTCTCGTAGTCGGCGAAGGCGTCGCCCGCGCCGTCGCCGGCGTTCGGGTCCGCGTCGTTGGTGTCCGCGGCCTTGGTGGCCTCGAAGCACTGCAGCGTGGTCGGGTTGATGTTGGCGAAGTCGTAGATCAGGTAGTCGAGTTTGCCCGCGGTCCCGGAGTCGTTGATGTTCTTCGGGTAGTAGGCGTTGGAGTAGATCGACCACTGGTCGAAGTAGGCCACCTTGATGCCGCCGCTGGTGGCGGCCGCGCCGGTGGTGTTGGTGGCGGCGGCGTGGGCGGTGCCGCCCGAGGTGAGCGCGAGCGAGGCGCCGAGCAACAGCGAGGCCGCGGTGCCGGCGGCGAGCGCGGCCAGGCCCTTGGGGCGGCGGCGCTGGTCCGGGGTCGTCTCCCGGGCGGTTGAACGGGTGAGCATGACGTGCGACTCCATGGTTGTGGGGGACCGTCATGCCCGTGGTGTGCAGGGACGCCCGGGGCGGGTGGGACCACCTCGGGCATGGGCATGACATCGGGGAATCGTGCGCGGTTGCCGGGCACCCCAGGACCGGCGTCAGTGGTTTGCACCACTGACGCCGGCTCAGGGGCTCCCTGCACCTGCGGATTAAAATGGACTAGACCAACAGGGGCGTCAAGAGTCCCTCGCCACACTTGAGTTGCCGTTAAGGTTGGTCGATCCGCCGCACCGCCGATGAGCTGCGGCTAAACCTCCGCACCCGAATCAAGGTCCGTCTCAAGATGTAGCCGCGCTGCATCTCGCGTCGCACCGGCCGCGGGTTCGAATCCTCCTGGCGCGGCTCGTTCCGGCCCCCGGCGCTGCCTAGCGTTGAGGATGTCACCACCCGCTCCCTCGTTTGAGGACCTCAGATGATCGAAGCCGTCGGCCTCACCAAGCGCTACGGCCCCAAAACCGCCGTCCAGGACCTGAGCTTCAGCGTCCGTCCCGGCATCGTGACCGGCTTCCTCGGCCCCAACGGGGCCGGCAAGTCCACCACCATGCGGATGCTGCTCGGCCTGGACACCCCGAGCTCCGGCCACGCCACCGTCAACGGCAAGCGCTACGCCGAGCACCGCGCCCCGCTGCGCGAGGTCGGCGCGATGCTGGAGGCCCGCGCCATCCACACCGGCCGGTCCGCCCAGAACCACCTGCTGGCGCTGGCCGCCACCCACGGCATCCCGCGCAGCCGGGTGACCGAGGTGATCGACCTGGTCGGCCTGCGCGAGGTCGCCCGCCGCCGGGCCGGCGGGTTCTCGCTCGGCATGGGCCAGCGCCTGGGCATCGCCTCCGCGCTGCTCGGCGACCCGGCCACGCTGATCCTCGACGAGCCGGTCAACGGCCTCGACCCCGAGGGCATCCTGTGGATCCGCAACCTGCTCAAGTCGCTGGCCGCCGAGGGCCGCACGGTGCTGGTCTCCTCGCACCTGATGAGCGAGATGGCGCTGACCGCCGAGCACCTGATCGTGATCGGCAAGGGCAAGCTGATCGCCGACACCTCGGTCGCCGAGTTCACCGCCGGCGCCTCGCAGGGCGGCGTGCGGGTGCGCACCCCGCAGGCCGACGAGCTGGCCGAACTGCTGCGCCGCAACCCGGAGATCACCGTCACCGCCGAGGACGAGGCGGACGTGCTCACCGTGGAGGGCGCGGACAGCGAGACGGTCGGCCGGCTCGCCGCCGACCACCGGGTGGTGCTCTTCGAGCTGACGCCGCGTCAGGCGTCGCTGGAGGAGGCCTTCATGGAACTGACCAAGGACGCCGTCGAGTACGACGCCGTGGTCGCCCCCCGCACGCTGGTCGAGGAGCACGCAGCATGAGCACCGCCACCCCCACCACCGCAGCGGCCCGCCCATCGGTCGGCGGCAAGGTCACGCTGCCCCGGGTGGTCCACTCCGAGTGGATCAAGTTCCGTACGCTGCGTTCGAGTTACTTCACGCTGCTGGCCGCGGTGGTCTTCATGGTCGGCTTCGGCCTGCTCGCCTGCTACGGCGCGATCGACCACCTGAACCACCCCGACGCGCGCGACCACGCCTTCTCGATCAACGCCGCCGACCGCAGCCTGCGCGGCTACCTGGCGGCCCAGCTCGCCGTCGGCGTGCTCGGCGTGCTGGTGGTCAGCGGCGAGTACAGCACCGGCATGATCCGCGCCTCGATGTCCGCCGTGCCGCGCCGCCTGCCGGTGCTCTGGGCCAAGGCGGGCGTCTTCGCCGCCGTCGTCTTCGTGGTGACCCTGGTCACCGCGTTCGTCGCCTTCTTCGGCGGCCAGGCGGTGCTCTCCGGCAACCACGTGCAGACCACGCTGTCGGCCGCCGGGGTGACCCGCACCGTCATCGGCACCTCGCTCTACCTCACCGCGATCGGCATCTTCGCGGTCGCGGTCGGCACGATGATCCGCAACACGGCCGGCGGCATCGCCTCGATCTTCGGCATGCTCCTGGTGCTGCCCACCCTGGTCGAGGTGCTGCCGTCCAACTGGAGCAGCCACATCGGCCCGTACCTGCCCGGCGCGGCCGGCCAGGCGGTGGCCACGCTCAACCCGGACCCGGGCACGCTCGCCCCGTGGACCGGCTACGGCGTGCTCTGGATCTACGTGGTGGCCGCCCTGATCGGCGCGGCCGCGGTGCTCAAGCGGCGGGACGCGTGAGACCAGCAGCCGGGCCGAACCGTTGCACAATGGCGCAATGACCTCGGCCGAGCTGTCCCGGACAGCCCTCGGGCGGTGCTTCCCCGGCGCCGCCCGAGGGCTCTCGGCGTTGCGCGCGCTGCGGCTCGGCGAGCGCCACCCGATGGTGCTGGACGGCGCGCTGGCGCTGCTGCTGTTCGCCGCCAGCGCCGCCGCCCACCAGCGCTTCCACCCGCACCACCCCTGGGAACTGCTGATCCAGGCCGGCCTGGCGCTGCCGCTGGTGCTGCGCCGCCGCCACCCGGTGACGGTCCTCGCGGCCGTTGCCGGCGTCGCCTTCGCGCAGTGGGCGGTCAGCTGGTGGGGCGGGACCAACGTGCTGCCGGCCGACTTCGCGGTGCTGGTGGCGCTCTACACGGTGGCCGCGCACCGCGCCTTCCGCTGGACCGTGGCCGGCTACGCGGTGGCCGAGCTGGGCGTGCTGCTGGCCGTCTACCGCTGGCCGCCCGACTTCCACGGCCGGCCGGTGCTGGAGAGCGCGCTGCGGATCGTCTTCCTGCTCTCCGGCGTGACCACCGCCGCCGTGGTGCTCGGGCTCAACGTGCGGGCCCGGCAGGCCAAGCTGGCCGCGCTGCACGAACGGGCCCGGGAGCTGGAGCGCCGGCGCGACGAGCAGTCGGCGCTCGCCGTGGCCGAGGAGCGCAGCCGGATCGCCCGGGAGATGCACGACATCGTCACCCACAACCTCTCGGTGATGGTCGCGCTGGCCGACGGCGCCGTCTACGCCAACGAGCACGCGCCCGAGAAGGCCACCGCGGCGATGCGCCAGTCCGCCGAGACCGGCCGGCAGGCGCTCACCGACATGCGCCGCTTCCTCGGCGTGCTGCGGGCCGACGAGCCGGACGCGCTGCGCCACCCGCAGCCGGGCCTCGGGCAGCTCGCCGCGCTGACCGCCCAGGTGCGGGCCGCCGGACTGCCCTGCGAGCTGCGGCTGGACGGGGAGCACGGCCACGTCTCCCCCGGCGCCCAGCTGACCGTCTACCGGCTGGTCCAGGAGTCGCTGACCAACACCCTCAAGCACACCGCGCCCGGCGCCCGGGCCCGGGTCACCGTGGACTGCGGCCCCGCCGCCCTCCGGGTGGAGGTGCGCGACGACGGGCGGGCCCGGCGCCGCCCCGCGGACGGACAGCTCGGCGCGGGCCACGGCCTGGCCGGGATGCGCGACCGGGCCGCCGCCTACGGCGGCGAGCTGACCGCCGGCCCGCTGCCGGAGGGCGGCTGGCGGGTGGCCACCACCCTCGACCTCGACCTGCCCGCACCCGCCGAGGAGGCGCTGTCATGACCATCCGAGTGCTGCTGGTGGACGACCAGCCACTGCTGCGGGTCGCCTTCACCCTGGTCCTGGACTCCCAGCCGGACCTCGCGGTGGCCGGCGAGGCCGCCGACGGCGCCGAGGCCGTCCGGCTGGTCGGCGAGCTGCACCCGGACGTGGTGCTGATGGACGTCCGGATGCCCGGGATGGACGGCATCGAGGCGACCCGGCAGATCGTCGAGACCTCGCCGGACACCAAGGTGCTCATCCTGACCACCTTCGACCTGGACGAGTACGCCTTCGCCGGGCTGCGGGCCGGCGCCTCCGGCTTCCTGCTGAAGAACGCCCAGCCGGCCGAGCTGCTCAGCGCGGTGCGCAGCGTGGCGGCCGGCGACGCGGTGGTGGCGCCGCGGATCACCCGGCTGCTGCTCGACCAGTTCGCCGCCGAGCTGCCGGCCGACGGCTCGGCGGACCGCTCGCGCAGCGCCGTGGAGTCGCTGACCGCCCGGGAGCGCAGCGTGCTGGCGCAGGTGGCCCGGGGGCTGTCCAACGCCGAGGTGGCGGCCGAGCTGTCGCTGGCCGAGGCCACCGTGAAGACCCACGTCAGTCGGATCCTGCTCAAGCTGGGCCTGCGGGACCGGGTGCAGGCGGTGGTGTTCGCGTACGAAAACCGTTTGGTCCGCCCGGCCTGACCGACCCACAATCGCCGGATGACCTCGAACGCCAGAGACCGTCGCCTCACCGCCCTCCGCGCCAGCGAGCGGGTCCTGAGCGGCAAGCGCCCGCAGACCGTCCGGGAGCAGCTCGACCGCCTCGCCACACTCGACGGGCTGGACGAACTCCCCGACTCCTACGGCGAGTTCGGCGCGATCGCGCGGCTGGAGCAGCGGGTAGCCGAGCTGCTCGGCACCGAGGCGGCCGTCTGGTTCCCGAGCGGCACCATGGCCCAGCAGGTCGCCCTGCGCTTCGGCGCCGAGCTGACCGGGCGGGACGCCGTGGCGCTGCACCCGATGAGCCACCTGGAGCGCTGGGAGCGCCAGGCCTACAGCCAGCTGACCGGCCTGCGCGCGCTCTGGCCGACCGCCGCCCCGCGCCCGTACACCGCCGAGGAGCTGGCCGGGCTCGGCCAGCCCTACGGCACGGCGGTGGTCGAGCTGCCGCTGCGCGACGCCGGCTTCCTGCTGCCCTCCTGGGACGAGCTGGTCGCGGTGGTCGAGGCGGCCCGGGCCGCCGGCGCCCGGGTGCACTTCGACGGCGCCCGGCTCTGGGAGTCGGCGCCGCACTTCGGCCGGCCGCTGCCCGAGCTCGCCGGGCTGGCCGACAGCGTCTACGTCTCGGTCTACAAGGCGCTCGGCAGCAGCCACGGCGCCCTGCTGGCCGGGAACGCCGCGCTGGACGGCTACGCCCGCAGCTGGCGGCACCGGCACGGCGGGCAGCTGTGGACCAACTGGGCGGCCGCGCTCGCCGCGCTGGACGGCCTGGCGACCGAGCTGCCCCGGATCCCCGGGTACGTCCGGCACGCCAAGCTCGTCGCCACCGCGCTGGCCGAGCTGCCCGGCGCCCGGATCAACCCCGCTCCCCCGCAGACCGAGAGCTTCCAGCTCTACCTGCCGCACCCCGCCGAGGCGCTGTCGGCGGCCAACCTGGAGCTGGCCGAGACCGAGCGCACCTGGTTCGCCACCGGCTGGACGGACGCGCTGCCGGGCCTGGCGATGGCCGAGATCCGGGTCGGCGCCGACGCCCTGGAGTGGACCGCCGAGGACGTGCTGGCGGCCGGCCTGCGGCTGCTGGAGCTGGTGGCGAAGCAGCGGTGACCCGCCGTCAGTAGCGGACGGCGCGCTCGACCGAGGCGTTCACCGTGCCGCTCAGCGAGCGGTTGCCGGTCGCCGTGGCGTTGGCGGACTGGCCGGCCGGCACCGGGCCGACGTTCAGCACGACGGTGTCCAGCAGCGAGCCGTTCTGGTCCTTGAAGTCGACCTGCACGGTGTAGCGCTTGGCGTCGGACTGCTGGTTGGTCACGGTGACCGGCACCTGCGCCTTGCCGTCGGAGCCGGTGGCCACCGTGCCGAGGCTCACGTCGCCCGTCGCGTCCAGCCCGCCGGTCGCACTGGCGAAGGCCGAGGAAGCGGCGGACTGGGCCGAGGCGACCGCCGAGGAGCCGAACGAGGCGGCGGCGGAGAGCGCCGAGGAGGCCGCCGAGGCCGCCTGCGAGGCCACCTGGCCGCCGATCGAGGAGAGCGCCGACTGGGCGGCACTGGCCGCCGAGGAGGCGGCCGAAGTGGCCTTGGAGCTGCTGGAGGAGGAGCAGCCGGCCAGCGCCAGGCCCAACGAGAGCGCCGCCCCGGTCGCGACGGCGACGGGGGCGGCGAGGGCGCGCGAACGGCTGGGCGCGGCGGCGCGGGGCGGGATGCGGCGGTCCATGGGGCCTCCAGGGTCGGGACGCTCCCGCCCACCCTCGGCGCCCGCCCGGCGCGCCGCCAGCGGGGCAGCGCAACCGGGTGACGGTCCGTCAGGCCGTCACGTGCTCGGAGTCACATGCTCAGGTAGATGGCGCTGCCGACGCCCGCGACCATGCAGTAGATCGCGAACGGCGTCATGCTCTTGTTCTCGAAGTACTTGGTGAGGAACTTCACCGAGACGTAGCCGGCCGCGAAGGCGCAGATCGAGCCGACGATCACCGGGCCGCGGATGCCGGTGTACTCGGGCTTGAGCAGCTCCGGCACCTTCAGCACCGCGGCGGCCGCGATCACCGGGGTGGCCAGCAGGAAGGAGAACCGGGCCGCGTCCTCGTGGTTGAGGCCGCGCAGGATGCCGGTGCTCATGGTGACGCCGGAGCGGCTGATGCCGGGCAGCAGGGCGAGGATCTGGGCGGCGCCGATCCAGACGCCCTGACGCAGGGTCAGCTTGGCCAGGCGGCGGTCCGAGGCGATCGCCGGGTCCTCGCCCGGGGTGTGCGCGGCATCCGCGCCGGCCCGTCGACGGCCGCCGCCACCGCGGCGCAGCCGGTCCGCGCCCAGCAGCACCAGGCCGTTCAGGGCCAGGAAGATCGCCGCCGGCAGCGGCTTGCCGAGTGCGCTGCGCAGCGCCTTCTCGGCCACCAGGCCGGCGACGCCGACCGGGATGGTGCCGACGATCAGCAGCCAGGCCAGCCGCTGCTCGACGCTCTCGATCCGCCGCTCGCGTATCGAGCTGACCAGCCCGCGGATCACGCGTATCCAGTCCTTGCGGAAGAACACCACCAGGGCCAGCGCGGTGGCCAGGTGCAGGCCGACCAGCACCGCCAGGTACGGCGAGTTGGGGGCGGTCATGTCCAGGTCCTTCTTGACCTGGCCGCCGAGCAGGGCCGGAACCAGGATGCTGTGCCCCAGGCTGGAGACCGGGAAGAGCTCGGTGACGCCTTGCAGCAGGCCCACGCCGATGGATTCCGGGTAGGTCAGGGACATCGCACACCCTCAGTCGCGGTACGGGTCTCGTGGAGCGGACAGCGTACCTAGCCGCGATGACGCAGCTTTCGGGCCCCTCCCCGCGAGAACGTACTACACCTGTGTAGACGTCAAGCGGGTCGGAGCCCGATGTTCACCTGCTGTTCGACTGGGTGTGGTCGCGGGCTCCCCGGGCCCGCGCGACGGCCGCGCCCGGCGTCACTCCGGCTCGGACTCGGCCGCCGCGATGGCCGCCTCGCGGACCCCCCGCTCGCGCTTGCCCACCACGCCGTAGGCACCGGCCGCCGCGGCGGCGAAGGAGAGCAGGCCGAGCAGCGGACGGTTGAGGGTGTGGCCGGTCAGCTCGTCCAGCGAGTACCGGCCGGGGCCGGCGATGGAGAGCGCCAGGCCGCAGACGCCGAGCAGCGCCGGGTACTCGTAGCCGCCCTTGGTGATGAAGAAGCCGTGCGGGAAGTGCACCGAGATCGCCCCGGCCATGGTGCCCGCCACCACCGGCCCGGCCACCGGGGTGGCCAGCCCGGCGACCAGCAGCGCGCCGCCGCCCGCCTCGCCCAGGCCGGCCGCCAGCGCGCTCTGCCCGCCGGGCTTGAAGCCCATCGCCTCCATCCCCTTCGCGGTGCCCTCCAGCCCGCCGCCGCCGAACCAGCCGAAGAGCTTCTGGGTGCCGTGCGAGAACAGCACCCCGCCGACGGCCGCCCGCAGCACGAACAGTCCCAGGTCCTTGCGGTTGACACAGCCCATGATGGTGTCCTCTTCAATCTCTCTGCCCCGAGAGCCCCCTGGATACCGTCCATCCCATCCGACGGCCGTCGCCCCCTCGACCCTGGCGCGGCCATCCGGGGGACCCGGGACGCGCTGGTGAGACGGTCGTCACGGTGGGCGACCCGCCGGTGCGGCGGCGGGTCGGGCGGGGGCGGCTCGACCATGCTGGGGGGATGTCGGTCCTGAACCTGAGCAGCGCGTTCGTCACCTTCTTCGCCGTGGTCGGCCCGCCCAAGGTGCTGCTCGCCTACGCGCACCTGAGCCGCACCCGCACCCACCGGGAGCTGGTGCGGCTGCTCGCGGTGAGCACCGCGCTGGCGGCCGCGGTCGGGGTGCTGATGTCCTCGCTGGCCGACGCGGTGACCTCGTTCTTCCACGTGAGCGACGAGTCGCTGCAGCTGGCCGGCGGGGTGATCTTCTTCCTCTACGCGGTCGGGCTGGTGCTGGGCGTGCACTTCGGCTCGGACGAGGAGCTGGACGGCGACGAGCTGAACAACCCGCTGGCCGAGGGCGTGCGGGAGCTGACCCTGCCGTACATCGCCAGCCCGCTGGCGATCACCGCCGTGCTGGTGGAATCGCTGACCAAGGACACCTGGGGCTGGCGGTTCACCGTCACCGGGGCGTACCTGGCGGTGGTGGCGATCAACGCGATCAGCGTGCTGCTGCTGGCGCCGCTGCTGCGGCGCACCCACCAGACCTCGCTGGAGGTGCTCTCCCGGCTGCTCGGGCTGCTGCTGGCGGCGGTCGGCGTGGAGCTCTTCCTGGACGGCCTGTCGGGCCTGGGGGTGCACCTGTCGAGCACCGGCGGGCATTGAGGTCCCGGGCGGGCCGGGCGGGCTGGGCGGGCGGGCGTCAGGCGTTCGGCGGCGGGTTCACCGGGCGCCAGGGCACCGGGCTGGAGAGGACCATCGAGCTCTCCGGGCGGCCGTAGGCGGCCAGCCGGTCGGCCAGCGCCTCGAACTCGGCCATCCCGGGGACCGCGACCAGCAGCACGCAGCAGGCGCCGCCGGTGACCCGGTGCAGCTGCAGCACCTCCGGCCAGTCGGCCACCTCCGGGTCGCGCAGCACGCAGCGCGGCCCGTAGCACTGCACCTGGACCAGCGCGGTGATCGGCAGGCCGGCCCTGGCCAGGTCGACGTGCGCGTGGTAGCCGCCGATCACCCCGTCCGCCTCCAGCCGGCGCACCCGCTCGGCGACCGCCGGGGACGACAGGCTGACCCGGCGGGACAATTCGTTGTAGGAGAGCCTGGCGTCGGCCTGCAGTTCGGCGAGCAGCCGGCGGTCCAGCGCGTCCAGTGCCATGCGGAGGGCCTTCCAGAACGACGGACGGGTGATTGCGGAAAAGTCCTTTCGATCGGAAGGCGATCCGTCCGATCGGGTAGTCGTCGCCCATTCAAGACGCCGGGGGACCCGCCGCACAATAGTCCGCACCGATCATCCGAGGGGGTAGCGGAACATGGCCCAGTCCACCGTCCAGGAACCGAACCTGGTCTTCGACCCCGACCTGGCGGCCGAGGCGGCCGGGCAGTCCGGCGCCACACCCTACGAGCGCTACGCCCGGCTCGACGTGCTGCACACCCTGCAGCAGCCGCGCAGCGAGGTGGACGCCGAGCTGTCCTTCATCATCACGACCCAGGTGATGGAGCTGCTCTTCGACCTGCTGCGCCACGAATGGACCGTGGCCCAGCGGGCGCTGCGGGCCGACGACCCGGCCGGCGCCCGGGCCGCGCTGCGCCGGGGCGCGCTCACCCAGGACGTGCTGAACAACTCCTGGGACCTGCTGGCCACCCTCACGCCGGTGGAGTTCAGCGCCTTCCGGCCGGTGCTGGGCGAGGCCTCCGGGTTCCAGTCCTCGGCCTACCTCAAGCTGGAGTTCCTGCTCGGCAACAAGTCCGGCCGACTGCTGGAGATGTACGCCGGCGCGCCCGAGGTGCAGCGCGAGCTCACCGAGGCGCTGCACGCGCCCACGCTCTACGACGAGGTGCTGGCCCTGCTGGCCCGGCGCGGCCTGCTGGCCGCCGCCCCCGCCGCGGGCCCGGAGCGGTACCGGGCGGACGCCGCCGTGCAGGCCGCCTGGCTGACCGTCTACACCGAACCCGCACACGCCGACCTGTTCGCACTGGGCGAGGCGCTGCTGGACACTGCGGAGCGGGTCACCCGGTGGCGTCAGCGGCACTACTCCTCGGTGAAGCGCACCATGGGCGAGAAGCCGGGCAGCGGCGGCTCCTCCGGGATGACCTGGTTGAAGAGCGCCGCCGACCAGGACGTCTTTCCGGAGCTGTGGACCGTACGAGGAGAGCTGTGACCGTCCCCACCACCCGTGAGCAGTGCGCGGCGCTCGACGCCGCCGATCCGCTGGGCCCGCTGCGCAAGGAGTTCACGCTCCCCGCCGACGCCGTCTACCTCGACGGGAACTCGCTCGGCGTGCTGCCGGTGCGCACCCCCGAGGTGGTCCGCCGCACCGTCGAGGAGGAGTGGGGCCAGGGCCTGATCACCAGCTGGAACGCGGCCGGCTGGACCGAGCTGCCGCACACCCTGGGCGACCGGATCGCGCCGCTGGTCGGCGCCGCGGCCGGCGAGGTGCTGGTCTGCGACAGCGTCTCGGTCAACCTGTTCAAGATCCTCACCGCCGCGCTGCGGATGCGCCCGGGCCGGCGCACGGTGCTCGGCGAGCGGGACACCTTCCCGACCGACCTCTACATCGCCGAGGGCGTCACCGGGCTGTTCGACGGCGCGCGCAGCGTGCTGCTCGGCTCGCTGGACGAGCTGGACGAGCAGCTGGCCGGCGGTGACGTGGCCGTCGTGCTGCTCTCCCACGTGGACTACCGCACCGGCGTGCTGCTGGACATGGCGGAGATCACCGAACGGGTGCACCGGGCGGGCGCGCTGATGGTCTGGGACCTGTGCCACTCGGCCGGCGCGCTGCCGATCGACCTGACGGCCTGCCAGGTGGACTTCGCGGTGGGCTGCACCTACAAGTACCTGAACGCCGGGCCGTGCGCGCCGGGCTTCCTGTACGCCGCGCCCCGGCACCACGCGGCGGTGCGGCAGCCGCTGACCGGCTGGTTCGGGCACGCCGAGCCGTTCTCCTTCAAGCCCGAGTACCGGCCGACCGAGGGGATCGGGCAGTTCCTCACCAGCTTCCCGCCGCTGCTGGCGCTGGCCGGGCTGCGGGCCACCCTGGAGATCTGGGAGCAGGTGGACCTGGCCCAGGTGCGGGCCAAGAGCCTGGCGCTGACCGAGCTGTTCATGGGCCGCTGCGCGCAACTGGGCCTGGAGGTCGTCACCCCGGCCGAGCCGGAGCGGCGCGGCAGCCAGGTGGCGCTCCGGCACCCGGACGGCTTCCCGGTGGTGCAGGCGCTGATCGAGCGCGGGGTGATCGGCGACTTCCGGGCGCCCGACCTGATGCGGTTCGGCTTCACCCCGCTCTACACCTCCTACACCGATGCCTGGGACGCCGCGGAGGCGCTGCGCGAGGTGCTGGCCAGCGGGGAGTGGCAGGCCGAACGGTTCCACCGGCGCGGCGCGGTGACCTGACGGGGCGTGGTCTGACGGGACGTCGTATGCGGGCCGCCCGCCACCCCGGAGAGGGGTGGCGGGCGGCCGTCGTTCTGCCTGCTGGCGTGATGTCAGCTGGCGTGGTGTCAGCTGTGGCGGCCGCGGCGGCGGGTCAGCTGGTGGCCGGCCAGGACGGCCGCGCCGCCGGCGATCAGCAGCCCGCCGACGGTGCCGAGCAGCGGACCGGTGTCGTCGGCGCCGGTGTCGGGCAGCTCGCCGCTGTTGCTGGAGGTGGGCCGGGGCGAGTGCGTCTCGCCGGTCTCGCTGGCCGAGGGGCTGGGGCTCACCGAGGTGCTGGCGGTGACGGTCTCGGTGGGCGAGGCGGTCGGGGTGGTCGGGCTCGCGGTCGGGGTGGTGGGCGACGGCGAGGGGGTGGGCGACTCGGTGGGGCTCGGGGTCGGGGTCGGGGTGGGCGTGGTGCCGCACTCCGGCAGGTCGCCGTCGAACGGGTAGGCGTGGATCTCGTAGCCACCGCCCGAGCTGGTCTGGACCAGGTTGCCGGCCAGGTAGACCCGGCCGTTGATGCCGGGCTGGGAGAGCGTCGTGGTGCCGGCCGGGTTGCCGGCCATGATCGAGCCCTGGAACTGCGCGCTGCCGGTGACGGTGGCGCTGCTGGCGGTCGGGAAGTTCCACAGCAGCTTGGGGCGCAGCTCGGTCAGCTGGTCGCCCGCCTGGCCGGTGCCGGTGTAGGTGTTGATCACCGGGGCGTCGGACAGCATGTTGACGATCACCGTGGCGCCGGCCGGGATGTTGGTGAAGACCAGGCCGATCTGGCCGCCGCTGGAGCTGGCCAGGTTCCCGGTGACGTTGAAGACCTGCCGGGCGCTGGTGCCGTCACCGGTGAAGGTGGCCTCGCTGTTGGTGACGGCCACGGTGCCGGTGGCGGTCTGCTGCGCGGCGCAGTCGGAGAAGGTGTGGATGGTGTCGCGCAGCGGCGCGTACTCGTCGCGCACGCCGGTGTCGTGCACCGCCTGTCCGGTGGGCTCGACGGTGATGTTGCCGGTGAGGGTGCCGCCGTAGCGCAGGTTCCCGTAGGCGTCGGGCCCGCCGACGATGATGTGGTTGCCCGGCCGGGAGGTGACGTTGCCGCCGACCGAGACGAAGTCGCTGCCGTTCGGCGGCGGGACCCGGGAGCCGACGCCGACCTCCCCCATGTTGAAGCCGCCGCCACCGCCGCTCTTGTCCAGCGTGAAATCGCCCAGGGTGACGATCCGGCCCTCGACCTCGGCGGCCCGGCCGGTCGCGTCGTAGTTGCCGCCGACGAAGACGTTGATGTTGGAGTCGCGGCCGGCGATGGTGCCGTTGTTCGGCGGCTGCCAGGTCGAGGGGCAGTCCGGACCGCCACAGGGCCCGAGTGGGGGCGGCAGCTGCACCGCCGCCGCGTGGGTGCCCGGCAACACCGCCAGTGCGGCCACCGCGACCGCCGCCAGCAGTGCGGATCTGCCTCTGTGCCTCATGCTCTCGCCTCCACCGATCGCTGGTCCCGCGGCCCTTGGGGTGCGCCGGGGACACACACCCGGGCCATCCAAGATCAGCGCGAGCGGCCGGGCGGGAGGCCATACCGTGACAAGTCGCAAAAACGATCAAATGTCATTCGAACGGCGCACTCCGGGACCGGGCGACGGGGCCCGATCGAGCGGGTGTTAGCGTGCCGGACGGTGCTGCCGTCCGCGGCGAGCCCGAGAACCACCCGTCGAGAACCACCCGTAGAGAACCACCCGTCGGACCAGTGCGAAAGCGGTCGATCCCATGGCCAAGTTCCTGTTGAGCCTGCATGTCCTGCTGGCCGTGATCGCCATCGGCCCGGTCACGGTCGCGGCGAGCATGTTCCCGCGCAAGGCCCGCGCCGCGCTGGGCGACGGCCCGGAGGCGGCCGGCGAGGCCGCCTCCGTGCGCACCCTGCACCGGATCACCCGGATCTACGCGGCCCTCGGCGTCCTGGTGCCGGTGATCGGCATCGGCACCGCCCAGGTGATGGGCATCATGAGCAGCCCTTGGCTGATCGCCTCGATGGTGCTCACCATCGTCGCCGCCCTGGTGCTGCTGGTGCTGGTCCTGCCCCGGCAGGACGCGGTGGTCGCCGCGCTGGCCGGCGAGGCGGACGCGGACGCCGGCCGGGCGCTCGGCGGCCTCAAGCTGCTCACCATGAGCACCGGGCTGTTCTCGCTGCTCTGGGCCGTGGTCACGGTACTGATGGTGATCCGCCCGGGCTCCACCACGCACGCCTGACGCAGCCTCAGGGCCCGGGCCGTCGGAATCCGGGCCGGTCAGAGCCCGGGCCGGTCAGAGGTCAGAGCCTGGGCAGCACCACCCGGGCGCCGGCCCGCTTGACCGCCCGGCCGACGATCGCCGCCTCCACCCGGTCGGCGCCCAGCGGGCCGAGCACCTCGGTGGTGAACCGGTAGAGCGACTCGTAGTCCGGGCAGAAGACCGCCGCCATCAGGTTGTGCGGGCCGCTGGTGGCCGCCACCCCGTGCGTCTGCGGATGGGCCGCGAGGGCTTCGCCCGCCTCCGCGAGCCGGCCGGGCGGCACCGAGAGCCAGAGGTTGGCATCCACCGCGAGGCCGAGCAGCCGCGGATCGACGGTCACGTGGGTGTGCAGCAGGCCGCCCGCCCCCAGTCGCAGCAGGCGCCGCCGCACCGTGGACTCGGGCGTGCCGAGCTCCGCGGCGAGCCCGCTCGCCGAGCGGCGGGCGTCCGGGGCGAGCGCGGCGAGCAGGGCCCGGTCCAGCTCGTCCAGCTCACCCGCCGTCAGCCGGACCGCGTCGGGCTCCGGCGCCACCGCCAGCGCGGCCTCCTCGTCGGGGCTGAGCAGCCCCGCCCGCCAGCCGCCGGCGTCCCCGAACAGGTGCAGCACGGCGTGCACCGTGGTCTCGGTCACCGCGTCGGTGCCCGGCAGCTGCCGGTAGAAGAGCCGGTCCCGGCCCGGCTGGTCGGTGACGAGCACCGCGCCCACCTCCTGGCCGCCGAGCATCACGTCCACGAAGGGCACGTCGAGGCGGGCGGCCAGCGCCTCCGCCACCGCCGCGACCCGGCCGCTCAGCACCCGCACCCGCAGCAGCAGGGCGCCGACCGCCTCGTCCTCCGCGCGGGGCATCAGCACCACCCGGGCCACCCCGGTCTCCCGCAGCCGGGCCAGCCGCCTGGTCACCGTGCGGACCGAGACCCCGAGCGCCGCGGCGATCCGGCCCGGCTCGGCCCGGCCGTCCAGTTGCAGCGCGCAGACCAGCCGCTGGTCGAGTCGGTCCAGGGTGGCCGGATTCGCCATCTCTTCAGGTGTCAATGTCCGATCTCCACCGTTCTCCCGTACACCGACGTCCTGGTCGGCCGCACTGACGGTACCTCTTGTCCTGTTGAAGCCACTGGGCGCACGAGGGGACGGGAACGATGGAGCACATGAGCGAGCTGCTGGTCCGGGTCGAGGCGGCGGTGCGCGAGACCGGCGCCCGGCTGACCGAACTGCACCGGCCCGAGCCGACTCGGGCGACCGACCGGCCTGCTGCCATGCGCGCCTTCGCCGAGCTCGACGCGCCGGCCGCCGAGTTGCTGCGCGAGCGGCTGTCCGCACTGCACCCGCAGGCCGGCTGGGTGGCCGAGGAGCTGGACACCGCCGTGCCGACCAGCGGCGACTGGTGGCTCTGCGACGCCACCGACGGCGCGATCCAGTACTTGCTCGGCCTGCCGCACTGGGCGGTGACGGCGACCCTGCTGCGGGACGGCGAGCCGCTGCTCGCCGTGGTGCACGCCCCGCAGTTGGGCCTCACCTACACCGCCCTGTGCGGCACCGGTGCCTGGCTGAACGGCCGTCCGATCGCGCCCTCGCGACGGGAGTTGGCCGCCGCCGTGGTGGCCACCAGCCAGCCGCCCACGGTGCCGGCGGACCCGACCGCCGTGCACCGGGCGGGCAGTTCGCTCAGCGCGGTGCTGAGCGGCGGGGTGCTGGCCGTGCGCAACCTCGGCCCCACCTCGCTCCAGGTCGCCCAGGTCGGCTCCGGACACCTGGACGCCTTCTGGGAGTTCGGCCTGGACGGCGCCAACCTCCTGCCGGGCGCACTGATCGCCGCCGAGGCCGGCGCCATGGTCACCGACCACACCGGGGCGCCCTGGCGGCCGGCGGAGTCCGCCGGCTTCCTGGCCGCCGGCCCCGGCACCCACGCCGAACTGGCGCGGCTGCTCAGCTGATTCCTACTCAGGTTGATTCCTGCTCAGGTTGATTGCCACTCGGCTGATTGCCACTCGGTTGATTTCAGCTCAGTTGATTCCAGCTGGAACCATGCTCCCGCGCCGCACGCACCACCGGTATCACCCGATCGGCTGACGGTTCGTAGCCGATCGGAGGATGAGGGGACGTCACACCACGTTCCAAGCTGGGTGCTTCGGGTCGTCCACCCGCACCACCACGTCCGCCGCCTCCGTCGGCCGCACCTCGGACTCGTACCGGGCGAAGGCGGGCAGCGTCCACTGCTCCCCCGGCCCGGTGCGGCGGGCCAGCGCGGCCGGCGAGAGCAGCAGGTGCACCGTCAGGTCCAGCGGGAACCAGCGCCCGAGCAGCAGCGCCCCGTCCAGCAGCAGCACCGTGCCGGGCGCCAGTTCGCGGTAGCCGCTGCGGGTGGACCGGTCGGTGCGCGGGTCCCGCAGGTCCGGCAGCACCCGGCCGCTGCCGCCCGGGTCGAGCGGCGTGAACACCTCGCGGAACAAGGCGTTGTCGTCCAGCCAGCGGTCCAGGTAGGCGTCCGGGTCCTGGTGGCCGTACTCCAGCCGCAGCGAGGCCGACCGCAGGAAGTCCACCGACCGGATCCGCTGCACCGCCCGGCCGCGCAGCCGCAGCTCGTCGGCCAACCGCTCGGCCAGCCGCTCCGGGTGCGCCGCCGACGCCCCGTCCAGTGCCACCCGGGGCCACTGCCCGCCGTCCTGCGGCGTCAGCCGCTCGATCCGGTCGGCGAGTTGGCCGGTGAGCCGGGGCCAGGAGATCGGTTGCAGCCGCATGATGCGGCCCATGCTAACCGGGCGCCCCCGGCGTCCCCACGGCGCTCACCGGACCCACCGCGACCCCGGACCCGCCGCGCCGGACGTCGCCCACCGCGCCCCCGAACCCTCCGCCCCGGACGTCGCCCGCACACCCGCAGGGCCTCACCGCCGCACCTCCAGCAGCGTCTTGCCGACCGTCGCCCGGGCCTCCATCGCCGCGTGCGCGGCCGCCGCCCCGGCCAGCGGGAAGCGCTGGCCGATCACCGGCCGCAGCCGCCCCGCCGCCGCCTCGGCCAGCGCGAACGCGGTCGCCGAGCGCAGCGCCGCGGGGCTGCGGTCCGCCGTCACCAGCTCCACCCCCCGCGCGGCCGCCGCCTCGGCCGGGACCGCCGACCACTCGCCGGCGGACAGCCCGTAGCTGGCCATCCGCCCGCCCGGCCGCAGCAGCTCGAACGCGGCCCGGCCGACCTCACCGCCCACCCCGTCCAGCACCGCGTCCACCGGCCCGGCCAGCTCCGTCCAGCCCGGCTCCCGGTAGTCCACCGCCAGGTCCGCGCCCAACTCCCGGGCCAGCGCCAGCTTGCGCGCCCCGCCCGCCGCCGCGACCACCTGCGCGCCGGCCGCCGCGGCCAGCTGCACCAGCAGCGAGCCCACCCCGCCGGCCGCCGCCTCCACCAGCACCCGCTCCCCCGCCGCCGGGCGCACCGCCCGCAGCTGCAGCACGGCGGTGCGCCCGTCGGCCAGCAGCGCCACCGCCTCGTCCAGTGCCAGCCCGTCCGGGACCAGGTGCAGGCCGGCCGCCGGAACGGCCGCCAGCTCGGCGTACCCGCCGGTGCCCGACAGGCTGCTCACCACGCGCCGCCCGAGCAGCTCGGCCGGCGCCCCCTCGCCCAGCGCGGTCACCGTGCCGCCCACCCCGTTGCCCGGGATGACCGGCAGCTCGACCCGGAACGGGCCGGCGCCGGTGGCCCGGAACTGGGTCTCGACGAACGTGGTGTTGGCGAACTCCACGGCCACCAGCACCTCGCCGGGGCCCGGCACCGGGTCGGGTGCCGCCCCGGGCACCAGCACCGAGGGGTCGCCGAAGGACCGCAGCCAGATGGCACGCATGGGAAAACTCCTTGATCGGTGGATCGTCCGGGGCCCATGCTCGTACCTCAAGCCGACTGGAGGTCAAGCCTTGCCGGAGTCGATCACCCCCATGCATCCCGACGAGCACCCGATCGACGCGGCGCTGGTGCGCCGGCTGCTCGCCGAGCAGTTCCCGCAGTGGGCCGGCCCGGAGCCGGTCCGGGTCCGGTCCACCGGCACCGACAACGCGATGTTCCGGCTCGGCGAGCGGCTGGCCGTCCGGCTGCCGCGGGTCGCCGACGCGGTGGGCAGCATCACCCGCGAGCAGGAGTGGCTGCCCCGACTCGGCCCGCTGCTGCCCCGGAGCGTCCCGCTGCCCGTCGCCACCGGCCGCCCCGGCGCCGGGTTCCCCTGGCCGTGGACGGTCTGCGAGTGGGCCGAGGGCGACAACCCGGTGGTCGGCGGGCTCGCCGAGCCGGACGGGCTGGCCACCGACCTCGGCGAGTTCGTCGCCGCCCTGCACGCGGTCCGGCTGCCCGGCGGCCCGCCGGCCGGGCGCGGCCGCCCGCTGGCCCGCCGGGACGCGGGGACCAGGGCCGCGCTCGACGAGGCCGTCCGGCTCGGCGAACCCCTCGACCGCGAGGCCCTGCTGACGATCTGGCAGGCCGCCCTGGACGCGCCCGGGTGGACCGGCCCGCCGGTCTGGCTGCACGGCGACCTGGCCCCGGGCAACCTGCTGCTCGACGCCGACCAACGGCTCACCGCCGTGATCGACTTCGGCGCGATGGGCACCGGCGACCCGGCCGTGGACCTGTACCCGGCCTGGAACCTGCTGCCGGCCGCCAGCCGGCCCGCCTTCCGCGCCGCCGCCGGCGAGGACGACGCGACCTGGGTCCGGGCGCGCGGCTGGGCGCTCTCGATCGCGCTGATCCAGCTGCCGTACTACCGTGACCGCAACCCGGCCCTGGCCGCGAGCTCGCGGCACGTCATCGGGCAGTTGCTCAAGGAGGACTGACGGACCGTGGACACCCGGATCCACCGCCTGCTCGCCGACGGGGTGCGCGACCGCGTCCACCCCGGGGCCGCCTGGGCCCACGGGGACGCGGGCAGCGTCCGGGGCGGCGGGGCGGTGGGGTCCGCCACCGCGGAGACGGTCTTCGACCTGGCGAGCCTCACCAAGATCGTCGCGGTCTGGGCGGTGCTCGGGACGCTCCGGGACGGGTTCGCGCCGGACGCACCGCTCGGCGGGTACTGGCCGGAGGTGTCCGGCCACCCGCTCGGCGCGGTGACGGCCCACCAACTGCTCACCCACACCGCCGGCGTCCCGCTGCACGCCGAGCTCGCCGAGCACTACGGCAGCGACCCGGCGGCGATCCGGGCGGGCGTGCTGCACGAGGCGCTGCACCGACCGCCCGGGCAGGCCGTCGAGTACACCGACCGGGCCGCCCTGATCCTCGGCTACCTGGCCGAACACCTCACCGGCCGGCCACTGGACCGGCTCGCCACCGAACGGGTGTGGCAGCCGCTCGGGATGCGCGCGACCCGCTTCGGCCCCGTCCCGCCGACCGGCTGCGCGCCCACCGAGGACGGCCTGCACGGCGTCGTGCACGACCCGTCCGCACGCCTGCTCGGCGGGGTCTGCGGAATCGCGGGCGTCTTCTCCACCACCGGCGACCTGGGCCGCTTCCTCGCCCAGCAGCTCACCCCGACCCCGTGGACCGAGCAGTCCCTCACCATCCGCACCGGTCGACTCGTCCCGCCGCGCGGCCTGTTCTGGCACCCCGCGCCCAACAGCCCACCGGCGCGCGACATCTGGACCCACTACGGCTTCACCGGCACCGCCCTCTGGCTCTCCCCCTCGCTGGGCCGCTGGGCCGTCCTGCTCACCAAC
Organism: Kitasatospora viridis; assembly: GCF_007829815.1. Classification (NCBI taxonomy): domain Bacteria; kingdom Bacillati; phylum Actinomycetota; class Actinomycetes; order Kitasatosporales; family Streptomycetaceae; genus Kitasatospora; species Kitasatospora viridis. The sequence goes on along the minus strand of NZ_VIWT01000001.1, from coordinate 4,536,327 downwards.
AAGGTGCACTTCACCCGCGAGCGCGGGCCGATGAACCGGATCCGCGAGGCCTTCTGCGAGCTGGCGTTCGGGTGAGGCTCCGCACGGGTGACCTCCGCCTCGGACGGCTCCAGCTCGGATGACCCTGCCTCAACTGGCCCCGCTTCAGCCGGTCTGCGCCAACCCCGCCAACGCCGCCCGGGCGCCGGCCTGGGCCTCGGCGTCCAGGGCGGCGCTGCGGCCGCGCAGGTGGTGCAGCGTCTCGGTGGCCGCGAGGGCCAGCAGGCCGGGGAGCAGGTCGATGCTGCGGCGGGCGACCCAGGCGGTGCCGCGGGTGGCCAACCACCAGAGGTCGGCGGCACGGCTGGGGGCGGGCGGGACGAGGACGGCGGCGGGCGGGGGGCCGACCGGGTGGCCGGCGGTGGCCAGGCAGGTGTGGAACTCGCGGGCGATCAGCAGGTGGCCGGCCGGGCTGGGGTGCAGGCGGTCGGCGCTGAGCAGGGGGCGGTGGTCCAGCCAGGGCAGGTCGGCCAGGTGCAGGTGGATCGCCTCGTGGCGGTCGGAGAGCTCGTGCACCACGGTGTTGACGGCCGCCATCCGGCGGGCCAGCGGGCGGGCCAGTGGACCGGGCAGGCCGAGCAGCCGGCCCGGGTCGGGCAGGCAGGCGGTCAGCAGCACCGAGCCGGCGGCGCCGAGTTGACGCAGTGTGGTGTCCAGGGCGGCGGCGGTGCGGGCGATGTCGAAGTTGGCCCGCAGGGTGTCGTTGCCGCCGGCCACCACGGCCGCGACGTGCGGCCGCAGGGCGAGCGCGGCCGGGAGTTGACGGTCCGTCAGGTCGGCGCTGAGGGCGCCGCTGACGGCCAGGTTGCGGTGTTCCACGAGCTCGGGCGCGGTGGCCAGTGCGGGGGCCAGCAGGGCCGGCCAGCCGCACCAGCCGGGGCCGGCCGGGGCGCCGACCCCTTCGGTGACGGAGTCGCCGAGGGCGGCGAAGCGGATGGTGTCGTGGGGGGCGGCGGGGGCCGGGTGGGCGATGGTGGGGGCGGTCATGTCGTACTCCCGAGGCTGTGCAAGGTGGTGCCCTCGTGCACTGCGAGGAAGGCGGCGGTGGCCGCTTCCCAGGTGTAGCGCTCGGCCCGGTCGCGCGCGGCGAGGCGCCGCTCGCGCTCCGGCCGGGCCAGCAACTCCCGGACCGCTGCGGCGAATCCGGCTCCGCTGTCGTCCGCGACCGCGCCCGCCGGGCCGACGATCCCGGGCAGCGCGGAGGAGCGGCTGACCGCCACCGGCGTGCCGCAGGCGAGCGCCTCCAGCGCGGCCAGGCCGAAGGTCTCGATCGGGCCGGGGGCGAGCACCGCGTCGGCGGAGGCCAACAGGGCGCTCAGCTCGGTGCGTTCGGCGACGTGGCCGAGGAACCGGACCGGCAGCCCGGCCCGCCCCGCGCGAGCGGTGAGCCGCTCGCGCAGCGGGCCGGTGCCGGCCACCACCAGGGCGGCGTCGAGGCCGCCCCGGCGCAGCTCGGCCAGCGCCTCCAGGGCCCGCCCGGGCCGCTTCTCGGCGGAGAGCCGGGAGCAGAGCACCAGCAGCACCTGACCGGGCTGCGCGTACCGGTCCCGGACGGCCTGGTCGTGCCGCCAGGGGTGCAGCTCGGACAGGTCGACGCCGAGCGGCGCCTGCACCAGGTTGCCCGCGCCGAGCCGGTGGAACTCCTCGGCCGCCCAGGCGGTGGTGCAGATGACGGTGTCGTAGGCCCGCGCGGTGCGGGAGTTGAGCCGGTCGGCGAGCGGGCGGGCGAGCCGCTCCGGCAGGCCCCGGGTGCGCAGCAGGCCGGTGGCGCTCTCGTGCGAGACCATCGCGGCGGGCACGCCGTGCGCGCGGGCCCAGGCGCCGGTCCAGCGCAGCGTGGTGCGGTCGGAGACCTCCAGCCGGTCGGGGGCGAGCTCGGCCAGCAGCCGGGCGACGGCCTGCCGGTCGGTGAGCAGCCGGTAGCCGCCGCTGGCCGGCAGCACCGGGCCGGGCAGGGTCACCACCCGGCCCTGCTCGGTCAGTTCGTCCCGGTGATCGGGACCGGGGACGACCAGCACCGGTTCGTGGCCGGCGGCCAGGTAGCCGGCGCCGAGGTGGCGCAGGGCGGTGCGCAGGCCGCCGGAGACCGGGGTGACGAAGTTGGCCAGCCGGACGATGCGCAGCGGCCGGCTCATACCGGCTGCTCCTCGGCCGGGGTGGGCGCGACGACCGGCACCGGAGCGCCCCCGGGCGAGGCCGCCCCGGCCGCCGCCTGCGCCTCGGCCGCCCGCTCGACCGCCTCCACCTCCGGGTACCGCACCGCCGTCCCGTGGTGCTCCGCCACCGCCTCCGCGTAGTGCCGCAGCAGCAGGTCCCCGACCGCCTCCCAGGTGCGCGCGGTGACGTCGGCCCGGCCGGCCCGGCCGTAGGCGGCCCGCCGCGCCGGGTCGGCGGCCAGCTCCTCGACCGCCTCGGTGACGGCCCGTTGGTCCCGGGGTGCGACCAGCAGGCCGGTGCGCCGGTGGCCGACCAGGTCGAGCGGCCCGCCGGCCGCCGGTCCGACCACCGGGACCCCGCTGGCCATCGCCTCCTGGATGGTCTGGCAGAAGGTCTCCAGCGGGCCAGTGTGCACGAACAGGTCCAAGGTGGCGTAGCAGCGGGCGAGTTCGTCCCCGGTGCGGCGGCCGAGGAAGACGGCGCCGGGGAGCAGTTCGCGCAGTGCGGCGGCGCTCGGCCCGTCGCCGATCACCACCAGCCGCACGCCCGGCAGCGCGGCCACCCCGGCCAGTAGGTCGACCCGCTTCTCGGGCGCGAGCCGGCCGACGTAGCCGACCAGTACCTCGCCGCCGGGCGCCAGTGCCCGGTGCAGCGCCTGGTCGCGGTGGCGGGGGTGGAAGCGCAGCGAGTCGACCCCGCGCGGCCACAGGTGCACCCGGGGGATGCCGTGCGCGGTGAGGTCCTGGGCGGCCGGGGTGGACGGTGCGAGGGTGCGGGTGGCGGCCCGGTGGATGGTGCGCAGCCGGTGCCAGGCGGCGCCGGCGCCGAGGCCGCCGCCGACCCGGTAGGCCTGGGCGTAACCGGCCAGGTCGGTCTGGTAGACGGCGACGGCGGGCAGGCCGAGCCGGCGGGCCTCGGCCATGCCGCGGGCGCCGAGGATGAACGGACTGGCCAGGTGGACCAGTTCGGCCCGGTGCTCGGCGATGGCCGCGCCCAGCTTGGCGCTGGGCAGCGCGACCCGGACCTGGGCGTAGCCGGGGAGCGGGATGGACGGGATCCGGACCACCGGGATCTCGGGGGTCTGCGGACCGAAGGTCTGTTCCGGGCTGCTGGAGCCGCGGGCCGGGGCGGGGGTGATGACCAGGGGCTGGTGGCCTCGCCAGACCAGGTGCTCGGCGGTGCGGAGCACGCTGTGGGCGACGCCGTTGACTTCCGGCGGAAAGGACTCGGTGACGATGGCGACTCGCATGCCAACGTTGTTGCCGGGCTGGACGTGCGCTGGGCCAAAGGGATCTGTCGAACAGGCGAACTGGAGCCAGCGCTTTACCTCTCCCTTACTTCAGACCGACCGGCGGGGCCGCAGAGCCGATCAAGACATGTCAAAGAATCATGACAAAACCGCGCACAACCGCTAGCCAACCGGCCAGTAACCGCCTTACCTTCGACCTTCCCGATGCTGCACCCCCACCCTGCAGAGCGAGGAGCCCGAACGTGCCCCCACGCATGCCCCGCCGAAGGACCCGACGACCGCTCAGGACCGCGGCCGTCGGCGCCGTCGTCGCCGCCGTCTTAGCCGCCATGCCCGGCGCCGCGATCGCCGGCACCACGATCGCCGGCACCACGATCGCCGACGCCACCCCGGCCGCCGCCCGCGCGAACACCGCCCCCGCGAACAACGACTACTGCGCGGGCCAGTGCAACGACATCCTGCCGCCCGGCGAGAACGGCAACGCGACCCTCGCCGACATCCTCGCCAACAAGGTCTTCGGCACCCGCCCCGCGCACACCGACGACCAGCTCGGCCCGTACGCCGCGCTCGCCTCCGGCTACCCGGGCCTGACCGACGACCAGCTCGACAGCTTCTTCAACGACGCCTCGTTCGGCGTCCCCGCCGACCAGGTGGCCAGCACCACCAGCCCCCGCCCGGACGTCACCATCGTCCGCGACAAGGCCACCGGGGTGCCGCACATCACCGGAACCACCCGCTACGGCACCGAGTTCGGCGCCGGCTACGCGGCCGCCCAGGACCGGCTCTGGGTGATGGACCTGTTCCGGCACGTCGGCCGCGGCGAGCTCTCCGGCTTCGCGGGCGGCGCGGCGGCCAACCGGCAGCTGGAGCAGAGCTTCTGGCAGGCCGCGCCGTACACCGAGGACGAACTCCAGGCGCAGATCGGCTCGGTGGCCGCCTCCGGCCCGCGCGGCCAGCAGGCGCTGGCCGACGCCCAGGCGTACGTGGACGGCATCAACCAGTACATCACCCAGTCCTACAACGGCCGTTACTTCCCCGGCGAGTACGACCTGACCGGGCAGGTGAACGCGATCACCAACGCCGGGTCGATCCAGCCGTTCAAGCTCACCGACCTGGTCGCGCTGGCCTCGGTGATCGGCGCGCTGTTCGGCTCCGGCGGCGGCGGCCAACTCGCCTCCGCCGAGGTGAAGGAGGCCGCCGACGCCCGCTACGGGCCGGCCCTGGGCGACCAGGTGTGGAACTCGCTGCGCGAGGTGAACGACCCGGAGGCGGTCACCACCCTGCACGACGGCCAGTCCTTCCCGTACGCGGTGCCGCCGGCCGACCCGCAGGGCACCGCGCTGCCCGACCCCGGCTCGGTGGTGCCCGAGCAGCTGGTCTACGACGCGACCGGCTCGGCCGCCTCGACCGCCGCCACCGCGGCGCCCGGGGTGCTGCCCGGCAACCTGCTGACCGCCAAGCACGGCATGTCCAACGCCCTGGTGGTCTCCGGCAAGTACACCGCGAGCGGCCACCCGGTGGCCGTCTTCGGCCCGCAGACCGGCTACTTCGCCCCGCAGCTGCTGATGCTGGAGGAGCTGCAGGGCCCGGGCATCAGCGCGCGCGGCGCGGCCTTCGCGGGGCTGAGCTTCTACGTGGAGCTGGGCCGCGGCCAGGACTACGCGTGGAGCGCGACCTCGGCCGGGCAGGACATCACCGACACCTACGCGGTGCCGCTGTGCACCACCGACGGCTCGCCGGTGACCCTGGCCGCCCAGTCCTACCTCTACCACGGCGTCTGCACGCCCTTCGACAAGCTGGTGCAGACCGACGCCTGGTCGCCGACCACCGCCGACTCCACCCCGGCCGGCTCCTACTCGCTGGTGATGTACCGCTCCGACTACGGCCTGGTCACCGCCCGCGGCACGGTCGGCGGGCAACCGGTGGCCTTCACCGAGCTGCGCTCCAGCTACGACCACGAGGTGGACTCGATCATCGGGTTCCAGATGCTCAACGACCCCTCGGTGGTACAGGGTCCGGCCGGTTTCCAGCAGGCGGCGCAGAACATCAACTACACCTTCAACTGGTTCTACGCCGACTCCCAGCACACCGCCTACTACAACTCCGGTGACAACCCGGTGCGCCCGGCCGACGTCGACCCGAACCTCCCGACCTGGGCCCAACCCGCCTACGAGTGGCAGGGCTTCGACCCGACCACCAACACCGCCCAGTACACCCCGCCGGCCCAGCACCCGCAGTCGGTGGACCAGGACTACTACGTCTCCTGGAACAACAAGCAGGCGGCGGACTACGGTTCGGCCACCTACGGCAACGGCTCGGTGTACCGCGCCAACCTGCTGGACTCCCGGGTGAAGGCGCTGGTCGCCGAGGGCGGGGTGACCCGGGCCGAGCTGACCCAGGCGATGGAGGACGCCGCGGTGACCGACCTGCGCGGCGAGGACGTGCTGCCCGACCTGCTCAAGGTGATCGGCACGGCCCCGGTGACCGACCCCCAGCTCGCCTCCGAGGTGCAGCAGTTGACGGCCTGGCAGGCGGCCGGGTCCAAGCGCACCGAGACCTCGGCGGGCAGCCACGTCTACACCGACGCGACGGCGATCCAGCTGATGGACGCCTGGTGGCCGCTGCTGGCCGACGGCATCATGCACCCGGGCCTGGGCGACCAGGCGTACACCGCGCTGACCGGCGCGCTGCAGATCAACGAATCCCCCTCGGGCGGCCAGACCGGTGCGACCAGCGGCTCGACCAGCGCCAACGAGTCGATCCCGCACAAGGGTTCGTCCTTCCAGTACGGCTGGTGGAGCTACCTGGACAAGGACCTGCGCTCGGTGCTCGGCCAGCCGGTGGCCGGCCCGCTGGCCCAGCAGTTCTGCGGCGGCGGCTCGCTCACGGCCTGCCGCACGGTGCTGCTGACCACGCTGCAGCAGGCCGCCGCCGAGACCGCCGCCCAGGTCTACCCGGGTGACAGCAGCTGCTCGGCCGGCGACCAGTGGTGCGCCGACTCGATCATCCAGCGCCCGCTGGGCGGGGTGACCGACGCCAACTCGACCTGGCAGAACCGCCCGACCTACCAGCAGGTGGTGGAGTTCCCGAGCCACCGCTGACGCACCGGCACGAAACGGGGGTGGCCGTCCGCCGGACGGCCACCCCTCACCACCATCTGACGCACCGTCAGGCCGTGACGGCCTCCCGGGCGCTCTCCTCGGCGGCCGGCGCCCGCACCGCGAGCGACCGGCGGGCCGCCAGCGCCGCCAGCGCGCCGAGCGCCATCAGCACCGCGCTGACCAGCGCCGCCCCCTGCATCCCGCCGCAGAAGGCCTCCCGGGCCGCCGCCAGCACCGGGCCGCGGACGGCGGCGGGCAGCTGGGCGAGCACGCCCTCGGTGCCGCCGAGCGAGTCGCGCACCGCACCCCGCAGGGCGTCCGGCACGCCGGCCGGGCCCGAGCCGATCTTCGAGCGGTAGAGCGCGGTGCCCACGCTGCCCAGCACCGCCATGCCGAGCGCGCCGCCCAGCTCGGTGCCGGACTCCAGCAGGGCCGAGGCGGTGCCCGCTCGCTCGGTCGGCGCGGCGGCCATCACCACCTCGCTGACCTGCGACATCAGCGCGACGCCACCACCGGCGTAGATGCTCGCCGCGAGCAGCAGCTGCCAGAGCGCACCGTGCGCCCCGGTCGCCGTGAGCAGCCCGAACCCGGCCGCCATCAGCGCGAGCCCGCCGGCGATCACCGGCGCCTTGCCGAACCGCCGGCCCAGCACCGCCGCCGGCGCGGCCATCGCACCGACCGCCAGGCTCGGCAGTACGCTCCACAGTGCGGCGGTCAACGGGCTCATGCCGCGCACCAGTTGGAGGTACTGGGTGAGGAAGATGGCCATCCCGACCAGCCCGAACATGCCCAGCATGTTCAGCCCGATCGAGACGCCGAAGCCGCGGCTGCGAACCAGCGCGAGGTCGATCAGCGCGTCCGGGTGGGTCAGCTGGCGGCGGACGAAGACCAGGCCGACCAGCAGGCCGACGGCGATCGCGGCGCCGGACAGCGGCGCGAGACCGTTGCGGGCCAGCTCCTTGATCCCGTAGATCAGCGGCAGCACGGTGGCCAGCGAGAGCAGCGCGCTGAGCAGGTCGAACCGACCGCCGCGGATCCGCGGGGTCTCCGGCAGCAGCAGCGGGCCGAGGACGAGCAGCAGCACCATCGCGGGCAGGTTGATCAGGAAGACCGAGCCCCACCAGAAGTGCTCCAGCAGCAGCCCGCTGAGCACCGGCCCAACCGCGATCCCGCCGCTGGTCACCGCGGTCCAGACGGCGATCGCCTTGCCCCGCTCCTTCTCGTCGGTGAACAGGTTGCGGATCATGCCCAGGGTGCTGGGCATCAGGGTGGCGCCGGCCACGCCGAGCACCGCCCGGGCCGCGATCAGGGTGGCCGCGCTGGTCGAGTAGGCGGCCAGGGTGGAGGCGGCGCCGAAGCCGAGCGCGCCGAGCAGCAGCAGCCGGCGGCGGCCGATCCGGTCGCCGAGCGCCCCCATGGTGAGCAGCAGGCCGGCCAGCACGAAGCCGTACATGTCGAAGATCCAGAGCTGCTGGGTGCTGCTCGGGTGCAGGTCCTGGCTGATGAACGGGACGGCGAAGTAGAGCACCGAGACGTCCATCGAGACCAGCAGCAGCGGGAGCATCAGCACGCCCAGCGCCAGCCAGGGCCGGCGGGCGGCGGTGTGTCGGGTCATCAGGTCCCCCCAAGGACGGGCACCAGCCGGTGCACCAGTGACGCGTACGTCGTACGCTCGCTTCTGTGTACAGAGTACGCACAGTGCACTAGGCAGTGCAACGGCGAATTGGCGACCATCCGACACGGTCGCACTAGTACACTTGCCCGCATGACGACGCACCAGGAGCTGCCGCCCTACCTGACCATCGCCGCCGAGCTGCGGCAGCGGATCACCGACGGCGCGCTGCGCCCGGGCGACAAGGTGCCCTCCACCCGGCAGCTGACCAAGGAGTACGGGGTGGCGATGGCCACCGCCACCAAGGCCCTGGCCGCGCTGCGCCAGGAGGGCCTGGTGCGCTCCCAGCCCGGCTCCGGCACGGTGGTGGCCGGCGCCGCCCCCGGCCCCGGCGCCGCCGGACCCACCGCCGCCGGACCCACCGCCGCCGGACCCGCCACCCCCGGACCCATCCCGACCGGACCCACCGCGACCGGATCCGCCGTAGCCGGCGGCGAGCCGCGCCCGGCCCGGGACGGCGGCCCCGGCCTGTCCCGGCAGCGGATCGTCCGGGCCGCCATCACCGTCGCCGACGCCGAGGGCCTGGCCGCCGTCACCATGCGCCGGCTCGCCACCGAGCTGGGCAGCGCCCCGATGGCGCTCTACCGGCACATGGCCAACCGCGAGGACCTGCTCGACCTGATGGCCGATCAGGTGCTCGGCGACTACCCGATGCCCGACGCCGGCCTGACCGGCTGGCGCCCCCGGCTGGAGGCGCTGGCGCTGCGCCAGTGGGAGATCTTCCGCCGCCACCCGTGGCTCAGCGGCACCATCTCACTGACCCGCCCGACCCCGCTGCCCAACGCGCTGCGGCACGGCGAGTGGGTGGTCGCCGCGCTGGACGACTGCCCGCTGGACCCGGGCAGCAAGCTCTACGTGCACATCCTGATGTTCGCCTTCGTCCGCGGCATGGCGGTCAACCTGGACATGCAGGCCACCGACCGGCGCGGCGACCAGCTCACCGACGAGGAGTGGATGGCCGCCCAGGAGGGCCGGCTGGACGAGACCTTCGCGAGCGGCGAGTACCCCGCCTTCGCCGCGGTGCTCAGCCAGTTGGACGAGAACGGCTTCGACTACGACCTGGACCGGCTCTTCGCCTTCGCGCTGGAGCGCACCCTCGACGGGCTGGCGCTGTTCATCGAACGGGCCGGCAGCTGAGCTGCCCATAGCGCCTGACCCACCGTCAGCTCCCCCCAACGGCCGCGCACCGGTTGCCCGGGCCACCGGCCCGGCCGACGCTGGCCACATGCCGATCACGCCCTCCCCGTTCCACCCGCACGAGACCCGGCTGCCCGGCGAGACCCCCGAGTACCGCGCGGCGCGCGACGCGGTCCAGCTCGCCGAGATCGACCTGATGCGCCGTCGGGAGGGCGTGGCCGAGCTGCGCCGGGCGCTGCCGCCCGGGCCGGCCGTGACCGACTACACCTTCCTGGAGGGCCCGGCCTTCCTCGACCAGGGCGACCTGCCGGTGCAGCCGGTGCGGCTCTCCTCGCTCTTCACCGGCCCCGACCGACCGCTGCTGGTCTACCAGTTCATGTACGGCAAGCAGCAGGTCGACCCGTGCCCGATGTGCACCATGTGGCTGGACGGCTTCAACGGGATCGCCCACCACGTGCTGCGCAACGCCGACTTCGCGGTGGTCGCCGCGGCCGACCCGGAGCCGCTGCGCGCGCACGCCCGGCGGCGCGGCTGGGACCGGCTGCGGCTGCTCAGCTGCGGCGGCAACACCTTCAAGTACGACCTGGGCAGCGAGGACCGGGCGGGCCACCAGGACTCCACCGTCTCGGTCTTCACCCGCGACCCGGACGGCACCGTGCGGCACCGGTACTCGGTCCACCCGCGGCTGGACGCGGACCTGCCCGAGCGCGGCATCGACCTGCTGTCGCCGGTCTGGCACCTGCTGGACCTCACCCCGCGCGGGCGCGGCGAGTGGTACCCGGGGCTGGACTACTGAGCCCCACGGGCCCGTGCGCTCAGCGCCGCTTGCCGCCGCGCAGCTTCCAGAGCAGCCGCCACGGCATCCAGGCCGACTCCAGCTGGGTGCTCAGCGACATCTTCGACTCGCCGGCCTCGCGCTGGCCGAACCGGATCGGCACCTCGGCGATCCGCACGCCGCCCCGCGCCGCCAGGTACTTCATCTCGACCTGGAACGAGTAGCCGTTGGACTCGATGTCCTCGAAGCCGACCGCGTCGACCGCTTCCCTGGTCCACAGGTTGAAGCCCGCGGTGATGTCCGCCGCCGGCACCCGCAGGATGCTGCGCACGTAGAAGTTGGCCCACTTGGAGAGCAACCGCCGGTGGGTGCCCCAGGCGTCGTCCAGCGAACCGCCGGCGGTGTAGCGGGAGCCGATCACCAGGCCGGCGCCGGCCAGCGCCCGGTCGATCATCGCCGGCAGCGCGCTCGCCGGGTGCGAGAAGTCGGCGTCCATCTGCACGATCCGGTCCGCGCCGTCCGCGAAGGCCCGCTCGATGCCCGCCTGGTAGGCCCGGCCGAGGCCCTCCTTCTTGGTCCGGTGCAGCACCGAGACGACGCCCGGGTTGGTCGCCGCGAGCTTGTCGGCCACCTCGCCGGTGCCGTCCGGGCTCCCGTCGTCCACCACCAGGACGCCGAGTCCGGCCACCCCGAGTCCGAGGATCTCCTCGACGATCCGCGGCAGGTTCTCGACCTCGTTGTAGGTCGGGATGACCACGACTGTCTTGCCGGTCAACGTGCGCTCCGTTCCCCTGCGTCAACGATCGTCAGACCATACACCGCGATTCAACTCGAACTGCCCGAGGGCGACTTGACGCCCATTTCGGCCCGGAACAACGGTGGCCCGGCCCGGGTTCTCCGGGCCGGGCCACCGGGCCGGCTGTTCATCGGTGGGCGCGGACGGTTTCGAACCGCCGACATCCGCTTTGTAAGAGCGGCGCTCTACCACTGAGCTACGCACCCCCGTCGCACGGCGCGCCCGGGTGACCGGGGTCGTGCGGCGAAAGGCAAGAGTACCTGGTCCGGCCTCGGGCGTCGCGCACGGAGTGGGGGCGTGACTGGGTCCGGGGCGGCCGATCGGCGAGAATGAGGGGTCCGGTGTCGGCGGCGGAGCAGGGAGTGCTGGGTGAGGGCGGGTAGCAGGCACGGGTACGGGGCCCGGCTGGCGGCCGAGCTGGTGCTGGCGCCACTGGCCGTGGCCGGGGTGCTCGCGGCGGTGGCCGGATCGGTTACCGGCGGGGCCGGGCGCGGCTCCTGGTGGCGGCGCGGCGGGCAGGCCGATCGGGCGGAGGCGCTGGCGGCCCGGGACGCCGCCCAGCAGGCCTTCTACGACCTGGACTCGGCGCAGCGCGAGGTCGAGCTGGCGGTGGAGACGGTGCGGGCCGCCGAGGAGGCGGCGGCGGTGCGCCAGGCGCTGGCCGAGTTCCAGGACCTGACCGGCCGGATCAACCAGGTCAACCTGGCCTACTTCGCCGCGCTGGACGCGGTCGACCTGGAGGCCGCCGAGCTGCCCCCGGGCGCCGCCGCCGAGGCAAGGCGCCGGCTGGACCAGGCGCACCGCGAACTCACCTCCCAGCAGGCCGAGCTGACCTCCTACCTGGCCCGGCTGCAGCCGCTGGTCCAGCACGCGGAGGGGCGACTGGTGCGGGTCGCCCCGGCCGTCGAGCGGGCCCGGCGCGCCCTGCTGGCGGCCACCGCGGCACTGGACGCGACCCGCGCCGCGGGCCTGACGGCGCAGGAACCGGCCGCCCGGCTGGCCGCGCTCGGGCCGGAGCTGACCAAGCTCAACGAGGGCGCCGCCCGGCACGGCGTCGACCAGACCCTGCGGCGGGCCGAGCAGGTGGAGCGGCAGGCCGGGGAGATCGCCGCGGAGGCCGCCCGGCTGCCGGAGCGGGCCGGCGAGGTCGACCGGCGGCTCGCCAGCCTGCGCACCCGGGTGCAGGCACTGCGGACCAGGACGGCGAACGTCGAGCCGGCCCTGAGCGAACTGCGGCGCGGCTTCACCGCCGAGTGCTGGCAGGACCTCCAGCGGGTGCCGCAGCAGCTGGCCGAGGCGGCGCGCACCGCCGAGGCCCGGCTCGACGAGGCCGCCCGGGCCCGCGCGGAGCAGCGCTGGGCCGACGCCACCGCCACGCTGGGCGCCGTCCGCGCGCTGCTGGAGACGGCCGACGGCTCGGCGCAGGCGGTGGCCGACCGGCTGCGCCGGCTCACCGAGGTGGCCCGCGACCCGAGCGCCGAGCTGGAGCGGGCCCGGTTCGCGGTGCGCGACGCCCAGCGGCTGGCGATGGCCGGCCGCAGCACCCCGGATCCGCGCCACGCCGACCCGCTGGACGCAGCGGTGCTGCGCCTGGACCGGGCCCAGGCCGCGCTCGGCTCGGCCGGCCGCCACCCCGACTACTGGCACTACCTCGGCGAACTGGACGCGGCGCGCCGCTCGGCCGCGGAGGTGGTGGAGATGATCCGCGCGCAGGCGCGGTGACGGCGCCGACCCGCGGGTACGCTGCGGGCATGCCACGTTACGACTTCCGCTGCCGCTCCTGCGGGGCCACCTTCGAGCTGCGCCGCACCATGGCGCAGGCCAACGACCCGGCGGTCTGCCCCGAGGGCCACACCGACACCGCCAAGCTGCTCTCCACCGTCGCGCTGGGCTCCTCGGGCCCGGGCTCGTCCGCGCCCCAGCCGGCCGGCGGCGGTGGCGGTGGCTGCTGCGGTGGCGGCTGCTGCGGCTGACAGACCGTCACCCGGTCGCCTCGCCGCCGAGCACCCGGCGGGCGCTCGCGCGCCCGCCGCTCAGCCCCGCCCCACCCGGTCCAGCATCGCCGCGAGGATCGCCTCCGCCGCCCGCGCCCCGGTCTGCGGCAGCCCCAGCACGTGCGGCGCGTCCACCGGCGGCCGGTCCGCCAGCTCGCCGTGCGCCGGGTACCAGGCGGCGTCGGCGGCCCGCAGCAGGTCCTCGTCCAGCAGCGAGTCCCCCGCCGCGAGCACCCGGTGCCCGCCGCCCAGCCGTTGCCGCAGCTCCGCCAGGCCCGCGCCCTTGGTCAGCGCCGCCGGCACGGCGTAGACCTTGCGCCCCTGCTGCGAGACCCGCCAACCCCGCTCGCCGCACCACGCGGTGAGCTCGGCCAGCCACTGCGCGGGCAGCGCCGCCCGGTCCACCACCAGGTAGGCGAACAGGTCGTCGGCGGTGCGCCGCTTCAGCGTCCAGGCCGGGTCGGCCCGCGCGGCCAGCCAATCCGTCACCTCCGCCAGCGGCGCCCCGCCGGCGGCCAGCCGGGCGGTCACCGCCCGCTCCCACTCCCGGTCCGGCTCCCCGTCCACCAGCAGCCGGCCGCCGTTGGCGCAGACCGCCCAGCGCGAGCAGCCGGGCAGCGCGACCCGCCGGTACTGCGCCACGGTCCGGGTGGTCACCGGCACCACCGGCACCCGCCGGCCGAGCTCCAGCAGCAACTCGGCCGCCCGCTCGGTCAGGCAGGACATCGGCGCGCCGTCCTCGCCCCGCTCCACCACCCGCACCGGGACGCCGGCCCGGCCCCAGGAGGCGACGGAGTAGATCAGCGTCCGGTCCAGGTCGCTCGCCACCAGCCAGTCCATCCCGCTCACGCCCCCAGCGGGCGGATCAGCCCGACACAGGAGTACGGCAGCCCGGGCACCGGCTCCACCGGCACGTCCCGCTCCTTGGCCAGCAGCCGCACGTGCTCCAGGTCGAGGCCGGCCGCCGGGTCGACCAGCACCCGCCAGGGCACCCGGCGCAGCAGCACCCGGGTGGTCTCGCCGACCCCGGGCTTGACCAGGTTGACGTCGGCCAGCCCGTACTCGGCCCGGATCCGCTCCACGGCCGCCCAGCCGGCCCAGTCCGGCTCCCGCTCACGGTCCGTCAGCGCCGCCGACCGGGCCCGCGCCTCCTGACGCACCGTCGGGAAGTGCTCCGACACCGTGTCGGCGAACAGCGCGGAGACGTCGTGCGGGGCCAGCTCGGCGTAGCACTTGGCGCCGTGGAAGTCGTGCGGCCCGATCAGGCCGGGCCGCAGCACGGTGCGCGAGACCAGGCCGGAGACGGTCGAATTGAGGCAGGCCGAGGGGATCAGGAAGTCCTCCCGGGTGCCGAAGGTGCGCACGCAGCGGCCGGGGTCGGCCAGCACCGCCAGCGCGGGGTCGAACGGCGTGCCGGCCAGTGCGGCGGCCAGCTCCCGGGTGATCGCCCCCTTGCCGGTCCAGCCGTCCACGAAGGCGACCCGCTCCGGCCGGTGGTGGTGCGCCAGGTAGCGCAGCGCGGTGCGGTCGATGCCCCGCCCGCGGACGATGGAGACCGCGTAGTGCGGCACGTCCAACCCGTGCTGCTCGGCCAGCCAGCGGCGGACCAGCAGGCCGACGGGCGTGCCGGCCCGGGCCAGCGAGGCCAGCACCAGCCCCGGCCCGCGCTCGCGCAGCAGCGTCTCGGCGACCACGCCGACGGCCAGCGCCAGCCGGTGCGCCCCGGCGGCCAGCGCCTGCTGGAAGAGCTCCCGGTAGGCGGGGCCGGGCTGGTACTCGACGGGCAGCGACTCGGCGTAGTGCGCCCGCCCGGTCTGCACGGCCGCCTCCCGCTCGGCGGTCGGTGCCTCCAGCGCCACCCCGCTGAGGTCGGTGAGCAGCCAGCGCACCTCCTCGGCCCGGTAGGAGGAGAAGCCGGGCCCGCCCAGCGGCCGGGGCAGCGCACCCTCGCTGGGCAGCACGGCGAGCACCACCCGGTCGGAGACCTCGCGCAGCCGGGCCGGCGCGCCGTCCGGGCCGTGCAGGGCGGGCCCGTCGGCGACCGCGTCCACCACCAGCACCACGGCGTCGAAGCGCAGTTCGGGCCGCCGCCCGGGCGCCACGTTGTAGGCGTACCGCTCCCCGGGCCCGCCCTCGGGGGCGGTGAAGCGCAGCGCGGTGCGGATCGCGTACCCGTCGTCGTCCACCGCGAGCACCGGCGAGCGGGTGGTGCTGGAGAACCGCACCGCGGCGGTGGGCAGCGCCTCGGCGAGCGCACCGGCCAGGCGCAGCGGCGCGTACATCAGCTCCTCGCTGCCGAGCACCAGCACCCGCCGCCGGCCTTGTCCCACGGCGGCCGCCAGCCGCTCGCCCAGGGCGGGCAGCGCGGCGTCGAGCCGGCGGACCTGCTCGGCGGTGCACCCGTGCCGCGCCGTCTCCGGCACGCCCACCGGCCAGTCCAGGTCCAGCCGGACCAGTTCGCCGGGCCGGGCCGGGCCGCCGGCTCCGGCCGCCGCCGGCCGGACCGGCCAGAGCGCCCGGGTCGCCTCGACCGCGCGCTCCACCACGTCGTCCGGCAGCCGGAGTTCGCCGCCGGCCAGCGAAACCACCTGCACCTCGGCGCCCAGCTCGGCGGCGCACCGGGCCAGCTGGGCCCGGTCGGCGGGCCCGCGCAGGTCCACCAGGGCGGCGATCACGTACCGTTCGCGCGGCCGGTGCCGGTGCAGCGCCCGGATGGTGTTCAGCGCCGTTCGCCCGGTGGAGAGTTCGTCGTCGACCAGGACCAACGCGCCGTCTGCCGTGAGCAGTTCGGGGTCGCGCGGGAGCAGCAGGTGCGAGGTGGCGTGCGAGTGCTCCTCCTCGAAGCCGGCGGCCGGCCGGATCCCGGGCACCGCGCGCCGGGTCGAGTGCAGGCTGGGCGCCCCCAACTCGTCGGCCACGCACTGCCCGAGCCCGGTCGCGGTCTCCGCGAACCCGAGCACCAGGGCGGGCGCCGCGCCGTCCCCGAGCGCCTCCCGGACCCGCTCCCCGAGCTGCCGACCGGCCCGGTGCACCACCCGCGGGTCCTGCGGCAGGTGCTTGCCCAGCACCCGGGAGACCAGCAGCTGGGCCCGCCGCCCGTTGCCGGCCCGCAGTGCCAGCCCGAGCAGCTCGCGCAGTTCGGGCGGCCCGAGCCGCACCCCGAGCCGCCCGGTCACCCACTCCCCGTCCCAGACCGGCTCAGCCACCGCACACCGCCGGGAGCAGCTCGTCGAAGCCGACGCCCGCCCGGGCCACCCCGAAGGCGGCGGCCCGCCGCAGCGTCCGCTCGGCCCAGACCCGGTGCGGGCGGGCCTCGTTCATCTTGTTGCGGTAGCTGGACGCCAGCACCCCGCCCGCCTCCCTGCGCAGGATCACCCGCGCGTCGCTGTACTCCTCGTGACTGACCACCAAGCGGGCGTGCACCACCGGCAGTTGACTGGGGTGCACGCAGGTCTTGCCCAACAGGCCGTTCGCCAGGTCGAGTTCGAGCTCACGGCGGAGCCCGGCCAACTCCGGGCCCCAGCGCTGCAGCGGGAAGTACTCCCAGACCGGGCCGGTCACGGTGAACCCGGTGCCGTCGGCCCGGCCCAGCACGTTGACCACGTCGCCGATCACCGCGGCCACCACCGCCAGGTCGTAGGCGGTCAGCCCGGGCGGGCGGCGCAGGCCGTAGCCGGCGCACAGGTCGGTCACCCCGAGCCGCACCGCGAGCACCCGCTCCCGGTGCTTGGCCAGCAGCTCGGCCACGGCCAGCAGTTCGGTCCGGCGCCGCTCCAGGTGGGCCAGCTCGGGCGACTCCAGCACCGGCATGCCGTAGAGCCGCCGCCCGGTCAGCTCGGCCGCCTCGGCCAGCTGCTCCAGGTAGCGGGCCCCGACCGCCTCGGTGAACTTGGGCAGCACGTAGCCGCTGAGCAGCTCGGCGGCCGGCCCGAGCCGCCGGGTGAGCTCGCCGATCTGTTCGGGGGTGCGGACCCGGACGAAGAGCAGCGGGAGCTGCTCCGCCGCCGCCTCCCGGGCCAGCGCGGTGAGCTGGGCGACCAGGTTGTCCTCTGCCGCGGGCAGTTCGGCGTCGGCCACCGCGTCCTCCAGGCAGAGCACCATGGAGACCGCACCGCGGGCCGCCTGCCGGCGCACGTCGGCGGCAAGGCCCGCCCGGTCGGCGGGGCAGTAGAGGGTGCCGCCGAGCGCGGCGGCCAGCGCCGCGGGGTCGCCGCGGGGGTCCACCGGCTCCGGCTCGCGGTGGAAGAGCCGGCGGCGGACCGCGGCGTCGAGCTGGCCGAAATGGCGCAAAACACTCTCCCCCAGTGAGTTTCACGGGCCCGCCCGGAAGGGTTCCCCGGCAATGGGGCCGGGTATTCCGGGGGCCGCCCCGGACACCGGCCGCCGGGCACGTTCTCGCAGCTGGGCCCGGTACCGGCCGCCCATCGTACGGCCCGCCCGGAGCAATTCGGATACCCGCCGACCCGGAATTCGCTGAACTTCTCCGGCCCCCACCGGCGGCCCGTCCAGGAATCCGACAATCCATCAGTTGCGAAAGCGAGCAATCTTTCGGTCAATTCCGGCCGCGGACACACCCCCGCACCCGCGTTGTCCGGCGGGCGGGCCAGCAGGCAGGATTGCCGGTATGACGCACGTGATGGCGAAGGGCGCCAACATCTCGCTGGCCGCGGCAGCGGTCCGCGCCGTGCTGCGCTGGAACGCGGTGGCGGGCGCACCGGACGTGGACGCCTCCGCACTGCTGCTCGGCGCGGGCGGCAAGGTCCGCTCGGACGCCGACTTCGTCTTCTACAACCAGCCCCGGCACCCTTCGGGCGTGGTCCGCCACCTGCCCAAGCACCGGGTGCCGGGCACCGAGGAGATCGCCGACACGATCGAGGTGGACCTGGCCAAGCTGCCGGCCGGGATCGACCGGGTGGTGCTGGCGGGCTCGGCCGAGCCGGGCACCTTCCGCGGGGTCACCGGCCTGCGGGTGCTGCTCTACGACGCCGGCACGCCGGCCGGCGGCGCGCCGCTGGCCGAGTTCCCGGTGCACGAGGCGGATCCGGTCTCCGCGCTGGTCTGCGCCGAGCTCTACCGGCGCGACGGCGGCTGGAAGTTCCGCGCGGTGGGCCAGGGGTACGCCTCGGGCCTGGGCGGCCTGGCCACCGACTTCGGCATCACGGTGGACGACGAGCAGGCGCCGGCCGAACCGGCCCCGCAGCAGACCCCGCAGACCCCGCCGCCCGCCGCCGAGGAGCCCGCCGCCCCCGTGTCCGTACCGCCGCCCCCGAGCGTCCCGCCGCACACCCCGCCGACCCCCGCCCCGGCGGTGGCCGCGACCACCCCGCCCCCGCCGGCCGCACCGCCGACCGGGAGTTACGGCTACCCGCCGCAGCAGACCCAGCCCGGCTACGGCTACCCGCCCGCACCCCAGGCCCCGGCGGGCTACGGCTACCCTCAGACCATGCAGCCGCAGCACACCCCGCCCCCGCAGGCGCCGTCCCCGCAGTACGGCGGCTACGGCTACCCGGCCGCCCAGCAGCCCCCCGTGCCGCCGATGCCGCCGGCTCCCCCGCTGGACCCGAACTTCACCCTGCCCCCGCAGGGCCCGCAGTTCCAGCCGCGCTGACCCACCGTCGGCGAGCGCCGGGAGCCGGGCGCTAGTCCTCCTTGTAGCCGCGCTCCCACTGCATGCCGAAGCCGTAGAGCCGGTCCAGGTCCGCCTGGAACCCGTGCACGTAGCGGACCTCCCGACGGGCCATCAGCACCCCGCCCTCGTTCTCGATCAGCAGCACAGCGCAGGACCGGGCGGCCGCCTCCCGGCGGTCCAGGGTGACCTCCAGGCGCGGCCCGGTGGGCGGGATGATCTGTATCACCGCGTGGGTGCTGGCGAAGGCCGGCGTGCCGTCGTAGATGTAGACGAAGATCAGCAGTCGCTTGAACTGCTCCTTCTTCTCCAGGTTGATGAACATCGTCTCGCCGGACGGCGCACCGTACTTGTCGTCGCCGCTCAGCTTGATGTACGGCGGGTGGCTGAGGTCGCCGAAGAACTTGCCGAGCGGCTGCACCACGCCCCGGGTGCCGTCGGTCAGTTCGTACATGCAGGCGAGGTCGAGGTCCACGTTCTGCGGCGCGCCCTCCAGCCCGCCGCCCCCGCCGTCGGACTGCCGCAGCAGCCGGGGCTGCAGCAGCTTGCGGCGCAGCTGACCCTGCGAGCCCTGGTCCAGCCGGGCCGACCAGTGCAGGTTGACGTAGAGGTTGCCGGTCATCGGCCCCTCGGTGGTGATCGCGTGCGCGGGGCTGGACTTGGTCAGGGTGACCTTGCCGCCCTGACTCATCATCACCTCGGGCAGGTGCCGCTCCCCGCGCAGGAACTCCCAGACCGCGTTTGCCACTGTCCCGCCCCCAGCCCTCGACCGGCCGTCACCTGCCGTGACGCCCGCCTGACGCACCATTGTGCCCTGGATCCCCTACCCAGCGGTGGCTCTGAGCCACCGTCGGATCCGACGGTTCGTCACCGCACCGTCGGAGCACCGGAGCAACACCCGTCCAGCGGATGGTGAGCACAACCGCACTCCCGTACCATGGCCCCCCTTCGGACGCGATATCGTCATCGCGCACAGGTGTCCCCCGTCACCCGCGGGTACCCCTCCCACCTCCCGCCCGACCGCGGAAAGCAGAGGCTCACGCCGCATGTCACTCTCGTCCATACAGGTTGTCTGGGCCGTCGTCGGCGGCGCGGCCCTGGTCTTCACCGCCGTCCTGGTGGCCACCCTGCGCTTCAAGGCGTCCAAGACCGAGGAGAGCACGGACTCCTGGGAGCGCAGCGAGGAGCGCCGCCGCCGCAAGGAGATGGTCTACGGGATCTCCTCCTACGTGCTGCTGTTCGTGTGCGCCGGCGTGGCGGCCGCGCTCTCCTTCCACGGCCTGGTCGGCTTCGGCACCGAGAACCTGGGCCTGAGCAACGGCTGGCAGTACCTGGTGCCGTTCGGCCTGGACGGCGCCGCGATGTTCTGCTCCGTGCTCGCCGTCCGCGAGGCCAGCCACGGTGACGCGGCGCTCGGCTCCCGGATGCTGGTGTGGCTCTTCGCGATCGCCTCGGCCTGGTTCAACTGGGTGCACGCCCCGCGCGGCGGCGATCACAACGGCGCCCCGCAGTTCTTCGCCGGCATGTCGATCTCGGCGGCCGTGCTCTTCGACCGGGCGCTCAAGCAGACCCGCCGGGCCGCGCTGCGCGAGCAGGGCCTGATCCCCCGTCCGCTGCCGCAGATCCGGATCGTCCGCTGGCTGCGCGCCCCGCGCGAGACCTACGCGGCCTGGTCGCTGATGCTGCTGGAGAACGTGCGCAGCCTGGACGAGGCGGTGGAGGAGGTCCGCGAGGAGCGGGTCAGCAAGCTGGCCGCCCGCACCGCGGCCCGCAGCGCCGACCGCCGGGAGCGGGCCGAGCTGAAGGCGATCGCCCGGCAGGGCAGCCTGACCCGTGGCCGCGGCGGCCGCCAGGTGCCCGCCCTGACCCGCGGCGGCGCCGACGGCCAGCCCGCTACGGAGCCTGCGCTAGCGGAGTCCGCTGACGCACTGACCACCGAGGCCGACCCGCTGGCCAGGACCGGCCGCTCCGCGCTGGAGCCCGCCGCGCTCTCCGGCGGCCTGCGCCGCGCCGGCGCGATCGACCTGACCCCGGACGACGACACGCTGTCGATGCCGAAGCTGGACTCGCCCTTCGACTCGCTGGAGCGCAAGCTGCGGGCGATGGAGAAGAAGCTCGGCTGACCCCGCTCGACGCCGAAGGCCCCCGCACCCTGGTCCAGGGTGCGGGGGCCTTCGTCCGTGGCCGGGCCGGCGTCAGTGCCGGGTGCCGACCGATGACGACGAGGATGACGACGAGTCCTGCGCCGCCAGCGAACCCAGCGCCGCCTGGCGCCGGTTGCGCAGCACCGAGGAGCCGAGCGCGGCGCCGATGAAGGCGACCCCGATCAGGCCGGTGACGATCTCCGGGATCTTGTACTCGATGGAGACCAGCAGGATCGCGGCCAGCGCCCCGATCGCGTAGTGCGCGCCGTGCTCCAGGTAGACGTAGTCGTCCAGGGTGCCCTTGCGGACCAGGAAGACGGTCAGCGAGCGGATGTACATCGCGCCGATGCCCAGGCCCAGGGTGATCTGGAAGATGTCGTTGGAGATGGCGAAGGCGCCGACCACGCCGTCGAAGGAGAACGAGGCGTCCAGCACCTCCAGGTAGAGGAAGAGGAAGAACGCCGCCTTGCCGGCCACCTGGACCAGCGACCGGCCCTCCCGCTCGGCCTCCTCCTCCGCCTCCTCCTCGGCCTCGACCGAGCTCTCGAACACCCCCGAGAGCCCGTTCACCACCAGGTAGGTGACCAGGCCGAGCACGCCGGCCAGCAGCACCGTCTCGGCCCGGTCCCCGGCGAAGAAGCGCGCGGCCAGCACCAGCGAGACCAGCGCGATCACGCTGGAGAGGGCTTCGAGCTTGCCGAGCTTCTCCAGCGTCCGCTCGATCGGGCGAAGCCAGTGGTAGTCCTTCTCCGCCAGGATGAAGTCCAGGAAGATCATCAGCAGGAAGATCCCGCCGAACGCGGCGATCGCCGGGTTGGCGGCCTCCAGGTGCTGACCGTAGGTCAGGCCCTGGTAGGTGTGGCCGGTGTGCAGCGCCAGGTCGATCACGGTGCCCGGCCCGATGTGCGCGGTGAGCATCACGACCAGCAGCGGGAAGAGCAGCCGCATGCCGAAGACCGCGATCAGCACGCCGACCGTGAGGAAGATCTTCTGCCAGAAGGGGTTCATCCGCTTCAGGACCGTGGCGTTGACCACCGCGTTGTCGAACGAGAGGGAGATCTCCAGGATCGCCAGGATCAGCACCACGCCGAACCCGGTGGGTCCCCAGATCAGCCCTGCCGCCACCAACCCGGCGATCGTGGTCACGAAGGACCATCCGAATGTGCGGAGGAACACGCTATGACTACCTTTCGGCCTTCAGATCACATCATCTTTTGACGTGATCTTTACTGTACGTTGACCCCGAAATCCAGGGCGATCCCACGGAGCCCGGAGGCGTACCCCTGACCGACGGCGCGGAACTTCCACTCCCCCTGGTAGCGGTAGAGCTCGCCGAAGATCATCGCGGTCTCGCTGGAGGCGTCCTCGGTCAGGTCGTACCGCGCGATCTCCCCGCCGCCCTGCGTGTCGACCACCCGGATGTAGGCGTTGCGCACCTGGCCGAAGCTCTGCGCCCGCGCGTCCGCGTCGTAGATCGAGACCGGGAAGACCACCTTGTCCACCTGGGCCGGGACCAGGTCGAGGTTGACCACCACGACCTCCTCGTCCCCCTCCTCGCCCTCGACCCCGCCGACCAGGTTGTCCCCCAGGTGCTCGACGGAGCCCTCGGGGCTCTTGAGGTTGTTGTAGAAGACGAAGTACTCGTCGCCGAGCACCCGGCCGCCCGAGCAGAGCAGCGCACTCGCGTCGAGGTCGAAGGGCGCGCCGGTGGTGGACCGGGCGTCCCAGCCGAGCCCGATCTGCACCTGTGTCAGATTCGGTGCGGCCTTGCTCAGCGAGACGTTTCCGCCCTTGACGAGCGTCACACTCATGGTGGCTCTTCCTCCCACTCCCTGGCGGCCCGCACCGTGCTCCGGACGGGGCGGGTCGACTTCATGTCTACGCCCGCCCGCGGTCGAACAGTTCCGAACCGCCCACTGAACATGCTGAACTTGGAGAACCTATCAAGCACCCCGAGGACCGTTTCGCGCCAGAACGAGGCCGTCCCGCCAAGGCCCCCGGGAACGCCGACGGCCCGCCGCGCACGGGGCGCGACGGGCCGTCAGGAAACCGGGTGACCCGGGGTCAGACGGTGGGGGTCAGACGTTCACCCCGAAGTCCTGGGCGATCCCGCGCAGGCCGGAGGCGTAGCCCTGGCCGATCGCGCGGAACTTCCACTCCGCACCGTTGCGGTAGAGCTCGCCGAAGACCATCGCGGTCTCGGTCGAGGCGTCCTCGGAGAGGTCGTAGCGGGCGATCTCGGCACCGCCGACCTGGTTGACCACCCGGATGTAGGCGTTGCGCACCTGGCCGAAGTTCTGCCCGCGGGTCTCCGCCTCGTAGATCGAGACCGGGAAGACGATCTTCGCGACGCCGGCCGGCACGGTGGACAGGTCCACCTTGATCACCTCGTCGTCGCCGTCACCGGAACCGGTGAGGTTGTCGCCGGTGTGCTCGACCGAACCGTCGGCGCTCTTGAGGTTGTTGAAGAAGACGAAGTCGCTGTCCTTGGCGACCTTGCCCGCCTCGGTGCACAGCAGCGCACTGGCGTCCAGGTCGAAGTCCGCGCCGGTGGTGGTCCGGGCGTCCCAGCCCAGGCCGACCAGGACCGCGGTCAGGCCCGGCGCCTCCTTGGTCAGCGAGACGTTGCCGCCCTTGCTCAGGCTCACACCCACAGGTACCTCCAAGTGCTGTTCGTCGTGTCCCGTATCCGTGCGGGCCCTCGTTCGGCCAACGGCCCGATCGTACTGTCGGGTTCCCGTCCGCGAGGCGGAACGGCCCGGCGTGGCAGGCGTCCGCCTGCCGCACCGGGCCGTTCCGGGGGCCGGGAGGGGCTCAGAGCGCGTCGATCGCGGCCAGGTACTCCTTGGTGTCCCGGGCGTCCGGGAGGCCGTTGACGATGGACCAGCGGACCGCGCCGGCCTTGTCGATCACGAAGGTGCCGCGCACCGCGCAGCCCTTCTCCTCGTCGAAGACGCCGTAGGCGCGGGAGGTCGCACCGTGCGGCCAGAAGTCCGACAGCAGGGGGTAGTCGAGGCTCTGCTGCTCCGCGAAGACCCGCAGGGTGAACGGCGAGTCGCTGGAGACCGCCAGCACCTGGACGTCGTCGTTCTGCAGCCGGGGCAGCTCCTGCTGGATCTCGCAGACCTCGCCGGTGCAGACGCCGGTGAAGGCGAACGGGTAGAAGACCAGGACGACGTTCTTCTCACCCCGGAAGTCGGAGAGCTTGATCAGCTCGCCGTGCTGGTTCTTCAGCTCGAAGTCCGGAGCCTGGGTGCCGACCTCGATGGCCATGGTGAGGACCTTTCTCAGCGGAGCGCGCAGGGCGACCGGCGGCCGCCGCGGCCACATCCTTGCATCCGTCGGGGCCCCTTCGGCCGAACGGGTGAGCCAGGGGGTCCCTTCGGGCGGAGTTTCGCCCGGGGCGAACAGTCCCCCGGGCGGAGTGCACGAGTCCCGGCGGACAGCGGACGGCCCCCGCTGGAGGAAGCTCCAGCGGGGGCCGTCGACGCCGGTCACTGACCCGGCGGGCGGTTCGGCGCGAGACTCAGCGCTTGGGCTTCGCGGCCGACTTCGGGGTCGCCAGCCGGGTACCGGCCCAGTCGGCCGCCACGGTGATCGAGCTGGTCTGCGACAGCCCGGCGGTCTGCGCCGCCTCGGCGACCTCGTGCGCCTCGACGTGGCCGTCGCGCCCCTTCTTCGGCGTCAGCAGCCAGATCAGACCGCCCTCGACCAGGTACTCCTGGGCGTCGACGAGGGCGTCGGTCAGATCCCCGTCCTCCTCGCGGTGCCACAGCAGGACGGCGTCGGCGACGTCGTCGTAGTCCTCGTCGACGAGCTCCTCACCGGTGATCTCCTCGATGCCCTCGCGGAGGTCCTGGTCGGTGTCGTCGTCGTACCCCAGCTCCTGGACGATCTGACCGGGCTCGAAGCCCAGCTTGACGGCCGGGTTGGACTTGTCCGCGGGGTCCGCGGTCGCGCTCACGGGAATAACCTCCAGTATTTCGGCCCGGCGTCGGTGCCAGGCTGTGGCCGTAGTCCACACGGGCGCGGCGGTTCGCGCAAGTACCCGACCCCCGATCCCACCCAAAGGTTGACGTGTCGCCCCAAGACACGCCGTTGCCTGTGCCGGGAATCACACCGATTTGCCCTTTTACTGACCGTTCGCCCATGCTGCGGAGGCCCGTGGACGGGAGCCGCGATCCGGCCCGACCGCCCGCGATGCGAACGGCATTCGAGAGCAGCTCGATCACCGGCGTAGAGTCTCCTGTTGGCCCTCACTCCGGCGGGCCAAGCGGACCGCCGGCCGCACGCCACCTAGAACCGGAGCCCTGACCAGGGACGACGGTTACCGATCGGTAGAGATGACGGATCTCCGAACGCGGTAGCACGATGGAGGCGGCGCGACACACCCCCATTCGTCCGACAGTGAAGGAACAGCGTGGCTTCCGGATCAGATCGCAACCCGATCATCATTGGCGGCCTTCCGAGTCAGGTCCCGGACTTCGATCCCGAGGAGACCGCGGAATGGCTGGAGTCGCTCGACGCGGCCATCGACGAGCGCGGTCGTGAGCGCGCCCGCTACCTGATGCTCCGGTTGATCGAGCGCGCCCGCGAGAAGCGTGTCGCCGTGCCCGAGATGCGCAGCACCGACTACGTCAACACGATCGCCACCAAGGACGAGCCGTTCTTCCCCGGCAACGAGGAGATCGAGCGCAAGGTCCTCAACGCGACCCGCTGGAACGCGGCCGTCATGGTCTCGCGCGCCCAGCGCCCCGGCATCGGCGTCGGCGGCCACATCGCCACCTTCGCCTCCTCCGCGTCGCTCTACGACGTCGGCTTCAACTACTTCTTCCGCGGCAAGGACGCCGACGGCGAGTCCGGCGACCAGGTCTTCTTCCAGGGCCACGCGTCCCCCGGCATCTACGCCCGCGCCTTCCTGCTGGACCGACTGAGCGAGCAGCAGCTCGACGCCTTCCGGCAGGAGAAGTCCAAGGCTCCCTACGGCCTCTCCAGCTACCCGCACCCGCGGCTGATGCCGGACTTCTGGGAGTTCCCCACCGTCTCGATGGGCCTCGGCCCGCTCGGTGCGATCTACCAGGCCCGGATGAACCGCTACCTGGAGCACCGCGGCATCAAGGACACCTCCGCCTCGCACGTCTACGCCTTCCTCGGCGACGGCGAGATGGACGAGCCGGAGTCGCTCGGCCAGCTGTCGCTGGCCGCGCGCGAGGGCCTGGACAACCTGACCTTCGTGGTCAACTGCAACCTGCAGCGCCTGGACGGCCCGGTCCGCGGCAACGGCAAGATCATCCAGGAGCTGGAGTCGCAGTTCCGCGGCGCCGGCTGGAACGTCATCAAGCTGGTCTGGGACCGCACCTGGGACCCGCTGCTGGCCCAGGACCGCGACGGCGTCCTGGTCAACAAGCTGAACTCCACCCCGGACGGCCAGTTCCAGACCTACGCCACCGAGTCCGGCGCGTACATCCGCGACAACTTCTTCGGCGGCGACCTGCGGCTGCGCGCCATGGTCGAGAACATGACCGACCAGCAGATCCAGCACCTGGGTCGCGGCGGCCACGACCACAAGAAGGTCTACGCGGCCTTCAAGGCGGCCCGCGAGCACAAGGGCCAGCCGACCGTGATCCTGGCCCAGACCGTCAAGGGCTGGACCCTGGGTCCGAACTTCGAGGGCCGCAACGCGACCCACCAGATGAAGAAGCTGACCGTCGAGGACCTCAAGCGGTTCCGCGACCGGCTGCACATCCCGATCACCGACAAGCAGCTCGAAGAGGGCTACCCGCCCTACTACCACCCGGGCCGCGACTCGGAGGAGATCCAGTACATGCACGACCGCCGGGAGGAGCTCGGCGGCTACGTGCCCACCCGCAAGGTGCGGCCGCGCCGGCTGGAGCTGCCCGGCGACGACGCGTACAAGGCGGTCAAGAAGGGCTCCGGCCAGCAGACCATCGCCACCACGATGGCCTTCGTCCGGGTGCTCAAGGACCTCATGCGGGACAAGGGCATCGGCAACCGCTTCGTGCCGATCGCGCCGGACGAGTACCGCACCTTCGGCATGGACTCGCTCTTCCCGTCGGCCAAGATCTACAACCCGCTCGGCCAGACCTACGAGTCGGTCGACCGCGAGCTGCTGCTGGCCTACAAGGAGTCGCCGACCGGCCAGATGCTGCACGACGGCATCTCCGAGGCCGGCTGCACCGCCTCGCTGATCGCCGCCGGTTCGTCCTACGCGACCCACGGCGAGCCGCTGATCCCGGTCTACGTCTTCTACTCGATGTTCGGGTTCCAGCGCACCGGCGACCAGTTCTGGCAGATGGCCGACCAGCTGGCCCGCGGCTTCGTGATCGGCGCCACCGCCGGCCGCACCACGCTGACCGGTGAGGGCCTGCAGCACGCCGACGGCCACTCGCACCTGCTGGCCTCGACCAACCCCGGCGTGGTCGCCTACGACCCGGCCTACGGGTTCGAGATCGCCCACATCGTCCAGGACGGCCTGCGCCGGATGTACGGCTCCTCCGCCGAGCACCCGCACGGCGAGGACGTCTTCTACTACATGACGGTCTACAACGAGCCGATCCGGATGCCGGCCGAGCCCGAGAACGTGGACGTCGAGGGCATCCTCAAGGGCCTGTACCGCTACCAGGCCGGCACCGCCGGCCAGGTCCCGGCGCAGATCCTCGCCTCGGGCGTGGCGGTGCCGTGGGCCCTGGAGGCCCAGCGCATCCTCGCCGAGGAGTGGAACGTCAAGGCGGACGTCTGGTCGGCGACCTCCTGGAACGAGCTGCGCCGCGACGCGGTGGAGGCCGAGGAGTTCAACCTGCTCCACCCCGAGGAGCCGCAGCGGGTGCCGTACGTGACCCAGAAGCTGCACGGCACCGAGGGCCCGGTCGTGGCCGTCTCCGACTGGATGCGCGCCGTGCCGGACCAGATCTCCCGCTGGGTGCCGAACCAGTACCAGTCGCTGGGTGCCGACGGCTTCGGCTTCGCCGACACCCGCGGTGCGGCCCGCCGCTTCTTCCACATCGACGCCCAGTCGATCGTGCTCGGCGTGCTGACCGAGCTGGCGAAGCAGGGCAAGGTCGAGCGTTCCGCGCTGAAGGAGGCGCTGGACCGCTACGAGCTGCTGGACGTGGCCGCCGCCCACCCGGGCGAGGCCGGCGGCGACGCCTGATCCACCGCCAGACCCACCGAGGGCCGGCTCCCCGCACGGGGGCCGGCCCTCGGCCGTGCCCGGGCCCGGTGGCGGCAGAACATGGCAGCGGCTGACAGGACGTCGGTGAGGGGTGGGACGGGCGCGCTATCGTGAGGTCATGGGCCAGACCTCCCCAGCCCCAGCCGCCGGACCGGGCCTGCGCGAACGCAAGAAGCAGCGCACCCGGGACGCCCTGGTGGACGCCGCGCACCGGCTCTTCCTCAGCCACGGGTACGAGCGGACCACGGTGGACGAGATCGCCGCCGCGGTGGACGTCTCGCAGCGGACCTTCTTCCGCTACTTCGCCAACAAGGAGGAGGCCGCCCTCGCCGTGCTGGCCGACAGCGAGGACTACTTCATCGAGCGGCTGGCCGAGCGCCCCGCCGGGGAGCCCCCGCTGCAGGCGCTGCGGATGGCCGTCTGCGCCTCCTGGCGCGACCTCAGCGCCGCCCACCACCAGGGCGGCCGGGGCGTCACCGCGGCCCTGGAGCTGGTCCAGCTGATCGAGAACACCCCGACCCTGCTGGCCGCCCAGCTGCGCCGCTCGGCCGAGCAGGAGCGGCGGGTGGCCGGGATCCTGGCCGAGCGGGAGGGCCTGGACGTCGCCGCCGACCCGCGCCCGCGGCTGCTCGCCGCGCTCTTCGGCGCCGCCGTGCGCAGCGCGCACCTGGCCTGGTCCACCGGCCCCGGCGCGCCGGACGGGCCCGAGGGGGCCGGGCAGGACGGTCCGGAGGGGATCATCACGGTGATCGAGCGGCACCTGGACCAGCTGGGGCCCGCGCTGGTCGACGGGCACTGGAACTGACCGGCCGTCAACCGGTGTCTGACACTCAGTCGGGTGACCTTAGCAGCAGCGCGCGGCCCGGCGAGTCCTGCGGGTGCGAAAGCTCCAGCTCGGCTCCACTGTGATTCAACCCACAGTTTGGCGCGGCTCCATCGCCCCGCCGCAGGCCATACGCTGGCCGACTGTACCCAGACGTCCCCCCGGGCCGGCGGTCCCCGACCGCCCGTCGTACCAACAGGAGTTGACGCGATGCAGCGCAGGCGGCTGAAGCGCCTCATGATCGGCGCTTTCGCGACCTGCGCGGTGCTGGCCGACGCCGGGGCCGCCGCGGCACAGGCCGCCGCCGCCAACGAGCAGGTGGCGATCACCACCCCGCCGGCCGGCTCCGCCGCCTGGGTCCAGGACCACTCGCTGGACCGCACGCTGCCCGACCCGGCCACCGCCGACGCCGGCACCGTGGCCGCCTTCTTCGCCTCGCTCACCCCGGCCCAGCAGCAGCAGCTGGTGCGCGAGTACCCGCTGGTGGTCGGCAACCTGGACGGCGCCCCGCTGCAACTGCGCTACCAGGCCAACCGGATCGCCATCCAGAACGAGATCGACCGGGCCCAGGCCGAGAGCACCGACCCGAAGACCGACTCCGCGCGCCGCGCCGCGGACGCGATCCGGGTGGACAACACCCGCCCGCTGCTCGACCCGGGCCGGCAGGTCCTCGCCTTCGACCCGCGCGGCCGCGGCCTGGTGGCCGAGGTGATGGGCGACCTGGCCACCGCCAAGCGGATCGCCGTGGTGGTGCCCGGTTCGGACAGCGACCTGAGCCACCACGACAACGGCGAGCACCCGCTCCAGTTCTCGGCCGGCATGGCCCGGGCGGTGCGGGCCGAGGAGCAGCAGCTCTCCCCCGGCACGCCCACCGCGGTGATCGCCTGGACCGACTACGTCAGCCCGGTGGGCCTGGGCCCGGACGCGGTCACCTCGCGGCTGGCCGTGGCCGCCGCACCCCGGCTGCTGCGGACCCTGGACGGGCTCAGGCAGACCACCTCCCCGGTCGCCCCGCCGGCCCTGATCTGCCACTCCTACGGCAGCGTGGTGTGCGGCGAGGCCGCGCCGAAGATGCGCGGCGAGACCACCGACATGATCGTGCTGGGCAGCCCCGGCATGAACGTGGACAGCGCCGCCGGGCTGGGCACCGGGGTGCACGTCTGGGCCACCTCGCGCAACCCGGCCGACTGGATCGGCAACGTGCCCTACGTGGAGGTCGGCGGGATGGGCCACGGGGCCGACCCGACCAGCCCGGACTTCGGCGCCGAGGTGGTCTCCTCGACCGGCGCCGTCGGGCACGCCGGGTACTTCGACCCCGGGACCGCCAGCCTCTACAACTTCGCCGCGATCGCGCTGGGCGACTACCAGGACGTCAAGTACCAGCAGCCGTCCTGACCCGGCGGACCCGGCGGACGGTCACTCCTTGCCGTCCCGCACCAGGCTCATGTCCGCGTAGCGGTCGCCGGTCACCTGGCCGGCGATCGGCTCCAGCTCGGCCAGCTCCTGCGCCGTCAGCTCCAGGCCGGCGCCGGCCACGTTCTCGGCCAGCCGGGTGCGCTTGCGGGTGCCGGGGATCGGCACCACCGCGGTCAGCCCGAAGACCTCGGCCCGGCCGTGCAGCCAGGCCAGCGCGACCTGGGCCGCGGTGACCCCGCGCGCCGCCGCGATCCGCTGGATCGGGGCGATCAGCTCGGCGTTGGCCCGGCCGGCCTCGCCGCTGAACCGCGGCTGGCTGCGGCGGAAGTCGCTCGCGTCCATCTCGCCACTGCTCGGGAAGTTGCCGGTCAGGAAGCCGCGGCCGAGCGGCGAGTAGGGCACCAGGCCGATGCCCAGCTCCGCGGCGACCGGCACCACGCCCTGCTCCAGGGTGCGGGTGAAGAGCGACCACTCGGACTGCACGGCGGCGATCGGGTGCACCGCGTGCGCCTCGCGCAGCTCGCTGCCGGTCACCTCGGACAGGCCCAGGTGGCGCACCTTGCCGGCCTGGACCAGCTCGGCCATCGCACCGATCGACTCGGCCAGCGGCACCTCCCGGTTGCGGCGGTGCATGTAGTACAGGTCGATGACGTCGATGCCCAGGCGCTTCAGCGAGGCGTCCACGGCGCTGCGGATGTACTCCGGGTCGTTGCGCACGCCGCGGTAGGCCGGGTCCTCGGCCTTGCGCTCGATGGCGAACTTGGTGGCGAGCACCACCCGGTCGCGGTTGGCCCGGACGAACGGGCCGATCAGCTCCTCGTTGGCGCCGCTGCCGTAGATGTCCGCGGTGTCGAAGAGGGTGACGCCGGCCTCCAGGGCCGCGTCGAGGGTGGCCAGCGCCTCCGTGGTGTCGGTGGGGCCGTAGAACTCGCTCATGCCCATGCAACCGAGGCCCTGCTTGCCGACGACCGGGCCGTCGGTGCCGAGCTGGACGGTGGGGAGGGTGGTGCTCATGCGCTTGTTTCCTTCCCAGGAGTGCAGGAGGAGCCGGACTGCTCCGCGTAGAGGTCGATCTTGTGGTCGAGCACCGCGAGGGTGGCGTACAGGTCGGCGATCCGCTCCCGGACCTCGGAACGGTGGGCGATCAGCAGCTCCCGCCGCTCGTCCAGGGTGCCGGTGCCCTGCCGGACCAGCTCGATGTAGCGCAGCATGTCCGCCACCGACATCCCGGTCAGCCGCAGCCTGCCGAGGAAGTCGAGCCGGGACAGGTCGCCGTCGCTGTAGAGCCGACGGCCGCCGTGGGTGCGGTTCACCGGGTCGAGCAGGCCGATCCGCTCGTACCAGCGCAGCGTGTGCGCGGTCAGACCGGTCAGCTCGGCGACCTCGCTGATGCTGTGCCGCAGCGTGCCGGTGCGCTCGTCCTGGCCGGACCCGGCGGGTTGTGCGCTCATCGGTGGGTTCCCCCTCTGCTGCGGTGCGACGGGTACGACGCTATCGAGTTGGAGTGCACTCGAAGCAAGCCGAATCCGGGAATCCCACCGGCTCGCATCAAGACCGACCGGCAAATGGTGGGTGGAGGAAGGAGCGGGTCGAGAGCCGAGTCTGGGCGGCGCCGACGATGGGGGTACCTCCCGGCCGAAGGCTGGGGGCGAGTCCATGCGGAGCATTGGCGACTGAGGAGAAGCCGTCCTGGGGGCACCTCCCGGCCGAAGGCTGGGGGCGCGAGAGCTATCGGCCCGCGACGCCGCCCACCATTTGCCGGTCGGTCTAGAGTGCTGGCCATGGAGAGCTTGCGCTTGATCGAGGACTGGCCGGTGGACACGGCCGCGGCGGTGCTGGTGCGCGGTGCGGACGGCGCCGTGCTGGGAACGGCCGGGCCGCAGCGGCACCGCTTCCAGCTCGCCTCGGTGACCAAGCCGCTGAGCGCCTACGCGGCCCTGGTGGCCGTCGAGGAGGGCGTCTTCGAACTGGACGACCCGGCCGGCCCCGAGGGCTCGACGGTGCGCCACCTGCTGGCCCACACCTCCGGCCTGGGCTTCGACGAGGCCCGGGTGATGGCCGCCCCCGGCACCCGCCGGCTCTACTCCAACGCCGGTTTCGACGCGCTGGCCGACGCGCTGGCCGCGGCCGCCGGCATCCCGTTCGAGAAGTACGCGGCCGAGGCCGTCTTCGCCCCGCTCGGCATGGCCGACACCGCGATCGACCCCGGCCACCGCACCCCGGCCGGCGCGGGCGGCGTCTCCACCGCGGCCGACCTGGCCCGGTTCGCCGCCGAGCTGCAGGCGCCCCGGCTGCTGCACCCGTCCACGGTGGCCGCCGCCACCCGGGAGGTGGCCTTCCCTGGGCTGAGCGGGGTGCTGCCGGGCTTCGGCCACCAGAAGCCCAACGACTGGGGGCTGGGCTTCGAGATCCGCGACGGCAAGGCCCCGCACTGGACCGGTGCCACCAGCGCGCCGACCACCTTCGGGCACTTCGGCCAGTCCGGCACCTTCCTCTGGGTGGACCCGGTGGCCGGGGTGGCCTGCGCCGCCCTCACCGACCGGGCCTTCGGCCCGTGGGCGGCCGAGGTCTGGCCGGCCTTCACCGACGCGGTGCTGGCCGGGCTGCGCGGCTGACGGCCCGTCAGCCGGGCGCCCGTCAGTCGATCTCGACCACCACCTTGCCGAAGGTCCGCCCCGCCCGGAAGTGGCCGTAGGCCTCGCGGGCCCGGTCGAACGGGAAGACCGAGTCGATCACCGGACGGACGCCGAACGCGTCCACCGCCCGGACCAGGTCGGTCAGGTCCTCCCGGCTGCCGACGAACACCCGGCGGATGGTGGCCATCGTGCGGGCGTAGGTCGCCACCCGGATCCGCAGCTCGGGTTCGGCCGCGCCGCCGCCGACGAAGACCACCTCGCCGTACAGGCCGACCGCGCGCATCGACTGCTCGAAGGTGACCGGGCCGACCGTCTCGACCACCAGGTCGACGCCCTCGCCGGCGGTGAACTCCCGCACCCGTTCGCTCCACTCGGGGCCGGCGGCGGTGTCGACGACCAGGTCGGCGCCGAGCGCGGTCAGGCGCCCGGCCTTCGCCGGGTCGGTGGTGGTGACGACCACCCGGCAGCCCATCGCCTTCGCCAGCTGCAGGGCGAAGAGCGAGACGCCGCCGCTGCCCAGGGTCAGCACGGTGGCGCCGGGGCGCAGCCCGCGGCCGCCGGTGAGCGAGGTCCAGGCGGTGACCGCCGCGCAGGGCAGGGTGGCCGCCTCGACCCAGCTCAGCGACTCGGGCACGGCGACCGCCCACTCCTGGTCGAGCACGGCGTACTCGGTGAGCAGGCCGTCCACGGTGTTGCCGAGCTGGTCGTAGAGCCCCTGGTGCAGCCGGCCCGCCGTCCAGCGGGGCCAGTAGCTGCCCACCACCCGGTCGCCGGCCCGGAACCGGGTGACCCGCTCGCCCACCGCCACCACCTCCCCCGCGCCGTCGCTCAGCGGGATCACGCCGGGGCGCGACGGCAGCGGGTAGCGGTCGTCGAGGATGAGCGTGTCGCGCCGGTTGAGCGCGGCGGCCCGGACCCGGACCAGCAGCTCGGTGGGGCCGGGCCGCGGCACGGGGTGCTCGCTGACGGTCAGTCCGTCGAGGCCGCCGGGGGTCCGCAGGTGGTAGGAACGCACGGTGGGTCAGCTCCCTGGTAGGTGTCGGTGGTTCGAACGGGATCCTCGGCGCGGCGGGCGGGGCGCGGCAATTCCCCGCCGGGAATGGCCCGGTGGCCGCGCGACGCGCTAGAACTCCTCGGGTGACCACGACCACGAGCACCGCCGCCTTCCCCGCCGAGCTGCGGCGCTGGCGGGCCAACCGCCGGCTCAGCCAGCTGGAGCTCGCCGACCGGGCCGGCACCACCCAGCGGCACCTCAGCTTCATGGAGTCCGGCCGCTCGCACCCCGGAGCGGCGATCGTGCTGCGGCTGGCCGAGTCGCTGGAGTTGGGGCTGCGCGAGCGCAACGCGCTGCTGCTCTCGGCCGGTTACGCGCCGCGCTACCCGGAGTCCGGGCTGGGTGCGCCGATCCTGCGGCCGGTGCGCGAGGCGCTGGACCGGATCCTGGCCGGCCACCTGCCCTACCCCGCGCTGATCGCCGGCCCGCACGGCGAACTGGTCGCCGCCAACCCGGCGTTCGACCTGCTCACCGAGGGTGCGGCGGCCGAGCTGCTGCGCCCTCCGGTCAACGTCTACCGGCTCGCCCTGCATCCGGACGGGATGGCCCGCCGGGTGGTCAACCTGGCCGACTGGGGCCGCCACATCACCGAGAACATGCACGCCCGGGCCCGCCGCCGGCAGGACCCCGAACTCGCCGCGCTGGCCGCCGAGCTGGCCGCCCTGCTGCCGCCCGCGGCCGCCGCGGGCGATCCGCTCGGCTTCGCCGTCCCGCTCCACCTGCGCACTCCCGCCGGGGACCTGCGCCTGCTCACCACGCTCACCACCTTCGCCACGGCCACGGACGTGACGGTCGCCGAGCTCCACCTGGAGGCCTTCCTGCCGGCCGACGAGGCCACCGCGGAGCTGCTGCGGGCCCGGTACGACTGACGCACCGCCGGGAGACCGGTGTCGCGATTTGGTCTCTAGTTCGGGACAACCGGTGTGCGCCGGGCCCGAATCGGCCAGAGTATTCGTCAACTGGTCACATCGATGGGGGGATCGGATGACCTCGGGCAGCGGTCCGGACCTGGTCGGCGCGGTGGTCCAGGCGCTCGCGCGGGCGGTCGGCCAGACCGGCGGGAACCCGGCCGCCGTGCTCGGCGCCGACCTGCTCGGCCAGGCCTGGCAGCGCCTGCTCGCCCAACCCCGCTGGGCGCCCGCCGCCGACCAGTTGACCCGCACGCCGAACGACCCGCAGACCCTGCGCAACCTCTCCCTCGCGGTCGGCGAGCTGCTGCTCTCGGATCCGCTGCTGGCCGAGGCGCTGCGCACCCGGTGGGCCCCGTTCGTCCCGCCTGCGCAGTTCGCCGGCACGGTGGCGGGCCGGGTGCCGGCGCCCGGTCGGCGCGGGCGCAACGCCGCCATCGCGGCCGGGGTGCTGGTCGTGGTGGGCGGCCTGATCGCGCTCGGCCAGGTGTTCGGCTCGAACCAGCTGGCCGGCCACCACGCGACCCCGCTCGGCCAGGCCCAGGTCCAGCAGGTGCTCCCGGTGCTGGCGGACCTGCCGGCGAACGGCTGGAGCGCGGGCGACGACCCGGCGGACGTGCACGCCCCGGACTGCTCCGGAGGCGGCACCGCGCAGCTGACGGCCGCCTGCAAGGTGATCACCGACGTCGGCACCGTGAGCTTCAAGGACCCCGGGGGCACCGCCATCGGCTTCTCGGTCTTCGCGACCGGCAGTTCGGCCCAGGCCCGGCAGGTCTACGACGCGCTGCTCTCGGCCGGCACCAGCGAGAGCGCGGCCAGCGCCAGCCCGATCGCCTTCCCGACCGTCGGCGAGCGCTCGGTCGCCTACGCCTCCGCGCAGTCGGTCGAGGTGATCACCGAGGTCGGCACCACGGTGCTGGACATCTCCTACGCCACCGGCCGGACCGACGCCGGCTACCTGGCCCCGTACGCCCGGTTGCTCGTCAGCCGCTCCCAGCAGGCCCAGGACGGCAAGACCCCGGACGCCACCGTGCGCTGACCCGGCCGGGCTCACGTGGTGCGGATGAACTCCACCAGGCGGGCCCAACTGTCCTCACCGTGCCCGGCGCTGATCGCCCGGGTGGTCAACTCCCGCAGCAGCTGCGGGAAGTCGGCGGAGAGTCCGCGCAACTCGCTGGCGTGGGCCAGGATGTCCATGGTCGAGGAGTGCAGGCTGAGCGGGAAGCCGTCGCCGGGGTAGTGGGCGGCGTCGATCTGCGGGGCGTAGCCGCGCATGAACGCGCGCACCGTGGTCAGCCAGCGGTCGGCCACCTCGGTGAAGCTGGTCGCCGGGACGCCGCCGCCCGGGCCCTCGGCGCCGAGCAGGGCCGCGCCGTGCAGCCAACCGGTCAGCGTGCCCCACATCAGGCCGAGCAGCGCGGTGTCGTAGACCGGGGCCAGCGCCGGGTCCTCGCCGAGGTGGAGCGGCTCGCCGAGCGCGGCCAGCGCCGGGCGGGCGGAGTCGAAGGCCGCGCGGGGGCCCGCGTAGAGCTGGAGCACCTCGGGCCGGCCGATCCCGGGCGGCGTCGTCATGATCACCCCGTCCAGGTGGGCGACGCCGTGCCGGTCGGCCCAGTCCGCGGTGTCCCGGGCGTCCAGCGGCGAGCCGGAGGTCAGGTCCACCACGGTGCGGCCGGCGAGCTGCGCGGCCAGCGGGGTGAGCGTCTCGCGGACCGCCTCGTGGTCGGACAGGCAGACCACCACCAGCTCGCTCGCGGCCACCGCCTCGGCGGCCGAGCCGGCCGGCACCGCGCCGCGCTCGGCGAGCGCGCCGGCCCGGCCCGGCGTCCGGTTCCACACCGTGGTCGGGTGACCCGCCGTCAGGAAGGCGCCCGCCAGCGCGCCACCCATCGCCCCGAGCCCGATCACCGTCACCCGCGCAGTCGTCGTCACGGCACGAGGGTAGGCACGGACCGGCGGCGCGCCGGGCGCGAACCGCCGTGGGGTGCCCGGCGCGGCTCGCGGATTCACTTGACCGGCACCACCCGCGGTCCGGATGCTGGACGAACCGATCTCCACCGCGACCGCCCGAACCGAGGAGCCCGACCGATGACGCACGTGACGGTGTGGCAGGAGCGTTCCGGCACGGACCGCGTCGTCCTGGTGCACGGCACGATGACCTGGGGCACCGAGTGCTTCGCCGGGCAGCGCCCGCTCGCCGCCGACCACCGGCTGGAGCTGATGGACCGTCGGGGCTTCGGCGGCGCACCGGACACCGAGCGCAGCGACTACGAGGTGGACGCCGCCGACCTGCTCGCCCTGCTCGACACCCCCGCCCACCTGGTCGGCCACTCCTACGGCACCGGCGCGGTGATGCTGGCCGCCGCCGAGCGCCCGGCGGCGGTCCGCTCGCTGACCCTGGTCGAGCCCTCCGGCTTCGCCACGGCCGAGCACCAGGTACCCGAGGTGGCGGCGGCGCTGGGCCGGTTCCGGGCCGCCTTCGGGGCCGCGCGCGAGCCGATGGACCCCGAGGAGTACCTGCGCCGCTCCACCGAGGAGTACGGCCTGCCGATGCCGGAGCTCACCCCGCGGCGGCTGCGCGCGACCGCCTCGGCGATGGCGGAGCGGGTGGTCTGGGAGGCCGTGCTGCCGCTGGAGCCGCTGGCCGCCGGCGGGTACCCGAAGCTGGTGGTGAACGGCGACTGGAGTTCGGCCTCCCCGGAGTACCGGGCGTTCAGCGGCGAGGCGTTCCTGGCCTTCGGCGTCTTCCTGGCCGAGCGGATCGGCGGCCGGCGGGTGCTGGTGCCGGGCACCGACCACTCGCCGCACCAGGACCGGCCGCAGGAGTTCAACCGGCTGCTCGGCCGGTTCTGGGCCGGCTGCCCCGCCGAGTAGGCCGCCCCGCCGGGAAACCCGGTTGCCCGGCCGGCGTCGGCGCGCCCAGAATCTCCACGTGCGAAACGTGCTGACGCCGGATCAGATCGAGCAGTTCACCACCGAGGGCTTCGTCCGCCTCCCGGCCGCGTTCCCCCGCGAGCTGGCCGAGGAGTGCCGGGCGTTCCTGTGGCGGGAGACCGGCTTCGACCCGGCCGACCCGGGCGGCTGGACCGAGCCGGTGGTCCGGCTCTGGGGCTACGGCACCGAGCCGTTCCAGCGGGCCGCGACCACCGAGCGGCTGCACGCGGCCTTCGACCAACTGGTCGGCCCGGGCCGCTGGGTGCCGCGGACGGGGCTCGGCACCTTCCCGATCCGGTTCCCGCACCCGGAAGACCCGGGCGACACCGGCTGGCACATGGACGCCAGCTACACCCCCGAGGGCGAGAGCGGCTACTGGCTCAACCTGCGCTCCCGGGAGCGGGCACTGCTGATGCTCTTCCTCTTCTCCGACGTGGACGAGGCGCACGGCCCGACCCGGATCAAGGCCGGCTCGCACCTGGACGTGCCGCGCTACCTGGAGCCGTTCGGCGAGGCGGGCGTCGACGGCTTCGAGCTCTGCGGCCGGATGGACCGGGACGGCGTGCTGGACTCCCCCGAGCGGCCCACCGTGCTGGCCACCGGCGAGGCCGGCGACGTCTACCTCTGCCACCCGTTCCTGGTCCACGCGGCCCAGCCCAACCGGGGCAGC
Organism: Kitasatospora viridis; assembly: GCF_007829815.1. Taxonomy (NCBI): domain Bacteria; kingdom Bacillati; phylum Actinomycetota; class Actinomycetes; order Kitasatosporales; family Streptomycetaceae; genus Kitasatospora; species Kitasatospora viridis. The sequence goes on along the minus strand of NZ_VIWT01000001.1, from coordinate 4,498,004 downwards.
ACCGCGCGGTTCATCGCCCAGCCGCCGCTGTACTCGGCCGGCCCGCTGGAGCTGGACCGGCCGGACGGCGCCTACTCCCCGGTCGAGCGCGCCGTGCTGCTGGGCCTGGGGCGGCCGGTTCACCCGTAGCGCAGCCCGGAGTGCATCTCCCAGAGCAGCAGTTGGGCGCCCTGCTCCCCCGCGACCGGCGCGGCGAACGCCTCCCCGGTGATCCGCACGCTGTCGCCCGGGGCGAGCGAGCGGCCCTGTCCGCGCGGGCCGGGCAGGGTGCGGTAGCCGAGCGAACCCGCCGTCAGGTGGGCGTACCGGAAGGGCGCTTCGGGCAGGTCGGGCAGCGCCTCCCCGGGCCCGGCCTCGGCCAGCCAGAGCGCCGCGTCCGAACGGCGCAGCCGCAGCGCCTCGGTGTCGGCGTCGCGGACCAGCCCGGAGGCCAGCAGGGTCAGCCCGGGGCCGGCCGGCACCCGGCGCAGCCCGTAGGCGGGGTCGGTGCCGAAGACGTCCGGCTGCAGCCACATCTGCACGAACCGCACCGGGACGTCGGCCCCGGCGACGTTGCGCTCGGTGTGCGCGACGCCCGAACCGGCGCTCAGGTGCTGCACCATGCCGGGGCGCACCACCCCGGCGTGCCCCTCGGTGTCGCGGTGGGCGAGTGCGCCCTCCAGCACCCAGGTGAGGATCTCGGTGTCCCGGTGCCGGTGTTCGTCGAAGCCCGCGCCCGGCGCCAGGGTCTCCTCGTTGCACGCCAGCAGCGCGCCGAAGTGCAGGTTCTTCGGGTCGTAGTGGCCGGAGAAGGAGAAGGCGTGCCGGGTCAGCACTCCGGCGCTCGGCTCGGAGGTATACCGTTCAGCGGTACGGCGCAGGTCGGCCCGTGGGCGCGCAGGGTCGGTCACCTGACCCACCGTAGCGGCAGAGCTGCGGGGGGCGTGCGCAGGCACCGCGCGCGGTGAGGCAGTCTTGTCCCTGTGCCCGACCCCTCTGATCCAACCGTGAAGGCCGCGGCCGCGAAGGCCGCGTCCGACAGGCCGTCGCCCGACCGAACGGCAGCCGAGAAGCCCGCCGCCGACAAGCCGGCCCGGCCGTCCGCCGCCGCCCAGCGCCGGGTCCGCCAGACCGCCACCTCCGGCGGCACCGCCGTCGAACGCAAACTCGCCGCCGAACGCGCCGAGCTGCGCTCGGCCACCCTGAAGCGGCTGGAGAAGGCGTCCGGCAAGCTCGCCACGGCCGCGATCGCCCGCATGGACGACCAGTTGGGCTGGTACCGCCGGATGCCGCCGGAGCACCGCTCCTGGATCGGCCTGGTGGCGCAGGCGGGCATCGCCGCCTTCACCGAGTGGTACCGCCACCCGGAGGCCCCGCAGGCGATCAGCACCGACGTCTTCGGCACCGCCCCGCGCGAGCTGACCCGGGCGATCACCCTGCGCCAGACCGTGGAGCTGATCCGCACCACCATCGAGGTGATGGAGGAGGCGATCCCGGAGGTCGCCGCGCCCGGCGACGAGGACGGCATGCGCCAGTCGGTGCTCGTCTACGCCCGGGAGATCGCCTTCGCCACCGCCCAGGTCTACGCCCAGGCCGCCGAGGCCCGCGGCGCCTGGGACGCGCGGCTCGAAGCCCTGGTGGTCAACTCCCTGCTGTCCGGGGACGCCGACGAGGGTGTGCTCTCCCGCGCCGCCGCGCTCGGCTGGGGCCAGCCCAGCCAGGTCCGGGTGGTGATGGGCAGTGCGCCGGACGGCGACAGCGAGGCCGTGGTGGAGGCGATCCGCCGGGCCGCCCGGTACGCCCGGCTGCACGTGCTCACCGGTGTGCTCGGCAAGCGGCTGGTGGTGGTGGTCGGCGGCGACAAGGAGCCGGTGCACGCGGCCCGGGCGCTGATCGGCCAGTTCGCGCCCGGCCCGGTGGTGGTCGGCCCGACCGTCGGCGACCTGCTCTCCGCGACCCGCTCGGCGCACGCCGCCGCGACCGGCCTGAAGGCGTGCGCCGCCTGGCCGGACGCCCCGCGCCCGGTGCTCGCGGACGACCTGCTGCCGGAGCGGGCGCTGGCGGGGGATCAGGTGGCCCGTCGTCAGTTGGTGGAGGAGATCTACACACCGCTGGACGAGGCCGGCTCGGCACTCCTGGAGACGCTGAGTGTCTACCTGGAGCAGGCCTCCTCCCTGGAGGGCGCCGCCCGGATGCTCTTCGTCCATCCCAACACCGTGCGCTATCGGCTGCGTCGTGTGACAGACGTCACTGGCTACGCTCCCTCGGACGTGCGTTCCGCCTTTACGCTGCGTATCGCACTGGCCCTCGGTCGCCTGGAGTCCACCGCGGACTGATTCAGCCGCCCTGTAGGGACCCCACAATCCGAGGTGCTTTTCTTCGTTACCGTCGCCTACCCGCCCACGGGCGTCCGGCGAGAGAGGGTTGAACCGTGCTCGTTATCGTCGCCCCTGGACAAGGTGCTCAGTCCCCCGGAATGCTCTCCCCCTGGCTCGAACTGGACGGCGTGGCCGACCGGCTGCGCGGCTGGCAGGACGCGGCCGGGATCGACCTCGTGCACTACGGCACCGAGGCCTCGGCCGAAGAGATCAAGGACACCGCGGTCGCCCAACCGCTGCTGGTCGCCACCGGTCTGATGACCGCCCGGGAGCTCTTCCCGGACGAGGAGCAGGCCCGCCGGCTGGTCGGCGCGGTGGCCGGTCACAGCGTCGGTGAGATCACCGCCGCCGCCGGCGCCGGGGTGTTCGGCGCCACCGACGCCCTCACCTTCGTGCGCGAGCGCGGCCGGGCGATGGCCGCCGCCGCGGCGGCCACCGAGACCGGCATGATCGCGGTGCTGGGCGGCGACCCCGAGGAGGTCGCGGCCAAGCTGGCCGAGCACGGCCTGGTCGCGGCCAACAACAACGGCGGCGGCCAGCTGGTCGCGGCAGGCTCGCTGGAGGCGCTGGAGGCGCTGCGGGCCGACCCGCCGGCCAAGGCGAAGCTGGTCGCCCTCAAGGTGGCCGGCGCCTTCCACACCGAGTACATGGCCCCGGGCGTGACCCGGCTGGCCGAGCTGGCGCCCTCGCTGAAGGTCTCCGACCCGCGGTTGAGCCTGCTGTCCAACAAGGACGGCGAGGTGGTCACCAGCGGCGCCGAGGTGCTCGACCGGCTGGTCACCCAGGTGGCCAACCCGGTGCGCTGGGACCTCTGCATGGAGACCATCGCCCGCCTGGGCGCGACCTGCGTGATCGAGCTGGCCCCGGCCGGCACGCTGACCGCCCTGCTCAAGCGCAACGTGAAGGGCGTGGCGACGCTGGCCCTGAAGACGCCGGCCGACCTGGAGAAGGCCCGGGAGCTGATCGCCGAGCACGCCACCGAGGAGACCAACGGATGACCGCCCCCCAGATCCGCCCCGCTACCGGGGCCAGCTACTCCCGGATCCACGGGGTCGGCGGCTACCGCCCGGTCCGGGTGATCCCGAACACCGAGGTGCTGGAGTGGATCGAGTCCTCGGACGAGTGGATCCGCACCCGCTCCGGCATCACCGAGCGCCGCTGGGCCGGCCCGGAGGAGTCGGTCACCGAGATGTCGGTGCAGGCCGCCGGCAAGGCGATCGCCCAGGCCGGGATCGACCCCGAGCAGATCGGCGCGGTGGTCGTCGCGACCGTCTCGCACTTCAAGCAGACCCCCGCGGTGGCCACCGAGATCGCGCTGAAGCTGGGCTGCCCGACCGCACCGGCCTTCGACATCTCGGCCGCCTGCGCCGGCTTCGGCTACGGCCTGAACCTGGCCGACGGCATGATCCGCGGCGGCAGCGCCGAGTACGTGCTGGTGATCGGCGTGGAGCGGCTCAGCGACCTCACCGACATCCACGACCGCTCGACCGCCTTCATCTTCGGTGACGGTGCCGGCGCGGCCGTGGTGGGCCCGTCCGACACGCCCGGGATCGGCAAGGTGGTGTGGGGTTCCGACGCCACCCAGAAGGACCTGATCACCCAGACCGAGGCCTGGGACACCGCCTTCGCCAAGCCGGACGCGATCAACGGCACCGAGGGCGCCGAACCGCACTGGCCCGCGCTGCGGATGGACGGCCAGCCGGTCTTCCGCTGGGCGGTCTGGGAGATGGCCAAGGTGGCCCAGCAGGCGCTGGACGCCGCCGGGGTGACGGCCGATCAGCTCGGCGCGTTCATCCCGCACCAGGCCAACATGCGGATCACCGACGCGATGATCAAGGCCCTGAAGCTGCCGGCCTCGGTGCCGGTGGCCCGGGACATCGCGGAGACCGGCAACACCTCCGCGGCATCCATCCCGCTGGCCATGGAGCGGATGCTGCAGACCGGCGAGGCCAAGAGCGGCGACCTCGCCCTGATCATCGGCTTCGGGGCGGGTCTGGTCTACGCCGCGGCAGTCGTTACCCTCCCCTAGGCACACAAACGCCTTAACCACCGTCAAACGGCGCACCGCACCCCGCGGAGCGCCGCCCACACCGATGAGGAGCAGCCAAGATGGCTACCCAGACCGAGGTCCTGGAAGGTCTCGCCGAGATCGTCAACGAGATCGCCGGCATCCCGCAGGAGGACGTGGCCCTCGAGAAGTCCTTCACCGACGACCTCGACGTCGACTCGCTCTCCATGGTCGAGGTCGTCGTGGCCGCCGAGGAGCGCTTCGACGTCAAGATCCCGGACGACGAGGTCAAGAACCTGAAGACCGTCGGCGACGCGGTGAACTACATCCTCACCAACGCCGAGGCCTGACACACCCTGCCGGCGGGGCGGTCCGTCCGCCCCGCCGGCTCCCCCTCCCCCGCACCGCACACGTTGAGAGAAGACAACCAGTGACCACTGAAACCCGCACCGTGGTAGTCACGGGTATCGGCGCCTTCACGCCGCTGGGCGGTGACGCCGCGTCGTCCTGGGAGGGGCTGCTGGCCGGCCGCTCCGGCGTGCGCCGGCTGGAGGAGGACTGGGCGCAGGACCTGCCCGTGCGGATCGCGGCCCGCGCCGCGGTCGAGCCGGGCGAGGTGCTGCCCCGCCCGCTGCTGCGCAAGCTCGACCGCTCGGCGCAGTTCGCACTGATCGCCGCCCGCGAGGCCTGGGCCGACGCGGGCTTCGAGCAGGCCGCCACCGCCGAGGGCTCCCCCCTCGACCCCGAGCGGCTCGGCTCGGTGATCGCCTCCGGCATCGGCGGCGTCACCACCCTGCTGGACCAGTACGACGTGCTGCGCGAGCAGGGCGTCCGCAAGGTCTCCCCGCACACCGTGCCGATGCTGATGCCGAACAGCCCGTCCGCCAACGTGGGCATCGAGGTCGGCGCGCAGGCCGGTGTGCACACCCCCGTCTCCGCCTGTGCCTCCGGCGCCGAGGCGATCGGCTACGCGATCGAGATGATCCGCAGCGGTCGCGCCGACGTCGTGGTGGCCGGCGGCACCGAGGCCGCGATCCACCCGCTGCCGATCGTGGCCTTCTCCAACATGATGGCGATGTCCAAGCGGAACGAGGAGCCGGAGCACGCCTCCCGTCCGTACGACAAGGCCCGCGACGGCTTCGTGCTCGGCGAGGGCGCCGGCGTGGTCGTCCTGGAGTCGGCCGAGCACGCCGCCAAGCGCGGTGCCCGGGTCTACTGCGAGGCGGTCGGCCAGGGTCTGTCCTCGGACGCCCACCACATCGCCCAGCCCGAGCCGACCGGTTCCGGCGTGGCCCGCGCGCTGGCCCAGCTGTTCGCCAACAACGACCTGGACAAGGCCGAGGTGGTGCACGTGAACGCGCACGCCACCTCCACCCCGCAGGGCGACGTGGCCGAGATCAAGGCGCTGCGCAAGGAGCTCGGCGAGCACCTGAACCACGTGGCGATCTCCGCGACCAAGTCGATGACCGGCCACCTGCTGGGCGGCGCCGGCGGCATCGAGACCGTCGCCACCGTGCTGGCCCTCTACCACCGCCAGGCCCCGCCCACGATCAACGTGGACGACCTGGACGACGAGGTGGACGCGGACGTGGTCCGGTTCGAGCCGCGTGCGCTGCCCGAGGGCCGGATCGCCGCGCTGAACAACTCCTTCGGCTTCGGCGGCCACAACGTGGTGCTGGCCTTCCGCACCGTCTGACGCGCCGCCGCCTGACGCACCGTCCGCCGCAGGGCCTGCCGGAGTCTCCGGGAGGCCCTGCGGCGTTCGGTGACGGCCGGTCAGACCACCTGGTGCAGCCAGCGCACCGGAGCGCCCTCGCCGGCGTAGCGGAACGGCTCCAGCTCGTCGTCCCAGGGCTTGCCGAGCAGCCGGTGCAGCTCGGCCTCCAGGTCGGCGCCCTCGCTGCGGGAGCGCAGCAGCACCGCGCGCAGCCGGTCCTCGGGGATCAGGATGTCCCCGTGGATGCCGGTGACGGCGTGGAAGATGCCCAGGCCCGGGGTGCTGGAGTAACGCTCGCCCTCGGCGGTGGAGCAGGGCTCGCTGGTCACCTCGTAGCGCATCAGCTGCCAACCGCGCAGCGCGGAGGCCAGCTTGGAGGCGGTGCCCACCTCCCCCTGCCAGGACAGTTCGGAGCGCCACTGGCCGGGCGCGGCCGGCTGGCGGATCCAGTCAAGGTTCACCCGCACGCCTAGTACGCCCGCCACCGCCCATTCGACGTGCGGGCACAGCGCGCGGGGCGCGGAGTGGATGTACAGGACTCCACGTGTCGTCACCGGGACCTCCAGGCTGTGGACGAGGGTCGCCTTCCCCAGCTGCCTCGTGCCGGTGGCCGTCGGTCCTGGGCGCCACTTGGCTCGATCCCTGCCCGGTTTCTGTTCAGGTTAATCGACATTAAGTGACTAACTTGAGCAAATCGGACAGGCTTCACCCCATGTTAGTCAGTTCGCCGGTGAGGTCTACCCCTGATCGGGATCTCTCCCCCGAACGGCCCCATCGGGCGGTGCGGTCACGCTATCGCGGTGCGCCGGACGGGGTCTGACGATTGCTCGGATGCAGAGGTGACGGCCCATCAGGGGTCGCGCGCGACAACGCCGCGCGCCCCGACGCAGGACGATCCTCCGCCGGGGCGCGCCCGCTGACGGACGGTCAGGCCAGCTTGACCACCATCTTGCCGGTGTTCTCGCCGCGCAGCAGGCCGACGAAGGCGTCCATGGTGTGCTCCACGCCCTCCACCACGGTCTCCCGGTAGCCCAGCCGGCCGTCCGCCAGCCAGCCGGCCACCTCTTCGGTGAACTCCGCCTGCAGCCCCTGGTGGTCGTTGACCAGCATGCCCTCAAGCCGCAGCCGCTTGCCGATGGCCAGCGCCAGGTTGCGCGGGCCGACCGGCGCGCCGGTCTCGTTGTACTGCGCGATGGCGCCGCAGAGCACCGCCCGGCCGCGCACCTTGAGCGCGCCGATCGCGGCCTCCAGGTGGTCGCCGCCGACGTTGTCGAAGTAGACGTCGATGCCCTCCGGCGCGGCGGCGGCCAGCTGCTCGGCAACCGGCGCGTCCTTGTAGTTGAAGGCCGCGTCGAAGCCGTACTCGTCCAGCAGGGTGGCCACCTTGGCCGCCGAGCCGGCCGAGCCGACCACCCGGCCGGCGCCCTTCAGCTTGGCGATCTGGCCGACCAGCGAGCCGACCGCGCCGGCCGCGCCGGAGACGAAGACCGTCTCGCCCGGCTGCAGCGCGCCGACCGCGAGCAGGCCGGCGTAGGCGGTCAGGCCGGGCATGCCGAGCACGCCGAGGTAGTAGGAGAGCGGCACCTTGGCGCCGTCCACCTTGACCGCGTGCGCCGCCCGCAGCGTGGCGTACTCGCGCCAGCCCTGGCCGTGCAGCACCGCGTCGCCGACCTCGAAGCCCTCGGCCGCGGAGGCGACCACGTAGCCGACCGCGCCGCCGTCCATCGGCCGGTCCAGCTGGAACGGCGGGACGTAGGACTTCACGTCGTTCATCCGGCCGCGCATGTAGGGGTCCACCGACAGGTAGGCGTTGCGGACCACCAGCTCGCCCGGCTCCGGGGCCCGGACCGGCGCCTCGACCAGCTCGGCGTCGGAGGCGACCGGCCAGCCGTTGGGTCGGGCCTTGAGGTGCCACTCGCGGGCGGTGGCGGGCAGCGGCTGCTCGGCCATGGGGTGCTCCTTCAGCGTGGGCGGGGTCACCTGAAAGGTTGACCAGGTGAACCAAACACTGGACCTGAAAGGTTCAGCATGTCAAATGTTCAGGTACCCTGGCGGGCATGGAGACCCAGCCCGCCCCGCAGACCGCTCCGGACGACCAGCTCACCCGGGACGTGGTCGATCTGATGGCCGGTCTGGTGGCCATCTTCCACCGCGAGTACGAGGAGGCCGCCGCCGCCCGCTCGCTCACCGGCGCCCAGGCCAAGGTGCTCGCGCTGCTGCGCCGCGGGCCGCTGCCGATGCGGCAGATCGCCCAGACGCTCAGCTGCGAGCCCTCCAACATCACCGGCATAGTCGACCGGCTGGAGGGCCGCGGCTTCGTCACCCGGGAGGCCGACCCGCAGGACCGCCGGGTCAAGCTGGTCGCCGCCACCGAGGCCGGCCAGGCCGCCACCGCCGAGCTGCGCGAGTCGCTCAACTTCGCCCGCGAGCCGCTCGCCGCGCTGGACCCCGCGGAGCGCGAGACCCTGCGCGACCTGCTGCGCCGGATGCTCCAGCACGCCCAGGCCTAGGACGCCCAGGCCTGAGGTCCCCCCGCCCGGGCTCAGCCCCGGCGACGCCGCCGGTCCCGCGCCGCCAACCGCCGCCAGAGCCCGCGCGCGGCCAGCAGCATCGCCAGGTAGAACAGCACCACCAGCGCCAGCGGCCCGTAGGCCACGGCCGGCAGCCCCTCGAAGCCGAGCAGCCCGCCCAGCGGCAGCAACGGCAGCAGCACGCCCACCAGCGCCAGCGCCAGCGCCGCCACCCAGACCGGGCGCGGCGGCCGCCGCCGCACGCTGGCCAGCCCGTACAGCACCGGCAGCGCCAGCGCCTGGGTGACCAGGTTCTCGGCGAACCAGGCGGTGTGGAACATGCCCTCCGCCGACCGCCCGGCGAACCCGTCGGTGACCCACCGCATCGCCACGAACAGCGCGATGTCGGAGAGCGAGTTCAGCAGCCCGAACACCACCGAGAAGGCGGCCAGCGCACCCCAGCGCAGCCGCACCGGCCCGGTGCCGCGCCCGTCCAGCATCGGCGGGCCCGAGACGGCGAACGAGAGCTGCGCCGCGTCGAAGAAGATGTTCTGCAGCAGCACCTGGGCCGGCAGCATCGGCAGGAACGGCAGCAGCACCCCGCCGGCCAGCATCGACAGCGCGTTGCCCAGGTTGCAGGAGAGCGCGATCCGCAGGTAGGCGGCGACCCGGGCGACCGCCTCGCGGCCCGCCGCCAGGCTCGGCCCGAGCTGCCCCGGCCCCGCGCCGCCCAGCTGCACGTCCGCCCAGGCCCGGGCCGCGCCGACCGCGCCCGGGGTGGCGAAGCCGACGTCCGCCGCCCGCAGCGCGGGCACGTCGTTGACCCCGTCGCCGAGGAACCCGACGGTGTGCCCGGCCCGGCGCAGCGCCCGCACCACGGCGGCCTTCTGCTCCGGGTCGCAGCGGGCGAAGACCGCCCCGCCGCCGGCCGCCGCCGCCAGCTCCTGCTCGGTCAGCCCGGCCAGCTCGCCGCCGAGCACCACCCGGTCGGTGGCCAGCCCGAGCAGCTCGCACAGCCGCAGCGCGGTGGCCGGGTGATCCCCCGTCAGCACGGTGAGCGCGGTGCCGGCCGCGGCCAGTTCGGCCAGCGCCAGGTCGGCGCCGTCCACCGGCCGGTCGCGCAGCACCACGAAGCCGAGCAGCCGCAGCCCAGCCTCGTCCGGGCCCTCGGCCACCGCGAGCAGCCGCAGTCCCCGCCCGGCCCGCTCGGCCACCAGCGCCAGGGCGTCGTCCGGTGCCGCGCAGCGCGCCAGCACCTCCTCCGGCGCGCCCTTGACCACCAGTCGGCGACGCAGCGGCCCGTCCGCGAAGACGGCGCCGCCGGTGCGCCGCACCGGGTCGAAGGGCAGCACCTCGCCGGCGCCGGGCGGCTCGGTGCCGTCCAGCAGTCCGGCGGTGTCGGCGGCCACCAGCAGCGCCTCGTCCAGCGGGTCGGCCAGCCCCGGCTCGGCGACCAGCAGCGCGGCCTCGGCCACCAGGGCGGCCCACCGCAGCGGCTCCGGGTCCGGCTCACCGGCCGGGTCCAGACCGCCCAGCACCTCGGTCTCACCGCTGGTCAGGGTGCCGGTCTTGTCCAGGCAGAGCACGTCGAGCGCGCCCAGCTCGCCGATCACCGGCAGCCGGCGGACCAGCACCCCGCGCCGGCGCAGCCCGGCGCTGCCGCCGGCCAGCACCGAGCTGACCACCACCGGCAGCAGCTCGGGGGTCAGCCCGACCGCGGCGGCCACCGCGAACGGCAGCAGCCCGCGGCTCCAGCCGTGCAGCAGGGTGTCGGCCAGCACCGTGGCCGGCACCGCCGCGACCATGAAGAGCACCAGCGCCCGCACCGCGCGGCGCACCCCGCGCTCGACCGCCGAGCGGCCGGGGGCGGGCGCGCCGCCCGGCCGGTGGGCGGCGCCGAACCGGGTGCCGGCGCCGGTGGCCAGCACCAGCGCGGTGGCGCTGCCGGTGACCACGGTGCTGCCGGTGAAGCAGAGGTGCGGTTCGTCGAACGGGCTGTCGGCGGGGCCGGACGGCGGCAGGTCGGGGGCCGAGCGGGGCGTCGGCTCGCTCTCGCCGGTGAGCGCGGACTGATCCACCGTCAGCCCCTCGGCGCGCAGCAGCCGCAGGTCGGCGGGGACGGCGTCGCCGGCCGCCAGCCGCACCACGTCACCGGGCACCAGCTGCTCGACCGGCAGCTCGCGGGCGAGCGGCTCGGCGGTGCCGGCCCGGCGCAGCACCGTGGCGGTGCTGGGCAGCAGGGCGCGCAGTTCGGCCAGCGCGGCGGCCGAGCGGTGTTCGTCGGCCAGCCGCAACGCGCAGGCGGCGCCCACCAGTACGGCGAGTATCGCGGCGCTGCCCCAGGAGCCGATCAGCGCGCAGACCGCGGCCAGCCCGGTGAGCAGCGCGGTGAAGGGGTCGCCCAGCGCGGTCCGCAGCCGGCGGGTGCGGCCGGGTTCGGGCGGCGGCAGCACGGTGTTGTCGCCGTGGTCGACCAGCCGCTGCTCGGCCTGCGCCTCGGTCAGGCCGCGCGGGGTGCTGTCGAGCGCGCGCAGCACCTGGAGCCGGCTGAGCCGGGCCGGGCTGCCCAGGGCGGCGACCGGGCCGGACGCGCCGCGCCCCGCCCGGGAGCCGGGCAGCGGGAGCAGGCGCGCCCCGCCGTCAGACACCGCTGCCCCGGAGTCGGCGGACCTCGCCGAACGCCGTGGGCTCGGCGGCGTCCAGCTTCTCGATCATCAGTCGGACCAGGGTGGCGACCTGCGGGTCCTCGACCTCGTAGACCTGGCGGCGGCCCTCGCGGCGGTTGGAGACGATGCCGGCCAGCTTGAGCTTGGCCAGGTGCTGGCTGACCGCCTGCAGGGTGCCGCCGACCCGGTCGGCGAGCGTGCCGACGTCGGCCTCGCCCTGGCTGAGCACCCAGACGATGTGCAGCCGCATGGTGGAGGCGAGCAGCCCGAAGGAGGCGGCGGCCTGCTGCAGCAGCTGCGGCGAGGGGTCTTCGAGCCTGTTCCAGCCCGTCATCCGTACTGCCCCTCTCCTGGTCGGCCGGCGGCTCAGTCTAGCCGCGCCGCCCCCCGGCGCGAAGGGCCGGGCGCACGCCCCGGCGGCGCGGGCCGCTGGTCGGTCGCGGAGGTCCGGCGTGCGAGAATTCGCCGGTCCAGTGTGCCGTGCGGTGGGGAGTTCGTGTGATAGGCAGCCAGCGGGCCGACCAACGGTCGGAAGGGCGTCGCGGTGCCCAGCGGCGGCGCAACGTGGAGCTGGCGATGCTGCTCTTCGCGCTGGCGGTCTGCCTGTTCGCCTACATCGACGCCGACCTGGCGATGAACGACAAGATGCCGCCCGGACTGATGGTCTACGGCGTCTCGTTCACCGCCCTGGTGCTCGGCGCGCACCTGGTGATGCGTCGGTTCGCGCCCTACGCCGACCCGTTGATCCTGCCCTGCGCGGTGCTGCTGAACGGGCTCGGCCTGGTGCTGCTGAACCGGCTGGACGAGTCCTACAAGATCGCCTTCGCCGGCACCTACCAGAAGTACCCGACCGCCCCGTCCCAGGTGCAGTTCCTCTTCATCTCGGTGGCGGCCGCGATGGCGATGATCGTCTTCGTCAAGCACCACCGGTTCTTCCAGCGCTACGTCTACATCGTGATGGTCGGCGCGCTGGTGCTGCTGGCCGCGCCGGCCTTCTTCTCCAGCGACAGCTTCGGCGCCAAGCGCTGGATCAAGCTGCCCGGCCTGCCGCAGGTGGAGCCGGACGAGTTCGTGAAGCTGGCGATCTGCATCTTCTTCGCCGGCTACCTGATGATGAGCCGGGACGCGCTGGCCCTGGTCGGCCGCAAGGTGCTGGGCCTGAGCCTGCCGCGCGGGCGCAACGCCGGCCCGGTGCTGGCGATCTGGGTGATCAGCCTGCTGGTGCTGATCTTCGAGCGCGACCTGGGCACCTCGCTGATCTTCTTCGGCGTCTTCATCGTGATGCTCTACGTGGCGACCGAGCGGACCAGTTGGACCGTCCTCGGCATGATCATGGCGGTCGGCGGCGCCGCCGTGGTCGGCACCCTGGAGCCGCACGTGCACGGCCGGGTCGAGGCCTGGCTGCACCCGCTGGACATCTACAAGCAGCACCACAACCCGGCGCTGATCTCCAACCAGCCCGCCGAGGCGCTGTTCAGCTTCGGCACCGGCCACCTCACCGGCACCGGCCTGGGCCTCGGCCGGCCCTGGCTGATCGGCTTCGCCGGCCGCAGCGACTTCATCTTCACCACCGTCGGCGAGGAGCTCGGCCTGGCCGGCGTCACCGCCGTGCTGCTGGTCTACGGGCTCTTCGTGCAGCGCGGGCTGAAGACCGCGGTCGCGCTCTCCGACCCGTTCGGCAAGCTGCTCGCGACCGGCCTGGCCAGCGCGGTGGCGCTGCAGGTCTTCGTGGTGGTCGGCGGGGTCAGCGGCCTGATGCCGCTGACCGGCAAGGCGCTGCCGTTCCTCGCCGCCGGTGGTTCCTCGACGCTGGCCAACTGGCTGCTCACCGGGCTGATGCTGAAGCTCAGCGACGCCGCCGGGCGCAACGAGCTGGAGCCGGAGTTCGAGTCCAACGGGACCATCGCCCCGCCCAAGCCGGCCGCGGTGCCGGCCCAGGCGGCCGGCGAGCCGGAGTCGGCGCACGAGCGGCGGGACACCGACACCATGTACCTGCGGGCCACCCCGCCGGCCGGGGCGGGCAACCCGCCGCCGTACGGCTCGCCGACCGTGCACGGCCGGGCGACCCTGCACGGCGGCCCGCGCCCCGGCGCCGAGACCGGCTACCCCACCGCGGGCGGCTACCCGGCGCCGGACGCCGAGCCGGCGCCGCGGCAGGGCTTCGGGCCCGCTGACGGACCGTCAACCGGGACCGTGCCGGACGCCCCCACGTTCTGACTGATTTCCTGCGCCGAATAGCCGTATCCAGCCCCGATGCCGTTGTCGGGGCTGTGCGGCGTGCCCAATGCTTGCTAAATTGCGCAAGTGTGCAACCAGATCGGCGGTTCGCTGTGTCCTCCTGATCGGCCCCAGGAGCCACCGGGTCGCCGCTGAGCCGGCAACCGCACGGAGACGACCCCATGACCGACCCCGAGGCCCGCCCCGGGAAGCAGCACGAGCGGCGGAAGGCGCAGGAGAAGGCGGAGGAGAACGCGGAGAACACCAGCGTAGGGCCTGACGCGCCCTCAGCCCACCCACGGCGCCGCCGATTGGCGAAGACCGCCGGGGTGACGGCGGCTGCCCTGGTGCTGGCCACCGCCGGAGCGGGCTTCTGGTTCTACGAGCGGCTGGACGGCAACCTGTCGATCTTCTCCAGCGCCGGCGTGGCCGGCACCCGGCCGCCGGTGGGGCCGGCCGACCCGTCCGGCAACACCCCGGTCAACGTGCTGCTGCTCGGCTCGGACAGCCGGGCCAACGGCAACGACCAGCTGGCCGGCGGGGACATCGGGGTGGGCAACTCGGACACCGCGATCCTGCTGCACGTCTACGCCGACCACCGGCACGCCGTCGCGGTCTCGATCCCGCGCGACTCGCTGGTGGACATCCCGCCCTGCCTGCTGCCCAGCGGCCGGTGGACCGAGCCGCAGCACGACCAGATGTTCAATTCGGCCTTCTCCCTGGGCGCCGCCCCGAACGGCAACCCGGCGTGCAGCCAGAACACCGTGGAGGCGCTCACCGGGCTGCGGGTCGACCACACCGTCGTGGTGGACTTCAAGGGCTTCGCCGCGATGACCTCGGCCGTCGGCGGGGTGCGGGTCTGCGTGCCGAACGAGGTGGACTCCTACGGCATCCACCTGAAGAAGGGCCTGCAGACCGTCAGCGGGCAGTCCGCGCTCGACTTCGTCCGGGCCCGGCACGGGATCGGGGACGGCTCGGACATCGGCCGGATGCGCCGCCAGCAGGCCTTCCTGGCCGCGCTGGCCCAGAAGGTGCAGGACCAGGGCTTCGACCTGACCACCCTGCTGCCGCTGGCCGACGCGGCCACCCGGTCGCTGACGGTGGACCAGGACCTGGGCAGCCCGATGAAGCTGGCCTCGTTCATCCGCTCGCTGCGCTCGGTCCGGCTGGCCGACCTCGCCTTCGTCACCGCGCCCTGGCGGTACGCCGGGGAGCGGGTCGCGCTGGTCCACCCGGACGCCGACACGCTCTGGACGATGCTCCGTCAGGACCGCACGCTGGACGGGCGGAACACCGGACGGCAGGGCCCCGGCACCCCGGCACCGGCCACCGCGAGCCCGGGCGGCGACCTGTCCGTGCCGATCACCGTGCAGAACGGCAGCCGCACCCCCGGGCTCGCGGTGCAGGCCGCGCAGGAGCTGCGGGCCAAGGGCTACCAGAACGTGACGGTCGACCCGGACGGGATCCAACGGGCCGTCACCGGGATCGGCTACCAGGCCGGCCAGCAGGCCGCGGCCGAGCAGCTCGCCCGCTACTACCCCGGCGCCGAACTGCGGGCCGACCCGGCGGTCACGACGCTGACCCTCACCCTGGGGGCCGACTACGCGGCCACCACGGCCACCACCGCCACCACCGCCCCCGGCGCCGGAACGGGGACCGAGGGGACCGAGACGCCCAGCCCGACCGCCACCACCCCGACCGGGTCGGTGCCGAGCGGGATCACCCAGAACCTCCGAGCGGCCGACGCCGACCCGTGCGCCGGACTCAGCTACGGCTGAACCGCTCCACCGGAAAGGAACACCACTGACCATGCCCTGGGGGGACCGCCGGTCCACCGACACCGCGGACTCACTGCGACTGGCCGCCGCCGTCGCCGAGGTCGAAGGGCTGCACGCCGCGCTGCAGCACGCCACCGATCCGGCCCGGCACCGGCGGCTCCGGGCCGACCTGGCCCGCGCCGCCGCCCGGCTGGCCGGGCTCGCCGCCGCGCCGCCGGGCCGGATCCCGGCCCAGGCGCGGTTCAACTCGCGCCGCGCCCGCCGCCGGGCGGCCCTGGTGCGCGGCGCCCGCTGGCTGGCCGAGCGCCTAGGCTGAGCCCGGTTCGCGGGTGCGGGTGAGTGCGGGTTCGGTGCGGGTCCGGGAGTGCGGAGAGGAGCGGCCGCGGTGCAGGGGCTGGGGCAGTTGGAGGCCGAGATCATGGAACGGCTCTGGGACCGGGAGCGGCCGACCACCGTCCGCGAGGTGGTGGACGACCTCAACCGGACCCGGCCGGTCGCCTACACCACCGTCAACACGGTCGCCGACATCCTGCACCGCAAGGGGCTGCTGCGCCGGCACAAGGAGGGCCGGGCCTGGTTCTACCAGCCCGTCCGCACCCGGGCCGAGCACACCGCGGCCCTGATGCGCGAGGTGCTCGGCGAGGCCCCCGACCCGCGTGCCGCGCTGCTGCACTTCGTCGACGCCATCACCCCCGCCGAGGCCGCCGCCCTGCGCGCCGCCCTCGGCGAGCACTCCGAAGCGGAGGGCGGCGCCCGGTGACCGTGCTGCTCCTGCTGGCCGGTTACGGGACGGTGCTGGGCACGGCCGCGCCCCGGTGGCTGGCCCGGGCCCGCTGGGTGGCGCGGGCGCCGCGCACCGCGGTGGTGCTGTGGGCCGGGCTCTGGCTGGGGCTGGCCGGCGCGCTGGCGATGACGGCGCACGTGCTCAGCGAGCCCGGGCACCTGGCCGGCCCAACGGTCCACTGGCTGGCCCGGGACGCCGAGCAGACCGTGGAGGGCCCGGCCGGGCACTGGCGGGCGCTGCTGCTCGGCGCGGCGGTGCTGGGCGCGGCCGGCGCGGTGGTGGCCACCGGCTGGCTGCGGGCCGCCCGGGCCCGCGCCCGGCACCGGCTGGTGCTCGACCTGGTGGCCCGTCAGGAGGCGGGCGCCGGCTGGTGGACGGTGCCGGACGAGCGGGCCGCCGCCTGGTGCGTGCCCGGGCGGGGCGGGCGGATCGTGTTCTCCAGCGGCGCGGTCGCGTTGCTCGACCCGGCGCAGCGCTCCGCCGTGCTGGCGCACGAGCGGGCCCACCTGAGGGGCCGTCACCACCTGCTGAGCGGCGCCGCCGGGGCGCTCGCCCGGGCGCTGCCCGGCCTGCCGCTGGCCCGGGCCGCGGCGGAGCAGGTGGCGCTGCTGGTGGAGATGGCGGCCGACGACCGGGCGCTGCGGCAGTGCGCCCCGCGCACCCTGGCCACCGCCCTGTACACGGTGGCCGCCGGCCGTGCCCCGGGCGGCGCGCTGGCCGCCGGCGAGGTCGGCGCGGTCGCCCGGGTGCACCGCCTGCTCGCCGCCGCGCCGCCGCTGTCCGCCCCGCGGCGGGTCGGCTGCTGGGCGCTGGCGGGGCTGCTCCCGGCGCTCCCGGTGCTGCTCGCCTGCGGTCCCTGACGGCCCGCCTGACGACCCCTCTTGCCGGACCCCACTCTCCATCTACTAAGTTACTAAGTAGCTTAGAAGAAAGAGGTCGTCGCCGTGGGAACCCGCCGCAAGCCCAGGCCCACCACCGCCGGTCCGCTGCGGCGCGTGCTGCTCGGCACCGCCGCCGCCTCCACCGCCGCGCTGGCCGCGGCCGTCCCGGCCCGCGCCGAACCGGCGCCCACGGTCGCCGGCGTGAAGCAGCAGGTGGACCAGCTCAACGAGCAGGCCGAGTCCTCGATCGAGAAGTACAACGGGCTGCGCGAGAAGCAGGACCGGCTCCAGCAGACCACCGGCCGGCTCCAGGACCGGGTGGCTGCCACCCAGCAGAAGACGGACCAACTGCGCGGCGGGCTCGGCGCCTTCGCCGCCCAGCAGTACCGCGGCGGCGGCATCGACCCCTCGGTGCAGCTGCTGCTGAACGCCGCCCCCGACGAGTACCTGGAGCGCGCGGCCACCCAGGACCAGGTCTCCAGCACCCAGGCCGGCCTGCTCCGCCAGCTGGCCCGCGAGCAGCGCTCGCTCGACCAGGACCGCAAGGAGGCCACCGACCGGCTCGCCGAGCTCGACGCGGCCGGCAAGCAGCTGGCCGAGGAGAAGCGGCAGGTCCAGGCGAAGCTCGACCAGGCCCAGCAGCTGCTGAACCGGCTCACCCCCGCCGACCGGGCCGCGGTCAACGCCGCCGACCCGACCTCGGGGACCGGCGCCCGCGCGGGGCGCTCCGCGGACCGCCCCGACACCCCCGCCGTGCCCGCCGGCGGCCGGGCCGCGGCGGCCGTCCAGTTCGCCTACGCCCAGCTCGGCAAGCCCTACGTCTGGGGCGCGACCGGCCCCGGCTCCTTCGACTGCTCGGGCCTGACCGGGGCCGCCTGGCGGGCCGCCGGCGTCTCGCTGCCCCGGGTCTCCGAGGACCAGTGGAACGCCGGCCGGCGGATCGCCCGGGCCGACCTCCAGCCTGGCGACCTGGTCTTCTTCTACGGCGACCTGCACCACGTGGGCATCTACATCGGCAACGGCCAGATGATCCACGCGCCGCGCACCGGCAAGAACGTCACCGTCCTGCCGATCGACGCGATGCCCTCCTACATGGGCGCGGTCCGCCCCTGAGCACCCGTCAGGACGCCCAGAAGCTGCCCACCCCGGTCACGTGGGTGCCGTAGTTCGCGGGCAGCTCGCCGATCGAGCCGGTCAGCGGCAGCGAGGCGGGCAGGGTGCAGAACGGGTCGGCGAAGACCTTGATGGTGCCGTCGGTCTCGTTGGAGAGGGTGTGCGCGGTGGCGGGCACCTGGTTGCACCCGTGCGGGTTGTCGTAGACCTTGAGCGGCGTCAGTTCGTTGGAGAAGACCACCACCTTCCCGGTGGCGGCCTGAGCGGGCGCGGCGGCGACCCCGACCAGGGTGGCGGCGGCGATGAGCAGCGTGAGAGCGGTACGTCGCATGCGCCCAAGATCACACACCGCGACCATCCGCATACAACTCGATCCCGGAAAGATCACCCGTACGGCGGTGGTCACCCCGTTGTCCACGGCCCCTGCGGCGCCACCGCGTCCGCCCTGTCGGCTGTACGGGTGAATCTGCGCCCGGGCGACGCCGTGCGGCCCCCGTCATGCCCTAGGATCTGCGCCAGAGGTGAGGGTGTTCTCGCTGGTCAACCCCAGGATTTCGCTGACGACCCCTCAGGATCTTGAGTAGGGCGGGTGGGACTCGAACCCACGACCCAGGGATTATGAGTCCCCTGCTCTAACCGGCTGAGCTACCGCCCCACACCTCGTCCGCAGTCGGGTCCCGACCACCACAGTGGTGGGTCCGGTGCAGCACAGACGGCCCCGCAGGGCCGCCTCGGGCAGCATATCCGGTCGATCAGCCGTGGTGCGCGCCGGGGGCGCACCACGAGTGCGCTCCCGGGTCCGGGTGCCGGTGACCGTGGGTGCACGGATGGCACCGGGGGTGGGGGCGGGTGAAGCTGGGCGCGGGGTACGGGGCCTGAAAGGACGTCGCATGACGGTGCGCAGGACGGCACTCGCGCTGACCGCCGCGCTGCTGCCGCTCGCCGGCTGCGGCACGGGCGGGATCACGAGCAGCGGGCCGGTCAGTGGGCAGGCGACCGGCGCGAGCGCAAGCACCGTCCACTCCGCCTCCCCCGGCGGTGGTCCGAGCCACTCGGCCGGCTGGAACCGGCAGCGCTTCCTGGCCGCCTTCGACAAGCACAAGGACACGACCAGGACCGCCTCCCCCACCACGCAGAACGCCCTGGTCGGCGCGGTCTTCACCAACAACGCCGGCGGCGACCACTTCTGCACCGCGAGCGTGGTGGACAGCGCGGGCCAGAACCTGATCGTCACCGCCGCGCACTGCGTCTACGACCCCGGCGTCGGCCAGCGCGACGACCTGGTCTTCGTGCCCGGCTACCGCGACGGCGACGCGCCCAACGGGGTCTGGCCGCTGGCCGCGATCACCGTCGACCAGAGCTGGGCCGACAGCGGCAACCAGGACCTGGACGTGGCCTTCGCGATCGTCCAGCCGCAGGGCGGCAAGCAGGTGCAGCAGGTGCTGGGCGCCAACAAGCTCGGCACCGACCAGGGCTACCAGCTGCCGGTGAAGCTGACCGGCTACCCGAGCAGCGCGGACGTGCCGATCACCTGCATGAACGCCACCACCGAGCAGAGCCCGACCCAGCTGCGGATCGACTGCCCCGACTACACCGGCGGCACCAGCGGCAGCCCGTGGGTGACCGGCTTCGACCCCGCCACCCACACGGGCACCGTGATCGGCGTGATCGGCGGCTACCAGCAGGGCGGGGACACCCCGAACACCTCCTACAGCAGCTACTTCGGCGACGCCGTGCAGGCGCTCTACGACCGGGCGACCGCCTGAACCACCCCGGGGCTGGTGCGCGGACGGTCGATCCTGGTAGATCTTGGGGCCGACCCGTGCGCACGGACGTGCCGGGCGCACCCAGGAGACCCGGGGGGAACGGATGGCGCGGCGGCTGCGGCGCGCGGCGGGCACCGGCGCCGCCCTGCTCGGCGTCCTCGCCGCCACCGGGTGCGGTGCGATGGGGGCCACCGCCCGGCCGCACCCCGGGATCACCGCGGTCACGGCCGGCTCGGACGGGGTGAACGCCCGGATCGGCGTGCTGCGCCTCACCGACCAGGGCGATGCCCGCTCCTGCACCGCCAGCGTGGTGGACAGCCCGAACCGCGACCTGCTGGTCACCGCCGCGCACTGCGTCTACCAGTCCGGCGAGGGCCCGATGGGCGACCTCGCCTTCGCCCCCGGCTACCGGGACGGCTCCGCCCCGCTCGGCGACTGGCACGTCAGCAAGGTGACGGTGGACCAGCACTGGCAGGACGACGCCGACCCGGAGTACGACGTGGCCTTCCTCACCGTCGACCCGCTGGGCGGCCAGCAGATCGAGGACGCGGTGGGCGGCGGCACCCCGCTCGGCGTCAACCGGGGCTTCGACCTCTCGGTGACCGTCACCGGCTACCCGTACGACCACGAGGAGCCGATCACCTGCACCACCCGGACCACCGCGCAGAGCGCCACCCAGGAGCGGTTCGACTGCGCGGGCTTCTCCGACGGCACCAGCGGCAGTCCCTGGCTGAGCGCGGACGGGCAGCTGGTCGGCGTGATCGGCGGCTACCAGCAGGGCGGGGACACCCCCGACACCTCCTACAGCGTCAGCTTCGACGGCCGGGTGAGCTCGCTCTTCCAGCAGGCCGTCGGCGGCTGACCCGCCCCGGCTCCCGGTCGGCGCCCCGGAACGCCGGAAGCCCCCCGGCCACCGGCCGGAGGGCTTCCACTCGCTGGCTCCCCCAATTGGACTCGAACCAATAACCTGCCGATTAACAGTCGGCTGCTCTGCCAATTGAGCTATGGGGGACCGCTTCACCAGGGCCGAACCGGGTGATCCCGGACCGGCTTCCTGAGCTCCCGCATTTGGACTCGAACCAAAAACCTGCCGGTTAACAGCCGGCTGCTCTGCCAATTGAGCTATGCGGGATTGAGTTGGGTGCCGCTCGCGCCGCGCGGGCGCTTGCTGCGGGACATACATTAGCGCATCCCGGGGGGTGGTCCGCCAATCGCTTCCGCGGCGGAACGGCTGCGCACCAGGTCGGCGCGCCCGTCGGGCGACCGGGCCCGGCGCCGGGGATGCTGGGTGACGAACGGCCGTGGTTCGCGGGCGGCCGGGAAGGGTAGGGCACCGCGGCAGGTGCCCGGAGACGAGGGTGGAGGCCGAGAACATGTGGAAGGTGTCGTTCATCGTGGGGGCCGCAGCCGGGTACGTGCTCGGTGCCCGGGCCGGCCGGCAGCGCTACGAGCAGTTGGCCGCGGCCGCGCAGAAGGTGGCCCGGCACCCCGTGGTGCGGGACGCCACCCAGCGGGCCCGGGAGTCGGCCGGCGCCGCGGCCGGGAAGGCGGTCGGCGCGGTCACCGGCAAGGTCGGCGAGAAGCTCCCGGACGCGATCACCGACCGGGTGCCGTACTTCAGCCGCGGCCCGGAGGACGACAGCTGGGGCACCGTCCGCTCCTGACCGCCTACGGTCTGTACCGAGTGGGCAACACTTGGCCGGGGCGCCCGGAACCGCCGCCCCGGCTGCGGCATGATCTCTTCCATGGCCATCGTCGCGGGCATCGACAGCTCCACCACTCGGACCAGGATCGTCGCGTGTGACGCGGACACCGGCGAGGTGCTGCGTTCGGGCAAGGCCGCGCACCCGGACTCCGAGGCGTCCCGGGCCCGCAGCACCGAGGCGGATCCGCAGTCCTGGCTGCACTCGCTCGGCGAGGCGGCGCACGGCGGGCTGCTGGAGGGGGTCCGGGCGATCGGCGTCTCCGCCCAGCAGCACAGCCTGATCGGGCTGGACGCGGGCGGCGTGCTGGTCCGCCCGGCGCTGCTGTGGACCGATCCGCGCTCCTCCGGGGCCGCCGCCCACCTGACGGACGCGCTCGGCGGCCCGGCGGCCTGGACGGCCGCGATCGGCGCGGTGCCGGCCGCCACCTACACCATCGCCAAGCTGCGCTGGCTGGCCGAGTTCGAGCCGGCCAACGCGCGCCGGATCGCCGAGGTGCTGCTGCCGCACGACTGGCTGGTCTGGCAGTTGCTCGGCCACCCGCAGCGCCGCACCACCGACCGGGGCGACGCCTCCGGCACCGGCTACTGGTCGCCGATCACCGGCGAGTACCGGCAGGACCTGGTGGAGCTGGCGCTCGGCCACGAGCTGTCCCGGCTGCCCGAGGTGCTGGCGCCCAACGAGCCGGCCGGGCACACCCCGGAGGGCCTGTTGATCTCGGCCGGCACCGGCGACAACATGGCCGCCGCGCTGGGCCTGGGCCTGCGCCCGGGCGACGCCGTGGTCTCGCTCGGCTCCACCGGCACGATCTTCGCGGTGCACGACGAGCCGGTGATCGACCCGGCCGGCACCGTCTCCTCGTTCGCCGACGCGACCGGGCGGCACCTGCCGATGGTCGGCACGCTGAACGCGGCCCGGGTGCTGCGCTCCACCGCCAACCTGCTCGGCCGCGACCTGGAGGGCCTGAGCGAGCTGGCCCTGCGCTCCACCCCCGGTGCCTACGGGCTGGTGCTGCTGCCCTACCTGGAGGGCGAGCGCACGCCCCGGCTGCCGCACGCCGCCGGCACCCTGACGGGCCTTCGGGCCGAGGCGATGCAGCCCGAGCACCTGGCCCGGGCCGCCGTCGAGGGCATGCTCTGCAACATCGCGGACGCGCTGGACACCCTGCGCGCCCAGGGGGTGACGATCCGTCGGGTCTTCCTGCTCGGCACGGTCGGCCGACTGCCCGCGGTGCGCGAGATCGCCTCGCTGGTCTTCGACGTCCCGGTGGTGATACCGCCGGCCGGCGACCACGCGGCCCGCGGCGCCGCCCGGCAGGCCGCCTGGGCCCTGGCCGGCACGCCCGAGCCGCCGCAGTGGGAGCTGCCGGACGCCACCGTGGTGGAGCCCGAGCCGGACCAGCCGTTCGGCAAGGCGATCCGTCAGCAGTACGGCGTGGTCCGCGATCAAGTGCACCCGGAGATCGCCGAGATGGCCTAGCGTGGGGAGGATCAAGGACCTCCCCACGAAGGGCATCCGAGGAATGGCGCCGCTGCACAAGGGAACGAGCTCCGACCGCCGACTGTCCGTCAACGCCCTGCTGGGCGAGGCCGATCCGATCGGCGCGATGCGCCAGGCCCCGCCCAAGCACAAGCTGCACCACCTGCCGCTGCCGCCGCACGTCGCCTACCAGCTGATCCACGACGAGCTGATGCTCGACGGCAACGCCAAGCTCAACCTGGCCACCTTCGTCACCACCTCGATGGAGGCGGAGGCGGACAAGCTGATGGCCGAGTGCCTCGACAAGAACATGATCGACAAGGACGAGTACCCGCAGACCGCCGAGCTGGAGCGGCGCTGCGTGGCGATCCTGGCCGACCTCTGGCACGCGCCCGACCCGGACCGGGCGGTGGGCTGCTCGACCACCGGTTCCAGCGAGGCCTGCATGCTGGCCGGCCTGGCCCTCAAGCGCCGGTGGATGCGCCGCAACCAGGAGCGCTACGACGCCGGCGCCCGGCCCAACCTGGTGATGGGCGCCAACGTCCAGGTCTGCTGGGAGAAGTTCTGCAACTTCTGGGAGGTGGAGTGCCGGCTGGCCCCGATGGAGGGCGAGCGGTTCCACCTGGACGCCGAGTCCGCGCTCGCGCTGGTCGACGAGAACACCATCGGCGTGGTCGGCGTGCTCGGCTCCACCTTCGACGGCTCCTACGAGCCGGTCGCCGAGATCTGCGCCGCCCTGGACGACCTCCAGCAGCGCACCGGCCTGGACGTCCCGGTGCACGTGGACGGCGCCTCCGGCGGCATGGTCGCGCCCTTCCTGGACAGTGACCTGGTCTGGGACTTCCAGCTGCCCCGGGTGGCCTCGATCAACACCTCCGGCCACAAGTACGGCCTGGTCTACCCCGGCGTCGGCTGGGCGCTGTGGCGGGACGAGGAGGCGCTGCCCGAGGAGCTGGTCTTCAAGGTCAACTACCTGGGCGGCGACATGCCCACCTTCGCGCTCAACTTCTCCCGGCCGGGCGCCGAAGTGGTCGCGCAGTACTACCAGTTCCTGCGGCTCGGCTTCGAGGGCTACCGGGCGGTCCAGCAGTCCTGCCGGCACGTGGCCCGGCACCTGGCCCGCGGGATCGAGCAGCTCGGCAGCTTCCGGCTGCTCACCCGCGGCGACGAACTGCCGGTCTTCGCCTTCACCGTGGCCGACGGGGTGACGGCCTTCGACGTCTTCGACGTCTCCCGCCGACTGCGCGAGCGCGGCTGGCAGGTGCCCGCCTACACCTTCCCGGAGAACCGCACCGACCTGTCGGTGCTCCGGGTGGTCTGCCGCAACGGGTTCAGCCTGGACCTGGCCGACATGCTGCTGGCCGACCTGACCCGGCTGCTGCCCGAGCTCCAGGCGCAGCCCGGGCCGGCGAGCCGGCTCGGGATCGACGGGGAGAGCGCCTTCCACCACTGACGGCCCGTCGGCACTGACGGCCGGTCGGCACTGACCGGCCGTCAGTCCAGGTAGCCGCGCAGCTGGTCGGCGAAGGCGTTGGCGCGCAGCTTGGCCAGCGTCTTGGACTCGATCTGGCGGATCCGCTCCCGGGTCACGCCGAACAGCACCCCGATCTCCTCCAGGGTGCGCACCCGGCCGTCGGCCAGCCCGTAGCGCAGCTCCACCACCTTGCGCTCGCGCTCGCCGAGGGTGGCCAGCACGGCCTCCAGGTGCTCGCGCAGCAGCAGGAAGGTGGCGCTCTCGGCGGGCTCGGCGGCGTCGGCGTCCTCGATCAAGTCGCCGAGCGCCACGTCCTCCTCGGTGCCGACCGGCACGTGCAGCGAGATCGGCTCCTGGGCCAGCCGCAGCACCTCGCGGACCCGGGCCTCGGTGAGTTCGAGCAGCCCGGCCACCTCGGCCGGGCTGGGCTCGGTGCCGCGCTCCTGGAGCAGCGCGCGCTGCACCCGCAGCACCCGGTTGATCAGCTCGACCACGTGCACCGGGACCCGGATGGTGCGGGCCTGGTCGGCCAGCGCCCGGCTCATCGCCTGCCGGATCCACCAGGTCGCGTAGGTGGAGAACTTGTAGCCCCGGGTGTAGTCGAACTTCTCGACCGCCCGGATCAGGCCGACGTTGCCCTCCTGGACCAGGTCGAGCATGGTCAGGCCGCGGCCGACGAAGCGCTTGGCCACCGAGACGACCAGGCGCAGGTTGGCCTCGATCAGCCGGCGCTTGGCGGTGCGGCCGAGCACCACCAGCTGGTCCAGCTCGTCGGCCAGCGGGCCCTGCGGCAGGCCGTGCCGCCGCAGGTGCTGCTCGGCGAACAGGCCCGCCTCCACCTGGCGGGCCAGCTCGACCTCCTCGGCGGCGGTGAGCAGGCGGATCCGGCCGATCTCGCGCAGGTACTGGCGGAACAGGTCGGCGGCCGGGCCGCTGCCCTCGTGCGCCGCGGGCACGGCTTCCGAGGGCCCCGACTCGTCCGCATCCTCCTCCGGCTCCTCCTCGGACCGCTCGTCCGGGAGCCGCTCCGGCGGTTCGTCACGGTCCTCGGCCGACCGCGGTCCAGGCACTCCTCGGCCGAGGACCGGCTGGTCGGGCGCTGTCTGGTCGAGCACTTCGGCGGCCGTTCTGGCGATCTCCAAGTGGCCCACCCTCCGCGGACCGTGGGGCCCGACGCGTGACGGACTGAGACCCTTTCAGTGTGGCCCTTCCGGTGTGCGCCGCGCCACACCGGTGCACGGCCCGCTAGAGGCCGGAGGCGCCGCGGGTGCGCAGGTTGTCGTCGTACTGCTGAAGGGCCCACAGCTCCTGCTGCACCGGGGTGAGTTCCTCGGGCGTGGCCCGGTTGCCCAGGCGCTGCAGGTGGGCCCGGACCTCGGCGACCCGGCGGCCGACCGAGGCGCGGCGCAGTTTGACCAGGAACTCGCCGGCGTAGAGCTCGTCCGGCTTGCGCCGGGTGCGGACCGGCTCGACCGTCAACTCGGTGACCAGGGAACGGACCCGGGCGTCCTCGGCGGCCTCCTGGACCAGGTCGAGGAAGCCGGGCACGGTGGCGCCCCAGGTGGTGCCGCCGGCCTTGGCGATGGCCCGGCGCACCGCCGCGTAGGGCGGCGGCGGGAACTCGTCCTCGCCGTACTGGTCGAACGCCGGGCTGACCAGCTGCGGGTGCTGGAGCGCGAGCTTGAGCAGTTCGCGCTCGACGAACCGGGCCGGGTCGCGGTGGTCGATCCGGAACTGCGGCGGGGCCGGCGGCGCCACGGGCGCCGGCCGGACCGCCTGGCCGCGCTGCTGCTGCGGGGTCTCGCGCTGCCAGCGGGAGATCTGGGCGATCCGGCGGACCACGAACTGCTCGTCCAGGATGCCGAGCAGGCCGGCCAGTTGGACGGCGTACTCGTGCCGGATCGACGGGTCCTTGATCTTCGCGACGATCGGCGCGGCCTCCTCCAGCGCGGCGGCCCGGCCCTCGGCCGAGTCCACCCGGTGCCGGGCGACCGTGCTGCGCAGCGCGAACTCGAACAGCGGCACCGGGTTGGCGATCAGCTCGCGGACCGCCTCCTCGCCCTGGGCCAGCCGCAGTTCGCACGGGTCCATGCCGCCGGGGCTGATCGCGATCGAGGTGCGGGCGGCGAACTTCTGGTCGTCCTCGAAGGCGCGCAGCGCGGCCTTCTGGCCGGCCGCGTCGCCGTCGAAGGTGAAGACGGTCTCGCCCCGGTAGGCCGAGGTGTCCATCAGCAGGCGGCGGATGATCTTGATGTGGTCCTCGGCGAACGCGGTGCCGCAGGTGGCCACCGCCGTGGTCACGCCCGCGAGGTGACAGGCCATCACGTCGGTGTAGCCCTCGACCACCACCGCCCGGCCGGACTTGGCGATCTCCTTCTTCGCCAGGTCGATGCCGTAGAGGACGTGCGACTTCTTGTAGATCGGGGTCTCGGGGGTGTTCAGGTACTTCGGCCCGTTGTCGTCCTCGCGCAGCCGGCGGGCGCCGAAGCCGACCACCTCGCCCGCCGCGTCCCGGATCGGCCAGACCAGCCGGCCGCGGAACCGGTCGATCAGGCCGCCGCGCTGGCCCTGCGAGGCCAGGCCGCCCTGCAGGATCTCCTTGTCGGTGAAGCCCTTGCCCCGCAGGTGGCGGACCAGGTGCT
Organism: Kitasatospora viridis; assembly: GCF_007829815.1. Taxonomy (NCBI): domain Bacteria; kingdom Bacillati; phylum Actinomycetota; class Actinomycetes; order Kitasatosporales; family Streptomycetaceae; genus Kitasatospora; species Kitasatospora viridis. The sequence goes on along the minus strand of NZ_VIWT01000001.1, from coordinate 4,470,909 downwards.
CCCAACCCGCCGGGGCGTAGCCGACCCCGAACCGCTCGGCGGCGGCCGCGTCGAAGCCGCGCTCGGCCAGGAAGGCCCGGCCGATCTCCGCCTCCGGCCCCTCCAGCTGCTCGCGGTAGTAGGCGGCGGCGGCCTTGTGCGCCTCGACCAGCCTGGTCCGCTCGCCCTGCTGGCCGCGGCTGGAGTAGCCGCCCTCCTCGTAGCGGAGCGTGATGTTGGCCTGCGCGGCCATCCGCTCCACGGCCTCGGCGAAGGAGAAGTGCTCGATCTTCATCAGGAAGGAGATCGTGTCGCCACTCTCCTGGCAGCCGAAGCAGTGGAAGACGCCCTTGCTCGGACTGACGTAGAAGGAGGCGGACTTCTCGTCGTGGAACGGGCAGACGCCCTTCAGCTGGCCGCCGCCACCGTTGGTGAGCTGCACGTAGTCGCCGACGACCACGTCGATGGGCAGCGCGTCGCGCACTCGCTGTACGTCTTCGTCCCTGATCCGCCCGGCCACCCCGGAATTCTACGTGGTCCGCCCGGCGAACCGCGGTGGTGCCGGCCGGTCAGCCGGCGGCGGCCCCCGCACCGGTCAGCCGGGCGTGCAGGGCCAGCGCGGAGGCGTCGGTGAGGCTGGCGATCTGGTCGACCACGGCGCGCAGCGCGGCCGCGTCGTCGGGGGCGTGCCGGTACTGGGCGTGGAAGACCGGATCCAGCTCGGTCGGGTCGCCGGCCGCCAGCCGCCGCCACAGCTGCTCGGCCAGCTCGCCGATCACCACCCGCTGGCGGGCCCGCAGCTGGGCCTGCTCGTCGCGCTGCATCACGTAGCGCACCGCGACCGCCTTGAGCACCGCGCACTCCAGCCGCACCTCGCGCGGCACCACCAGCTCGGCCGCGTACCTGGTCAGCCGGCCCGGGCCGTAGCGGGCCCGGGTGGCCTGCTCGGCGGCCTGGCAGAACCGGCCGATCAGCTGGCTGGTCAGGTCCTTCAGGCCGGCCCGGGAGCGCGGCGTGCCGTCGTAGCCGCGCGGCCACCACTCCTCGGCCAGCAAACGGTCCAGCGCGGCGGCGAACTCGGCCGGCCCGGTGCCCGGGGCGTACCGCTCGGCGACCGCGAACAGCCCGGCCCGCTCCTGCGGGCTGCGCAGCGCGGCGGGGTCGATGTGGCCGGCGTAGATGCCGTCCTCCACGTCGTGGGTGGAGTAGGCGACGTCGTCGGACCAGTCCATCACGGTGGCCTCGAAGCACTTGCGGCCCTGCGGGGCGCCGGTGCGCAGCCAGCGGAAGACCGGCAGGTCGTCGGCGTAGACGCCGAACTTGGACGAGTCCGGGTCGGTGGGGTGGCCGCCGCGCGACCAGGGGTACTTGGTGGCGGCGTCCAGCGCGGCCCGGGTCAGGTTGAGGCCGACGCTGCGGCCGGGCCAGGGGGCGAGCCGGGCCGGCTGCTCGTCCAGCGGGGCGAACCGCTTGGGTTCCAGCCGGGTGAGGATGCGCAGCGACTGGGCGTTGCCCTCGAAGCCGCCGCAGGCCGCCGCGGCCTCGTTGAGCGCCTCCTCGCCGGTGTGGCCGAACGGCGGGTGACCCAGGTCGTGGGCCAGGCAGGCGGTCTCCACCAGGTCCGGGTCGCAGCCCAGCGCGGCCCCCAACTCCCGCCCGACCTGGGCGCATTCGAGCGAGTGGGTGAGCCGGGTGCGGGGGAAGTCACTGCGCATCGGGGCGACCACCTGGGTGGTGCCGGCCAGCCGGCGCAGGGCCGCGGAGTGCAGCACCCGGGCGCGGTCGCGCTGGAAGGCGGTGCGGCCGGGCCGCTTGTCGGGCTCGGGCACCCAGCGGGCGTCGGCCCAGTCGTCGGTCGTGAGGTCGTCACCCTGCGGGTCGTCGATCATCGCGTCGTCCATCACCGACACGGTACGCGCCACCGGTGACGCGGCGGCGAACACGCGCTGACGGCAACTTGCAGAGAGTTCTCTGCAGATATCCCTATGCAGAGAACTCTCTGCAAGCTAGTGTCTGTGCCGTGAACGAGGAACCCACCCCCCAGCGGCCCCCCGGCCGCACCGTCGATCCGCGCAGCCTGCGGGCGCTCGCCCACCCGCTGCGGATGCGGATCCTCGACCTGCTCACCGACGAGGGCCCGGCCACCTCCGCCCGGCTCGCCGACCGGCTCGGCGAGAACACCGGCACGGTCAGCTGGCACCTGCGCCACCTCGCCGAGCACGGCTTCATCGAGGAGGAGCACGGCCGGGGCACCAAGCGCGAGCGCTGGTGGCGCCGGGTGCGCACCCCCCTCAACGTGAACTCCGCCGAACTCGTCCCGGACCCGGCCACCAGCGCCGCGCTGGACGTCTACAAGCGCCACTACCTGGAGCGCAGCTTCCGGCGCGCGGCCCGGGCACTGGCCTCACCGGTCCCGCCGGAGTGGGTGGGCGCCGGGAACATGTCCGACTGGGGCGACGTGCGGATGACGCCCGCCCAGCTCTCCGCGCTCGGCGCCGAGATCCTCGAAGTGATCCGGCGTCACGTGCCCGACCCGGACGCGCCGGTGCCACCGGACGCCCGCCCCGTGCTGATCCAGTTCCAGACCCTGTCGATGCTCGACGACACCGACGAGGACCCGCGATGACCCTGCTCGCCCAGCGCCCGGCCACCCGGCCCGGCCGCACCCCCGGCCTGCTGCGCCGCAACCGCGACTTCCGGATGCTGTACCTCGGCGAGGTCAGCGGCAAGTACGGCTCCTCGGTCACCGGCCTGGCGTTACCCCTGACCGCCGCCGCCGTGCTGCACGCCGGACCGCTCGCCACCAGCTCGCTGACCGCCGCCGCCTGGCTGCCCTGGCTGCTGGTCGGCCTGCCGGCCGGCGCCTGGGTGGACCGGCTGCCCCGCCGCACCGTGATGCTGGTCTCGGCACTCTGCTCGCTGCTGCTCTACCTCTCCGTCCCGGTGGCCGGCGCGCTCGGCGTGCTCGGCCTGCCGCAGCTGCTCGTGGTCGCCCTCCTGGCCGGCACCTCCGGCGTCTTCTTCCAGACCGCCTACACCGCACTGCTGCCCGCCGTGGTCCCCGAGCCGGACCGCGCCGAGGGCAACGCCAAGCTGCACGGCAGCGCCTCCGCCGCCCAACTGCTCGGGCTCGGCACCGGCGGCACCCTCGCCCAGGCCTTCGGGCCGGTCAACGGCCTGCTCGCCAACACCGCCACCTTCCTGGTCTCGCTGCTCAGCACCTCCCGGATCAAGGCGCGCGAGGAACGGCCGTCGGCGGCCCGGCGCAGCCTGCGCCAGGAGGTCGGCGAGGGGCTGCGGCTGGTGCTGCGGGACCGCTGGCTGCGCGCCTTCCTCTGCTTCGGCGGGCTGTCCAACCTGGCGCTGACCGCCTACCAGTCGATCCTGGTGATCTTCCTGCTGGACCGGGTCCACCTCTCCCAGGGCCTGATCGGCGTCCTCGTCGCCGCCGCCAGCGTCGGCGGCATCGGCGGCGCGGCGGTGGCCCGCCGGGTCGGCGCCGCGCTCGGCACCGCCCGGGCGACGCTCCTCTTCCAACTGGTGCTGCCGGCGCCGGTCCTGCTGATCCCGCTCACCGGCCGGGGCGCCGGGACGCTCTGCTACCTGGCCGGCGGGATGACCGTCTCGGCCGGAGTGGTGGCCGGCAACGTGCTGCGGGCCACCTTCAACCAGCGCTACGTGCCCGCCGAACTGCTCGGCCGGATCAGTGCCACCACCGCCGTCGTGGTCTACGGCACGATGCCGCTGGGCGCCCTGCTGGCCGGCGTGCTCGGCCAGACGCTGGGCCTGGGCCCGGCGATGTGGCTCAGCTGCGCGGGTGTCCCGCTGGCCGCGGCGACCCTGCTGCTGTCCCCGGTGCGGCGCCACCGGGACCTGCCGGACTCGCCGATGACCGTCCCGGCTCCTTGAGGAAGACCCCGAGCAGCACCCCCAGCACCGGCACCGCCGGCAGCACCGCCAGCACCCCCTGCGGCCCGTGCCCCTGGGCCACCAGCCCGAGCAGCGGCGCGATCAGCCCGCCGATGCTCACCGCCAGACCCAGCGTCACCCCGGCCGCCGTGCCCGGCCGGTTCGGCAGGTAGTCCTGCCCCAGCTTGACCAGCACCGCGAACGGCAGGTTCAGCGCGGCCCCCGTCAGCACCGCGAACAGCAGCGGCGGGTACTGACCCGGGGTCAGCCGCAGCGCCAGCAGCGCCGGGACGGTCAGCGCGGTGCCCCACTGCGCGGTGCGGACCATGCCGATCCGGTCCGCCAGCCGGCCGCCCCCCAGGGTCCCCGCCACCCCGCCGGCCAGGAAGCAGGTCAGCGCCGCCCCGCCGAGCAGGTGCGAGGAGTGCAGGTGGCGCAGCCAGTACAGCTCGATGAACGTGTTGATTCCGGAGAAGACCACCGAGCGGACCACCTCGACCCCGGTGAGCACCAGGAACGGCCCCCAGCGGTCCTTCCCCGCGCGCCGCGCGGCCCCGCCGGCCAGTGCCGCCGGGCGGTCGCGCCGCCGGTGCAGCACCACGGCCATGGCCAGCGCGGGCAGCAGGAAGACCGCGGTGGCCCGCACGCCCCAGGCCACCAGCAGCGGCGTGGCCAGCACCGGGGCCAGGAAGAAGCCCACGCTGCCGCCGGCCGCGAAGACGCTCATCGCCGCGGTGCTCTCCCCCGCCGCCTCCCGGGCCGCCTTGCCGGCCGCCGGGTGGAACATCGCCACCCCGAGCCCGGAGAGCAGCACCAGCGCCCAGACCAGCGGATAGCTGCCGGCCAGCCCCGACAGGCCCACCCCGAGCCCGGCCAGCGCCACCCCGGCCCCCGCCAGCCAGGAGAGCCGCCAGCGGTCCACGGCCAGCCCGATCGCCGGCTGCGGCACGGCGCTGCCCAGCGTCGCGGCCAGGGTCAGCCCGCCGGCCGCCACGTAGCCGTAGCCGCGCTCCAGCACGAAGTACGGCACCACGGCGGGCACCAGGCCCTGGTAGAGGTCGTCCACGGCGTGCGCCGCGCCCCACACCCGCATCCGGCGCCAGATCCCGGTCCCGCCGCCCGCCGCGGTCGTCATCGTCGTCGTGGTCGTCATGGGCCCAGCCTGGCGGGCGGACGGGTCTGCGGGCTTCCGCTACTCTGCCAAGTTGTGTCGATAACCCGCCAGGAGCCGCAGGGAGCCGTCCGCCGTCCGCTCGCCGACCGGGAACGGGTGGACTGGCACTACCACGAGGTCAACCAGCTGGTCGCGCCCGGCCTCGGGGTGCTCCGGGTGACCACCACCCAGGGCAGCTGGGTGGTGCCGCCGCACCGCGCGGTCTGGCTGCCCGCCGGCACCCCGCACACCCACCAGGCCTACGGCCCGAGCGAGTTGCGCTGCCTGGTGTTCCAGCCGCGGACCAACCCGCTGCGGCTGACCGGGCCGACGGTGCTGGTGGTCACCCCGCTGCTGCACGAGCTGATCGCGGTGCTCACCGGGCCCGGGGCACCGGTCGGCCGGCCCGCCCGCACCCTGGAGCAGGCGGCGCTGGACCAGCTGCGGCCCGCCCCCGAGCCCGCCCTGGCCCTGCCGCTGCCGCAGGAACCGCGCCTGCGCGACCTGGCCGACCTGCTGCTCGCCGACCCCGCCGACGACCGCACGCTGGCCCAGCTCGGCCACGCGGTCGGCGCGGGCGAGCGCACCCTGAGCCGGCTGTTCCGGCGCGAGCTGGGGCTGAGCTTCCCGCAGTGGCGGGCCCAACTGCGGCTGCACCACGCGCTGGTGCTGCTGGCCGAGGGCCGCTCGGTCACCGCTACCGCGGCGGCCTGCGGGTACCGCTCCCCCAGCGCCTTCATCGAGGCCTACCGGCACGCCTTCGGCAGCACGCCCGGGCGGCAGCGGCCGGGCCGCACGGCCGGCGGCTGAGCCCGCGGGCGGTCAGCGGGTCGCCCGGACGGTGCCGAGCACCGCGTCGGCCATGCCCTGCTGGCCGGCCGCGTTGGGGTGCAGCGGGGCCAGCCCGTCGGCCGGCAGCGGGGGCTCCACCCAGCGGGCCGACCGGCCGGCGCACATGTCGTGGCCCTGGGAGGGGGTGTAGGTGTCCACGTAGACCGCGCCGACGGCCGCGGCCTGCTGCTTGAGCAGCGTGTTCAACTGCTGCTCGTGGTCGCTCAGGAAGGCCAGGTCGCCCTTGGTCACGGTGGGCCCGAGGGTGCCGTAGCAGGCGGCCGGGTCGGCGGGCAGCAGGGCGGGGTAGCCGACCACGAAGACCTTGGCGCCCGGGGCCCGCGCCGTGACCTGGTGCAGCACCGCGGCGACCCGCTGCCCGACCGTGTCCAGCAACCCGGCCAGCTGGTCGGTGCCGTCCGACGCGGTGTAGTGCGCCTTGCAGGGCGAGTCGCCGTGCGCCGCGTCCACCAGGCGGAGCAGGCCCTGCTCGGCGCACTGCTGGACCACCGCGGTGAAGTCCGCGTCGTTGCCGCCGATGCCGACGGTGACCAGCCTGGTCCGGTCGGAGAGCGCGTCCAGCTGCGGCGGGTTGGGCCCGCCGGTCACCTGTTGAGCCCCCGTCAGGTCGGCGGTGGTGGCGCTGGTGCAGCTGACGTCGGTGAACTGGTCCCCGGACAGGCCCAGGTCGTGCGCCACCAGCGCGGGGTAGTTGACGGCGGACCGGCCGCAGCCCTGCGGACCGCTGCCGGCCGGCCGCACCTTGTCGCCCGCCGTGTAGGAGTCACCGAGCGCCACGTAGGGCCCGCCGGGCACCCAGGCCCGCGGGCTCGGCGGGGCGCTGGACGGCCCCGGTGCCGGTCGGCTGCCCCCCGTGGCGCAGCCGGCCAGCGCGCACAGCGCGGCCAGCAGCCCCAACAGCCTCAGTCGATGGATCACACCCGCCCCAACGCGCCGCCGCCCGGCATTGGTTCCGACCGCCCGACCCGCCGGCCCGGCGGTCGCGGCCGGTCGCGGCCCGGCTAGTCGCCCTGCTCGTGCTCGGCCAGGAACTGCTCGAACTGCCGGCCCAGCTCGTCCGCCGAGGGCAGCTCGGTGGTCTCGGCGAGCAGGCTCTCCCGGTCCTCGGCGCCGGCCACCGCGTCGTACTGGCTCTCCATGCCGCGGATCGCCGAGCGCAGCTCGCCGTCGCCGTGCGAGAGCTGCTCCTCGATGTCGGCGTAGACCTCGCCGATCCGGCCGCGCAGCGCCAGGCCCGGCAGCACCAGGCCGGAGGCGGCCTGCACGGCCTCCAGGATCACCACCGCGGCGGCCGGGTAGGGCGAGCGGGCCACGTAGTGCGGCACGTGCACGGCCAGGCCCAGCACGTCGTGGCCGGACTCGGCCAGGCGGTACTCGACCAGGGCCTGCGCGCTGCCCGGCACCTGGGCCCGCTCGAACCAGCGCGGGTAACCGGGCGCCAGGTCCAGGCGGTTGCCGTGCGGGGTCAGGCCGACCGGGCGGGTGTGCGGCACGCCCATCGGGATGCCGTGGAAGTCGACCGTGAGCCGCACGCCCAACTCGTCCACCAGGCGCCGCACGGCGGCCGCGAAGGCCTCCCACTCGACGTCCGGCTCCGGGCCGGTGAGCAGCAGGAACGGGCTGCCGGTGGCGTCCTGCACGAGCTGCACCAGCAGCTCCGGCGGGTCGTAGGAGATCCAGCTCTCCCGGTCGAAGGTCATCGCCGGGCGGCGGGCCCGGTAGTCCACCAGGCGGTCGTGGTCGAACCGGGCGACCACCACGGGGCTCCCCTGCTCCTGCAGGTGGGCCACCACCTGGCCGCCGGCCTCGCCGGCGTCCATGAACCCCTCGAAGTGGTAGAGCAGCACCAGGCCCTCCGCCAGGCCGGCCCGCGCGGCCTCCAGCGCCGCCATGCCCTGCGGCTCCAGTTCGTACAGCTCCCCGGGATCACGCACCGCGCACCCAACCCGTTTCTCGTCGGTCCTACCTACCGGTCATGGACACCAGCGTGCCGCACCGCGCCGACATTCCCGCCACCGCCCCCCGCCCCGGACGAGCGCCGATCACCGGGCCGTCACCATCGGTGATGAGCGCAGGTCGGAGCGGGTGCTTGAAACGTTTCAGCACCCCCCGGCGGACCTGCCGAAAGGTTCCCCTCCCCGGTTGGCGCGCCGCGAAGTGACGCAGGGGCCCGGGGCAGGTATCGTCCTCTCGCTGCCCCGCACCGTCGCGCCGTCGCCACGTCGTCAGTCACGCCGTAGGACGCCGTCCCGAACGTGTACGGTCAGCCCCAGAACCTCACCTTGCCTTCACCTGGCCGCCTGCTTCCCTTCGCGCACTCGTTCCCCTCTCGGCCATCTCGCGGACGCACTCTGTCCCCCCGCACCTCCCCGCCGGACCGGTCCATGCGAACCGTGCCCGCTCCGGCACCGCGCTGCCCGCCCGAGGGCCGCTGCCCCCCGACGTACCGCCGAGGCTCCGGCGTACCCGGGTGGAGCGGACCCACCGGACGGGGCGACTGACCACCCCAACCGCCCGGAACCCCTGGGCGCGAGGGCCCTCCGACTGCCGAAGGATCGAAGGTCCCGTGCCAGCACCTGTCACCCTCACCGGCCGCACCGTTCGGCTGGAGCCCCTCACCGAGCAGCACGCCGAAGCCCTGGCCGGGGCGGCTGCCGAGGACCGATCGAGCTTCGGCTACACCGCCGTCCCGCAGGGCCTGGACGGCGCGCTCGACTTCATCGCCACCGCGCGGGCCGACCAGGCCGCCGGCCGCTCGCTGGCCTTCGCCACCGTCCGGGCCTCCGACGGCCTGGTGGTCGGCTCCACCCGGTTCCTGGAACTGGACTACTGGCAGGGCCCGGTGGTCTGGCCACCGCTGCCGGCCGGCCCGCTGGGCGACCCGGCCACCGCCGTGCCGGACGCCGCCGAGATCGGCCGCACCTGGCTCTCCCGGCACGCCCAGGGCACCGGCATCAACACCGAGGCCAAGCTGCTGATGCTCCGGCACGCCTTCGAGGTCTGGGGGGTGCAGCGGATCTCGATGCGGGCCGACGCGCGCAACCTGCGCTCGCGGGCCGCGATCGAGCGGCTCGGCGCCACCCCCGAGGGGGTCCGCCGGGCGCACAGCCGGGGGCTGGACGGGGTGGTGCGCAGCACCGCGTTCTACTCGATCCTGGCCGAGGAGTGGCCGGCCGTGCGGGACATCATCGAGCTGCGGATCGCCGCCGCCACCTCGCCGAGCGCGCCGGAGCGGCTCGGGCCGGGGATGGGGCGGGAACGCGACGAGGAGTGCGTCAGACCGGGCCAGCCGCTCATCCTGGCCTGACCCGACTCCTGGCCCGACCCGGGGTCGGTCCGAGGCGGCGTCGGTCTGAGGCGGGGTCAACACCGAGGGCGGGTGACCCCGTGCGGGGGATCTTTCGCATACCCACGGTCCAGGTGGGCAACACCCCGCCATGACTGTGATGACCGCCCTCGAGACCGTCCGGGTGCTCGGCGCCGACCACCAGCACATCCTGACCAGGGCTCAGCTGATCGAGCACGGCGTGCCGTCCGGCACGATCGCCCACCGGCTGCGCCCCGGCGGGCCCTGGCAGCGGGTGCTGCCCAGGGTGATCTGCCTGCAGAGCGGGCGGCTGACCCCGCACCAGCGCCTGCGGGCGGCGCTCGGTTACGCGGCGCCCAAGGGCGAGCGGCCCAGACCCGGCTCGGTGCTGCTGACCGGGGTGGCCGTGCTGGCGGACGCCGGGCTGCCCAGCGCCGGGCACCCGTCGGACGTCGAGGTGGTGGACGTGCTGATCCCGGCCGGGCGGCGGGTGGCCAGCCGGGACTTCGTCCGGGTGCACCGGGCGCCCAGCCGGCCGAACGGGATGCCGCCGGGCTTCGAGCGGGACGACGGGCTGTGGAGCGTCGGGGTGGCCCGGGCGCTGGCCGACGCGGCGCCGTTCGTCTCCGGCAGCCGGCAGTTCCGGGCACTGTGCGCGGAGGCGGTGCAGGGCCGGCACTGCGAGCGGGCCGACCTGCTGGCCCGGCTGCTCGGCGGGCCGCCCTCCTCCGCCACCCTGCCGCACGTGCAGCACGTCGCGGACGAGCTCACCTGCGGGGTCTACTCGGTGGCCGAGGGCGAGGCGCGCGAGGTGCTGCGGCGGGCCGGGATGCCGGAGCCGCTGTGGAACCCGGTGCTGATGCTGGACGGACGCTTCCTCGCGGTGCCGGACGCGTTCTGGCCGCAGTCCTGCGTGGCGCTGGAGATCGACTCGCGGGCCTGGCACCTGCGCCCGGCCGACTACGAGCGCACGCTGACCCGGGGCAACCGGCTGCAGGCGGCCCGGCTTCCGGTGGTCCGGGCCACCCCGCACCAGCTGCGCTCGGACGCCGGCCCGATCATCCGCGAGCTGCGCACCCTGCTGGCCACCGGCCCGCACGGCCCGTACCACCGGATCACCTGGACCAAGGCCCGCTGACCCGCCGTCAGTAGTGCCCCGCCGTCAGCAGCGCGGGTCGACCAGTTGGAAGCTCGCGTAGTGGTCCTGGGTCCAGTACTCCTCGCCCGCGCCGCCGGTGACGATCCGGCGGGCTCCGCGGTCGCCCGCGCCCGGGGTGACCACGGTGTACTCGTGGTAGTAGGCGCCGGGCTGCTTGGGGAGCCGGCCCTCGCGGTTGTCGAAGACGATCCCGTCGCTGCGGTACGGGAACGGACCGCCCTTGGCGATCAGCGCGATGGTGTCCTGGGCCTGGCTGGGCAGCCTGGTCCGGCAGACCCCGCCCTGGCCCGGGCCCGGCTTCGGGCTCGGGCCCGCGGCGGCGCGGGTGCTGGTGACGGCGGTGGCGCCCACGGCCGGGCGGGCGGCGGGCTGGTGACGCCCCATCGCGTAGGCGGCGGCGAGCGCGACGGCCACGGCGAGCACGACGGCGACGACGATCGGACGCAGGCGGTTGGTCATGGCCTCCAGCTTGCCGGGCGCTCCCGGCCGGCCGGCCGACGGGCCGCCGCGATCACCCGGACGGAGCAGTCACCCCCGGGCCGGACGGGCCCGGACACGGCAGCGGCCGGGTGCGGTGGACGTCATTGGCCACCACACCCGGCCGCTTTACGTCCGGCGGTTCTCCTGCGCCGAGCACCGACGGACGCCCCTCCCCAACGGAGGGGGATGCGGGTCAGCGCGAGTCGCTGCCCGCGGTCTCGATGGCCGCGCGACCGGCCTCCAGCCGCGCCACCGGGATCCGGAACGGCGAGCAGGAGACGTAGTCCAGGCCCGCCTCGTGGAAGAAGTGCACCGAGTCCGGGTCACCGCCGTGCTCGCCGCAGACGCCGAGCTTCAGGTCCGGGCGGGTGGCCCGGCCCTCCTTGACGGCGTGCTTCACCAGCGAACCGACGCCGTCCCGGTCGATCGTCTCGAACGGCGACACTCCGAAGATGCCCTTCTCCAGGTAGGCGGTGAAGAACGAGGCCTCCACGTCGTCCCGGGAGAAGCCCCAGACCGTCTGGGTGAGGTCGTTCGTCCCGAAGGAGAAGAACTCGGCCGCCTCGGCGATCTGACCGGCCGTCACGGCCGCCCGCGGAAGTTCGATCATCGTACCGAGCTTGATGTCCAGCTGGACACCGGTGGAAACCGCCACCTCGGCGAGAACCCGCTCACACTCCTCGCGGACGATCTCCAGCTCCTGGACGGTGCCGACCAGCGGGATCATCACCTCGGGGCGCGGGTCGCCGCCGGCCAGCTTGCGCTCGGCCGCGGCCTCGGCGATCGCCCGGACCTGCATGCCGAACAGGCCGGGGATGACCAGGCCGAGGCGGACGCCGCGCAGACCCAGCATCGGGTTCTGCTCGTGCAGCTTGTGCACGGCCTGAAGCAGGCGCAGGTCGTTCTCGTTCGGGTCCTTGCGGGCCTCGGCCAGCGCGACCCGGACCGAGAGCTCGGTGATGTCGGGCAGGAACTCGTGCAGCGGCGGGTCGAGCAGCCGGACGGTGACCGGCAGGCCGTCCATCGACTGGAAGAGCTCGATGAAGTCGCCCTTCTGCAGCGGCAGCAGAGTGGAGAGCGCCTGCTCGCGGTCCTTGTCGTTGTCCGCCAGGATCAGGTGCTCGACCTCCTTGCGGCGCTCCTCGCCGAGGAACATGTGCTCGGTGCGGCACAGGCCGATGCCCTGGGCGCCGTAGCGGCGGGCGCGGTTCGCGTCGTCGGCGTTGTCGGCGTTGGCGCGGACCGCGAGCCGGCGGCGGCCGTCGGCGTGCGACATGATCCGGTGCACGGCCTGGACCAGGCCGCCCTGGACGTCGGCGCCGGCGTGCAGGGTGCCCTCGAAGTACTCGACCACCGGGGAGGGCAGCACGGGTACCTCGCCGAGGTAGACCTTGCCGGTGCCGCCGTCGATCGAGACGACCTCGCCCTCCTCGATGACCAGGCCGTCGGCGGTGATCATCTTGCGGCGCTTGGTGTCGACCTCAAGCTCCTCGGCGCCGCAGACACAGGTCTTGCCCATGCCGCGGGCGACCACGGCGGCGTGCGAGGTCTTGCCGCCGCGCGAGGTGAGGATGCCCTCGGCGGCGATCATGCCGTCCAGGTCGTCCGGGTTGGTCTCGCGGCGGACCAGGATGACCTTCTCGCCGGAGCGGGACCACTTGACGGCGGTGTAGGAGTCGAAGACCACCTTGCCGATCGCGGCGCCCGGCGAGGCGGCCAGGCCGCGGCCGATCTGCTTGGAGGTGGACTCGGGGGCGAACCGCGGGAACATCAGCTGGGCCAGCTGGCCGCCGGTGACCCGGTGCAGCGCCTCGTCCAGGTCGATCAGGCCCTGGTCCACCAGCTGGACGGCGATCCGGAAGGCGGCCGCGGCGGTGCGCTTGCCGATCCGGGTCTGCAGCATCCAGAGCTTGCCGCGCTCGATGGTGAACTCGATGTCGCACAGGTCGCGGTAGTGCAGTTCGAGCTTGTGCATGATCGCCATGAGCTCGTCGTAGGACTTCTTGTCCAACTGCTCCAGCTCGGCGAGCTGCAGGGTGTTGCGGATGCCGGCCACCACGTCCTCGCCCTGGGCGTTGGAGAGGTAGTCGCCGTAGACGCCGGGGGCGCCGGTGGAGGGGTCGCGGGTGAAGGCGACGCCGGTGCCGGAGTCCTCGCCGAGGTTGCCGAAGACCATGGTGCAGATGTTGACCGCGGTGCCCAGGTCGTTCGGGATGCGCTCCTGGCGGCGGTAGAGCCGGGCCCGGTCGCCGTTCCAGGAGTGGAAGACGGCGTGGATGGCCAGGTCCATCTGCTGGCGCGGGTCCTGCGGGAACTCCCGGCCGGTCTCCTTCAGCACGATGGTCTTGAAGGTCTCGACCAGCGCCTTCAGGTCCTCGGCGCCCAGGTCCAGGTCGTTGGTGCTGCCCTTGGCGTGCTTGGCCTCGTCCAGGGCCTCCTCGAACAGCTCGCCGTCCACGCCCAGCACGGTCTTGCCGAACATCTGGACCAGGCGGCGGTAGGAGTCCCAGGCGAACCGCTCGTTGCCGGACTGGGCGGCCAGGCCCGTGACCGAGACGTCGGACAGGCCGATGTTCAGGACGGTGTCCATCATGCCGGGCATGGAGAACTTGGCACCGGAGCGGACCGAGACCAGCAGCGGGTTGTCGGACTGGCCGAGCTTCTTGCCCATCTGCTCTTCGAGGCGGGCCAGGTGCTCGCTGACCTCCTGGTGCAGCGAGTCCGGCTCGGCGCCGGTCTCCAGGAAGACCTTGCAGGCCTCGGTGGTGAGGGTGAACCCGGGGGGGACGGGGAGGCCGAGGTTGGTCATCTCGGCGAGGTTGGCTCCCTTGCCGCCCAGCAGGTCCTTGAGGTCCTTGTTTCCTTCGGTGAAGGAGTAAACAAACTTCTGCGTCGCCGCCACGGGTCGGTCTCCTCGCACGGGGTTGCCCTGACGCCGGAGAACATACCCATTTCGAAGGCGGTTTCGCGCCGTCGATAGGCCGTCCGATCCTCGGAGCCCCGCGTTACCCCCGAGATCAAATGCTTGTGAAGGCGTTCACCTTTGTTGCTGAAATCGTCCGGGTGACGCTAGCGATCGTTCAAGTCTTGAAGGCATGGATACACGAAGATCACGATGGGCGGACAGAGGGTAGCGGCCGTGGGACCGCCGTGTTTCCCCGGCTTGATTTCCTGCAGCCAGTCGGCCCGATCCGCCGCGGCGCCCGTTCGGAAAGCGATTTGGACATGATGGCGCCATCGACGACTCTGACCCACCGTCAGGCGTGGATTCGTGTGGCCAGAGTCACGGATCCGACTCGCTCATCGTACGTATCAAAACTCGTCACTTCGTCGCTCAACGCGCCGTTTCACGCGCACAGAGTCACCATCGCCTGCCAAAAAGGAGCCCACTTGGCCAGATTGGCCAAGTGGGCTGGGCCGAGCCGTCCTGTCGGCTTTCAGGGCCAACTTCTACTCGGCGTACAACTCAGCCGCCGGAGCTGTCCGATTCGGCCTCAACGGACGGAATGGCGCAGTCGTACGGATCGTCCAACCAGCCCTCCGGCAGGACCACCCGTCCGTTGCCGCTGGTGCGCCCGCGCGGACCGTCGGCGGAGTCCGGCCAGCGCTGCTCCTGGTCCACCTCGGCGAGCAGTTCGGCCAGCTCCGCGAGCGAGCTCGCAGTGGCCAGCTTGACCCGCAGCTGGCCGCCGACGGAGAAGCCCTTGGTGTACCAGGCGACGTGCTTGCGGAAGTCCACCACGCCGCGCTGCTCGTCGTTCAGCCAGTGGCCGAGCAGTTCGGCGTGGCGCCGCATGGTGGCCGCCACCTCGGCGAAGCTCGGCCGGACCGGATCGGTGACGCCCTCGAAGACGGCGACCAGGTCCTTGAAGAGCCAGGGCCGGCCCAGGCAGCCGCGGCCGACCACCACGCCGTCGCAGCCGGTCTCCTCGATCATCCGGATCGCGTCCGGGGCGGACCAGATGTCGCCGTTGCCCAGCACCGGGACGTGCGACGGCACGGCCTCGCGCAGCCGGGCGATCGCCGACCAGTCGGCCTGGCCGCCGTAGTGCTGGGCGGCGGTGCGGCCGTGCAGGGCGATCGCGGACACGCCCTCCTCGGCGCCGATCCGGCCGGCGTCCAGGTAGGTGAGGTGGTCGTCGTCGATGCCCTTGCGCATCTTCATCGTCACCGGCAGGCCGCCGGCGCCGGCCACCGCCTCGCGGAGCAGCTCGCGCAACAGGTTGCGCTTGTAGGGGAGGGCCGAGCCGCCGCCCTTGCGGGTGACCTTGGGGACCGGGCAGCCGAAGTTCAGGTCGATGTGGTCGGCCAGGTCCTCCTCGGCGATCATCCGGGCGGCCTTGCCGACGGTGGCCGGGTCCACCCCGTAGAGCTGGATCGAGCGGGGCTGCTCGGTCGGGTCGAACTTGATCAGCTGCATGGTCTTGGCGTTGCGCTCGACCAGTGCCCGGGTGGTGATCATCTCGCTGACGAACAGGCCCTTGCCGCCGGACTGCTCGCGGCAGAGGGTGCGGAACGGGGCGTTGGTGATACCGGCCATGGGTGCCAGCACCACCGGCGGCCAGACCTGGAGCGGGCCGATCGACAGCGGCGCCGCGACGGGGGCGGCAGGGGCGGGCGTGGTCGTCATGCGCGGCTGATCCTCGACGGAAGGGGGTGGACGGGACTCTCCATTGTCCCCCAATCGGCGGACCCGCCCTGAGCTGCGGTGATGCTGGTGGGGCTCGGGTGGGGTGGGGCGGGGCTCGGGTGCGCTCTGGTGCGCTCGGGTGGGGCGGGGTGAGGCTCGGGTGCGTTCAGGTGGGGCCGGGCGGGGCGGCCGGGGCGGGCGGCGGGTCAGTTGTCGGCGTACTTGAGGGTGACCGAGCCGGAATCGGCGGTGGCGGTGACCGAGCGCTGGGAGGCCGGGTCCTGCAGCTGGCGGTCGACGGTGCTGCCGCCGGAGCCGGTGCTGACGGCGACCCGGTAGGTGGTGCCCTGCGGGAAGAGCGCCCGGACCGAGCCGGAGCCCGCCGAGAGCGCGACCACCTCGGGCGCGGAGATGAAGGTGAGGTTGACCGAGCCGGAGGTCACCTGGGCCTGGACCTGCGAGGAGGACAGGCCCCGGCCGGTCACCGAGCCACTGGTCACCTGGGCCGTCACCCGGCCGGTGTCGTCCGAGAGCGCGAAGGTGCCGGAGGTCGCGTGCAGGTTCAGCTCGCCGGTCAGGCCGGTGATGGCGGTGTCCGCGCTGCTGCCGCGCACCGACACCTTGGTGTCCGCCGGGACGCCGATGGTCAGATTGGTGCGGCAGTTGGGCGCGCCGATCGGGAAGACCTCCGGGCAGCGCACGCTGATCTTCAGCCTGCCGTCGACGACCTCCCGCTTGACCACCGGCTGGCTGACCGTCCAGTGGGTGCTCTGGCTGACCTCGACCTCGCCGCTGACGGACGGGGTGACCTGGGTGCTGGCGTTCTGCAGGTCGAGGTCGAGCGCGGTGATCTGCGGGTACCGGTAGCCGTCGGACCGGTCCTGCTGGGCCAGGGCACGCCACGTCTGGCCGGCGCCGGTCAGCGTCAGCAGCACGGCGGCCACGACGCCGACCGCCCGCCAGCGGCGGTAGGCCGCGGTCACGGCTCAGCCCTCCCCGAGGTAGCGCAGCACGGCGAGCACCCGGCGGTGGGTGGCATCGGCCGCGGGCAGCTCCAGCTTGGTGAAGATGCTGCTGATGTGCTTGGCCACCGCGCTGTCGCTGACCACCAGGGATTCGGCGATCGCGGTGTTGGAGTGGCCCTGGGCCATCAGCCCCAGCACGTCGCGCTCGCGCGGGGTGAGCCGCTCCAGCGGATCGCGGTGCCGACGCACCAGGAGCTGGGCCACCACCTCGGGGTCGAGCGCGGTGCCGCCGGAGGCGACGCGTTGCAGCGCGTCCACGAAGTCGTCGACGTTGGCCACCCGCTCCTTGAGCAGGTAGCCGACCCCGCTGGTGTTCGAGGAGAGCAGGTCGGCGGCGTACCGCTCCTCCACGTACTGGGAGAGCAGCAGCACCGCGACCTCGGGCCACTGCCGGCGGATCAGCAGGGCGGCCCGGACTCCCTCGTCGGTGAAGCCGGGCGGCATCCGCACGTCCGTCACCACGACCTGGGGCTGGTGCTCCTCGACGGCCGTGAGCAGCGCGGCGGAGTCGCCGACCGCGGCGACCACCTCGTAGCCCACCGCCTCCAGCACCTTGACCAGGCCCACTCGCAGCAGGACCGAGTCCTCGGCGATCACAGCTCGCACGGCAACTCCACAGTGATGGTGGTCGGGCCCCCGACGGGGCTGGTGATGGCCAGGGTCCCGTCGACCGAGGCGGCGCGCTTGCGCAGCCCGATCAGACCGGTGCCCTTGCCGGGGTCGGCACCGCCGACCCCGTCGTCGCTGATGGTGATGTGCAGGGTCCGGTCGAGCTGGCGGACCGTCAGGTCGGCCCGGGAGGCGCGGGCGTGCTTGGCCACGTTGGCCAGCGCCTCGGAGACCACGAAGTAGGCGACCGCCTCCACCGTGGGTGCCATCCGCCGCTCCAGGCTGACCGTGAGGCGGACCGGCAGCGGGGCCCGGGCGGCGATCCCGGAGAGCGCCGCGTCCAGCCCGCGGTCCTCCAGCACCACCGGGTGGAGGCCGCGCACCAGGTCGCGCAGCTCGGCGATGGCGGCCTGGGCCTCCTCGTGCGCGTCGACGATCACCTGCATGGCATCGGGGGGCACGTCCTTCAGGGTGCGGCGGGCCAGGCCCAGGTTCATCGCGAGCGAGACCAGGCGCTGCTGGGCGCCGTCGTGCAGGTCGCGCTCGATCCGGCGGCGCTCGGCATCGGCCGCGTCCACCACGCCGGCCCGGCTCTCGGCCAGCACCGCCACCCGCTGCTGGAGCTCGACGGCCCGGCTGGGGCCGAGCAGGGCGCGGGCCGCCCGCCGGTCGACCCGGGCCACCCGCACCGCCAGCCAGGGCGCGGCGACCAGCAGGCCCATGCCGATCAGGGTGAACGCGGCCACGGCCGGGAAGCCGTGGCCGCCGCGCACCGGGGTGCCGCGCGGCATCAGCCAGGCCCAGCCGATCACCGTGCTCAGCACCGCCCCGGCACCGGTGCCGAGCAGGGCGACCGCGCCGACCAGGGCCAGCACCGGGCCGACCACCAGGTGGTAGCCCAGCTGACGGTAGGTGGACCCGGCCCTGGCCCAGGCGAGCAGCCGGACCGGCGGCGAGCTGCCGGGCTCGGCCGGCGAGCGGAGCTCCGGGACGACCAGGCCGCCGAGCGCCTGGAACCGGCCGCGCTGGGCCCTGGTGAGCCGGGAGACGAAGAGCACCAGCAGGGCGGTGACGAAGCACCAGGCCTGACTCGTCGTCACCACCAGGATCAGCGGCAGTAGGAAGGGCACTCCCGCGGCGACCAGCAGCAGCTCGCCCAGCGCGGCGACGGACCACGGCGCGGGCGGACGGGGGCTGGGAGCGGTCTGCTCCTCCCCCTTCGCGCGCACCCAGGCCACGCTGGGGTGCGCCGCGCCGCGGCGGAGCCGCTCTCGCAGTCGGCTGGTGCTGATCATGGCATTCAGCTTAAAGCGCCAGCTGGGGGCCGCACATGGGTGCGGGGTCCCGAAGTGGGGGTGTACCTAGGTACACCCTGAAGACGGGCCCGAGGACCACAGACACCGGCTCCGGCGACCGGCAGTCTTGTTGGCGTCAGGGGATCCGGCCGCAGCCGGCTCCTTCCAACGGGTTCATGAGGTGGTGGGGATGGACACGGTGCAGGAGCGCCAGCAGCCGGCGATGCCGGCCGGCCCGATCGGCGGCCCGTGGTCGGTGCGCCAGACGGTCGGCCGGGCGGGCCGCCGGGCGCTGGAGGTGTACGAGGCGGGCGAGCTGATCGACGTGCTGGTCGCCAGCACGCTCAGCCCGGACGTGTTGCGCGGGGCCCGGCGGACCCGGGCCGCCGGCTTCGCCTGGGGCCGCGTCCCGGCCGACGGGCCGGCGCCCCAGGTGGCCTTCGCCCAGGCCAGGGTGCGGGCGCAGTGGGAGCCGGCCGAGCTGGTCGAGCTGCCGGGCGGCTTCTGGCTGGCCTGGACGACGGCGCCGGCCGCCGCGGTGCTGGCCCGGCGGGCGGACGGAGTGGTGGAGCGGCTGAGGCCGGCCCGGCTGGTCTGAGCGGCGCGGAGCACGGCGGGGGCGGGGCGAGGCGGGGTGCTGAGCACGGGATCTGACGGGTCGACGGGACGAGGGGGCAGGGCGATGCGGGATTCGAAGCGGTGGCAGGTGCGGCTGCTCGGCGGCGCGGGCATGGCGCTGCTGCCCTGGATGGTGGTGCTGGCCCTGACCCTGCGGGACGCTACCGGTTGGGTGCTGCTGGACCTGGCGGAGGCGGCCAGCCTGGTCGGCACGGCGGCGCTGCTGCGCCGTGACGGGCAGTGGCACCGGGTCTGCGCCGCGCTGGCAGCCCTGCTGCTGGTCTCCGACGCGGGCTTCGACCTCGGCTCGGCCACCACCGGGAGCGACCTCTGGACGGCCCTGGCGATGGCGCTCGGCGCGGAGCTCCCGCTGGCCGCGCTCTGTGCCGTGCTCGTGCTGCACCGCAGCCGGCCGGTCAGGGCCCTGCTGCCGGTCCGGCCGGTCCTGGCACTGGCGGCCTGACCCGTCGTCGCCCGGCCTGTCGGCGCCTGACTGGCGGTGACCGTACCGGTCGGCCTGCCGACGGGGAGGACGGTCGCGGCAGGTCGGCCCGGGTGCGAGTGACGAGTGACGAGTAAACGGGCGGTAATAGGTGACGGACGGTCAGTCGGGAAGCGCCGCAGTGAGGTCCAGCTCGACGAGCTGGCCGGTGTAGCCGAGTTGGGCCACCCCGAGCAGGGTGCTCGCGGTGCCGAAGGCCGGACCGATCGCGGAGTCGGTCAGCCGCTGCCAGGCGCCGGCCAGCACCGGCTGGTCGGCGGTGACCACGTAGATCACCGAGCGGACCACGTGCTCGGGTCCGGCGCCCACCGCGGCCAGCGCGGTGAGGGCGTTGGCGACCACCTGGTCGATCTGGGCCTCCAGGTCACCGGGCCCCACCAGCGTCCCGGTGAGGTCGAGCGGGCACTGCCCCGCCAGGTGGGCGGTGCGGCCCGCCGAGACGACGGTGATGTGGTGGTAGCCGGGGGTCGGGTGGAGCTGTGGCGGGTTGAGTCGGGTGATGTGGGATGTCATGGAAACCGAGTCTGGTGGCTCGACCTCGCGGACGCGCGGCCTTTTCCGGTGCACCCGGCGAGCGGACCGCCCCGGCTCACCGGGACCGCGCCGACCCCGGTGCCCCGTCAGGAGACCAGCGCCCGCTGGCTGGCCTCGGGGAGCGGATCGGCCCGGTGGGCCAGGTCGAGCAGGGCGCGCAGCGGGACCTCGGCCAGCCCGAGCCTCGGGTGCCACTGGGCGACGATGCTGACCGGGCGGACCTGCTCGGTCAGTCGCAGCTCGACCAGCTCGCCGGTCTCCAGTTCGCGGGCCACCGCGAGCTCCGGCAGCAGAGTGACCCCGCGGCCGTGCACGGCGAGCCGGAGCAGCGCGGCCAGCGAGCCGGTCACCATGGCCACCTGGGCGTCGATCAGCAGGTCCCGGCCGAAGCGGTCGAAGAGCATCTCCGAGGTGCAGCCGGGCTCGGCGACCAGGAACTCGTGCCCGAGCAGCTGGTCCACCGTCACCGTTCCGGCGCGGGCCAGCGGGTGGCCGGCGCCCGCGGCCAGCACCGTGCGGTCGTGGCCGACCACCCGGTGCGGTCCGATCAGCGGCCGCCCGGCGTCGTACTGGAAGACCAGGTCCAGCTCGCCGGCGGCGAAGAGCTGGTTGAGCCGGGGCCGGCTGCCCACGCTCAGCTCCACCTCGGCGGCGGTGCCCGGCCCGGCCGCGCCGTACTCCAGGGCCGCCAGCACGTCCGGCAGCCAGACGTGCGCCAGTGACTCCTGAGCCCCGATCCGCAGCTTGACCCGCTCGCCGAGCACCGCCCGCCGCATCCGATCGTCCAGGCTGAGCGCCTCCCGGGCGAAGGGCAGCAGTCGCTCCCCCGCCTCGGTGAGCACCGCCCCGGTGCCGGCGCGGACCAGCACCGCCGAGCCGACCTCCGCCTCCAGCCGCTTCAGTTGGGCGCTCACGCTGGATTGGGCGTAGCCGAGCCACTGTGCGGCGGCCGAGATCCCACCCTGGTCGGCGACGGCAACGAAGGCGCGCAGATATCGGGTGTCCATATGAGAATCATACTGACGCTCCATCGGATTCTCCGATGGGGCCATCGGACTTCCGGCGTCGCCCGGACTCCCGG
Source organism: Kitasatospora viridis (assembly GCF_007829815.1). Classification (NCBI taxonomy): domain Bacteria; kingdom Bacillati; phylum Actinomycetota; class Actinomycetes; order Kitasatosporales; family Streptomycetaceae; genus Kitasatospora; species Kitasatospora viridis. The sequence goes on along the minus strand of NZ_VIWT01000001.1, from coordinate 4,449,776 downwards.
GGCGGGACGAGGGTACTGCCATGACCACCGCCACCCTTCTCCCGCGTGCTGACGCCCCTTCAGCAGCCCGGTCCCGCCTCGCCTTCGCGGGGATCGCGGCCGGGAACCTTCTCGTCCTGCTGGACACCTCGATCCTGAACGTCGCCCTGCCCGACCTCCAGCGCACCCTGCACCCCGCCGCCGCGGCGGTGCCCTGGGCGGTGGACGCCTACACCGTGCTCTTCGCCGGTCTGTTGCTGGCGGCCGGCGCGCTGGCCGACCGCTGGGGCCCGCGCCGGGTCTACCGCGCCTCGCTCGCCGCCTTCGCCGTGCTCTCCGCGCTCTGCGCCGCCGCACCCGGGATCGACTCGCTGATCCTCGGCCGGGCCCTGCTCGGCGCCGCGGGCGCCGGCCTGGTGCCCGCCTCGCTCGGCCTGCTGATCGCCATGAACCCCGACCCGGCCCGCCGCACCTGGGCGGTCGGCGCCTGGACCGCGGTCAGCGGCCTGGGCGCGGCGGCCGGCCCGGTGCTCGGCGGCTTCCTGGTCGAGCTGGGCGGTTGGCGGCTGGTCTTCCTGGTCGCCCCGCCGATCGCGCTCGCCGCCCTGGCCCTGGCCCGCCGGCTGCCCGTACCGCCCCGCGCGGCGGCCCGCCCGCTGGACCGCCCCGGCATGCTGCTCTCCACCGGCGCCCTGGGCGCGCTCACCTTCGGCCTGGTCGAGGCGGGCGTGGCCGGCTGGACCGCCCCGCAGACCCTGGCGCCGCTGGCGCTGGCCGTGCTGGCCTTCGCCGCCCTGGTGGTCGTCGAACGCCGGGTGGCCTCCCCGGTGCTGCCGCCCTCGCTGCTCGCCCTGCCCCGGGTGCGGGCCGCGCTGGTCGCCGCCGCCGTCGCCTGCTTCTCCTTCTACGGCTGCCTCTACCTGCTCGACCTCTGGCTGCAGCACGCCTACCGGCTCTCCCCGCTCGACGCCGGCCTGGCCTCGCTCCCGCTGACCCTGCCGGTCTGCGTGATGCCGTTCTTCACCGGCCGCCTGGTCGCCCGGCGCGGCGCCCGCCCCGTGCTGCTGGCCGGGATGACGGCCAGTGTGCTGGCAGGCCTGCTGCTGCTCGCCGCCACCGGTCACCACCCGCCGCTGGCCCTGCTGATCGTCGCCGAGCTGGCGCTGGCCGGCACCGGCACCCTCTCCATCCCGGGCGCCTCGGCCGAGATGGCCGTCGCCGCCCCCACCGAGCTGGCCGCCACCGGCCAGGGCGCGCTGAACGGCATCCGCCAGGCCGGCTCCGCCCTCGGGGTGGCCGTGCTCGGCACCACCGGCACCCTCTCCGCGGCGGGCGCCGTGGTCCTGCTGGTCGGGGTCGCCGCCGTGTTCACCGTGGAGCGGGCCACCCGCCGGCGCGCCTGATGACACGAGCGGGCCCGGCCGCCGGCGAAGTGCCGGCGACCGGGCCCCGTGCTGCCGGTCCGTCAGAGACAACCCGTCGGATCCAGTCCGTCAGATCCGCTCGGATCCGCCCCGTCAGATGTCGCCCCGTCAGACTCCACCCCGTCAGATCCGCTCCGTCAGATCCGCTCCGGTGCCTCCAGCCCGAGCAGGTCGAGCCCCCGGGCCAGCGTCGCGGCGGTCAGCTCGCAGAGCGCCAGCCGGTTGCCCCGCAGCCCCGGGGTGGGCGCCTTGAGCACCGGGCAGGCGCCGTAGAACTCGGTGAACGCCTTCGCCAGCGCGAAGAGGTAGCCGCAGAGCCGGTGCGGTTCCAGCTCCCGGGCGACCTCCCGCACCGTGCCCTCGAACCCGTCGAGCAGCAGCACCAGCGCCCGCTCGGCCGGGTGCAGCGGCAGCGACCGGTCCACCACGACCGACGCCTCCCCCGCCTTGGCCAGGATCGACCGCACCCGGGCGTGGGCGTACAGCAGGTAGACGCCGGTGTCGCCGTTCAGCGAGACCATCTGGTCGATGTCGAAGACGTAGTTCCGGGCCCACGAGGTGGACAGGTCGGCGTACTTGACCGCGCCGATCCCGGCCGCCTCCGCCACCCGCTCCAGTTCCGCCCCGGAGAGCTCGTGCGACTTCTCCGCCATCACCGCCCGCACCCCGTCGACCGCCGAGTCCAGCAGGCCGGCCAGTCGCACGGTGCCGCCGGACCGGGTCTTGAACGGCTTGCCGCCCGGACCCATCACGGTGCCGAACGGCACGTGCTTCGCCTCCACCCCGGCCGGCAGCCAGCCGGCCCGCCGGGCGGCCGCGAAGACCATCTTGAAGTGCAGCGCCTGCCGGGCGTCCACCACGTAGAGGATCCGGTCGGCGCCGAGGTCCCGGACCCGGTGCCGCAGCGTGGCCAGGTCGCTGGCCTGGTAGCCGAAGCCGCCGTCCTGCTTCCGGACGATCAGCGGCACCGGGGCGCCCTCGGGGCCGAGGATGTCCTCGAAGAAGACGCAGAGCGCGCCCGCGCTCTCCACCGCGATCCCGGCCTCGATCAACTCCTCGGCAAGACCCGGCAGTTCCTCGTTGTAGCTGGACTCGCTGTCGGTGTCCTGCGGGGTGATCAGCAGGCCGAGCCGGTCGTAGAGCTGCTGGAAGGCCTCGCCGGAGACCTCGACCAGCTCCTGCCAGACGGCCACCGTCGCCGGGTCGCCGCCCTGCAGCGCGACCACCCGCCGCCGGCTCCGCTCGGCGAACTCCGGGTCGGCCTCGAAGGCCTGCCGCGAGGTCTTGTAGAGCGCGTCCAGCAGCGAGATCCGCGTCCCGGCCGCGCCGTCCCGCCAGGGGTGCTCCGGATGCTCGGTCAGGTACTGGATCAGCATGCCGAACTGGGTTCCCCAGTCGCCGAGGTGGTTCTGCCGGATCACGTCGGCGCCGAGGAAGCTCAGCGACCGGGCCAGCGCGTCGCCGATCACGTTGGACCGCAGGTGGCCGACGTGCATCTCCTTGGCGATGTTCGGCCCGGAGTAGTCGACCACCACCCGACTGCCGGCCAGCGGCAGGCCGGCGCCGAGCCGCGGGTCGGCCAGCCGCTGCTCGACCTGCCCCCAGAGCAGGGCGTCCGGCACGGTGAGGTTGAGGAACCCGGGACCGGCGACGGACACGGTGAACGCCGTTTCCTCCGCCAGCAGTTGCCGCAGCCGCTCGGCCAGCTCCCGGGAGGCGAGCCCGGCGGGGCCGGCCAGCGCCATCGCCGCGTTGGACTGGAAGTCGGCGTGCTCGGAGGGTCGGACCAGCGGGTCCCGCCCGGCCAGCTCGCGCGGCAGCACGCGGGCCATGGCGGCCGTCATCGCGTGCTCCGCAAGGCTGTTCACGGCAAGGACCTCGGTCAACGTGGCCACCACTCTCGGTCGGGGCGCCTCAAGGCGAGTGCGCGAAGGGCCGGCGCGCGGGCGCGGGCCGACCGGTTTCGCCGCAGCCTAGGCGGTCATCCCGGCCGCGGCCGAGCGAATTTCCGCCGGTCACCGCCGGTCACTACCGTCCCACCACCGCCTCGACGTCAGCGGAAGGCCGCCAGGTTGCGCGCCGCCCAGTCGCCGAAGCTGCGCGCCGGACGGCCGAGCAGCTGCTCGATGTCCCCGGTGATCCGCAGCTCCTCCGGCGTCGGGGCGCCCAGGATGCCGAGCGTGGCGTCGGCCACCGCCTCGGGCATCATGGCGACCAGGTGCCCCCGCGCCTGCTCGGCCGTCAGCTCGACCAACTCGACCTTCTCGCCCAGGAGTTCCCCGAACACCTCGGCGCAGTCCCGCGGCGAGCGGAGCTGCGGACCGGTCAACTGGAAGGCCTGGCCGAGGTGTTCACTGGTGCGCAGGAGCAGCGCGGCCACCTCGGCGATGTCGGTCGGGTCCACCAGCGGCAGGCCGGTCCCGGCGAACGGGGCGTACACGGTGCGGCCGGTGCGGACCGACTCGGCCCAGCCGTAGGCGTTGGAGGTGAACGCACCCGGCCGCAGCACCGTCCAGTCCAGCCCCGACTCGCGCACCGCCCGCTCGGCGCCGCCCATCACCGTGCCGTGCGCGGGCGAGTCGGGCCGGGTCAGAACGCCCAGGCTGGAGAGCTGCACCACCCGGCGCACCCCGCCCGCCTTGGCCACGTCGAGCAGTTCCGGCACCGGCATCTGGTGCGCCGCCCCGGCGTCGTGCAGGAAGAGCGCGTCCGCGCCCTCGACGGCGGGCCGCAGGCTCTCCGGGTCGGTCAGGTCGACCCGCACGTGCCGCACGCCCTCCGGCAGCCACTGCGGCACGGAGCGGGAGACGGCGGTCACCGGCTCTCCCGCGGCGGCCAGCGCCTCGACCAGCGGACGGCCGACGTTCCCGGTTGCACCGGTCACCACAATCATGTCAACTCCCGTGTTCCACAAGTATGTTGACGGGCCGTTCGAGGCCCGTTCCGGTTCGACACGAGGACGCTAACACCGCCGGTATAGTAGGTACCTAGAGGAAAGTGGCTATGCCGGAGGGGAGCGAGGGCCGCCATGGAGCCGATCGACGGCGCGACCCAAGACCCGACCCCGGGCCCGACCCCGGACCCGACGCAGGCCTGCCCGATCAGTCCGATCGCGGACATCGTGTTCAGCCGCTGGACCACGCCGATCCTGTGGGCACTGAACCAGTACGGCATGCTGCGCTTCGTCGAACTGCAGCGCCTGATCGGCACCATCACCCCGAAGGTGCTCACCCAGCGCCTGCGCCAACTGGAGCGCGACGGACTGGTGGTGCGCACCTACCACGCCGAGGTGCCGCCGCGGGTCGAGTACCGGATCAGCGACCTCGGCCGCAGCCTCGCGCCGCTCTTCGCCCACCTCGTCGACTGGTCCAACGACAACCTGCCCCGGGTCACCGAGGCCCGCGAGGCGTACGACGCGGAGCCCGGCCACTGACCGAACCGATGGTTCGAGCACGCGCAGTGGCGATCCGTCACGCCCTGGAGCGAGCGCAAAACGTGACCGCCGGACCCTTGAGGCTCCGTCGACGAGTCCGTTAACCTCCGTTTGTTTCTGTTGGAATCTGAGCGAAACCCCACTCGCTCAGGCGTGCCATGTCACATATTCAACAGTTTCGCCAGCCACCCACCGTATCTGCACAGGCTCTCACCCCAGAGAGCGCTTCCCCCACCCGCATTCACCCCATGGAGCCCCCATGCGCCTGCGCTCAGCGTCGCGCCAGTCGCCCTCCCGCCGCACCGCCCGCACCCTGCCCAGCGCGCTGCTCGCCATCGCGCTCGCCGGCTCCGGCCTGAGCGCCGCCGCCGTGCTCGGCGCCGCGACCCCCGCCGCCGCCCTGGCGAACGGCAACGCCCTCACCCCGCCGATGGGTTGGAACTCCTGGAACTCGCTCGGCACCAACGTCACCGAGCAGCAGGTCAAGCAGACCATCGACTTCATGTCGGCCAACGGCCTGGTGCAGGCCGGCTACAACACCGTCACCATCGACGACGGCTGGTCGCTGAACCACCGCGACGGCCAGACCACCGACGTGGTGAAGAACGCGTACGGCGCGATGCAGCTGTACGACAACAACGGCAACCCGGTGCTCGGCACCGACGGCACCGGCAACGACCCGACCAGCGGCCACCTGGTGCCCAACGCCAACTTCCCGGCCCAGACCGTCAACGGCCAGTCCCTGAACGGGATCCAGTACCTGGCCTGGTACGCGCACAGCAAGGGCATGAAGTTCGGGCTCTACAGCACCGACACCTACACCACCTGCCAGGGCCACCCCGGCAGCCTGGGCCACGAGAGCACCGACGCGAGCGACTTCGTCTCCTGGGGCGTCGACTTCGTCAAGTACGACGACTGCCCGTACGGTCCGGCCATCAACGGCTCGGACGGCCACAACTATGGCACCCAGGGCGAGGGCAAGGAGCTCACCGAGTCCATGTTCGCGCGGGTGCAGGCCTTCCAGAAGGCGCTCGACGCGGCCTCGGCCGCGCAGGGCAAGCCGAAGGTCACCCTCTCGGTCTCCGCGCAGCCCGTGCACACCGGCATCCCCTACCTGGAGAACGCCAACGACCCGGCCCGCACCGACCCGCTGGTCGTCGCCGCCGGCACCCCGCAGTTCCAGGCCCCCGGTTACGCCCCCACCGGCGTCTGGTGCGGCGAGGTGGCCAACCTCTGCCGGATCGGCGGCGACCGCAACAGCGACCTCAACGGCGTGCTCTACAACGGCTCGCTGCAGACCGCGCTGCAGTACCCCGGCAACGTGCACCCGGGCAGCTGGAACGACATGGACATGATGTTCGCCGGCTGGAACGACCCCTACGGCGAGTACGGGGTCACCGACACCTGCACCTGCCACAAGCCGTTCACCGACGACGAGTCGCGCACCGAGACCTCGATCCTGTCGATGATGGCCGCACCGCTGATCTCCGGCGCCGACCTGCGCGCCGCCGCCGACTCGCAGCAGACCTCCAACGGCGCCACCTGGTCCACCGGCATCGGCGCCTCCTCGCTGGCCATCCTGAAGAACTCCGACATGATCGCCATCGACCAGGACTCGCTGGCCAAGCCGGCCACCCTGGTCGGCGGCGCGCCGGCCTCCTCCACCGCACCGGTGATCCTCAAGCGCCAGCTGGCCAACGGCGACCTCGCGGTCGCGCTGGTCAACCAGGACCCGAGCAACTGGGCGATGCCGAGCGTGACGCTCAGCCAGCTCGGCCTGACCGGCTCCAGCTACTCCTACAAGGAGATCTGGAGCGGCAGCACCGGCACCACCACCGGTACCATCGGCGGCAGTTGGATCCCGGCCCACGGCACCGCGCTCTACCGGATCAGCGCCGGCTCCACCCCCGCCACCAACACCCCCGCAGCCGTGATCGGTGACGGCAAGTACCACTCGATCAGCGCGGGCGGCACCGGCGGCCAGGCCCTGGAGGTGTCCGGCACCTGCAGCGCCAACGACGGTGCGACGACGGACCTCAACACCTACTGGAACACCCACACCTCGGAGCAGTGGAACTTCGCCGCCAACTCCGACGGCACGGTGCGGATCACCGACAACTGCAACACCGCCACCCAGGTGCACGGCACGCTGACCGGCTCCGCCACCGCGGGCGCCGCCGCCTCCGTGACCAACGCCTTCGACCCGAACAACGCCGCCCAGAAGTGGCGCGTCACCCAGAACACCGCCACCGGCGCCCTCACCCTCACCAACGTGGCCACCGGCCTGGTGCTGGACGCCCCGAACTCCACGGCCACCTCGGCCGTGGTCACCGACCAGGCCAACCCTGCGGGGGCGGGACAGGCCTGGAGCACGCTGTCCTGATCCCTGACCCCTGATCAGTACGGCTGCTGCGCAAGGCCCCGAGCCCACCGGAGACCCCCACCTCCGGCCGCTCGGGGCCTTGTTCCCGTCATGGGGTTCTGTTTGACTACGGATCGACAACCGAATTCGATCATCCGGGGGACCACATGAAGCGCCTCGTCACCGTCATCGCCACCGCCACCTGCGCACTGGCCCTCACCCTCGGCGGCGCCGCCTGGGCCACCAGCGGCAGCAGCACCACCCACGTCGACCACATCGCCGGCGGCACCGGCCTCTGCTGCTGAACGGCTTCACCCTCGCCCCGGACGATCTGACGGACCGTCCGGGGCGATCCGTTTCACGGCCGCCCGCGGTGCCGCTCCCACTCGCGGTCCAGCACCGCCATCACGTGGTTGTCCACCCAGCCGTCCCCCACCCTGATCACCTCGCGCTCGGTGCCCTCCAGCACGAAGCCGGCCTTCTCGTAGGCGCGGCGGGCCCGGGAGTTGTGGGCGTAGACGCCGAGCGAGACGCGGTGCAGCCCGAGCCGCTCGAAGCCGTACCCCACGGTGAGGCGGACGGCCTCCGTACCCAGGCCCCGGTCGCGGCCCGCCGCCGTCAGGATGATCCGGAAGTTGCAGCTCTGCCGCGCCGGCTGCCACTCGTTGAGCACCGCCTCCCCGACGCACCGCCCAGTGGCCCGGTCGACCACGGCGAGGTCGAGCCGGTCCGGCTGCTCGTGGCGGGTGCCGTACCACTCCCGCATCACCCGCTCCCGCTCCGCCGTCCACTGCGAACGGCCGCTCTGCTCCTCGCCGTTGGCGAACCGGGCCGTCTCGGGGTCGGTGAGGAAGTCGCGGATCGCCTCGGCGTCCTCGTCGACCGCGAAGGGCCGCAGCACCACCAAGTCCCCTACCAGCGTCGGCTTGACGGAGAAATCGCTGAGAGCAGTCATGGCCCGATTCTCGGCAGCCGCACCGGCACCGGCAAACCGTTTGTCTCACTCGGCCGCGATCCCCGCCAACACGCCCGCCCGGGTGGCCAGTCGGGCCGGCCAGAGCGCCGCGAGCAGGCCGACCGCGCCCGCGCCCAGCACGTAGAGCGTCAACTGCCCGTACGGCAGCACCAGGCTGAGGTCGGCCACCGCGTCCTTGGTCATCCGCACCACCGACCAGGCCAGTAGCACCCCCGTCGCGACGCCCAGCACCGCGCCGAAGACGGCGATCACCACCGCCTCCAGCCGCAGCATCCGCCGCACGCCCGACCGGTCCAGCCCGATCGCCCGCAACAGGCCGATCTCGCACCGCCGTTCGAAGACCGACATGGCGAGCGTGTTGACCACCCCCAGCACGGCGATCACCACGGCCATGGTCAGCAACCCGTACATCACCTCCAGCAGCAGCACCGTCCGCGCGGCGAACGCCACCTGGAGGTCGTGGTGGGACTGCACCTGGATCAGCGGGTTGTCACCGGTCGCGTCCCGCAGCGCCTGCTGGAGGGCCGCCGTGGCGCCGTCCGTCCCCCGGACCAGCACGCTGCCGTAGAACGGCCGGGTGACGTGCCGGCGCAGCACCGCCTCGCTCAGCAGGCTCGGCCCCTCCAGGTCGGAGCTCTGGAAGATCCCGCCGATCGTCAACGTGCCCGCGGAGCCGTCCGGATAGGTGACGTTCAGGCTGGTGCCGACGGTCCAGCCGGACCGGCTCGCCGAGGCCTGCTCCACCAGCAGCTGTCCCTGGGCGAGCGCCGCCGTCGATCCGCTCACCATCGTGGGCACCATCTGCCGGTCCAGCCCCGCCGGGTCCACCCCCGCGACACCCATCGGGGCGGGCTGGTCGGGCAGTTGCAGCGCCTCCTGGTCCAGCGGCTCGGTCGCCGCCACGCCGGGTGCCGCGGCGATCGCGGCGATCGCGGCCGGCGAGAGCGGCTGGCCGAACAGCGCGCTGACCTGGTAATCGGCCCGCATGCCCTCGGTGACCTGCTGGTCGACGGCGCTGGTCATCGAACTGCCGAGCACCGTCAGCGCGCTGATCAGGCCGATCCCGATGGTGAGCGCGGAGGCGGTGGCGGCGGTGCGGCGCGGGTTGCGCACCGCGTTGCGCCGGGCCAGCCGGCCGCTGACCCCGAACAACCGCCCGTAGACCGGCCCGACCAGCGCGATCGCGGGGCGGGAGAGCAGCGGGGTGAGCACCAGCACGCCGAGCACCAGCAGCAGCGCGCCCAGCGCGACCAGCCGCATCGCGCCCTCGCCGTGCCGCCCACTCTCGAACAGCACGACGGCCAGCCCGAGCACCGCCAGCGCGAGCCCGACCGAGTTGCGCAGCACCAGGCCGCGCCTGCGGATCGGCGCCTCCACTGAGTTGAGCGCGGCCATCGGCGGCACCCGGGAGGCCCGCACGGCCGGCAGCAGGGCCGAGACGATGGTCACCAGCACGCCGGCGAGCAGGGTGACGAGCACCGTGGTCGGCGCGATCACCAGCGTGCCGGCCATCGCCTGACTGCCCCAGGAGCTCATCAACGCCTGCATCCCGCTGCCGATGCCGATCCCGACCAGCAGGCCCAGTACCGAGGCGACCGCACCCACCACCGATGCCTCGGCCAGCACCGAGCGGCGGACCTGGCGCCGGCTCGCGCCGACCGCCCGCAGCAGCGCCAACTCCCGGGTGCGCTGGGCGATCAGCATGCTGAAGGTGTTGGAGATCACGAAGATCCCGACGAAGAGCGCGATGGCCGCGAAGCAGAGCAGCACGAACTCCAGCGTGCGGCTCGCGAGTTCGACGAGTTTCAGCTGTGCGGAGCGCAGCTGGTCGACCGTCTGGATCTCGATGTTGGAGCTGCCGGGAACCACCCGGGCCGCTTGGGCCGCCAACTCGTCGGCGCCGACTCCCGGTTTGGCGGTGAGCGCGACGGCACCGTACTCGCCCGGCTTGCCGTAGTAGCGCTGCGCGGTGGCCGTGTCCAGCAGCACCAGCGAGCCGCCGGCCCGCACCTGCGGGTCGTCGGTGCGGAAGATCCCGGTGACCGTCACCTGGGCGACCGGCCCGGTGACGGCCAGTCGGACGGTGTCGCCGACCTTGAAGTGCCGCGCGGCCGCTGTGCCGCTGTCGACCGCGATGCCGTGCTCGTCGCTCGGCCCGGCGCCCTGGAGCATCGGGTAGCGCGGGTCGCTGCCGTCCGGTCCGGGCGACCAGTTGGTGCCGTGGGTGTCGCCCCGACGGCCGATCAACTTGCCCTGTGCGTCGGCGATCCCGGCGAATCCGGTGACGGTGCCCCGGGCGGCGGCGGTGCCCGGCAGCGCGGCGAGCGCGCGCAGCGTGGCGTCGGTGAGCGGCTGGGCGCCGCCGGTGCGGTCCATCGGCCCCGCGTCCGGGCCGGTGGCGGTGTCCGTGACCTGGACGGAGATGCCGCGGTAGCTGCTGGAGATGCTGTTCCGGAAGGAGGCGTCGACCGAGTCGGCGAAGACCAGCGTGCCGGCCACGAAGGCGGTGCCGAGCAGCACGGCCAGCACCGTCATCAGCAGCCGGCCCTTGTGCGCGAGCACGTTGCGAAGTGCGGTTCGGTACAGCATCAGCGGCCCTTCACGTCGAAGGAGCGCATCCGGCCGAGCACGGCCTCGGCGGTCGGCTCGGTGAGCTCGTCCACCAGCCGGCCGTCGGCCAGGAAGACCACGCGGTCGGCGTAGGAGGCGGCGACCGGGTCGTGGGTGACCATCACGACGGTCTGGCCGAGTTCGTCCACCGAGCGGCGCAGGAACCCCAAGACCTCGGCGCCGGAGCGGGAGTCGAGGTTCCCGGTCGGCTCGTCGGCGAAGATGATCTCCGGCCGGGAGGCGAGCGCCCGGGCCACCGCGACCCTCCCTCCTTGCCCGCCATCGGACAGGAGGGGCCCATCTGCTGACCGCCGGAGAGCTGGCCGGGCCGGTGCCCCAGCCGGTCGCCCAGACCGACTGTGAAGACCACCGTGGCCAGCCACTCCTCGTCGGGCCGGCGGCCGGCGATGTCCGTCGGCAGCGTGATGTTCTCCAGCGCGGTCAGGGTGGGCAGCAGGTTGAAGGCCTGGAAGACGAAACCCGACGCTGTCCCGGCGCAGGCGGGTCAGCTGCTTCTCCTTGAGCGCGGTGATCTCGGTGCCGCCGATGAACGCCGTGCCGGAGCTGACCGCGTCCAGGCCGGCCATGCCTGGGGGCCCCTCCCAGCCGCCAGGCTGGGGGAGCATCAGGGTGGACTTGCCGGAGCCGGACGGCCCCATGATCGCGGTGAACTCGCCCCGGCGGAACTCGACGCTGACGTCGTCCAGGGCGGTCACCCTGGTCTCGCCTTCGCCGTAGACCTTGTTCAGGCCCACCGCCCGGGCAGCGGAGGTGGTCGATTGCACGCTTGCTCCTGTGGGGAGTTGACGGGATGTGCGTCCACCGTCCCGCGCCGCCGGGTGCCCGGGCGTCCCGCGCGGAGCCGATCTTCGGGGCGCCGGGTATGTCCGTGGGCATAGGCCTGCAAGCCGATGGTGGGGGCGGGGCGGCTCACTACCATCGGTCCGGTGGATCAGACCGTGCCCCGACCGCCGCTGCTCGAACGACTCCCGCCCCGGGCCTGGAGCGCCGCCCTGTGGTGCTCGACGCTCGTCTTGGCGATGGAGATCGGCATCCGCTGCCCGTCCGCCTTCCACCCGCTGCGGTGGCTCTGGCCCGTGCTGGCCTTCCTGCTGGCCGCGCCGCTGTTGCTGGCCCGGCGCCGGCCGGTGCTCGCGCTGGCCGCGACGATGGCGGCCGGGCTGGGTACCGTGGCGCTCGGGCGGTCACCGTGGCCGTGGTTCCTGGTCGTGATGAACCTCCTGGTGCTGCGCCTCGCCGCCGCCGACCTGAGTCGGCTGCGGACGGTCGGGCCGGCGGTGGTGGTGTTCGCCGTGGAGCTCTGCGGTTGGCGCGGCGCCAATGGCAGTTGGTCGGGTTCGGTGCACGTAGCGGTTCCGTTCGCCTCGGCGACGGCCTTCTGTTGGGCGGTCGGCAACTCACTGCGCCAGCGGCGCGACTATGCGGAGAGCCGGCGCGTCCAGGCCGTGCAGGCTGAACGGCTGCGCATCGCGCGGGAGTTGCACGACATGGTGGCGCACAGCATCGGCGTGATCGCGATCCAGTCGGGCGCGGCCCGGCTGGCGGTCGACGACCCGTCGGAGGTCGACAAGTCGCTGGGCGCGATCGAGACGACCAGCCGGGAGACGCTGGCCGGGCTGCGGCGGATGCTCGGTGGCCTGCGGGACGCGGAGGCCGACTCGGCACCCGGCCTGGCGGACCTTTCGCGCCTGGCCGAAACGACGGCGGAGTCCGGCGTGCGGATGGACCTGCGGTGGCGGGGGCACCGACGACCGCTGCCGCCGGAAGTCGAGCTCTCCGCCTTCCGGATCGTGCAGGAGTCGGTGACCAACGTGGTGCGGCACGCCGGCGCCCGGCACTGCTGGGTCTCGGTGGAGTACGGGGAGGCGGAGTTGGCGATCGAGGTGCTGGACGACGGGCGGGGCGGGGCGGTGGGCGGCGAACCGGCCGGGGTCGGCGACGGCGCCTTCGGGATCGCGGGCATGCGGGAGCGGGTCGAGCTGCTCTACGGCCGATTCAGCGCGGGCCCCCGGCCCGAGGGCGGCTTCCGGGTGAGCGCGAGGCTGCCGGCATGACGGTCCGGGTGGTGCTCGCTGACGACCAGGAACTGGTGCGCGCCGGGCTGAAGTTGGCGATCTCCCGGACGCCCGACCTGGAGGTGGTCGGCGAGGCCGGCACGGGGGCGGAGGCGGTGCGGGTGACTCGTGAGCTGACGCCGGACGTGGTCCTGATGGATTTAAGAATGCCCATTATTAACGGCATCGAGGCAACCCGACTGATCACCAGTCAGCTGACGGACACTCGGGTCCTGGTCCTCACCACCTTCGACGACGACGAGAGCGTCTTCGGCTCGCTGCGCGCCGGGGCCAGCGGGTTCCTGGTGAAGGACATGCCGGTGCTGGACCTGCTCGGCGCCGTCCGGCTGGTCGCGGCCGGCGACGGGCTGATCGCGCCGAGCGTGACGCGGCGGCTGATCGAGGAGTTCGCGGGCGCTCGGCGGCGCAAGCCGGACCGGCGGGCCGGGCCGCTGGACGGCGTCACCGTCCGGGAGCGCGAAGTGCTCACCCTGGTGGGAAGCGGACTCTCCAACCAGGAGATCGGCGAACGCCTGGGCATCGCCCCCGGCACCGCGAAGGTGCACGTGGCCCGGCTGATGACCAAGCTGGCGGCGCGGGACCGGGTGCAGCTGGTGATCAGGGCGTACGAGGCGGGCCTGGTCTCGCCGTAGGGCCCGCCCGGCCTGCGCGACCCGTCCGGCCCGTGCGGTACAACGGCGGCATGGACACCGCGCTACTCGCACAGCTGCTGGACGACACCTTCGACCACGCCCTCGTCTACCACGGCTACACCGACTACATGCGCGACTACGAGGTCATCGTCTACATGACGGCGGCCAAGAGCACCGGGATCCCCCCGGCCTACCTGCGCTACCTCTTCCGGCACTGCGTCGAGGCGCGGTGCGAGACGACGGTACCGGCCGAGACCTGGCAGCGGTCGCTGGACGAGCGCCTGCTCGACCTCGACACCGGCGCCGACCTCGACGGGTTCGTCTGGGGCGTGAAGTGGCAGTGCATGTACCCGGGCGCGAGCCTGCTCCCCCAGTCGGACGCGGCCCGCCGCTGGTCGGCCGAGGTCGGGATCGACTTCCACCACGTACTCGTCGAGACCAACGCCCAGCGGCTGACCCTGCTCTTCTCCGACCTCCAGGTCACGGAGGTCCCGGTCGGCTACGCCCCGTACGCCACGGACTGAGAGCCCGCGCCCGTGTCCATCGGCTGTTGATCGGCGACTGTCCTACTGTGAGTCAGCTTTCGGTTCGCAGTCCTGGAGGACGATCGTGCGCAAGTCGGCAGTTCGGGTCGTGGTCGGCGTGGTGGCGGCCCTGGTGATCGCGGTGGCGGCCGGGCCCCTCACTGCCGGACCAGCCGCACACACTGCGGCGCGGGCCACCAGCCAGGTGACACCCGAGGCCTGCGGCGGCACGCCGATGGGCTGCCTCTGACTCGCCTCCGCAGATGACCGAGCTCGTGACCTCGCGACTCCGCCTGCGCCGCTTCGCGCCTGACGATGCGCCCGCCCTGGCGCGCTACCGTTCCGACCCCCGCGTCGCCCGCCACCAGGCCTGGCGGACGCCGATCGACCGGGCACAGGCGGCGGCCGTCATCGCCGGCTACCGCACCGAGGAGCCCGACCGACCCGGCTTCTTCCAGTACGCGATCGAGCTGCTCCGGCACCCCGGCCTGATCGGTGACCTCTTCGTCGCGACCGAGGCCGACGGCACCCAGGCGGCGGTGGGCATCACGCTCACGAGAGAGGTGCACCACCGGGGCTACGCGACCGAGGCGCTGACCGCCGTCACCGACCGCCTCCTCGCCTCGGGCGTGCGACGGGTCCGCGCCACCTGCGACGCCCGCAACACGGCATCGGCGAGGCTGCTACGACGGGTCGGCTTCGAGCAGTGCGGCCGGGAGAGCCAGTACCTGGAGCTGCGAGGCGTCCACGCCGACGTCCTGCTGTTCGAGATGTCTGCTCGGAGTCGGGCGGGCAGCTGCACCGCCCTTGAAGAACCTGCCGGGGACCAGACGGGTACCACCGGCACCCACCGCGCGCACTGACGCGCCGTCACACATGGAGGACAGCATGGATCAGGCCCGCCCTGGAGACCGCCTCGCCCCGGTCGACGAGACCGAGCTTGGCATCGACGCCGTGAACACCCCGAGCCGGCCGATCGCGCCGACCGAGCTGACCGAGCCGACCGCCCCGGAGCAGACCGAGGCGTAGGACCAAGGTGGCGGTCTTCTCGGTCGTACCTCTGCCGAGAAGACCGCCACCTTGCACACTCGGCTGCGCCTACCCCAAGGCCTCCACCAGCGCGGCGGCCACGGCCACCTCGGTACCGGCGAGGCCGACCGAGCAGAAGACGGTGACCTGGTCGGCACTGGTGCGGCCGGGCGCGTCACCGGCGGCGAGCGCGCCGAGCTGGGCCATCGGCTTCCCGGCGAAGAGGTGCGGATCGGGGTAGCCGTTGAGCTGCGCGAGCGAGTCGGTGCAGAACACCTCGCCGCGCTCGGCGAGTTCGACCGGGATCTCGTGGTGCTGCGCGAACTTCGGCCCCAGCGTGGTCAGGTGGGTGCCGGGGGCGAGCCACTCCGCCTCCAGCACGGGAGTTGAACTGTTGGTCGCGGTGATCACGACGTCCCGCTCCCGGGCCGCCTCCTCGGGCGAGCCGGCGGGGCGGATCTCCACGCCGAGCTCCGCCCGGGCGCGCGCGGCGAACGCCTCGGCGTTCGCGGGGTTCCGGCTCTGTACGAGCACTTCGGTGACGGGCCGCACGGCGGTCAGCGCCCACAGCTGCGTCCACGCCTGCAGCCCGGTCCCGAACAGCCCGACCCGCACCGGCCCGGGCTTCGCGAGCAGATCGGCGGCGACGGCACCGATCGCCCCGGTCCGCCGGTTGCCGAGCTCCCGGCCGTGCACGACGGCACGGAGCGAGGCGTCCTGTTCACTCCAGAGCGCCACCAGCTGCTCGGCCCCGACGAACGTGTCGTACGCCCGGAACCCGAACACCCCCTGCCCAGCGAGCCGCCCCACCGTGAAGACGAGCGCCCCGTCCCCCAGTTCAGCGTGCGCACGAGCAGGCGCGTGCAGGGTGCCCTGGTGGTGCTCGACCAGCGCGGAGCGGATGGCGGCAACGGTGCGCTCGGCGGAGAGGTGGGCGCGGACGTCGGCGTCGGAGAGGAGGAGCGGTTCGTTCACGGAAGTCGTCATGGCGTCACCGTAAGGGACGGTGATCACGGCGATCCGTCAGGTGCCCTGGAACTGCCCTGCCTTGAGCGCTACGAGGAACGAGCGGAAGGCGTCGGGCGAGACGGTGAGCAGCGGGCCGTGGGGGTCCTTGCTGTCGCGGAGCTGGAGAACAGTGGGAACGTTGTCCGCTACCTCGACGCAGTGACCGTTGTCGTTGCTGTGGCTGCTCTTCCTCCACAGAGGGTGCACAGTGGTCATCTCAGATCCTTCATTGCAGCGACGATCCGATCGATCGACGCTCGGGGTGAAAGGGCGTGAGCCGTAAGAAGATCATAGGCGCGATCCGCAGCTGCCACATCGTCAGGATCGGCCAGAATTTGCCCTTGAAGGAACCCGTCAACTACTACGAGACCGGGCCCCTCATCCAAGGTCAGCGCGGAGAACGGCCCACCGAGCCCCGCATGAGCTCCACTGTCGAACGGAAGGACTTGCAGGACCGTCCTGGGAGCTTCCGCCTCAGCGATTAGTCGTTCGAATTGCTTCAGCATGACCGACGGACTGGCAATGTGGCGCCGCAGCACCAGTTCGTCCAGGACAACCCACAAGTCCGGCCGATCATCTCGATTCAGGATTTCCTGTCGTTGCATGCGAGCTGCAACTTGTTCGGCCGCAACAGCCCTTTCGAGTCGACGCCCGGACATCACCGCTCGCGCATACTCCTCGGTCTGCAACAAGCCATCCACCACCTGGACCTGGAACGACCGGATGATGCGCGCCGCTTCCTCCAGGTCCACGAACGGCCGGAACCACTTCGGGAACGCGAACTTGATCACCAAGGGCCACAACCGCTGGAAGTAGTCCCCCGTCCCGAACCGCCCGTCCGCCAGCTCGGACAGCTCCTTGGTGGGCAGCCGCACGCCGGCCTCGATCTTGTTCAACAGCGACGGCGCCATGAGTGCGAGCTTCGCGAACTCCCGCTGCGTGACGCCGTGCTCCTCCCGCTTCTTGCGCAGATCCGTTGCGTAGAACGCCTGAACGGAAGCAGTGGGGTCGAGTGCATCGGCCAGGGACATGGTGCAACTCCCAGCATTGACTAGCGCCAGTTTCAACGCGCTCAGTAGTCAAACCCCTCCGGAGCGCACTCCCCATGATGCACAGTCAATAGCGGCAGGAACCCCCCTTTCCCCAAAGATCGGAGCACCCCATGCCCCCCTCCCGCCTCCAGGTCCTCATCGCCGACCAGCGCCGCGAAGCCGAACACGCGCTCACCCAACTCACGCTCGGCCTCCAGGGAGTTGGCGTCACGCTGCCCTCCCTCGGGCTGGACCACCCCTCCCCCTTCACCGGCACCACGCTCATCGAGCTCGGCGCCGTCCGCCCGGACGTGGCGCTCCAGCTCGCCGACGTCCTGCTCCGCGCCGCCGCCGCTGATCGCTGATCGCTGACCGTGCTGCTCCTGCGCCGACTCCTCCCCGCCCCCACCCCCAGGCCCCGGCCCTGCCCGCTCGGGTGGCCGAACTGCCCCTACTGCAACGCGAGCTGACCCATGACGATCCCGCTCCCCGACCCGCCCCACACCCGCCGCAGCATCCTGCACCTGCGCACCTACCGGATCACCACCGCCGGCGAGCGCATCGAGCTCTCCGCCGGCACCCTCGACCTCGCCGTCCCCTGCGCGATCGAACTCACCTCGGAGTGGCCGGAGTGCAAGTGCCCCCGCTGTCCGCTGCCGGACCGGCGCTGACCCCCGCCATGTCGACACGCAGCACCGGCCCGAGCCCCAGCGGCCGGGCCGTGCGCCGCACGTCAACCCCTCAACCCCTCACCCCGTCAGCGCCGCCGTCTGGTACAGCACCCCGCCCACCAGCAGCGCGCCGACCGCCAGCACCGCCGCCACCTGCACCGCCGCCCGCGCCTTGCGCGGGGCGAAGACGAAGGCCGTGCCCAGCAGCAGGCCGGTGAGCAGGCCGCCGAGGTGGCCCTGCCAGGAGGTGATGCCGGCCGAGGCGACCAGCCAGATCACCGAGGCGATCAACTGGCGCCCGCCGCCCAGCGGGTCGGAGTGCATCCGGCGGGTCATCAGGAAGTAGGCGCCGACCAGGCCGAAGATCGCGCCGGACGCGCCGAGGGCGGCCTCGGTCGGCGAGATCAGGTAGCCGAGCACCGAGCCGCCGACGGCGGAGAGCAGGTAGAGCGCCAGGAACCGGATCCGGCCGAGCTGCACCTCCATCACCCGGCCGAACAGCCACAGCGAGTACATGTTCATCAGGATGTGCAGGATCCCGAAGGTGCCCTGGCCGGGCGGCTGGTGCAGGAAGGCGGAGGTGATCAGGCGGTACCACTCGCCGTGCGCGACGCCGGACAGGTGGAAGCCGGGCGGCAGCGGGACCCCGGCCCCCTGGAAGACGTACGCCTTGCCGTCCGGACCGAGCAGTCCCTGGCCCAGGTTGTCGTAGCGGTCGACGGTGTCGGGGCGGGCCAGTTCCAGCAGGTAGGCCAGCACGTTGAGCGCGATCAGCAGGTACGTCAGGACGGGCCCGGCACCCGTGCGGGCGCCGAAGACCGTCCGCGCCTCGCGCATGCCCTGGTGTCCGGCCCGCACGCAGTCGGGGCACTGGTGGCCGACCGGCGCCTCGCGCATGCAGTCCGGGCAGATGTGGCGGTCGCACCGGGTGCAGCGGATGTACGTCTCGCGCTGCGCGTGCCGGTAGCAGGCGGGGGCGGGCGGCGCCTCGGGGGCGGGCGTCGGGTTCATCGCGGGTGGTTCTCCGTCTGGGGCCGTCGGTGGGTCGAATCCGCACAAGCTAGCGAACGGTGCTGACGGTGCGTCCGCGCGGGTCCGGCCCGCCACGGGAACCGAAGATCAACATCAGCCGTCCCTTCCTCTGAACCAAGGAGGGGAGCCCATGTCTTCAGGCCGCGTCGCCGCGCTGACGACCGCCGCGCTGCTGGTCGGACTCGTGCTCAGCGTCTGCCTGCTGTGGACGGTCCACGTGCTCGTCCCCGGCTACCTGGAGTGCTACCCGCACCCCGAGCCGGGAGACACGGACCCGAACATCGACCTGGCCACGCCGCTCTTCAAGGGCCTCTGCTACCTGACGGTGTACACCAGCACCTTCCTGCTCGGCTTCTGGTCGCCGCACCTGCTCCACCGCAAGCGGCTGTGGATCCGGATCCTGACGGGCTGCCTGCTCGCCCCGCTCGCGCTCGCGGCCGTCAGCGGCGCGGACCTGCTGTTCAACGTGGCACCGGCCCACGGGCTGACCGTCGACCTGCGGCAGGCCCAGCCCTGCGTGCCGATCGTCGACCCGTGAACCACCGCCACGAACCGGCACCGTGACTCACCCGTCCCGGCGCGCCGCCCCCCAGTCCCACATGCTGCGCAGCACCGGTGCCAGCTCCCGCCCCTCGCCGGTCAGCACGTACCGCACCCGGGGCGGCCAACCGGCCTCGCGGTGGCGGTCGATGATGCCCGCGCGGGTCAGCTGGGCCAGCCGCTCCGAGAGCACCTTGTCCGACAGCGTCGGCAGGGCGGCGGACAGCTCGGAGTACGTCGCCTCGCCCCGCAGCAGGAACTCGCGCAGCACCAGCGGGGTCCAGCGCCCGGCCAGGGCGGCAAGGGTGATGTCGACCGGGCAGCGCGGTTCGGGCCCCGGCGGCACCAGTTCGCTCTGCGGACAGTCGGCCAGGGGACCGTGTCCAACCGTTTGGTGAGCCACGAAGCCCCCTCCTACGCTCCCTCACATGCGAATCCATCATCTCAACACCGGTTCCCTGCGCACGATTCCGCCGGTCGAGGGCGACGGGCCCGAGCTCGACGCCGTCTGCCACGCCCTGCTGATCGAGACCGGGGCGGACGGGCTGGTCCTGGTGGACAGCGGCATCGGCACCGGCGACCTGCGCGACCCCGACGGCTCGCTGGGCGCCGACTGGGTCGCCCACGCCCGGCCGGGGCTGCGCGCCGAGGAGACGGCGCTGCACCAGGTCACCGGCCTCGGCTTCGCGCCCGAGGACGTGCGCCACATCGTGCTCACCCACCTGCACCGCGACCACACCGGCGGCCTGCCCGACTTCCCGCACGCCCGGGTGCACCTGCTCGCCGACGAGTACCGGGCCGCCACCGACCCGGCCGCCGCACACCACCGGCACACCCTGGACCGCTTCATGCCGACCCACCGCGCACACCGGCCGCTGCTGACGCCCGCTCAGGAGCCGGCCGACTGGTTCGGCGTCGCGGGCGTGGTGCGGCCCGAGGGGCTGTCGGCCGAGGTGCTGCTGGTGCCGCTGCCCGGCCACTCGGCGGGGCACGCGGGGGTCGCCGTGCGCGCGGCGGACGGCGGGTGGCTGCTGCACGCCGGCGACGCGTACATGTACCACGGCGAGATCGACCGCACCCCGCCGCTGCGGCACCCGGTCTTCGCGCCGGTCCAGCAGGGCGCCCAGATCGACGCCACGGCCGCCGGCGCGACCCTCGACCTGCTGCGCATCCTGCACCGGGACCACGGGGTGACCGTGTTCAGCGCCCACGACCCGTGGGAGTTCGCCCGCCTGGCGACCCCGCAGCTCCAGGGCAGCTAGCTAGCCCACCACCAGGTGATAGGTCTCGCGCACCTGGTAGGTCGGCCGGAGCATGGCGTCGCAGCTGCCGCAGTTCTGCACGGTGAAGTCGGTGCCGCCCTTGCCCACGGCCTTGAAGACCAGGTAGACCGACCCACCGTCACCCATGCCGCCGCCGCCCTTCAGGTAGTCGGGGCCGACCACCTTGAGCACCCCCGGGTCGGGCTGCGGATCGACCACGGTCCAGTCTCTCTGGCCCGGCACCACCGCCAGCTTCCGGTACAGCGAGAAGGTCTGACCGACCGCCACCTTCAGCTGCGGGGTGTCGAAGCCGAACACCCGGCCGTGGTCCAGCTTGCCCGACTGCGTGTCGCAGCCCGCGAGCAGCAGCCCGGCCACCGCCGCCGCCACCGCGACCCGCCACCGGCGGCGCATCAGCGGCCCGCCTGACGCAGCCTCAGCACCGCACCGACCGCCTCCAGCCAGCGGGCCACCTGCTCGTCGTCCGCGACGTCGACGGCGACCGCGCCGGCGGCGGCCAGCCAGTCCCGGGCCGGCCCGGCGCCCGCGCCGGGCAGCCCGCCGGTCGGCTGGTCACCCAACGTGCCCTCCCCCTGGTGCCGGTGCTACTGGACTGACCAGCAGAATTCCGTCCCGGGGCGGGGTGAGTCAACGCACGTCATGTCACGACACGTCAACAACAGCACTGACGGGGCGTCAGTTGCCGGGCTGCGCCCCCGCCACCGACCCGGCGCCCAGCACCGCGTGCAACAGCTGCCGGCGCCGCTCGGCGTCGGGGGCGGCGAGCAGCGCGGCGAGCACCGCGATCCGGGCCTGGCCGGCCCGCAGCGTGCCGGTGGGCACGGCCCCGGCGGCCACCAGGTCCACCGCGCCGCCCTGGGTGTAGATCTCGGTGACCGGACCGGCCGGCACCCGGGTGGTCAGCGCGACCAGCACGCCCCGCTCCCGGGCGGTGGCCACCGCCTCCACGAACGCGGGGGTGGCGTTGCCCGCACCGGTGGCGACCAGCACCACGCCCTGCGCGCCGGCCGCCAGCGCGGCCTCGAAGAGCACCGGGTCACCGTCGGTGTGGTGCATCACCAGGTCCACCCGGGGCGCGCGGTCCGGGAGTTCGGGCAGCGGCAGGGCGGCCGGGCGCTCCGGCACGCGCAGCACCGAGACCCGCCCGAAGCCGACGTCGCCGACCCGGCTGGCGGACTGGTCGGCGAAGGCGTCGTGCGCGACGGTCTGGGTCTTCACGGTGCCCCGGGCGGCGTGCACCTTGCCGTCGAAGACGACCAGCACGCCGAGGTCGCGCACGCCCGCGGCGGTGACCAGGGCGTCGTGCAGGTTGCCGGGGCCGTCGCCGTCCTGGGCCTCCATCGGCAGCTGGGCGCCGGTGAGCACGACCGGGCGCGGGTCGTCGTGGTGCAGGTCGAGCAGGAAGGCGGTCTCCTCCAGGGTGTCGGTGCCGTGGGTGACCACGATCCCGTCCACACCGGGGTCGGCCAGCACCTCGTGCACGGTGCGCAACAGGGTGAGCTGGTGGGCGGTGGTGAGGCGGGGGCTGTTCACGCTGAACAGGTCGACCACCTCGACCTCGATGCCGGTCGGGACGGCCGCGATGGCCATCACCTCCTGACCGCGGGCCTCGGCGGCGAAGCCGGTCCCCTGCCAGCGGCTGGCGATGGTTCCGCCGGTGCTGATGACGACGATCCGTGCCATGGCCCGTCACCCCTTCTCTCGCTACTTGCTCCGCGCACGTATGGACGGTCGCAATAGTAGGAAAGTCAGTGCGCAAGCGGATCGCCAGTTCGACCAGCACGGGGCCGTCGGAGTGGTGGATCCTCGCGCGGATCCGCCGATCGGGGGTGTTTTCCGGCGCGCCCCCGCGCTCAGCCCCTCGCGCCTCCGCGCCTAGTGCCGCGTCAGGCAACTTTTGCCCGTCAAGGAGCGGCGTCCGGTGCGTGCTCTCGGCGTGCCGGCCGGAAGTCCTCGTACTGGACGTACTTGGGCTTTCGGCCGGTGCGGCGAGAGTGCGTGCCGGGCGTCGCGACGGGGCGAAGGTTGCCTGACGCGGCACTAGGGCCCCCGCTCAGAGCTCGGCGAGGCGCTGCAGCCGCTCCTCGGTCTCCTCGTCCACCGGCGTGTAGGTGACCAGCCGGGTACCCAGTCGCCGGCCGAGCCACATGCTCGTGTACTCCATCCGCATCGTCCCGACCACCGGGTGGACGAACCCCTTGATGCCGTTGACCAGCGCGCCCACCTCGTGCCGCTGCCAGGCCGACTCGAACTCCGGCGAGGCCCGCCGCAGCCGGGCCAGC
This sequence comes from Kitasatospora viridis, assembly GCF_007829815.1. Taxonomy (NCBI): domain Bacteria; kingdom Bacillati; phylum Actinomycetota; class Actinomycetes; order Kitasatosporales; family Streptomycetaceae; genus Kitasatospora; species Kitasatospora viridis. Next base: position 4,426,864 of record NZ_VIWT01000001.1, on the reverse strand, counting down.
AGCGACTTCCAGGCCGGGTCGCCGACGTGCTCGGCCAGCGCCGCCCGTAGCCGGGCCACCACCCCGAGGCCGACCGCCTCCGGCTCCAGGAACCGGGCCCGGAAGGCCTCGTTGGTGAACAGCAGCCAGACGATGTTGCGCTCCTCGAAGGGCAGCGCGTCGATGTCGCCGAGCAGCTCGGCGTAGGTGGCGTTCCAGGCCAGCAGGTCGTAGCGGGAGTTCATCACGCAGGCCGGCAGCGGCGAGAGCTGGTCGAGCACCCGGCGCACCGACGGGGTGACCGAGGGGCACTCCACCCCCGGCTCCGGCAGCGCGGCGCCGGCCAGGGTGTAGAGGTGGGCGCGCTCGTTCGGGTCGAGCAGCAGGGCCCGGGCCACGGCACCGAGCACCTGGGCGGAGACCTGGATGTCCCGGCCCTGTTCGAGCCAGGTGTACCAAGTGACCCCGACCGAGGCGAGCTGCGCGACCTCCTCGCGGCGCAGGCCCGGGGTGCGGCGGCGGCCGGTGTCGGGCAGGCCCACCTGCTCGGGGGTGATCCGCTCGCGACGGCTGCGCAGGAAGGCGGCCAACTCCTGACGGCGCACGTCGGGCGCGTGCCGGGCATCCGGTGCGACCGGCGCGTGCGTCCCGGACGTCGGCGGAACGGCGGTTGCGGCAGGGGTGTTCAGCGTGCGCATGCCCCTAGGATGCGCCTCGGCCGCACCGTCCGCGACCCTGGTGCCGGGTACTTCTGGTACCAGGATGAGGAGACTCTGGTACCAGGGTATTGCGAGGCGGATCGTAGGACCCGTGACCCAGCAACTGGAACGTTCGAGCACCACCGTCCGCACCACCGCACCGACCGCCGCCCCCACCCCCGTCGGCAGCCCCGGCGTCCACCGCACCCTCACGGTCGCCGGCCTGGTCACCGTCATGCTCGGCGCCTTCCTGCCGATGCTCGACTTCTTCATCGTCAACGTCGCGCTGCCCACCATCGACCACGACCTGGCCGCCGGACCGGCGGTGCTGGAACTGATCGCCGCCGGGTACGGCATCGCCTTCGCCGTGCTGCTGGTGCTCGGCGGCCGCCTCGGCGACAGCATCGGGCGCCGCAAGCTCTTCATCGCCGGCGCCGCGCTCTTCGCGGTCACCTCGCTGGCCTGCGGCGTCGCACCCAGCGCCTGGGCCCTGGTCGCCGCCCGGGTGGCCCAGGGCGCCTCGGCGGCGCTGCTGATCCCGCAGGTGCTGGCCACCATCACCGCCGCCACCCACGGGCAGGCCCGGGCCAAGGCGCTCAGCATCTACGGCGCGGCCGGCGGCATCAGCGTGGTGATCGGCCAGGTGCTCGGCGGCATGCTGGTGCAGGCGAACCTGTTCGGCAGCGGCTGGCGCGTGGTCTTCCTGCTCAACGTGCCGTTCGCGCTGGTCGCGGCGGTCATGGCGATGCGCTTCGTGCCGGAGAGCAAGTCCGACGCGCCGAGCCGGGTGGACCTGCCCGGCACCCTGCTGCTCTGCGCCGCGCTGCTCAGCCTGTTCATCCCGCTGATGGAGGGCCGGGCGGTCGGGTGGCCGCTGTGGACCTGGGTCTCGATGGCGCTCTTCCCGTTCATCGCCTGGGCGTTCATCGCGGTCGAGCGGCGGACCGAGGCGGCCGGGCGGCTGCCGCTGGTGCCGCTCTCGCTGCTGCGGATCCCCGAGATGCGCAGCGGACTGGGCATCGCGCTGCCGTACTTCAGCAACTTCGGCGCCTTCATGTTCATCATCGCGATCACCCTGCAGCAGGGCCTGCACCTCAGCCCGGTGGACTCCGGCTGGGCCCTGGTGCCGCTGGCGGTCGGCTACTTCAGCACCTCGCTGGCCGGGCCGCGGCTGATCGGCCGGTTCGGCAGCCGGGTGATCACCATCGGCGCGCTGATCCAGCCGGTCGGCGTGGTGGTGCTGATCATCACCGCGCTGACCGACTTCAACGGCCTGGGGATCTTCACGCTGATGCCCGCGATGGTGCTGATCGGCGGCGGCAACGGCTTCGTCGGCACCCCGCTGTTCCGGGTGGTGCTCTCCACCGTGCCGCTGGAGCGGGCCGGCGTCGGCAGCGGGGTGCTGGCCACCTCGCAGCAGTCCAGCCTGGCGCTCGGCGTGGCCACCTGGGGCACGCTCTTCCTGGCGCTGGCGCCGGGCCTGGGCATGGGGCAGGCGCTGGCCCTGGTGATGGCACTCCAGTTGGGCTCCTCCGCCGCCGTCGCCTTCCTCTCCACCCGCCTGCCGCGGTCGATCGGCTGACCCGGTCGACCACGGCCCACCGGCCCGGCCACGCACCGCCCGATCGGCCGACCGATCGGGCGAGGAGGTAGCGTGGACGGTCCGGAACGCACCTTCGAGGAGAGCTGGTGTCCATCAACTCGGGTACGGCAGAGGAGATCAGGGCCGAATTCGCGGCCCAGGGCGTGCCGGTCGTGGTGCGCGGGGCGATCGCCTTCGACACCCTCGGCCGCAGCTACGGGCTCGCCGTGCTGGACGAGGAGCTCGGGCGACTGGCCGGCCCCGGCACCGACCGGGCCGACCTGATCCGCGCGCACGTCCGGTCGCTGCTCGAACACACCACCGGGCCCTCCGAGCTGGACGCCGCCCCGCGCGCGGACTTGCTCGGCAGGCTCTACCCGCTACTGGTCGGCTCGGCCGCGCTGGCCGAGGGCGAGGAGTACCTGCACGCGCCCGAACCGCTGCCCGGCCTGCGGGAGTTCCTGGCCCTGCGGGTGCCGGACGGGCTCTCCACGCTCTCCGCCCAGGGGGTCGCCAAGCTGGGCAACGCGCACGAGCTGCGGGCCCGGGCCCGGGCCAACCTGCTGGCACTGCCGATCGAGCGGCACGAGCTGGCCGACGGCACCCGGGGCGGCGAGTTCCACGTGCTCAGCGGGCTCTCGGTGCTGACGGCCAGCCGGATCCTGGTGCTGGAGCAGCTGTTCGAGCAGTTGACCGGCCGTCCGGTGCCGGACAAGGGGCTGCTGGCGGCCGTGCCCTCCGCCCAGGAACTGCTCTTCGCCCCGGTGGACGACCACATCGCCTCGGTCTTCGGCACCATGCTGCGCTACCGGGCGCTGCCCGCCGACCAGCAGGCCGCCGAGCTCTCGCCGCACGTCTACTGGTGGCGCGGCGGGCAGCTCACCCCGCAGACCGCGATCGGTCCCGGCGGGCGGCTGCGGGTCGCCATGGAGGCCGAGTTCGCCTTCACCGCGGCCCCGCCGGCCCCGGTCGAACGGCGCCACCACCACTACCAGTTCGCCCACCGGGCGCTGCCGGCCGCGCTGCGCGCGGTCGGGCCCGAGCTGGTCACCGACGTGCCGGTGGGCGGACTGACCCCGATGCTGGTCGAGCTGTGGGGTGAGGTCGGCGCCCGGCTGCCCCCGGACCAGCGGGTGTCCTGGGACGGGCTGGAGTGCGAGTACCGCCGGTTCGGCAACGGCCACACCGGGGTGTTCGTCACGCTGCCCCCGCCGGTAGCCCCGCCGGAGGCCCACCTGGCCGCCGCCGTGCTGCCCAGCGGGGGCGACGAACTGCGCTACTTCACCGTGGAGTTCGCGATCGACCCGGTGACCAGGGAACCCGGCGCGGTGCTCGGCGAGTGGACCACCGACGGCACCCACCGGCTGCTGTCGACCGGCGCTGCGGCGGAGCCGGACGCCTTCGCCGCGGCGGTCTCCGCGGTGCTGGACGGCGAGCGGCGCCGGGGCTGGCGGCGGCTGTTCAGGCCCAGGCCTCGATGAGGTCGACCGCGCGCCCCGCGCCGTCCTCACCGGCCAGCCGCTCGGCGAGCGCCGCCGCCCGGCCGCGGTAGCCCGGGTTCCCGACCGCCTCGGTGACGGCCGCCGCCAGCCGCTCGGCGGTGAGCCGCTTGAACGGCACCGGCGCGGGCCCGGCGCCGAGCCGGGCCACCCGGTGGCCCCAGAACGGCTGGTCGCCGAGGACCGGCACGGTCACCGTGGGCGCGCCGGCCCGCAACGCGGCGGCCGTGGTGCCCGCCCCGCCGTGCTGCACCACGGCGGCGACCCGCGGGAAGAGCAGCTCGTGCGGCAGCTCGCCGACCGTCAGCACCTCGGGCCCCGCACCCGCGGCCAGCCCGGCCCAGCCCGCCTGCACCACCCCGCGCACCCCGGCCCGGCGCAGCGCGGCGACGGCCAGCTCGCTCAGCCGCTCCCCCTCGCCGGCGCCCATGCTGCCGAACCCGAGGTACACCGGCGGCGGCCCGGCCTGCAGGAAGTCGGCCAGCTCGGCGGGCAGTCGGGGGTCGCCGGGGGTGTCCGGCCACCAGGTGCCGACCACCTCAAGGCCGGGCCGCCAGTCGGCCGGCCGGGGCAGCAGCGCGGGGCTGTACCCGTGCAGCGCCGGGTCGCCGGCCGCCTCCGAGCGGGCCCGCACGGCGGCGGCGGTGAGCGCGGGCAGCCCGAGCTCGGCGCGGAGTTGACGCACCGTCGGCTCGTACATCCGGTCCATCACCCGCAGCGCCAGCCGCCCCGCCGCCCGGTTCCCCCAGCCGCCGAGCGACCGCCCGCCGCCCACCACCGAGCTGAACTCCCGGGTCGGGTGCACCGGTTGCAGGTAGGCACCGAGGCAGCGGGCACCGGTCGCCTCGGCCAGCTGCCAACCGAGCTGCGCGGTGGTGGCGTTGACCAGCAGCAGGTCGGCGGCCGGCTCGGCCAGCGCGGCCGCCCCGGCGCCCATCTCCCGGATGAACGCGGCGGCCTGCTTCATCGGGGACAGCTCCCGGTGCAACTCGGCCCGCAGCGGCCGGTAGCCGAGCCCGCTGGCGGTGACCGCCGCCTCGAACCGGGGCTGGGTGGCCACCGTCACTTCGTGGCCGGCCGCGCGCAGCCGGGCACCGAGGCCGGTGAACGGGGCGACGTCGCCGGTGGACCCGGCGGCGAGAACGAGGATCCTCATCTGACCTCCCGGCCCGACCTTACGCGCCCCGATCCGAAATGCCCTCGCCGCCCTCGGCGCCGTTTGCGAGGATCACCGCCATGGACCACCCAGCACAGACCCGCTCCGTCCCCGACCTGCTCTCCCTCACCACCGCCGGCACCCGGCCCAAGTACCTGTTCTTCTGGGGCCACCGGCCCCAGCGCGACGGCAGCATCGGGTCCGGCTCGCTGAGCCAGTGGTGGCCCGCCCCGTTCGAGGTCGGCGGGGTGCGCTACGCCAGCGCCGAGCACTGGATGATGGCGGGCAAGGCGCGCCTGAGCGGGGACGAGGAGATCGTGCCGCGGATCCTGGCGGCCCGCTCGCCCGCCGAGGCGAAGAAGCTCGGGCGGCTGGTGCGCGGCTTCCGCGAGGAGGCGTGGGAGGCGGCCCGGTTCGAGCTGGTCGTCGAGGGCAACGTGGCCAAGTTCGGGCAGGACCCGGCGCTGCGCGCCTACCTGCTCGGCACCGGCAACCGGGTGCTGGTGGAGGCCAGTCCGGTGGACCGGATCTGGGGCATCGGGCTGGCCGCCGAGGACGAGCGGGCGGGCGACCCGGCCCGCTGGCGCGGCCTCAACCTGCTGGGGTTCGCACTGATGGCGGCCCGCGAGCGGCTGGCCGGCTGACCGACGGCAACGGGCCCTTCCCCCGTAGGGGAAGGGCCCGTTGCACGTCTGTCGGTGCGTCAGCAGCCGATCAGGCGGGCGCCCAGGTAGGACTTGACCTGGTCCAGCGAGACCCGCTCCTGCGCCATGGTGTCGCGCTCGCGGATGGTCACCGCGTTGTCCTCAAGGGTGTCGAAGTCGACGGTGACGCAGAACGGCGTGCCGATCTCGTCCTGGCGGCGGTAGCGCTTGCCGATCGCGCCCGCGTCGTCGAACTCGACGTTCCAGGCCTGGCGCAGGTCGGCGGCGAGGCCGCGGGCCTTCGGCGACAGGTCGGCGTTGCGGGACAGCGGCAGCACCGCGACCTTGACCGGGGCCAGCCGCGGGTCCAGCCGCATGCCGACCCGCTTCTCCATGACGCCCTTGGCGTTGGGCGCCTCGTCCTCGAAGTAGGCGTCGAGCAGGAAGGCCAGCATGGCGCGGTTGAGGCCCGCCGCCGGCTCGATGACGTACGGGAAGTACCGCTCGCCGGACTCCTGGTCGAAGTACTTCAGGTCCTGGCCGGAGTGCTCGCTGTGCACGCCGAGGTCGTAGTCGGTGCGGTTGGCGATGCCCTCAAGCTCGGAGAACTCGGTGCCGCCGAAGTTGAAGCGGTACTCGATGTCGACCGTGCGCTTGGCGTAGTGCGAGAGCTTCTCCTTCGGGTGCTCGAAGAGGCGCATGTTCTCCTCGCGCAGGCCGAGGTCGCGGTACCAGTTCCAGCGCTCCTGGAGCCAGTACTCGTGCCACTGCTCGTCCTCGCCCGGCTTGACGAAGAACTCCATCTCCATCTGCTCGAACTCGCGGGTGCGGAAGATGAAGTTGCCGGGGGTGATCTCGTTGCGGAAGCTCTTGCCGGTCTGGGCGATGCCGAACGGCGGCTTCTTGCGCGAAGTGGTCTGCACGGAGCGGAAGTTGGTGAAGATGCCCTGCGCGGTCTCGGGGCGCAGGTAGGCCAGGCCGGAGCCGTCCTCGACCGGGCCGAGGTGCGTCTTCAGCATGCCCGAGAACTCCTTGGGCTCGGTGAACGAGCCCTTGGTGCCGCAGTGCGGGCAGTTGAGGTCGGCCAGGCCGTTGACCGGCGGCTTGCCGTGCTTGGCCTCGTAGGCCTCCTCCAGGTGGTCCGCGCGGAACCGCTTGTGGCAGGAGGTGCACTCGGTCAGCGGGTCGTTGAAGGTGGCCACGTGGCCGGAGGCCTCCCAGACCTCGCGGGCCAGGATCACCGAGGAGTCGAGTCCGACCACGTCCTCGCGAGCGTGCACCATCGCGCGCCACCACTGGCGCTTGATGTTCTCCTTGAGCTCCACGCCCAGTGGCCCGTAGTCCCAGGCGGCGCGGGTGCCGCCGTAGATCTCGCTGCAGGGGTAGACGAAGCCTCGGCGCTTGCTCAGGCTGACGATCGTGTCGATCTTGTCGGCGGCCACAGTGCTCTCTTCAAATACGACGCCGCACTCGCGTGCGACGGCACGGTCAAGGCGCGGCTGGTTGCGCGCACCCGAATACCTCAGGTTACCGAACGGGTGGGTAGGGCGCTCAAATCGAATAACGCAACTCGGACACCCACTGTCACCACGCGACCGCCGTGCGTCATAGCATGCGTACGAAGATCAGGCGAGTTGACAATCATTTCCAGTTGACATGAGAATGATTGTCATGATGATCCGCCGCAACCGTGCCACCCCGATAGCCCTCACCGCGCTCGCCCTGACCGCCGGCCTCGCGCTCAGCGCGTGCGGCGGCAGCACGGGCGCGAAGAGCGCGGACGGCAAGGTCAACGTGGTCGCCTCGTTCTACCCGCTGCAGTACCTGGCCGAGCAGATCGGCGGGGACCACGTCAAGGTCACCGATCTCACGGCCGCCGGCGTCGAGCCGCACGACCTGGAGCTGACGGCCAAGCAGGTCGCCACCGTGCAGACCGCCGGCGCCGTCGTCTACCTCAAGGGCCTGCAGCCCACCGTCGACAAGGCGGTCGCCCAGTCCAGCAGCAAGTACGTGGTCGACGCCGCGGCGCTCTCCCCGCTGGTCGACCACCACCTCGACGAGGGCGGCGCCGAGAGCGGCACCGACCCGCACATCTGGCTCGACCCCACCCGGTACGCCACCGTCGCCAAGGGCGTCGGCGCCGAGCTGGCCAAGGCCGACCCGGCGCACGCCGCCGACTACCAGAAGAACACCGACGCGCTGGTCGCCCAGCTCGCCACCCTGGACCAGAGCTTCCAGAGCGGCCTGAAGAGCTGCACTCGCAAGGCCTTCGTCACCAGCCACGCCGCCTTCGGCTACCTGGCCGACCACTACGGCCTGCAGCAGATCGCGATCAACGGCGTGGACCCCGAGTCCGAGCCCACCCCGGCCCGGCTGGCCCAGATCCAGCAGGCCGCCAAGGACAACGGCGTGACCACCATCTTCTTCGAGGCCCTGGTCAGCCCGAAGCTCGCCGACAGCGTCGCCAAGGACCTCAACCTGAAGACCGCCGTGCTCGACCCGCTGGAGGGCGTCAAGGCCGGCTCCCAGGACACCTACTTCACGATCATGCAGCAGAACCTGAGCAACCTCCAGGCCGCTCTCGGCTGCGCGAGCTGACAGGACGTCACCCCATGGACTCCGCGATACCCGTCGTCCGGCTGACCGCCGCCCAGGCCGCGCTCGGCGGCCGCCCGGTGCTGCACGGGCTCGACCTGAGCGTCGGCGCCGGCGAGGTGGTGGCCCTGCTCGGCAGCAACGGCTCCGGCAAGTCCACCACGATCAAGACGGTGATCGGCACCGTGCCGCTCACCGCCGGCGACCGCGAGCTGTTCGGGGTGCCCGGCCGGCGGTTCCGCGACTGGCGCCGGATCGGCTACGTGCCGCAGCGCACCACCGCCGCCGGCGGCGTGCCGGCCACGGTGCGCGAGGTGGTCGCCACCGGGCGGCTGTCCCGGCACCGGATGCTGCCGCTGCGGCGCGCCGACCGGGCCGCCGTGGACGCCGCGCTGGACGCCGTGGGCATGCTGGAGCGGGCCGGGGACGGGGTCGCCGACCTCTCCGGCGGCCAGCAGCAGCGGGTGCTGATCGCCCGCGCGCTGGCCGGCTCGCCGGACCTGCTGATCATGGACGAGCCGATGGCCGGGGTCGACCTGGCCAGCCAGCAGGTGCTCGCCGACACGCTGCGCACCGAGGTCGCCCGCGGCTGCGCGGTGCTGCTGGTGCTGCACGAACTCGGCCCGCTGGCACCGCTGATCGACCGCGCCGTGCTGCTGCGCGACGGCCGGGTGGTGCAGGACGGCCCGCCGGCCGACGCCGCCCACCACCAGGAGCACCACCACGACCACCAGGACCACCACCGCACCGCGACCCGCCAGGGACTGCTGACATGACCGACCTGCTCTCCTACGACTTCATGCAGCGGGCCCTGCTCGCCGCGCTGCTGGTGGGCATCACCGCACCCGCCGTCGGCATCTACCTGGTGCAGCGGCGGCAGGCGCTGATGGGCGACGGCATCGGCCACGTGGCGCTCACCGGCGTCGGCCTCGGGCTGCTCTTCCAGACCGACCCGGTCTGGATGGCGGTGCTGGTCTGCACCGTGGCCGCGGTGATCATGGAGCTGGTCCGCTCCCGGGGCAACCAGCGCGGGGACATCGCGCTGGCCATGCTCTTCTACGGCGGCATGGCCTGCGGGCGGCTGCTGATCAGCAAGTCGCCGGCCGCCAGCGGCACCGGCGGCAGCCTGGACAGCTACCTGTGGGGCTCGATCCTGGCCGTGGACAACGGCGACCTGATCACCATCGCGGCGCTCGGCACCGTGGTCATCGCGGTCAGCCTGGGCCTGCGCCGCCAGCTCTTCGCGGTCTGCCAGGACGAGGAGTTCGCCAAGGTGACCGGGGTGCCGGTGCGGCTGCTCAACCTGCTGATCGCGGTGATGGCCGCGGTCACCGTGACGGTCGCGATGCGGGTGGTCGGGCTGCTGCTGGTCAGCGCGATGATGGTGGTGCCGGTGGTGGCGGCGCAGCTGCTCACCCGGTCCTTCCGGGCCACCCAGGCGCTGTCCATCGTGATCGGAGTACTGGTCTCGCTCGGCGGTGTGGTCACCTCCTACCAGGCCGACGTGCCGCCCGGTTCGGCCATCGTGCTGCTCGCCATCGCCTGCTTCGCGGTCTTCAGCGTGCTGGCCGCGCCGCTGGCCCGGCGCCGGCACCGCAGCGACGGGCCGTCGCGACCGGCCGCCGCGGAGCAACCGGCGGCCGGTGCGGGGCTGGCACAATGAGGTGTGACCCGCCCCGAAGCCCAGGAGGAGCACCGGTGACCACCGCAGGCCCGTCGACGCCTCGCGCCCGCTCGACTCGGCAGCGCGCCGCGGTCTCCGCCGCGCTGGACGAGTTGGAGGACTTCCGCAGCGCGCAGGAACTGCACGATCTGCTCAAGCACCGCGGCGACGCGGTCGGCCTGACCACCGTCTACCGCACCCTGCAGTCGCTGGCCGACGCCGGCGAGGTGGACGTGCTGCGCACGGCCGACGGCGAGGCGGTCTACCGCCGGTGCAGCAGCGGGCACCACCACCACCTGGTCTGCCGGCACTGCGGCAGCACGGTGGAGGTCGAGGGCCCGGCGGTCGAGCGGTGGGCCAGCGCGGTCGCCGCCGAGCACGGGTTCAGCGACATCGCGCACACCCTGGAGATCTTCGGCACCTGCGCCGAGTGCGCGGCCAAGCAGGCGAAGGCCTGACGCCGCCTCAGCTGACAGTACGACGAGCGGCCCGGAACCCCGCGAAGGGTTCCGGGCCGCTCGTCGTACTGCCGGCTCAGCGCTGGGCCGGCACCTCGTTCGGCAGCGCGCCGCCGAACCGCCGGTCGCGCATCGCGTACTGCTCGCAGGCCCGCCACAGGTCGCGGCGGTCGAAGTCCGGCCAGAGCACGTCCTGGAACACGAACTCGGCGTAGGCGGACTGCCAGAGCCAGAAGTTGGAGGTGCGCTGCTCGCCGCTGGGGCGCAGGAACAGGTCCACGTCCGGCATGTCCGGGTGGTACATGTACCTGCTCAGGGTCTTCTCGTTGACCTTCTTCGGGTCCAGCTTGCCCGCGGCCACGTCGGCGGCGATCGCCGCGGCGGCGTCCGCCACCTCGGCCCGGCCGCCGTAGTTGACGCACATGTAGAGGGTGACCAGGTCGTTGTCCTTGGTCTGCTCCTCGGCGACCTTGAGCTCCTGGACCACGCTCTTCCACAGCTTGGGCATCCGGCCGGCCCAGCGGATCCGCACGCCCATCGCGCCCAGCTCGTCGCGGCGGCGGCGGATCACGTCCCGGTTGAAGTTCATCAGGAACTTCACCTCGTCCGGGGAGCGCTTCCAGTTCTCGGTGGAGAAGGCGTAGAGCGAGATGTTCTTGACGCCCAGCTCGATGGCGCCCTTCATCACGTCGAGCACCACGCTCTCGCCGACCTTGTGGCCCTCGGTGCGCGGCAGGCCGCGTTCCTTGGCCCAGCGGCCGTTGCCGTCCATCACGATGGCGACGTGCTCGGGGACCAGCTCGCCCGGGATCTTCGGCGGCCGGGCACCGCTCGGGTGCGGGTCCGGCACGAGGTAATCGCGCTTGCTGGGGGCGCCGAACAGCCGTGCCATGCTCACTTCTCCACGTATCTCATCGAGCGGATGCCCCGCTCAAGGTGCCATTGGAGGTAGGCGGCGACCAATCCGCTGCCCTCCCGCCAGTACCGGGGTTCGCAGGCGTCCGCGGTGTGCCAGTCTCCGGACAGCAGGGCGCCGAGCAGAACCAGTGTCTCAGGGGAGGGTACGGCACAACCCGGCACCCGGCAGTCCGCGCAGAGCACGCCCCCGGCCTGCAGCGAGAAGAAACGGTTCGGCCCCTCCAGGCCGCACTTGGCGCAGTCGGTGAAGCTCGCGCCGTACCCGTTGACCGCGAGTGAGCGGAGCAGGAAGGCGTCCAGCACCAGGTGCGACTGGTGGGTGCCGGCGGCCAGCGTGCGCAGCGCGCCGACCAGCAACAGGTACTGCTGGACGGCGGGTTCGCCCTCGTTCTCGGCGAAACGTTCCGCCGTCTCCAGCATCGCGGTGCCGGCGGTGTAGCGCCCGTAGTCGCCGACGATCCCGCCGCCGTAGGGCGCGATGGTCTCCACCTGGGTGCACAGCGGCAGCGAGCGGCCGACCAGTTCGCTGCCCCGGCTGAAGAACTGCACGTCCACGTGGGAGAACGGCTCCAGCCGGGCGCCGAACTTGGACTTGGTCTTGCGCACCCCGCGGGCCACCGCGCGGACCCTGCCGTGCTGGCGGGTGAGCAGGGTGATGATCCGATCGGCCTCGCCGAGCTTCTGGGCGCGCAGCACGACGCCGTCGTCACGGATCAGACTCATGCGCCCATTCTCCCCCACCCGGCCCGGCGCCCGGACCGCCGGGCGCGCGCACGGCCGGGACCCGCGCCGGGCGTGACGGGGGGTGCCGGCGCGGGTCGCGGTGCCGGGCCCGGGGCGGGGGGAGGACCCGCGGGCCCGGCGGAGGGGAGGGTCTGGTGCCGGAGGAAAGGTCCGGCGGGGAGGGCTTAGGGCACGCCCTAGTGCGAGGTCCGGGTGGCCGCCTCCAGCAGCCCGGTCACCACGTCCTCGGGCAGCCGCAGGCAACTGCCCACGGCGGCCAGCGCGGTCCGCTCGGCCGGCTGGTAGCGGCCGTCGGCCAACGCGATCCGGGCGCCCTGAAGCAGCAGCCGCTCGCGGCCCTGCTGGGCCAGGTGCGGGGCCAACGGCTCCAGCGCGGCGTGCAGTTCGACCATCAGGCCGGCGCCGGGACCGGAGTCCGCGGGCTCCTCGCCCTCCTCCCCGTAGCCGGAGAGGGCGGCCAGCGCGGCCAGCACCTGCATCTCGCCGCAGTCCTCGAAGCCGGCCGCCCGGACCAGCTCGCAGGCCTCGGCGCGGGCCGCGGCCGAGCCCGCTCCGCCGGCCGCCAGCAGGGCCAGCGCGATGCTGTACTGGGCGTCCCGCAGCATCCCGGTCAGCCGCACGCTGGTGGGCTGCTCCAGGCTCTCGAGTCCGTACCGGCCACGGCAGTTGGTGCACTGCACGCTGGTCAGCACCCCGCTCAGCGGGAGCAGCGGCAGGTCGAGCAACCGCAGCCACCGCCGACCGTGTTGCCGACGGTAGTTGCGGTCTCCGCCGCAGCCCGGGCAGAAGAAGTCACCGAGCACATCCGTCCGCCACTTCGGGCGAACACCCCACAACCGTGTCACGGCGCCAACTCCCCAGACTTGGCAGGCGGCCTGCACGACGACGAGCAGGTCTCGCGACCCGGGTCGGGCGCCGTCCCACCGACCCCCGCTTCCGGTCCACCGATGGTGCCACGGTTGCCTGCGGGTGTCAGCACCCCGAACGAGTGCCAAAGCAAAAAAATGTGGCCCAGGACACATCCCGGGCCACATCGGCATCCCTCGGAAGGATCAGCCGCGCGCGCTCCGGTTGACCGCGCTGATGATCGCCTTCAGCGAGGCGCGCACGGTGTTGCCGTCGATGCCGACGCCCCAGCGGACCTGACCGTCCACCGCGCACTCGACGTAGGCGGCGGCCAGCGCGTCGCCGCCCTCGCTCAGCGCGTGCTCGGCGTAGTCCAGCACCCGTACGTCCACGCCGATCCGGGCCAGCGCGTCGGTGAAGGCGGAGACCGGGCCGTTGCCGCTACCGGTCAGCTCGGTCTCGGCGCCGTCCACCACGACGGCGACGGTCAGCGCGTCCCGGCCCTCGTCGGTGGTCAGCGCCTGCTGCTCGCGCAGCGCCAGCCGGCCCCACGGGTTCTCCGGGGTGGGCAGGTACTCGTCCTGGAAGACCGCCCAGATGTCGGCCGGGGTGACCTCGCCGCCCTCGGCGTCGGTCTTGGCCTGGATGATCCGGGAGAACTCGATCTGCATCCGGCGCGGCAGGTCCAGCTTGTGGTCGTTCTTCAGCACGTAGGCGATGCCGCCCTTGCCGGACTGCGAGTTGACCCGGATGACCGCCTCGTAGCTGCGGCCCACGTCCTTCGGGTCGATCGGCAGGTAGGGCACGCCCCAGGTGTACTCGCCGACCGGCACGCCGGCCGCCGCCGCGTCCGCCTCCAGGGCGTCGAAGCCCTTCTTGATCGCGTCCTGGTGCGAGCCGGAGAAGGAGGTGAAGACCAGGTCGCCCGCGTAAGGGTGGCGCTCCGGCACGTTCATCTGGTTGCAGTACTCGTAGGTGCGGCGGATCTCGTCGATGTCGGAGAAGTCGATCATCGGGTCCACGCCCTGCGAGAACAGGTTCATGCCGACGTTCACCAGGTCCAGGTTGCCGGTCCGCTCGCCCTGGCCGAACAGGCAGCCCTCGACCCGGTCCGCACCGGCCATCACGGCCAGCTCGGCCGAGGCCACCCCGGTGCCCCGGTCGTTGTGCGGGTGGGTGGACAGCGCGACGAACTGACGGCGCGACAGGTTGCGGCTCATCCACTCGATCATGTCCGCGTACACGTTCGGCGTGCAGCGCTCCACCGTGGTGGGCAGGTTCAGGATGATCTCGCGGCCCTCGCCGGGCTGCCAGACGTCCATCACGCCCTCGCAGACCTCCAGCGCGAAGTCCAGCTCGGTGTCGATGAAGATCTCCGGCGAGTACTGGTAGCCGAAGACCGTCTCCTCCCCCAGCAGCTTCTCGGCGTACTCCATGACCAGCCGGGTGCCGTCCACCGCGATCGCCTTGATGTCCTCCTTGCTGCCCCGGAAGACCACCCGGCGGAACAGCGGCGAGGTCGCGTTGTACAGGTGCACGGTCGCCCTCGGCGCCCCGACCAGCGACTCCACGGTCTTCTCGATCAGGTCCTCACGGGCCTGGGTCAGCACCGAGATGGTGACGTCCTCGGGGATCGCGTCCTGCTCGATCAGCGAGCGGACGAACTCGTAGTCGGTGGCCCCGGAGGACGGGAAGCCGACCTCGATCTCCTTGTAGCCCAGCTTCACCAGCAGGTCGAACATCTTGCGCTTGCGGGCCGGCGACATCGGGTCGATCAGCGCCTGGTTCCCGTCCCGCAGGTCGGTGGACAGCCAGCGCGGCGCCTTGGTGATCACCTTGCCCGGCCAGGTGCGGTCCGGCAGGTCCACGCTGCCGAACGGCACGTAGCGCTGGAACGGCATGCCGGACGGCTGCTGCCGCACGGAGTCCGCGGTGATCGGGGTCGGCCGCTCGATGAAGGCACGGGCCACGGAGGACTGCTGAGTCATGGGTGAGTCTCTCGGCTTCTCTTCGGATGCGGGCTGGTCGGGGGGAAGTCACCCGACGGGCCGACTGGTGCGAGCGCAGCACGTCGCTGAGATGCGCACAGCAAGGTCCCCGCGGCGAGGGAGCCGGCCTCCGAATGGTCTTACAGGCCCTCGCCGCGGCAGCTAAGAAGAAGCAGCCCGTAACGCATGATGTGCCCCACAGTAACCCAGCGCCTCGCCGGACCGAAGCCGACCGGGCGACATTTCCACCCTTTGAGACGGCGCGATGCGTGACACCGGGTCAGCGATCGGTGACGCTGTGCGCCATGACGCAGCTCTGCACCATCATCCCGCCCTACCTGCTGGACCGGCTGGCGGCCCTGGGCGACGAGGCGGCGGGACGCTCGCTGGCCGCCGACGCGGCCCTGCGCACCGTCCGCGCCGCCGGTCCGCCGCCGCCCGCCGCCGCTGCCCGGCCCGGGCGGACCATCGCGGACGCCGGGCACATCGAGCGGCTGCCCGGCCGGGTGGTCCGCACCGAGGGCGGCCCGCCGACCACCGACCCGGCCGTCAACCGCGCCTACGACGGCCTCGGCGCCACCCTGGCCCTGCTGCTGGAGGTCTACGGCCGGCGCTCGGTGGACGGCGAGGGCCTGCCGCTGCAGGCGAGCGTGCACTACGGCGAGAAGTACGACAACGCCTTCTGGGACGGCTCCCGGATGGTCTTCGGCGACGGCGACGGGATCCTGTTCGGCGACTTCACCGGCTGCCTGGACGTGATCGGCCACGAACTCGCGCACGGCGTGGTGCAGTACAGCGCCGACCTGGCCTACCACGGCCAGGCGGGCGCGCTGAACGAGTCGGTGGCGGACGTCTTCGGCAGCCTGGTGAAGCAGTACGCGCTGGGCCAGCAGGCCGAGGACGCGGACTGGCTGATCGGCGCCGGGCTGTTCGGGCCGGGCGTGCGCGGGGCGGCGCTGCGCTCGCTGAAGGCGCCCGGCACCGCCTACGACGACCCCCGGCTCGGCCGCGACCCGCAGCCCGGCTCGATGGACGACTACGTGCGCACCGAGGAGGACGACGGCGGGGTGCACATCAACTCCGGCATCCCCAACCGGGCGTTCCAGCTGCTCGCGGTGGAGCTCGGCGGCGCGGCCTGGGAGCGGGCCGGGCGGATCTGGTACGACGCGCTGACCGGCGACGGCCTGCACCCGAACGCGACCTTCGCCGAGTTCGCCCGGGCCACCCTGGCGGCGGCCGGGGCCCGGTTCGGCGAGGGGCCGGTGACCGAGGCGGTGGCGGGCGCCTGGAAGCGGGTCGGGCTGGCGCCCTGACGCCGCGTCTGGGCAAATGCCCACCAAACCGCCGCACTCCGTAGCAGACTGGCCACCATGCGCATAGAGGTGACCAGGTCCGGTGGATTCGCCGGGCGCACGACCCGGGCCGAACTGGACACGGCCGCCCGCACCGACGCCCCGCACGTGCACGCGCTGGCCCGGGAGGCGGTGGCGGGCGCCTCCCGCACCCCCCACTTCGGCGTGCCGGACGGCTTCCACTACGCGATCGAGGTGGACGGGCGCACCGTGCACTGCGCCGACCCCTCGCTGACCGACTCGCAGCGCGAGCTGATCTCGCTGGTGCTCCACCAGGGCGTCGAGCGGGCCTGCTGACGGTCCGTCAGCAGGCCGCCCGAGGAGCGGTCAGAAGCCCAGCTTGCGCAGCTGCTTGGGGTCGCGCTGCCAGTCCTTGGCCACCTTGACGTGCAGGTCCAGGTAGACCGGGGTGCCGAGCAGGGCCTCGATGTGCTTGCGCGCGGTGGTGCCGACGTGCTTCAGCCGGGCGCCCTTGGCCCCGATCACGATCGCCTTCTGGCTCTGCCGCTCGATGTAGACGTTCGCGTGGATGTCCAGCAGCGGGCGGTCGGCCGGCCGGTCCTCGCGCGGGATCATCTCCTCGACCACCACGGCCAGCGAGTGCGGCAGCTCGTCCCGCACGCCCTCCAGCGCGGCCTCCCGGATCAGCTCGGCGACCATGATCTGCTCGGGCTCGTCGGTCAGGTCGCCGTCCGGGTAGAGCGGCTGGCCCTTCGGCAGCAGCTTGGTGAGCAGGTCCGCCACCAGCGAGACCTGCTTGTCGCCGACGGCGGAGACCGGGATGATCTCGGCCCACTCGATGCCCAGCTCGGCGCCGAGCTGCTGGATCGCGATCAGCTGTTCGGCCAGCCGCTTGGAGTCCACCAGGTCGGTCTTGGTGACGATGGCCACCTTGGGGGTCTTCTTGATCTCGGCCAGTTCCTTGGCGATGAACTTGTCGCCGGGGCCGAGCTTCTGGTCGGCGGGCAGGCAGAAGCCGATCACGTCGACCTCCGCCCAGGTGCTGCGGACCAGGTCGTTGAGCCGCTCGCCGAGCAGGGTGCGCGGCTTGTGCAGGCCGGGGGTGTCGACCAGCACCAGCTGGGCGTCGGGGCGGTGCACGATGCCGCGCACGGTGTGCCGGGTGGTCTGCGGACGGTCGGAGGTGATCGCGACCTTCGTCCCCACCAGGGCGTTGGTCAGCGTGGACTTGCCGGCGTTCGGTCGGCCGACGAAGCACGCGAAGCCTGATCGGTAGGGGGCTGCCGGGGCCTTGGAGGTGTCGCTCATGGGCACCATTCTCCCTGATCGGTCGCCGCCGACCGACCGGCACGGCGGCGGCCTCACTTCTCCTTCACCACCACCCCGATCAGGGTGAGCAGCGCCAGCCCACCGGCGACGCCGGCCCAGACCGGCGAGTGGGTCTCGTGCCAGCGCCCCATCGCCATCAGGAAGGCGAGGATCGCGGCGACAAAGGAAATGGCCCCCATAGTCGGTGAGATTATCTGACGGTCACACCGACCTGGGGGCCAGCCCTGGGAAAGCTCAGGCCTCCACCCGGCGGCGCAGCGCACCGTCCGGGCCGGCCACCAGCAGCGGGGTGCCCGCGCCGCCCAGGTCGCGGACCACCGCCAGGTCCACCGGGTTGGCCTCGGCCGCCTCGGTCACCACGGCCACCGCCTCCAGACCCTTGGCCCCGCTCGCCTTGGCCATCGCGACCGCGGTCTGCACCGCCGTCAGCGAGAGCGAGGGCAGCACCACGGCGCCGGCCACGTAGGTCCGGCCGGTCTCGTCGCGCACCGCCGCACCCTCGGCCACGCCGTTGCGGGCCCGGATCGAGCGGGCCAGGGTGACGATCTTCTGGTCTTCCGGATCAAGCTCAGTCATGGGGCCGAGCATAGGCGGCCGCGCCCACCGACCGCAGCGTCGTCCGCCGTCCCTGCGGACTGGTCAGCCACTCCAGCCGCTCGGCGGTGCCGGTGCCGGCCACCGGGTTGAGCATCACGATGGTCAGGTCCGGGCGGGCCGGCACCTTGAGCTGGGTGGACTCGAAGACCAGCTCCCCCGCCGTCGGATGGGCGATCACCTTGGTCAGCTGGCCGGGCGGCCGGACGTCGCCCCGGGCCCACAGCTCGCCGAACTCCGGGCTCTCCCGGTCCAGCTGATCGACGATCTGCCGGTAGCCGTGGTCCCCCGGCCGCTCGGCGGCGGCCATCCGGAACTGCGCCACCACCGCCGCCGCGCCGCTCGCCCAGTCCGCCTCCCGGGCCCGGTTCACCGGGTTCACGAAGTAGGAGACCAGGCAGTTCATCCCGGTGCTGTAGTCGAAGACCAGCCCGGCCGCGTCGTTGAAGGCGACGATGTTCCAGTACGGGTCCAGCACGTGCGCCGGGAACGGCGTCCAGGCGTCGATCAGCCGGCGCAGCCCGTCCGAGACCGGGGCCGGCTCCGGGGTCTGCACCGGCGGGTTGAGCCCGGCCAGCAGGTAGAGGTGGCGCCGCTCCGGCTCGTCCAGCAGCAGCACCCGGGAGACCGCGTCCAGCACCTGCGGGGAGACCGTGATGTCCCGGCCCTGCTCCAGCCACTGGTACCAGGAGACCCCGACCCCGGCCAGCACCGCGACCTCCTCCCGGCGCAGCCCCGGGGTGCGCCGCCGGGCACCGCCGTCCGGGAGGCCCGCCTGGGCCGGGCTGACCCGGGCCCGCCGGCCGCGCAGGAACTCCCTCAGCTCCTGCCGGCGCGCCGCGTCGGGGTCGGTGTCCAGCGCTCGGGCCTGCTGACTGGTGGTCATGCCACCAGCATAAGTAGCCTCTCTCCACGGCGGGACGGTCCGCAGCACGATCGTGCCATGGCAACGATCACCGTCGCTGACGCACCGGCAGCCCTGAGCTCCCGGTCCAAGCTGATCCTCTTCGTCCTCTGCGCGGCCCAGTTCGCGGTCGCCCTCGACTTCTCCATCCTGAACGTGGCCCTGCCCGCGCTCGGCGCCGACCTCGGCATCCGGCAGGCCGACCTGCAGTGGGGCGTCACCGCCTTCACCCTGCCCTCCGGCGGCTTCCTGCTGCTCTCCGGCCGGCTCGCCGACGTGTTCGGGCGGCGCCGGCTCTTCCTGCTCGGCCTGGCCCTGCTCACCACCGCGTCGGTGCTGGCCACCGTCGCCTGGGACCCTGCCTCCTTCCTGGTCGGCCGGGTGCTCCAGGGCCTGGGCGCCGCGATGATCGTGCCGGCCGGGATGGCACTGCTCACCACCACCTTCCGGGAGGGACCGGAGCGGGACCGCGCGCTCGGCGTCTCCGGTCTGCTGCTCTCGCTCGGCTTCACCGTCGGCATGCTGATCGGCGGCGTGCTCACCCAGGCGCTCGGCTGGCGCTCCACCATGGCGCTCAACGTGCTGATGGGCGCGGCCGTGCTGGCCGTCGCGCCCAAGCTGCTGACCGAGTCCCGGCTCCCCGAGCGGCCGGAGGTCGACGTGCCCGGTGCGGTCACCATCACCGGCGGCCTGCTCTCGCTGATCTACGCGCTCTCCACCGCCGCCCAGACCGGCTTCGGCCGCCCCGAGGTGGTCCTCGCGCTGGCCGCCGGGGTACTGCTGCTGGCCGCCTTCGCCGTCATCGAGGCGCGCGCCGCCCAGCCGCTGGTGTCGCTGCGGGTGCTGCGCCGCCGCACGGTGGCCTTCGGCAACCTCGGCGGGCTGGTCACCTTCGCCATGATGAGCGCGGTGATCTTCCTCAGCACGCTCTACCTGCAGCAGGTGCTCGGCCTCGGCCCCGGCGCCTGCGGCCTGGTCTTCGGCGTGATGGGTCTGGCCGCCGCGCTCGGCGGCGTGGTGGCGCCCAAGGTCGCCGGCCGGATCGGCGCCCCGCGCACCCTGCTGGCCGGGCTGCTCGTCCAGGCCGGCTTCACCGCCGCGATGGTGGCGATCGGCCCGCGCGGCGGCACCTGGCTGGTGGCGGCGGCCGGTTCGATCGCCTGCTTCGGCCACCTGTGGGCGATCGTCGCCTACAGCATCACCGCCACCTCCGGCCTCGCCGACGAGGAGCAGGGGCTGGCCACCGGACTGGTGACCAGCACCCAGCAGGTCGGGCTGACCGTCGGCATCCCGCTGCTGTCCGCGCTCGCCTCGGCCCGGGTCGACACCCTCGGGGCGGCCGGCCACTCCTTCGCCGCGGCCACCCTGGGCGGGGTCCGGCTGGGCCTGGGGGTCGACGCCGCCGTGGTGGTGGCCGCCGCCCTGCTCACCGGGCTCGGGCTGCGGGCCTGGCGGCGTGCCGGCTGACCGGCCGTCAGCACCCGACGGCCCGTCACTCCTCGGCCGCGTCCCCCTGCGGGTCCTCGGGGTGGACCGGTGCCACCAGCACCGTGCCGATCCGGTTGCGGCGCCCGGCCGAGCTCTCCGCGGTCAGACTGATCGCCGAGAGCCCGGCCGGGCCGTCGCCCGCGGGCACCGGGATCCGGCAGGCCGAGCCGGGGATCGGCACCCGGCCCAGGTGCTTGGCGAGCAGGCCGCCGACCGTCTCGACGTCCTCGTCCTCCAGCACGATGCCGAACAGCTCGCCGAGGTCCTCGACCAGCAGCCGGGCGGTGATCCGGTAGCTGCCGTCGCCCAGGTCCTCGACCGGGGCGATCTCCCGGTCGTACTCGTCGGTGATCTCGCCGACGATCTCCTCCAGCACGTCCTCGATGGTGACCAGCCCGGCGGTGCCGCCGTACTCGTCGATCACGATCGCCACGTGCGAGCGCATCTTCTGCATCTCGCGCAGCAGGTCGCCGGCCGGCTTGCTGTCCGGGATGAAGACCGCCGGGCGCATCACCGTGTCCACCTGCTCGGACTCGGCCTCCCGGTCCACGTGGGTGAGCCGGACCAGGTCCTTCAGGTAGACGATGCCGACCACGTCGTCCTCGTTGTCCCCAACCACCGGGATCCGCGAGAAGCCGGAGCGCAGCGCCAGGGTGAGCGCCTGACGGACCGTCTTGTGCCGCTCGATCATCACCAGGTCGGTGCGCGGCACCATCACCTCGCGCACGATGGTGTCGCCCAGCTCGAAGACCGAGTGCACCATCCGGCGCTCCTCGTCCTCGATCAGGTCGTCCTTCTCGGCCAGGTCCACCAGCGCGCGCAGCTCCGCCTCGGAGGCGAACGGTCCCTCCCGGTAGCCCTTGCCCGGGGTGAGCGCGTTGCCCAGCAGGATCAGCAGCCGCGGGATCGGCCCGAGGATCCGGGCCAGCGGCAGCAGCACGTAGGAGGCCGCGGTGGCGGTGGTCAGCGGGTGCTGGCGGCCGATCGTGCGCGGCGAGACGCCGACCGCCACGAAGGAGACCAGCACCATCACCCCGAACGCCACCAGCACGCCCTGCCAGGTCTGCTGGAAGCTGCGCACGCAGACCACGGTGACCAGGACCGCGGCCGCCACCTCGCTGGCCACCCGGATCAGGGTGGCCAGGTTGAGGTAGCGGACCGGGTCCGCGGCCATCGCCAGCAGCCGCCGGGCGCCCCGCCGACCGCCCCGGACCGCCTCCTCGGCGCGGAACCGGGAGACCCGGGACATCCCCGCCTCGGCGCAGGCGGCCAGCCAGCCGAGCATCACCAGCAGGAAGGCGCCGACCAGGAAGCTCGTACTGTCACCACTCATCGGGGATCAGTGGGTGGTGGGCGCCGGGGAGATCCCCGACAGCCCCCGACCGGCCCGCCAGTCGTCGAGGATCCGCTTCTGCAGGCCGAACATGACCTGCTCCTCCTCGGGCTCCTCGTGGTCGTAGCCGAGCACGTGCAGCACCCCGTGGACGGTGAGCAGTTGGAGCTCCTCGTCCATCGAGTGCGCGGAGGGGGCGGCCAGGCCCTGGGCCTTGGCCACCTCCGGGCAGAGCACGATGTCGCCGAGCAGGCCCTGCGGCAGGTCCTCGCCCTCCTTGCCCGGACGCAGCTCGTCCATCGGGAAGGACATCACGTCGGTCGGACCGGGCAGGTCCATCCACTGGATGTGCAGCTGCTCCATCGCGTCGCTGTCCACCAGGATCACGGACAGTTCGGAGAGCGGATGGATCCGCATCTTGTCGAGGGCGTAGCGGGCGACGTCGAGGATGGCCTCCTCGTCGGCCTCCCACCCGGACTCGTTGGCGATGTCGATGGACATGTGGGGAACTCGGCTCAGCTTTCGGTGCGATGGGGCTGTCGGGGCGCCCGGCCGCGGGGGCCGCGCGGAGCCTGCTTGCGGGGCGCGGCGGCCTCGTCTGCGTGCTCCACGGCGTCCCAGCGTTCGTAGGCGTCAACGATCCGGCCGACCAGCTTGTGGCGGACCACGTCGGTGCTGGTCAGGATCGAGAAGTGGATGTCCGGGACGTCGGCCAGGATCTCCTGGACCACCTTGAGACCGCTGCGGGTTCCGCCCGGCAGGTCGATCTGGCTGGTGTCACCGGTGACCACGACCTTGGAGTTGAAGCCGAGGCGGGTCAGGAACATCTTCATCTGCTCGGGCGAGGTGTTCTGCGCCTCGTCCAGGATGATGAAGGCGTCGTTCAGGGTGCGGCCGCGCATGTAGGCCAGCGGCGCGACCTCGATGGTGCCGGCCGCCATCAGCCGGGGGATCGAGTCCGGGTCCATCATGTCGTGCAGCGCGTCGTAGAGCGGCCGCAGGTAGGGGTCGATCTTCTCGTAGAGGGTGCCGGGCAGGAACCCGAGCCGCTCGCCGGCCTCCACCGCCGGGCGGGTCAGGATGATCCGGTTGACCTCCTTGGCCTGCAGCGCCTGGACCGCCTTGGCCATCGCCAGGTAGGTCTTGCCGGTGCCGGCCGGGCCGATCCCGAAGGTGATGGTGTGCCGGTCGATCGCGTCGACGTAGGTCTTCTGGTTCAGGGTCTTCGGACGGATCGTCCGGCCCCGGTTGGACAGGATGCTCTGGGTGAAGACGGCGGACGGGCTGTCCTGGGCG
Organism: Kitasatospora viridis; assembly: GCF_007829815.1. NCBI lineage: Bacteria > Bacillati > Actinomycetota > Actinomycetes > Kitasatosporales > Streptomycetaceae > Kitasatospora > Kitasatospora viridis. Next base: position 4,403,837 of record NZ_VIWT01000001.1, on the reverse strand, counting down.
CCGCTCCTGAGCATCGCGATGGACCGCTCCACGGAGTCCTCGGTCAGCGGCTGGCCGGTGCGCAGCACCAGCATCATCTCGTCGAAGAGCTGCTTCACCAGGGCGATGTCGGCCCGGTCGCCGGTGGCGGTGACCTCGTTGCCGCGCACGTGGATGTCGGTGTCGGGGAAGGAGCGCTCGATCACCCGCAGGAGGGAGTCGGTGGCACCGAGCAGGGTGACCATCGGGTGCTTCTCGGGGATCACGATCCGGGCAGTCGATCCGTCGCCGCCCTGGGCGCTGGTCTGTGCGGTGTCACTCATCGGTTCGCTCATGGGTCGGCGCTGGGGCCTGCCTCATCCCATCCGTGGTCTCGGGGTGCCCTTCGGGTCTTCCGGGGTCACCAGGGTACGCCGCGCAGGTGTTCGCTGTGGCACGGCCCGATCGATGGTGCGCCAGGTCCGGGAGCGATGCCAGCGCTTTTTCCGTCCGCGGTCACCGGACGCGCGGCGGCACCGGCACCCGCATCAGGTCCTCGGCCACCACGATCTCGCCGTCGAAGTGCGCCCGGGCCTCGGCCAGGTGGCCGGAGGTGTCGGGGTAGCGCTGGGAGAAGTGGGTCAGCACGAGGGTGCGCACCCCGGCCGCCGCGGCCACCCGGGCGGCCTGCGCCGCGGTGAGGTGGCCGTGCTCCTCGGCCAGGTGGGCCTCGGTCGACAGGAAGGTCGCCTCGATCACCAGCAGGTCGGCGCCCTCGGCCAGCCGCTCGACGCCCTCGCACATCCGGGTGTCCATCACGAAGGCGAACCGCTGGCCCCGGTAGATCTCGCTGACCTCGTCCAGGGTGATGGTGCGGCCGTCCAACTCGACGCCGGCCTGCCGCTGCAACTGCCCGACGATCCGCCCGCTCAGCCCGAACTCGGCCAGCTTCTCCGGCAGCATCCGCCGCCCGCCCGGCTCCACCAGCCGGTACCCGAAGGAGTCCACCGGGTGCGAGAGCGCGACCGCGTCCATCACGAACGGGGCGCCGGGCACCGGGATCGGGCCGGTCGCCCGGATCGGCTGCGGCCGCAGCTCGGCGGTCTCGTGGAAGGCGGTGGAGTGCCGCAGCCGGTCGAAGTACTCCTGGCCGCTGAGCGGGTAGAAGCACTGGACCGGGTGCGGCACCCGGTCCAGGTTGATCCGCTGGATCACCCCGGCCAGCCCCAGGCTGTGGTCCCCGTGGAAGTGGGTGACGCAGATCCGGGTGAGGTCGGTGGCCGAGACCCCGGCCAGCAGCATCTGCCGCTGGGTGCCCTCCCCCGGGTCGAAGAGCAGCCCCTCACCGTCCCAGCGCAGCAGGTAGCCGTTGTGGTTGCGGTGCCGGGTCGGCACCTGGCTGGCCGTGCCGAGGACGACGAGTTCGCGGTTGGTCACCTGCTCAGACCATGCCCTCGTGGAAGCTCGCGCCGCCGAGCACGTGCACGTGGGCGTGGAAGACGGTCTGGCCGGCGCCCGCGCCGGTGTTGAAGATCAGCCGGTAGCCGTGGTCGGCGATCTTCTCGTCGGCGGCCACCCCGGCGGCCTCGGTGAGCAGCGCGGCGGCGAGCTCCGGCTCGGCGGCGGCCAGCGTGGCGGCGTTCGGGAAGTGCGCCTTCGGGATCACCAGCACGTGGGTGGGCGCCTGCGGGCTGATGTCGCGGAAGGCGAGGGTGCGCTCGGTCTCGCGGACCACGGTGGCCGGGATGGCACCGGCGACGATCTTGCAGAAGACGCAGTCGGGGTCGAGCTGCTCGGCCATGGCACGGGCTCCGGTGGGTCGGCGGATCGGGTTCTGACGAACCGCCAACCTACCGGACGCGACGGTGCGTCAGGCCGCCGGAGGCGGGGTCTTCGCCGGCTCGGCGGCCAGCCGGGCCAGGGCGATCCGGACCGCCTCGGCGAGCTGCGGGTCCTCGCCCGCCGCCCACTGGTGCGGGGCCACCGGCACCTCGACGTCGGGGGTGACCCCGCGGTTCTCCAGGTCCCAGCCGTAGCCCTCCAGCCAGATCCCGTACTTGGGCTGGGTCACGCCGGTGCCGTCGACCAGGCTGTACCGGCCGTCGATGCCGATCACCCCGCCCCAGGTGCGGGTGCCGACCACCGGGCCGATGCCGAGCGCCTGGATCGCGGCGTTGACGATGTCGCCGTCCGAGCCGGCGTGCTCGTCGGCCAGCGCCACCACCGGGCCGCGCGGGGCCTCGCCCGGGTAGCTGTCCGGGGAGTCCAGGTCGCGGGCCCGGCCCCAGCCGACGATCCGCCGGCTGAGCTTCTCGATGATCAGCTGGGAGGTGTGGCCGCCGCGGTTGCCGCGCAGGTCGACCAGCAGGCCCTCCTTGGCCACCTCCACCCGCAGGTCGCGGTGGAGCTGGGCCCAGCCGGCGCTCAGCATGTCCGGCACGTGCAGGTAGCCGAGCCGGCCGCCGGAGAGCTCGCGCACCTCGGCCCGCCGGCCGGCCACCCAGTCGTGGTAGCGCAGCGCCTCGTCGTCGGCCAGCGGCACGGCCACCGGGTACCGCACGGTGCCGTCGGCGTGACGGACCGTCAGCTCCACCGGCTGCCCGGCGGTGCCGGCCAGCAGCGGGGCCGGCCCGGTCACCGGGTCGACCGGGCGGCCGTCCACGGCGAGCAGCGCGTCGCCCGGCCGGACCGCCACCCCGGGCTGGGCCAGCGGGGAGCGGGCCCGGGGGTCGGAGGACTCGCCGGGCAGCACCCGGGTGATCCGCCAGACCTCGCCGTCGCGCTCCAGGTCGGCGCCGAGCAGGCCCTGCGGGCGGGAGGCCCGGTGGGCGCGGCCGGGCGGGGAGACGTAGGAGTGCGAGGTGCCGAGCTCGCCGACCACCTCCCAGAGCAGGTCCACCAGGTCGTCGTGCGACCCCAGCCGGGCGACCAGCGGACGGTACCGGGCCAGCGCGCCGGCCCAGTCGAAGCCGCCCATGTCGGCCCGCCAGTAGTTGTCCCGCATCAGCCGGCCGTTCTCGTCGAACATCTGCAGCCACTCGGCTGCCGGGTCCACGGTGATCCGCAGCCGGGCCAGGTCCACCCGGCTCTCGTCGTCCTCGCCGGGCTTGCGGTCGGCGGGCACGATCCGCAGCTCGCCGCCGTCCAGCACCGCGAGCCGGCTGCCGTCGCCGCTCACCTGGAAGCCGTCCAGGCTGTCGGCCAGCTGCTCGGCCTTCAGCTTGCGCAGGTCGTAGCGCTCCAGCACGGCGCCGGGGCGCTCGTCGTCCGGGCTCACCGCGTCGTCGCCGAGCTCGCCGACCACCGGGTACCTGGTCCACAGCACGCCGTCCTTGGCCGCCCGGAGCACGCCGAACCGGCCGCCCTCCACCGGGAACGGCACGATCCGGTCGGCCAGCCCCGGCACGTCGACCCGGGTGCGGACCGGCTGCTCCTCGGCCTCCTCGCCCTCGGCCTGCTCCGGCTTCTCGGCGGCCGGCTTGTCCTCCTCGCCGTCGGCCGGGCGGCCGAGCCGCTGCGGGCCGAACGGTGACGGGGTGTCGGCCGCCAGGGTGAGCAGGTAGGGGCGGCCACCGGTCGGGAAGCCCAGGTCGAAGGAGTGCGCGTCGTAGACCGGATCGAAGTTGCGCACCGAGAGGAAGGCCAGGTGGCGGCCGTCCGCGGTGAAGACCGGCGAGGTGTCGTGGAAGCGCTGCTGGGTGGCCTCGACGACGGTGCCGCTGGCGGGCTCGGCCAGCATGATCTGCCGCAGCGACCAGGGGCCCAGGGTCGGCTGCGACCAGGCCAGCCAATCCGATCCGGGGGCGAACGCCAGGCCGCTGACCTCGCCGTCCCGGCTGTGCGCCAGCTCGCGGACCGAACCGTCGGCCAGCGTCACCAGCAGCACCCGGCCGTCGTGCGCGGCGACGGCCGCCAGCCGGCCGTCCGGCGAGACGGTCAGCGCCAGCACCCGGCCGAGCCGGCCGGCGGCCAGCCGGCGGCGCTCGGCGCCGTGCACCTCGGGGGCGTGCTCCAGGGCGTCCTCGCCCTCGGCGTCGGTCACCCAGAGGGCGCCCTGCGGGCCGTCCTCGGTGGTCGGCGGGACCACCCGGGCCAGCCGGGCCCGCACCCCGGGCGTGTCCTCCAGCACCCGGGCCGGCCCCTCCCGGTGGGTCAGCCAGTGCACGGTGCCGCGGACCACCACGGCGGCGGCCCGGGCGGTGGCGTCCGGCGACGCGGTCTCCACCCGGCCGGCGGCGGACAGCGGGAAGGTGCGGCGGCCGGTGCGCGGGCCGGCCGGGGTGACGTCGAGCCGGCGCGGGCGGGCGTCGCCGTCCAGCGAGTCCAGCAGCCACAGGTCGCCGGCGCTGTGCCAGACCACCCGGGTGCCGTCGGTGCTCGCGCCGCGCGCGTAGAAGTCTCCCCCGGCCTTCGGCCGGGAGGTGCCCCCACTGTCCGGGGTGTGCCGGCGCAGGTCGGTGCCGTCCGGGAGGCTGGAGTAGAGGTGGCCGCAGCCCTCGTGGTCGCTCAGGAAGGCGATCCGGCCGCCGACCCAGAGCGGCGAGTCGATGTTGCCGTCCAGCTCCTCGTGGACGCGCTCGAAGGTTCCCCCGGTGCGGCCGATCCACAGCTTGCCGGCGGTGCCGCCGCGGTACCGCTTCCAGCGGGCCGGCTCCAGGCTGTAGGCGGAGAGCAGCAGCACCTGGTCGCCGTCCGGCTGCTGGGCCAGCGCGCCGATCGGCCCGTAGGGCAGCCGGCGCGGGCTGCCGCCGTCCAGCGGCACCGCGAACGCCCAGGCCTGACGGCTGGTCGGCTGGCCGGCGGTGGTGATCGCGATCGGCTCGCCCTGCGGGGTCCAGCCGCGCAGCAGGGTGCGGGTGGTGCTGCCCCAGTGGGTCAGCCGGCGGGCCTCGCCGCCGTCCACCGGGGCGGTGTGGATCTCCGCCGAGCCGTCCCGGGTGGAGGTCCAGGCGATGGTCCGGCCGTCGGGCGAGAACATCGGGTGGGAGACCGGTGAGCGGTCGGCGGTCAGCCGCCAGGCGCGGCCGCCGGACAGCGGCGCGAGCCAGACGTCGTCCTCCGCGACGAAGGTCAGCAGATCGCCGTGGAGATGGGGATGGCGCAGGTAGGCGCCGCCGGTGGGGGTGCTCTCGGTGTCCGTCACCTCGTCAGGTTATGCACCGCGGCCGGGCCGGGACCACCGGTTACCGGGAGCTTCTCGGCCCCGGGGAAGGATTGCCCGGTCGCGCGCTTGACGCAGCGTCGAACCGGAGGCCGAACGGACCGTCAGGGCCGCCCGGCCGGCCCGTCAGGACCAGCGCCCGTCAGGACCAGCGCCCGGTGCGCCCGAGCAGCAGCGCGCCGGCCGCCACCCCGGCGGTCGAGGTGCGCAGCACCGAGGGACCGAGCCGGAACGGGCGGGCCCCGGCCTCGGCGAAGGCGGCCAGCTCCTCGGGGCTGACCCCGCCCTCCGGACCGACCACCAGCACCAGCTCGCCGCCGGCCGGCAGCGCGGCGGCGGCCAGCGGCTCGGCACCCTCCTCGTGCAGCACCGCAGCGAACTGCGCCCCGGCCAGCAGCGGCGCCAGCTGACGGGTGGTCATCGGCTCGGTCACCTCGGGGAAGCGCAGCCGGCGGGACTGCTTGCCGGCCTCCCGCGCGGTGGCCCGCCACTTGGCCAGCGCCTTGGCGCCGCGCTCGCCCTTCCACTGGGTGATGCAGCGGGCGGCCGACCAGGGCACCACCCGGTCCACCCCGACCTCGGTCATGGTCTCCACCGCCAGCTCGCCCCGGTCGCCCTTGGGCAGCGCCTGCACCACGGTGATCCGCGGGCTCGGCGCCGGCTCGGCGCGCAGCTCGGCCACCTCGACGTCCAGCGCGTCCTTGCCGTGCAGCGCCGCCACCGTGCCGTGCGCGCCCAGGCCCTGGCCGTCCGTCAGGGTGAGCGGCTCGCCCGGCTCCAGCCGCTTCACGGCCACGGCGTGCCGGCCCTCGGCCCCGTCCAGCCGGACCAGGGCGCCCGGCGCGGCGGCGGTCAGCCGGTCGGTGGCGACGACGAAGACGGGTGCGGTCATGGCTCGGCTTTCCGGTGGGGAGGTGGGGGGAACGGCACGGGGGCCGGTGCGGGCGGTCAGCCCACCTCCGGCCCCCGGCACGGGCGCTCAGCGGCCGTTGAAGGCGTCCTTCAGGCGGGAGAACAGCCCCTGCTGGCCCGGCGCGAACTGGCCGGACGGCCGCTCCTCGCCGCGCAGCACCGCGAGCCGGCGCAGCAGGTCCTCCTGCTCGGCGTCGAGCTTGGTGGGCGTCTGCACCTCGACGTGCACTATCAGGTCGCCCCGGCCGCCCCCGCGCAGGTGGGTGACCCCGCGGCCGTGCAGCGGGATGGACTGGCCGGACTGGGTGCCGGGCCGGATGTCCAGCTCCTCCGGGCCGTCCAGGGTCTGCAGCGGCACCTGGGTGCCGAGCGCGGCGGCCGTCATCGGGATGGTGACCGTGCAGTGCAGGTCGTCGCCGCGGCGCTGGAAGGTCGGGTGGCTGGTCTCGGCGATCTCCACGTAGAGGTCGCCGGCCGGGCCGCCGCCGGGGCCGACCTCGCCCTCGCCGGCCAGCTGGATCCGGGTGCCGTTGTCCACGCCCGCCGGGATCTTGACGGTCAGGGTGCGGCGGGCCCGGACCCGGCCGTCGCCCGCGCACTCGGGGCACGGGGTCGGCACCACGGTGCCGAAGCCCTGGCACTGCGGGCAGGGGCGGGAGGTCATGACCTGGCCCAGGAAGGAGCGGGTCACCTGGGAGACCTCGCCCTTGCCGCGGCACATGTCACAGGTCTGCGCGGTGGTGCCGGGGGCCGCGCCCTCGCCGCTGCAGGTGGTGCAGGTGACGGCGGTGTCGACCTGGAGTTCCTTCGTGGTGCCGAAGGTCGCCTCCTCCAGGGTGATCTCCAGCCGGATCATCGCGTCCTGCCCACGACGGGTGCGCGAGCGCGGCCCGCGCTGGCCGGCGGCGGCGCCGAAGAAGGCGTCCATGATGTCGGAGAAGCCGAAGCCCGCCGCACCCGCGCCGAAGCCGCCCGCGCCGCCCCCGCCGTTCGGCGAGAGCGGGTCGCCGCCGAGGTCGTAGACCTGGCGCTTCTGCGGGTCGGAGAGCACCTCGTAGGCGGCGTTGATCTCCTTGAACCGCTCCTGCGTCTTCGGGTCCGGGTTGACGTCCGGGTGCAGTTCACGGGCCAGGCGCCGGAACGCCTTCTTGATCTCGTCCTGCCCCGCGTCCCGTCGGACGCCGAGTACCGCGTAGTAGTCCGTGGCCACCAATGACTCCGCTTGTTCCGCCTCTAGAAATGCTGCTTCTGGGTTGTGCTACGACTGGGTCTTGCTAGGACTCGTCTTACTAGGACTCCGCTTACTTAGGACTCCGCGAGGATCTGCCCCACGTAGCGGGCGACCGCCCGGACCGCCCCCATGGTTCCGGGGTAGTCCATCCGGGTCGGCCCGATCACTCCGAGTTTGGCCACGCTTTCATCGCCCGAACCGTAACCGACCGAGACGACCGAAGTGGAATTCAGTCCCTCGTAGTCGTTCTCGCGCCCGATCCGGACCGTCATGCCGCCGTCGTTGGTCTCACCGAGCAGCCGGAGCAGCACCACCTGCTCCTCCAGCGCCTCCAGCACCGGCTGGATGGTGAGCGGGAAGTCGTGGCCGAAGCGGGTCAGGTTGGCCGTGCCGGCCAGCATGATCCGCTCCTCGTTCTGCTCGACCAGCGACTCGAAGAGGGTGGACAGCACCGTGGAGACGATCGGCCGGTCGGCCGGCTCGAAGGAGGCCGGCAGGTCCTCCACCAGGGCCGGCACGTCCGGGAACCGGCGGCCGCCGGCCCGGGCGTTCAGCCGGGCCCGCAGGTCGCCCAGGGTGGTCTCGCGGACCGGCGCCGGGCAGTCGACCATGCGCTGCTCGACCCGGCCGGTGTCGGTGATCAGCACCAGCATCACCTTGGTCGGGGCCAGCATCACCAGCTCGACGTGCCGGACCGTCGAACGGGTCAGCGAGGGGTACTGGACCACCGCGACCTGGCGGGTCAGCTGGGCCAGCAGCCGCACGGTGCGGGCCACCACGTCGTCCAGGTCGACCGCGCCGTCCAGGAAGTGCCGGATCGCCCGGCGCTCGGGGGCGCTCATCGGCTTGACCTCGGCCAGCCGGTCCACGAACAGGCGGTACCCCTTGTCGGTGGGGATCCGGCCGGCGCTGGTGTGCGGCTGCTGGATGTAGCCGTCCTCCTCCAGCGTCGCCATGTCGTTGCGCACCGTGGCCGGGGAGACGCCCAGGTTGTGCCGCTCGACCAGCGCCTTGGAACCGACCGGCTCCTCGGTGCCGACGTAGTCCTGCACGATGGCGCGCAGCACGGCGAGCTTGCGGTCGTCCAGCGCCAGCGCCAGCGCGCCGGGCTCGGCGGCCCGGGCGGCGGCGCCGCGCACGGCCCGGCCGGCCGACGGGCGGGCGGCCCGGCGGCCCGGCGCCGGGGCACCCGGGTCCGCGGCGGCCGACTGGCCGCCGGGCGCCGGTTCGCGGCCGGTCGGACGCGGGTCGGATTCGGGTTCGTCGAACATGGCACGCACCTCCCTCTTCGCGCGTTGTCCAGGTGCCAGGTCCTGCACTGTCCGTGGTTCGGCTGGCACTCTGCACGCAGGAGTGCCAAAACCGTACCTGCCAGTGTAAGGCCCGGGTCCGACGGCAGGAACGCCCTGTCGCGGGATGCCGCGCGGATCACGTGATGTCGACCCACCCGAGGTGGGTGCTCCCGGGCGGACGAAGTGGCAGCATCGGTATCAGTCACCACGGATGGACTTCAAGGAGCAGACATGTCGGCCGGACCCCACACCCGTTTTGCTCCCGATCGTGGACTGACCGGACGGATGGTCACCACGATGTTCCTGATCGGGCTCCTGTACGTCGGCTTCACCGGCGTCCTGATCGTCCTGCTCAAGGGCGCCTGGCCGCTGATCGTGCTGATCTCCGGCGGGCTCTTCATCGCCCAGTTCTGGTTCAGCGACAAGATCACCCAGCGCGCGATGGGCGCGCACGAGGTCACCCCCGAGCAGTACCCGCAGCTGCACGGCACCATTGACCGGCTCTGCGCGCTCGCGGACATGCCCAAGCCCCGGGTCGCGGTGGCCGACAACGACATGCCGAACGCCTTCGCCACCGGCCGCAACCCGCAGAACGCGGTGGTCTGCGTCACCACCGGACTGCTGCGCCGGCTGGAGCCGGAGGAGCTGGAGGGCGTGCTGGCCCACGAGCTCTCGCACGTGGCGCACCGCGACGTCGCGGTGATGACCATCGCCGGCTTCCTCGGCGTGCTGGCCGGCGCGATCACCCGGATCGCGCTCTACACCGGCATGTGGGGCGGCGGGAACCGGAACAACAACAACAACGACAACGCGGCCATCGCGATCGTGCTGGTCTCGGTGGTCAGCATGGTGGTCTACGCGATCAGCTTCCTGCTCACCCGGCTGCTCTCCCGCTACCGCGAGCTGGCCGCCGACCGCGCCGCCGCCCAGCTCACCGGCCGGCCCAGCGCGCTGGCCTCCGCGCTGACCAAGGTCACCGGGCAGATCGGCGCCATCCCCACCAAGGACCTGCGCCAGGCGCAGCCGTACAACGCCTTCTTCTTCGCCCCGGCGCTGAGCGCCCGGGAGGTCGGCACCCAGCTGATGTCCACCCACCCGACGCTCGAACAGCGGCTGAAGCAGCTGGAGAAGATCTCCACCGAGCTGGGCCACTGAGCCCCGCCGCACCCGGCTCCCCCTCACCCGCACGAACGGAAGGCAACGATCCGTGGGATTCCTGGACGCCCTGCTGGGCCGCAGCAAGCCGGTCAAGCCGGACCTCGACCAGCTCTTCGGCATCCCCTCCGCCGCGCTGACCCTGGAGGCCGCCGCCGGCTTCACCCCGACCGGGGTCGGGTCGGTCTGCTTCGCCGCGGTGGAGGGCGGCGCGTTCCACGAGGTGGAGCGCCAGGTGCGGGCCCTGCTCGACGCCGACACCGGCGACGGCGGCGTGCCGGTGGAGGCCAGCCGGGACGGCTACGGGTACTCCTGGCTGCTCGCCCGCCACCTGCCCGAGGAGCTGCCGGACCTGGTCAACGACCTGCACGCGGTCAACAGCGAGCTGGAGGCCAACGGCTTCGGGCCGCAGCTGCTCTGCTCGCTGGTCGGCTTCCGCAACGCGGACGGCCAGTCGCTCGCCCTGGTCTACCTCTACAAGCGCGGCACCTTCTACCCGTTCGCCCCGATGCCCGGCGGCGGCGAGCGGCGCAACAGCCCGCTGGAGATCCAGATGAAGGCGATGCTGGCGAACGACCTGCGGATCGAGCAGGACCTCAGCCGCTGGTTCCCGGTCTGGGGCGCGCCCGGGCTGTGAGGTGCGCTGACGGTCCGTCTGGTTAGGTACCGTCATGCGCAGCGAGCAGTACGGCCCCGACCTGACCCCGCCCTGGAAGCGGACCGTCCCCGTGCCCGAGGTGGCCGCCGAGCGGGACCTGGTGGTCGAGGAGGTCGAGACCGGCTTCTGCGGGGCCGTGGTGCGCTGCGAGAAGACCGCCGAGGGGCTGACCGTGACCCTGGAGGACCGGCGCGGCAAGCACCGGGTCTTCCCGATGGTGCCGCGCGGCTTCCTGCTGGACGGCAGGCCGGTCACCCTGGTCCGCCCCGCGGCGGCCGCCGCGCCCACCGGGCCGGCCCGGACCGCCTCCGGCTCGCTCGCCGTCCCCGGCGCCCGGGCCCGGGTGGCCCGGGAGTCCCGGATCTACGTCGAGGGCCGGCACGACGCCGAACTGGTCGAGCGGGTCTGGGGCGACGACCTGCGGATCGAGGGCGTGGTGGTCGAGTACCTGGAGGGCATCGACGACCTGCCCGCCATCGTCGCCGCCTTCGCCCCCGGCGAGGGCCGCCGGCTCGGCGTCCTCGTCGACCACCTGCTCCCCGGCACCAAGGAGCACCGGATCGCCGCGCAGGTCACCGGCTCCGCGGTGCTGGTCGTCGGCCACCCCTTCATCGACATCTGGCAGGCCGTCAAGCCCGCCAGCGTCGGCATCCCCGGCTGGCCCGACGTGCCCTACGAGGAGGAGTGGAAGCAGGGCATCTGCCGCCGCCTCGGCTGGCCCGTCGACACCCCGGCGGCCTGGAAGCGGATCCTGGCCTCGGTGAACTCCTACAAGGACCTGGAGCCGGCCCTGCTGGGGAAGGTGGAGGAGCTGATCGACTTCGTGACGGGGGGTCAGGAGTAGGTCTGGAACTCGCTGGTGTCCAAGATCAGGCCGAGGACGTCGACGGGCAGCGGGTCGCCGAATCCGGCGGACCGCTCCAACAGGTAGTCAGGCTCTCCGCCAGGCGCGTCCGTCCGCGGCTCGCTGAGCAGGACGCAGCCCCCCCTCAGCGGGTCGACGATCAGGTACGCCGGGATACCGCCCTCCGCGTACAGGTGGCGCTTGGTGCGGTAGTCCCGGTCGACGCTGCTCCTGGAGACCACCTCGACCACCAGGGTGACGGCGGAGGCGGGCACAGCCCGCCCTGCGCCCGCAACGGCACCACGATCACAGACCACCAGGTCCGGCTGCGGCTCACTGCCATCGCTGGGGATGAGAACGTCCTGGGTCGTGACCCGGTGCCAGCGCGCGTCGGGGATGCCGTTCTGGACCTCCGTGACCGCGAGGTTGTGCACGACGTCCTGCCCACCGACGAGCACGATCTCGCCCCTGAGCAACTCCGCCTTGACGCCCTCAGGGGGTTCCCAGTTCTCGAACAGCCGGCTCATGCGATTGTCCACAGACGGTGGAACGACAATCAGTCCACCAGGTCACGCACCACCGCGTCCGCCAGCAGCCGCCCGCGCAGGGTCAAGACGGCCCGGCCCGCGGCGAACGCCTCCGGGGCCAGCAGGCCGTCGGCCAGGGCCTGTTCGGCGGCCTTGCGGCCGGCCTCGGCGAGCAGGTCCAGCGGGCAGCCGGTGACCAGGCGCAGTTCGAGCAGGATCCGCTCGACCCGGCGGTCCTCGTCGGCCAGCACCTCGCGGCCCTGGCCCGGCGTGCGGCCCTCGGCGAGCGCCCGGGCGTACGCGGCGGGGTGCTTGGCGTTCCACCAGCGCGTGCCGCCGACGTGGCTGTGCGCCCCGGGGCCGGCGCCCCACCAGTCGGCGCCGGTCCAGTAGAGCTCGTTGTGCCGGCAGCGGGCGGCCTCGTCGGTGGCCCAGTTGGACACCTCGTACCAGGAGAAGCCGGCCCCGGTCAGCGCCCGCTCGGCGATCAGGTAGCGGTCGGCGTGCACGTCGTCGTCGACCATCGGCAGCTCGCCGCGCTTGATCCGGCCGGCCAGGCGGGTGCCCTCCTCGACGATCAGCGAGTAGGCCGAGACGTGGTCCGGGCCGGCGCCGATCGCGGCCTCCAGCGAGGCCCGCCAGTCGTCGTCGGACTCCCCCGGGGTGCCGTAGATCAGGTCCAGGTTGACGTGCTCGAAGCCGGCCGCCCGCGCCTCGGCCACGCAGGCCTCGGGCCGGCCGGGGGTGTGGTGGCGGTCGAGCACCTTGAGCACGTGCGGCCGGGCGCTCTGCATGCCGAAGGAGATCCGGTTGAACCCGCCCTCGCGCAGCTCGGCCAGGTAGGCCGGGGTGACCGACTCCGGGTTGGCCTCGGTGGTCACCTCGGCGTCCGGGGCCAGCCCGAACTCGTCCCGGATCGCCGCGAGCATCGCGACCAGGTCGCGGGCCGGCAGCAGGGTGGGCGTGCCGCCGCCGAGGAAGACGGTGCGCACCGGCAGCTCGGCGTCCCCGAGCACCCGGCGGGCCAGCCGGACCTCGCCGACCAGGTGGCTCGCGTAGTTCTCCTGCGAGGCGACCGCGCCGGCGCTGTGCAGTTCGGTGGCGGTGTAGGTGTTGAAGTCGCAGTAGCCGCAGCGGCTGGCGCAGTACGGCACGTGCAGGTAGAAGCCGAACGGCCGCTCGCCGAGGCCGGACAGGGCCTGGGCGGGCAGCGAGCCGTCGGTGGGCAGGGGTTCGCCGTCGGGGAGTGCGGAGGGCATGGGTCCATTGTCCGGTACGGCGGCGGTGCTCCGGCCGCCGCACCGGTCGAGGTGACTCAGGCCTCGTTGGCGCCCGCGTACATCTCGCTGACCTCGGCGGCGTAGACCCGCTCGACCACCGGCCGCTTGATCTTCAGGCTGGGGGTCAGCTCGCCGTGCTCGATGTCCAGGTCGCGGGGCAGCAGGGTGAACTTCTTGATCGTCTGCCAGCGCTGCAGCTCGCCGTTGAGCTTGGTCACGTAGTCCTCGATCAGGGCCCGCACCTGCGGCGAGGTGACCACCTCGGCGTAGGTCTTGCCGGTCACGCCGTGCTCCGCCGCCCAGGGCATGATCACCGGCTCGTCGAGGGTGATCAGCGCGGAGCAGAAGTTCCGGCCGTTGCCGATCACCAGGATGTTGCTGACGAACGGGCAGACCGCCTTGAACTTGCCCTCGACCTCGCTGGGCGCGACGTACTTGCCGCCGGAGGTCTTGAACATGTCCTTCTTGCGGTCGGTGATCCGCAGGTAGCCGGCCTGGGTGAGCTCGCCGATGTCGCCGGAGTGGAACCAGCCGTCCGACTCCAGCACCTCGGCGGTCTGCTCGGGCTGGTTGTGGTAGCCGCTCATCACACCGGGGCCGCGGAGCAGGATCTCGCCGTCCTCGGCGATCCGCACCTCGCTGCCCTTGAACGGCACGCCGACCGTGCCGACCCGGAAGTCCTCCACCCGGTTGACGATGATCCCGGCGCTGGTCTCGGTCAGGCCGTAGCCCTCCAGCACCGGCACGCCGACCCCGGCGAAGAAGTAGGCGATCTCGGGGGCCAGCGCGGCGGAGCCGGAGACCGCGCCGCGCATCTGCCCGCCGAACGCCTGGCGGATCTTGGCATAGACCAGCTTGTCGGCCAGTGCGTGCTGCAGCTTCAGGCCGAGCGGCGCGGTGTCCCGGCCGGTGGCGATCCGGTTCTCCTGGGTGACCTGGGCCCACTGCCGGGCGACCTTGGCCGCCCACATGAAGATCTTGTACTTGGCGCCGCCCTCGGCCCGGGCCCGGCCGGCGATGCCGTTGTAGACCTTCTCGAAGACCCGCGGCGCGGAGGCCATGATGGTCGGCTTGATCAGCGGCAGGTTGGTGATGATCTTGTCCACCCGGCCGTCCACCGCCATCACCTGACCGGTTCTGACCTGGCCGGCGATCAGCGACTTGCCGAACACGTGGGAGAGCGGCAGCCACATGTAGTGGATGTCCTCGGGGCGCAGCAGCCCGCTCTCCTCCTGGGCCACGCCCTGGTAGGACCAGGCGTCGTGGGAGAGCCGGACGCCCTTGGGGCGGCCCGTGGTGCCCGAGGTGTAGACCACGGTGGCCAGCTGGTCGCGGCCGATCGCCTCGACGCGGCGGCGGACCGCCTCCGGCTCGCGCTCCAGCAGGGCGGCGCCGCGCCGCTCCAGCTCGGCCAGCGTGATGATCGTGAGCCCCTCGACCTCGGGCAGCTCGGCCGGCGGGTCGAAGACCACCACGGTGGCCAGCTCCGGCAGCCCGCCGCGCTCGGCGACCGCCTTGCCGAGCTGCTTGCCGTCCTCGGCGAGCAGCACCCGGCAGCCGGCGTCGGCCAGGATGAAGCCGGTCTCGTCGGCGTTGGTGCTCGGGTAGACGGTGGTCACGGCGGCGCCGGCGCACATCACGCCCAGGTCGGCGAGGATCCACTCGATCCGGGTGGAGGCGGCCAGGCCGATCCGCTCCTCCGGCTCGACGCCCAGGTCGACCAGGCCGGCCGCGATGGCGAATACCCGGTCCGCGGCCTGCGACCAGGTCAGCGAGAGCCACTGCTCGGCCCCGGTGGTAGCGTTCGCCGCCCGCTCGTCGACCGGTGCCGGGTACCGGTATGCCAACTGCCCGGGTGTGGCCTCTACCCTGCTGAGGAACATGTGGGCCACGGAGGCCGGGCGTCCGGCAATCGTGTCGGTGTCGATGACGGACTGCGCTGTGCTCAACGAGACCTCCGGGGGACCAGGTGGCCGAGGGTGGACGCCGGACGGATGTGGGGGGTGGACCGCCCGACGGCTTGTTGACCGGCTAGTAAATGACTGGCGAGTAACAAGACTGCGGACAGCCTAGGCCCAAGCGGGCCAACTGTTAAGAGGCAAGGGGGCCTGACACGCCAGCCGGAGGCGGGTGCAGGCCCACGACCGGACGGCCGTTCGCCCACCGGCCGACCGCTCGAAGATCCGCTGCGCGCCTGTCGGAGCGCCCGCTCCGGCCCACCTCTGCGAACCCCTTCGCGCACATGGGAGAAGAACGAAAATGAGGGTGCGAATCCTCCCGACGATGACGAGAGTGGCCGAGTGCTGATCCGAGTCCTCAGGGCCCATCTGGGGCCCTACAAACCACAGATCCTGACGCTGGTGATGCTCCAGCTGATCGCCACCATAGCTTCGCTCTACCTCCCGACCTTGAACGCCGACATCATCAACGACGGCGTGATCAAGGGCGACACCGGCTACATCATGCAGACCGGTGGGGTGATGCTCGCGGTCAGCGTGGCCCAGGCGCTCTGCTCGATCGGCGCCGTCTACTACGGCGCCCGGGTCGCCATGGCGGTCGGCCGGGACATCCGCGCCTCGGTCTTCGACCAGGTGCAGCGGTTCTCCGCCCGGGAGCTCGGCCAGTACGGCGCGCCCTCGCTGATCACCCGCACCACCAACGACGTCCAGCAGGTGCAGATGCTGGTGCTGATGACCTTCACCCTGATGGTGTCGGCGCCGATCATGTGCGTCGGCGGCATCATCATGGCGCTCAACCAGGACGTGCCGCTCTCGGCGCTGCTGGTGATCCTGGTCCCGGTGCTCGGCGTGATCGTCAGCGTGCTGGTCCGCAAGCTCCGCCCGGCCTTCCGCAGCATGCAGGTGCGGATCGACGCGGTGAACCGGATCCTGCGCGAGCAGATCACCGGTATCCGGGTGATCCGCGCCTTCGTCAAGGACAACCACGAGAAGCAGCGGTTCGGCGGCGCCAACGACGAGCTGACCGAGATGTCGCTGCGCACCGGCCGGCTGATGGCCTTCATGTTCCCGTCGGTGATGTTCGTGGTGTACATCTCGACGATCGCCGTCTCCTGGTTCGGCGCCCACCGGATCGCCGCCCCGCACGGGATGCAGATCGGCGCCCTGACGGCCTTCCAGTCCTACCTGATGCAGATCCTGATGAGCGTCATGATGGCCACCTTCATGTTCATGATGGTGCCGCGCGCCGAGGTCTGCGCCGAGCGCATCGTCGAGGTGCTGGACACCGACTCCAGCGTGGTCCCGCCGAGCGCGCCGGTGACCGAGCTGCGCTCGCACGGCCACCTGGAGCTCCGCGGCACCGACTTCCGCTACCCCGGCGCCGAGGCCCCGGTGCTGCGCGGCATCGACCTGGTGGCGCGCCCCGGCGAGACCACCGCGGTGATCGGCTCCACCGGCAGCGGCAAGACCACGCTGCTCGGCCTGGTCCCCCGACTGTTCGACGCCACCGGCGGCGAGGTGCTGATCAACGGCACCGACGTCAAGCAGCTCTCCCCCGAGCTGCTGGCCCGCACCGTCGGCCTGGTGCCGCAGAAGCCCTACCTGTTCAGCGGCACCATCGCCAGCAACCTGCGCTACGGCCGCCCGGACGCGACCGACGAGGAGCTCTGGGCCGCGCTGGAGACCGCGCAAGCCAAGGACTTCGTCTCGAAGCTCGACGAGGGTCTTCAGGCCCCGGTCGCCCAGGGCGGCAGCAACTTCTCCGGCGGGCAGCGCCAGCGCCTGGCGATCGCCCGCACCCTGGTCCGCCGACCGGAGATCTACCTCTTCGACGACTCCTTCTCCGCGCTGGACTACGCCACCGACGCCCGGCTGCGCGCGGCACTCAGCCTGGAGACCGCCGAGGCCACCGTGGTGATCGTCGCCCAGCGGGTGAGCACCATCCGCGAGGCCGACCGGATCATCGTGCTCGACGAGGGCGCCGTGGTCGGCACCGGAACCCACCACGAGCTGATGACCGACAACCCCACCTACCGGGAGATCGTGCTCTCCCAGCTGACCGAGCAGGAGGCGGCGTGACCACCCCGCAGAAGCCCGGCGGCTCGCAGGCCGCGGCGGCCCGCCGCGGCCCGGCCGGCCCCGGCCGGTTCATGAGCGGTCAGGGCGCCGAGAAGTCGCTGGACTTCAAGAACAGCTCCCGGCGCACGCTCGGCCTGCTGAAGGCCGAGCGGAGCATCATCCTGGGCATGCTCGTCCTCGGCGCGTTCAGCGTGGCCTGCCAGGTCGCCGCGCCCAAGCTGCTCGGCCAGGTCACCGACCTGATCGTCAAGGGCGCCCTCGGCCCCCGCTTCCCGACCCAGCAGGCGCTGGACCGGGCCACCTCCAGCGGCGGCAAGCAGGCCGCCCTGCTGAAGTCGCTGCACCTGACGCCCAATCAGCAGATGGACTACAACGCGATCGGCAACATCCTGCTCTGGGTGCTGCTGATCTACGTGGTCTCGGCCGCCTTCGGCATCCTGCAGGGCCGCCTCGCCGCCCGGGCGATCAACAACACCGTCAACCGGCTGCGCCGCGACGTGGACGCCAAGCTCACCCGGCTGCCGCTCAGCTACTTCGACAAGCAGCCGCGCGGCGAGGTGCTCAGCCGGGTCACCAACGACATCGACAACATCGGCCAGTCCATGCAGCAGAGCATGGGCCAGGTGATGAACTCGCTGCTCACCGTGATCGGCGTGCTGGCCATGATGTTCTGGGTCTCCTGGATCCTCGCGCTGATCGCGCTGGTCTCGGTGCCGCTCTCGGTGGTCGTCGCGGCCCGGGTCGGCAAGAAGGCGCAGCCGCAGTTCGTCGCCCAGTGGGCCACCACCGGCAAGCTGAACGCGCACATCGAGGAGATGTACACCGGCCACACCCTGGTCAAGGTGTTCGGCCGGCAGAAGGAGGCCGCCGAGGTCTTCGCGCGGGAGAACGAGGCGCTCTACGCCACCAGCTTCCGGGCCCAGTTCATCTCCGGCATCATCCAGCCGTCGATGTTCCTGATCGGCAACCTGAACTACGTGCTGGTCGCGGTGGTCGGCGGGCTGCGGGTGGCCAGCGGGCAGCTCTCGATCGGTGACGTGCAGGCCTTCATCCAGTACTCCCGCCAGTTCAGCCAGCCGCTCACCCAGGTGGCCAGCATGGCCAACCTGGTCCAGTCCGGGGTGGCCTCGGCCGAGCGGGTCTTCGAACTGCTGGACGCCGAGGAGCAGTCCGCCGAGCCGGAGCACCCGCAGCGCCCGGCCGAGCTGCGCGGCCTGGTCTCCTTCGAGGACGTGGCGTTCCGCTACGACCCGGAGAAGCCGCTGATCGAGGACCTCTCGCTGAAGGTCGAGCCGGGCCACACGGTGGCCATCGTCGGCCCGACCGGCGCGGGCAAGACCACCCTGGTCAACCTGCTGATGCGGTTCTACGAGGTGACCGGCGGGCGGATCACCCTGGACGGCGTGGACATCGCCGCGATGTCCCGCGAGGAGCTGCGCTCCGGCATCGGCATGGTGCTCCAGGACACCTGGCTGTTCGGCGGCAGCATCGCCGACAACATCGCCTACGGCGCCACCGACGCCACCCGCGAACAGGTGGTCGAGGCGGCGAAGGCGGCGCACGTCGACCGCTTCGTGCGCACCCTGCCCGAGGGCTACGACACGGTGATCGACGACGAGGGCACCGGGGTCAGCGCGGGCGAGAAGCAGCTGATCACCATCGCCCGGGCGTTCCTGGCGCAGCCGTCGATCCTGGTGCTGGACGAGGCGACCAGCTCGGTGGACACCCGCACCGAGGTGCTGATCCAGCGTGCGATGGCCCGGCTGCGCAGCGGCCGGACCAGCTTCGTGATCGCCCACCGGCTCTCCACCATCCGGGATGCCGACGTGATCCTGGTGATGGAGAACGGCTCGATCGTCGAGCAGGGCACCCACGACGAGCTGATCGCGGCCGAGGGCGCCTACGCCCGGCTCTACCAGGCGCAGTTCGCCCAGGCGGTGGCCGAGCAGGACTGACCCGGCGCCGTGCACGCCCGAGGGGCCGTCAGCTCGCGCTGACGGCCCCTCGGGCGTTCCTGCCGACCACTTCCCGACGTCTACTTCTTGGCGTCCTTGGGAGCCTCGGCGTCGGTGGAGAGGGCGGCGATGAAGGCCTCCTGCGGGACCTCGACCCGGCCGACCATCTTCATCCGCTTCTTGCCCTCCTTCTGCTTCTCCAGCAGCTTGCGCTTGCGCGAGATGTCACCGCCGTAGCACTTGGCGAGGACGTCCTTGCGGATCGCGCGGACCGTCTCACGGGCGATCACCCGGGAGCCGATGGCGGCCTGGATCGGCACCTCGAACTGCTGGCGCGGGATCAGCTTCTGCAGCTTGCCGGCCATCATGACGCCGTAGTTGTAGGCCTTGTCCTTGTGCACGATGGCGGAGAAGGCGTCCACCGCGTCGCCGTGCAGCAGGATGTCGACCTTGACCAGCTGGGCGCTCTGCTCGCCGACCGGCTCGTAGTCGAAGGAGCCGTAACCGCGGGTCTTGGACTTGAGCTGGTCGAAGAAGTCGAAGACGATCTCGGCCAGCGGCAGGGTGTAGCGCAGCTCGACCCGGTCCTCGGAGAGGTAGTCCATGCCCTGCAGGTTGCCGCGGCGGGCCTGGCACAGCTCCATGATCGCGCCGACGAAGTCGTTCGGCGCCAGGATGGTGCCGCGCACCACCGGCTCGTAGACCTCGGCGATCTTGCCGGTCGGGAACTCGCTCGGGTTGGTGACGGTGTGCTCGGTGCCGTCCTCCATCACCACCCGGTAGATCACGTTCGGCGCGGTGGAGATCAGGTCCAGGTTGAACTCGCGCTCCAGGCGCTCCCGGATGATCTCCAGGTGGAGCAGGCCGAGGAAGCCGCAGCGGTAGCCGAAGCCGAGCGCCACCGAGGTCTCCGGCTCGTAGACCAGCGCGGCGTCGTTCAGCCGCAGCTTGTCCAGCGCGTCGCGCAGCAGCGGGTAGTCCGAGCCGTCCAGCGGGTAGAGGCCGGAGAACACCATCGGGCGCGGGTCCTTGTAGCCGCCGAGCGGCTCGGTCGCACCCTTGTGCATCGAGGTGATGGTGTCACCGACCTTGGACTGCCGGACGTCCTTCACACCGGTGATGATGTAGCCCACCTCGCCGACGCCCAGGCCCTCGGCCACCTTGGGCTCGGGCGAGATGACGCCGATCTCCAGCAGCTCGTGGGTCGCGCCGGTGGACATCATGGCGATCCGCTCGCGCTTGGTGAGCTGGCCGTCGACCACCCGGACGTAGGTGACCACGCCGCGGTAGGAGTCGTACACCGAGTCGAAGATCATCGCGCGGGCCGGCGCGTCCTTGACGCCGACCGGGGCCGGGATCTTCGCGACCACGTGGTCGAGCAGGTCCTCGACGCCGAGGCCGGTCTTGGCGCTGACCTTGAGCACGTCCTCCGGGTCGCAGCCGATGATGTGCGCGATCTCCGCCGCGTACTTCTCGGGCTGGGCGGCCGGCAGGTCGATCTTGTTGAGCACCGGGATGATCGTGAGGTCGTTCTCCAGGGCCAGGTACAGGTTGGCCAGGGTCTGCGCCTCGATGCCCTGCGCCGCGTCGACCACCAGGATGGTGCCCTCGCAGGCGGCCAGCGAGCGCGACACCTCGTAGGTGAAGTCGACGTGGCCGGGCGTGTCGATCATGTTCAGGATGTGCGTCGTGCCCGTGTTCTCACCGGTGCGCGGGGCCCAGGGCAGCCGGACCGCCTGCGACTTGATGGTGATGCCGCGCTCGCGCTCGATGTCCATCCGGTCGAGGTACTGGGCACGCATCTGCCGGGGGTCGACGACGCCGGTGATCTGCAGCATCCGGTCGGCGAGCGTCGACTTGCCGTGGTCGATGTGGGCGATGATGCAGAAGTTGCGAATCAGCGCCGGGTCGGTACGGCTGGGCTCTGGCACATTGGTAGGGGTCGCGGGCACCTTGGTCCGATTCTCCGTAAGTCCGGGGCGGTCCGGACGCTCTGGTCCGATCTCGTCCGATCAGGGGCCCCGCGCCGAGGGCGGCGTCCGAGGACAGGGGCCGTTCCATCTTCCCACGGCGCCGGGCCGCCGTGCCGGTTTGGGGGGCCTGGGCGGGCCCTGGTACCGTTGGCGGCTGCACCGCGCTTCGGCATGCCCTCTCAGCAGGTCCGATCGCGCCGGGTGCACACCCTGTTCCACTGATGACCGACAAGACTGAGGCACTTTCGTGGCGAACATCAAGTCCCAGATCAAGCGCAACAAGACCAACGAGAAGGCGCGCCTGCGCAACAAGGCCGTCAAGTCCGAGCTGAAGACCGCGCTGCGCAAGGCCCGTGAGGCCGCTGCCGCGGGCGAGACCGAGAAGGCCGTGGAGCTCGCGCGCGCCGCCTCGAAGAAGCTCGACAAGGCCGTCTCCAAGGGCGTCATCCACAAGAACCAGGCCGCCAACAAGAAGTCGGCCATCACCAAGCAGGTCGTCGCCGCCTGAGCTTCGCGCTCCGGGCAGCAGCACTGCTGAGCTCCACCCCAGCCTGACCGTCGCGGGCGATTCCGGCCCTCTACCCGGACCCCGAGACGCGCACCACCACGCACCGCACGCGGCCTGCGTTCGCCACGCGGGTGCGGTGCAGCAACTTCAGCGGGAGGCGTCGCGCCTCGTCCCTTCACCGGGACGGGCGCGGCGCCTCTCGGCGTTTCCGGGGGCGGGTGGGGTGGAGCGGGACCGGGGGCGCGCTCAGTACGGGCGGGCGCCGGAACGGGCCGCCCGGGCGACGGTGACCACGGCGCGCTCCAGGGCGTAGGCCGGGTCGTCCGAACCGCCCTTGACGGCCGCGTCGGCGGCGGCGATCGCGGTCAGCGCGGCGGCCACCCCGTCACCGGTCCAGCCGCGCATCTGCTGGCGCACCCGGTCCACCTTCCACGGCGGCATGCCCAACTCGCGGGCCAGGTCGGCCGGGCGCATCGAACGGTCGGCGGTGGCCAGCCGGCCGATGCTGCGCACCCCGGAGGCGAGCGCGAAGGTGATGCCGGTCGGCGGCTGGCCGACGGCGAGCGCCCAGCGCAGCCGCTCCAGCGCGTCGGCCGCGCGGCCGGTGACGGCCAGGTCGGCCACCTCGAAGCCGGTCGCCTCGGCCCGGCCGCTGTAGTAGCGGGCCACCACCCGCTCGTCGATCGGGCCCTCCACGTCGGAGGTCAACTGGCTGCAGGCGGCGGCCAGCTCGCGCAGGTCGCCGCCGAGCGCGTCCAGCAGGGCCTGGCAGGCCTCGGGGCTGGCGGACCGGCCGAGCGCCTTGAACTCGCCCCGGACGAAAGCGATCCGCTCACCCGCCTTGGTCATCTTGGCGCACTGCACCTCGCGCGCGCCGGCCTTGCGGGCCGCGTCCAGCAGGCCCTTGCCCTTGACTCCGCCGGCGTGCACCAGGACCACGATCACCTCGTCGGCCGGGGCCGCCAGGTAGGCCTTGAGGTCCTTGACCGCGTCGGCGGACAGGTCCTGGGCGGCGCGGACCACGATCACCTTGCGCTCGGCGAAGAGCGAAGGGGTGGTCAGCTCGGCCAGCTGGCCGGGCTGCAGGGCACCGGGGGCCAGGTCGCGGACGTCGGTGTCCGGGTCGGCCTGCCTGGCCGCCGCCACCACCTGGGCGACCGCGCGGTCCAGCAGCAGCTCCTCCTGACCGACCGCGAGGGTCAGCGGGGCGAGCAGGTCGTCGGGTGCACTCTTCCTGGCCATCGCGTACCAGCATCCCACGGGCTGCCGACACAATGGTCCGATGAGCTCCGGGACCAACGCTGCCGAGAACAGCGCCGCCGACCACCTGCCCACCGGCCGACTGCTGCTGGTCCTCACCGACCGGGACGACGCCGAGGAGGTGGAGCGGGAGCTGGCCGAGCGGTGGCCCGCGCTCGGCCCGGCGCAGCTGGTCCGGGACGCCCTGGCCGGGGAGGACGACGCCGAGGACGCGCAGTGGCTGGTGGTGCTGGAGCGCCCGGCGGACGGTTGGGACGCGGCCACGGTGGCGGAGCTGGAGGCGCTGGCGGCCGAGTACGACGGGTGGCGCGAGGAGGAGTGAGCACGGGCGCGGGCGGTGCTCGCCGGGGCGGGCCGGGAAAACCCGTTGCCCGCGCGGTGGGCGGCGCGGGACGCTGCCGCGCATGACCGCAAGCCCGCCCCCGCCCGAACTCGCCGCCTTCTTCTCCGACGGCCGGCTGACCGCCGTGCCGCGCCGCCCGGCCCGCCGCGAGCAGCTGCTCCGGCACCTCGCCGAGACGCTCTTCGAGCCCGACCGGCCGTACTCGGAGCAGCAGGTCAACGAGGCGCTGCTCACCGTGCACGACGACTTCTCGGCGATGCGCCGGTACCTGGTCGAGGGCCGGCTGCTGCTGCGGGCGCGGGACGGCAGCAGCTACCGGCGCGCCTGACCACCCGTCACTCCTCGGCCTCCTCCGGGTGGGCGTGGGTGAGGGCGCGCAGGGTGGCCGGGGAGTCGCCCAGCACGGCGATGTCACCCGCGCGGTCGGTCCGCAGCACCGTCGCGCCGAGCGCCCGCAGGGAGTTGACGGTGCGTGCGGCGGGGTGGCCGTAGGAGTTGCCCGCGCCCACGCTGATCAGCGCCAGCCTGGGGTGCAGCGCCCGGGCGAGCGCCCAGTCCTGGTTGGCCGAGCCGTGGTGGGCCACCTTGAGCACGTCCACCGGCCGGGGGCGGACGGCGCGCAGCAGCGCGGCCTGGGCGGCCGGTTCGAGGTCGCCCAGCAGGGCGAAGCGCAGCTGGCCGGCCGTGACCAGCAGGCTGACGCTCGCGTTGTTCGGGCCCGCGGTGTCCGGGCCGAGCGGGCCGGCCGGCCAGAGCACCTGCCAGGACAGCTCCGGGCCGACCGTGCGGCGCTCGCCGGGCACCACCCGCAGCACCGGCACCCGGGCGGCCGCCGCCAGGGCGGTCACCTTGGCCGCCTCGGCCTCGGGTGCGGCCAGCGTGGTGGTCTCGATCGCGCCGACCGCGCGGTGGCGCAGCACGCCCGACAGGCCGCCGCTGTGGTCGGCGTGGAAGTGGGTGAGCAGCACCAGCGGCACCCGGACCACCCCGAGGTCGCGCAGGCACGCGTCGGCCGCCGCCGGGTCCGGACCGGTGTCCACCACCACCGCGGTGTCCGGACTGTCCGTCACCGGGAGCACCAGCAGATCGCCCTGACCCACCGAACACATCACCAGCCGGGCGCCGGTGGGCGGCCAGCCGGTGGCGATACGGACCAGCGCGGGCGGGCGGAGCAGCAGGAGCACCAGGCCCAGCACCAGCCCGGCGCAGACGGCCCGCCGCAGCAGGCGGCGGGGCCGGGGGCCGGGTGCGGGCGGGTCGAGCAGGGAGGCGGTGCCGGCGGGGTCCGGGGCGCGGTCCGGGGCGGGCTCCGGGGCGGGCGTGAACTCCGCGGCGGGCGCGGGGCGGAGCAGGCGGGCCGCGAAGCAGGCGGCGGCCAGCGCCAGGACCAGCGTGACCGTGCCGCGCCACCCCGGGGTCCAGGCGAGCTCGGCACCCGGCAGGGCGGCCCCGCCCCGGGCCACCAGGGCGAGCCAGCCGGTCGGGTAGCCGGCCATGCCGGCCAGGTAGGCGGCCGGCGGCGCGCAGAACGGGGCCACGGCCAGCGCGGCGAACCCGAGCAGGGTGGCGGGGGCGACCGCGAGTTCGGCCAGCAGGTTGCACGGGATCCCGACCAGGCTGATCCGGGGCGCCAGCAGGACGGCGGCGGGGGCGCAGAGCACCTGCGCCGCCGCCGTGCAGGCCACCGCCTCCGCCAGGTGGTGCGGCCAGCCGCGGGCCTGCAGCGCCTTGCCCCAGCGCCGGCCCAGGGTGAGCAGCCCGACGGTGGCCAGTACCGAGAGCAGGAAGCCGAAGGAGCGGGCCAGGAACGGGTCGAGCAGCAGCAGGGCGAGCACGCCGGCGGCGAGCGCGGAGAGCGCCTTGCGCGGTCGGCCGAGCGCGAGCGCGAGCAGGCTCAGCAGCCCGGTGGCGGCCGCGCGCAGGACGCTCGGGTCGGGCCGGCAGAGCGTCACGAAGGCCGCGGTGAGCCCGATCCCGAGCACCGCGGCCACCCGCAGCGGGATCCCCAGCAGGGCGGCCAGGCCGCCGCGCTCCGCGGTGCCGGCCAGCGCCGGGGCACCGAGCAGCAGCGCCAGCACGATGGACAGGTTGGCGCCGCTGACCGCCGTGATGTGCACCAGGTCGGTGGCGCGGAAGGCCTCGTCGAGGTCCTCGGGCATGGCGGAGGTGTCGCCCACCACCAGGCCGGGCAGCAGGGCCCGGGCATCGGCGGGCAGCCCGGCGCAGGCCTGCCTGAGCCCGGCGCGCAGGCGGCCGGCCAGCCGCTGGGCGGCGCTGGGCGGGGCGAGCTGCCGCAGCGGGCCCTTGGCGACGACGGCGGCCGCGGTGTCGGAGCCGCCGTCCGCGCGCTGCGGCAGCACCCGGGCCTGCGTGCGGACCCGGGCGGACGGCAGCAACGGCCGCCAGGCCGGGGTGTCCTGGTCCTGCACGATGACGGTGAGCGGGGTGCGGGTGCGGGTGGTGGTCCCGGTGTCCGTGGTGACCAGGTCCGCGGTCGCCTCGACGACCAGCAGGGGCCGGCCCGGGTTGGCGCCCCGGGAGTGGCTGGTGCGCAGGTGGGGGTCGCCGGTGATGGTGAGGTCCAGCGTGACGAGGGTGACGGGATGGGGCTTGGCCGGGTCGGCGCCGACGGGGTGGGCGAGCGCAGCGATCGGGCCGCGGTGCAGGTCGCCCGTGTGCAGGACGGTGCAGGCGGTGGCGGCGGAGGCGGTGAGCAGGACGGCGGCGGCGAGCCCTGCCGACCGGTGCGGGCGGTCCGGCGCGTCGGGGTGGTCGGGCGGGCGTCGGCGGTGGGCGTGCAGGAACAGGGCCACGGCCAGGAGGGCGGCCAGGGCGGAGGCGGCGAGCAGGGGTCCGGTGGCGGGGAGGTCGAGGTCGAGGAGGAGGGCGGTGACAACCCAGGTGGCGGCGGTCGGCAGGAGCAGGCGGAGCTCCGGAGCTTGCTGCGCCGGGTCGGCCGAGGTGGCGGCGGAAGGGGGCATCGGGGCTCTGTGGGATGGCGACGAACGGGGACGGTGGCCGACTGACGGGATGTCAGAGGGTGAGCAGGAGTTTCAGTTCGGCGTACTTCCGCTCGCCGATGCCGCTGATCTGGCGGAGCTGGTCCAGGGAGCGGAACGAGCCGTGCTGGGTGCGGAAGTCGAGGATGTGCCGGGCCAGCACCGGGCCGATCCCGGGCAGGGCGTCGAGTTGCTCGGCGGTGGCGCGGTTGATGCTGACCGGGCCCCTGGTGGCGGACTGGCCGCTGCCGCCCCCGGCCTGGACGGGCAGGCCGACCAGGACTTGTTCACCGTCCACCAGGACCCGGGCGAGGTTGAGGCCGTCGGTGTCCACCCCGGGCTGCGGGCCGCCGGCCGCGCGGAGCGCGTCGGCCACCCGCGAGCCGGCCGGGAGGGCGCGGACACCGGGTTGGAGGACCCGGCCGGCCACGTCGATGACCACCTCGGAGGCGGCGGGGTGGCCGGGCTCGGGAGCTGACGGATCCTCGGGCCCCGGCTCCCCGGCCGGCTCGGCGGGCGCGACGGCCGGCACCGCGCTGCGCGAGGCCTTGCCGGTGATGGCCGGCACCGCGACCGGTTGGGGCCGGCCGAGCCAGAAGTGCTGGACGGCGTAGGCGACGGCGAGCAGGAGCAGCACGCCGAGGCCCAGCACGGCCTTGCGATCGGCCCAGAGCAGCGGGTGCAGGGCGGCCGGCAGGCGGAACCGGCGGCGGGGCGGGTGCGGATGGGTGTCCGCGACGACGCCGGGCGCGCGAACGCGGTCGGGCTTCACCAACGGTTCCGGAGTGCTCCCCGGCCCCGGTCCCGTGGCGGGCGCAGCGGCAGCGGCAGTGGCGGCGGCGGCAGCAGCAGCAGCGGTCGAACGAGGCGGCGGGTGGCGGGGGCCGCTGCGCTTGCCGTACCCGTGCGGCCACCCGTCGGGGAGCGGCTCGGCCGGGCCGGGCGGCTCCCCCGGCTCGGGCACGGGCGGCGGCGGACCGGGGTCGGTCTCGCTGGGGGCGGCGGGGGCACCCGACACACGGGCCGGCCGAGCCGGCGCGGCGACGGTGGCCACTGCGGGCCCGAGCGCCGCGGACTCGGTGAGCGGCGGCCCGGCGGCGGGCGCAGCCGGTGGAACGGGCGCGGCGGCCGGGAGCAGGTGGACCAGGCGGGTGCGGGAAAGGGCGGCAGCCGCGCGGCGACGGTCGGCCGGGGTGCGGAGGTGCTGGGCGAGGATGCGCGAAGGGGTCATGCCCCAGACGCTAGGAGCGGACCGTGCACCCTCCCAGGACCACTCGGAAACCTGTGGACAACCCCACCCCTGTGGACAACTGACGCACGATCAGATCACACCATCACACCATGCGCCATCACACCATCGCACCATGCCGCAGTCACACCGTCACACCATCGCGCCGTCACACCATCGCGCCGTCACACCGGCGCCACCACCACCGCCAGCAGCCCCGGCCCCACGTGCGCGCCGATCACCGCGCCCACCTCCCCCACGTACAGCTCGCGCAGCCCGGGCACCCGCTCGCGCAGCCGCTCCGCCAGCGGCTCGGCCCGGTCCGCGGCCGCCAGGTGGTGCACCGTGACGTCCACCGCCCGGGTGCCCGCCTCCTCGACGGCGATCTCCTCCAGCCGCGCGATCGCCCGGGAGGCCGTGCGCACCTTCTCCAGCGGTTCGATCCGCCCGCCGTCCAGGTGCAGCAGCGGCTTGACCGCCAGCGCCGAGCCGAGCAGTGCCCGCGCGGTGCCGATCCGGCCGCCCCGCCGCAGGTGTTCCAGGGTGTCCACGTAGAAGAAGCTCCGGATGCCGGCGGCCCGCCGCTCGGCGGCGGCGGCCACCTCGTCCAGGTCGAGGCCGGCGTCCCGGGCCTCGGCGGCGGCCAGCACCGTGTAGCCGAGCGCCATGCCGACCAGCCGGCTGTCCACCACCCGTACCGGCAGCGGCGCCTCGGCGGCGGCCAGCCGGGCCGCCTCGCCGGTGCCGGAGAGCTCGCCGGAGATGTGCACCGAGACCACCCCGGTCGCCCCGGCCGCCGCGGCGGCCTTGTACGCGGCGGCGAAGGTCTCCGGGTTGGGGCGCGAGGTGGTCAGCCGCTGCTTGGCGCGCAGTGCCTCGGCGACGTCCTTCGGCGCGATCTCCACGCCCTCGGTGAGCACTTCGTCGCCGACCACGACGCTCAGCGGCACCACCGAGATCCGGTGCCGGTCGACCACCTCCTGCGGCAGGTAGGCCGTGGAGTCGGTGACGAGCGCGAGCTGGGCGGACATGAGCCGGAGGTTACTCCTCCCGGGGTCGCCCAGCACATTCGTCCGGCGCCGCGCACGGATCCTCCGCAGCCGCGCACCGGTTCGCGCCCACGCCCGCTCCCGTGCGGACGCCCCGTCAGTTCCCCTGCGATCCCGGCGCGGGCTTGCGCAGGCGCTGCGCCAGGTTGCCCAGCAGGTCCTCCGCCGCGACCCGGCCGGCCCCGGACTCCAGCCCGGCCCGCAGCGTGGCCCCGAACCCGCCCGCCGCTCCCCCGGCACCGGCACCGGCACCCGAAGCAGCACCGGCACCCGCGGCCCCCGCCCCCGGCTCGGCACCCTCACCGGCGCGCTCGCCGCCCTCCGGCGCCCGGCCCGCACCCCCCGTGTCCCAGTGCCGCAGCGCCCCGGCCTCGTTGGCGACCTCCTCGGCCAGCCGGTTCAGCTCGTCCGCCGAGAACCGGTGCGCCCGCTCCTGCGCGGCCCAGCGCAGCGAGCCGGCCGACTGCGTGATCCGGTCGGCCCGCTCACGCAGTTCGGGCAGTCGGGCGGTGATCCGGGCCGGGTCGGGTTCGCGCTCCAGCAGCCGCAGTTCGCCGTCCAGTTCGGCGGCGTGCGCCTCCAGGCGGGCCAGCAGGCCGAGCGACTCGCCGAGTTGGGCGTCGGTGGCGACCCCGCTCTCCAGCACCTCGCGGGTGCCGGTCAGCGAGGTGCGCAGGCCGAGCCGGACGGCGGACAGCTCGCCGACCGGGCCGGGCTTGGCGAAGGTCTTCGCCTTGAGCGTGACGTTCTCCACCGCTCGCCGGGCCTGCACCTCGGTCTTCTCGACCTTGGCCGCCACGGCCTTGACCGCCTTGACCGCGGCGACCACCAGCAGCGTGACGACGGCCGCTCCGAAGAGCGCGACGAGCACGACCACCACTCCGACCGCCTCGAACATCAGCTTGCCGCCTTCCAGCGCCACCGGGCCTCGTACCGCTTCCACGGTAGCCCGGCCGGGCTGCCCCAGCGCCCGATTCCAGGGGTCGAACGGCCCGGATCAGGGCCCGTTCAGGGATGACCCTGAGAACGGCCCCGGGGCTCGCGGAGAAAACGCCGGGGCCCGGCCGCACCGCGAGGTGCGACCGGGCCCCGGACGGGACGACCGACGGACCGTCAGCCGGTGACGATGTTCACCAGCTTCGGCGCCTTGGTGATCACCTTGCGCACCGGGGCGTCGCCGATCGCCGCGATCACCGCCGGGTCGGCCAGCGCCAGCGCCTCCAGCTCGGCGTCGGTGATGGTCGGCGGGACCTCCAGGCGGGCCTTGACCTTGCCCTTGATCTGCACCGGGCAGACCACGGCCTCGGCCACGGCCAGCGCCGGGTCGGCGACCGGGAAGTCGGTGTAGGTCAGCGACTCGGTGTGGCCCAGCCGGTGCCACAGCTCCTCGGCGACGTGCGGGGCCAGCGGCGCGACCATCAGGACCAGCGACTCGGCCACCTCGCGCGGCGTGCTGCCGCGCTTGACCAGGTAGTTGTTCAGCTCGATCGCCTTGGCCACGGCGGTGTTGAAGCGCAGCCCGGCCAGGTCGCCGCGGATCCCGTCGATCGCCTTGTGCAGCGCGCGCAGGGTCGCCTCGTCGGCCGGCTCGTCGGTGACCACCAGCTCGCCGGTCTCCTCGGAGACGATGTTGCGCCACAGCCGCTGCAGGAACCGGAAGGAGCCGACCACGGCGCGCGGGTCCCACGGACGGGAGACGTCCAGCGGGCCCATCGACATCTCGTACAGGCGCAGCGTGTCGGCGCCGTACTCGGCGCAGATGTCGTCCGGCGCGATCGCGTTCTTCAGCGACTTGCCCATCTTGCCCGCCTCGCGGGTGACCGGCTGGCCCTGCCAGGTGTAGCCGCCGTCCACCTCCTCGACCTCGGCGGCGGGCACCGGGAAGCCGCGCGCGTCGCGGTAGACGTCGGCGGTGATCATGCCCTGGTTGAACAGCTTGTGGAACGGCTCGACCGAGGAGACGTGGCCCAGGTCGTGCAGCACCTTGTGCCAGAAGCGCGCGTACAGCAGGTGCAGCACCGCGTGCTCGGAACCGCCGACGTACAGGTCCACGCCGCCGGCCGGCTTCTGCTCGGTCGGGCCCATCCAGTAGGCCTCGTTGGCCGGGGCGACCACCGCGTCCCGGTTGACCGGGTCCACGTAGCGCAGCTCGTACCAGCAGGAGCCCGCCCAGTTGGGCATGGTGTTGGTCTCCCGGCGGTACTTCTTCACGCCGTCGCCCAGGTCCAGCTCCACGTTGACCCAGTCCTCGTTGCGGGACAGTGGGGTCTTGGGGGTGCTGGTGGCGTCCTGCGGGTCGTAGGTGTGCGGCGAGTAGTCGTCCACCTCGGGGACCTCGACCGGCAGCATCGACTCGGGCAGCGCGTGCATCACGCCGTCCTCGTCGTAGACGATCGGGAACGGCTCGCCCCAGTACCGCTGGCGGCTGAACAGCCAGTCGCGCAGGCGGTAGTTGACGGTGCCTTCGCCGATCCCGCGCTCGGTCAGCCAGGCGGTGACGGTGCGCTTGGCCTCCGGCACGGTCAGGCCGTCCAGCGAGACACCCTCGCCGGCCGAGTTGACCAGCACCGAGTCGTAGCTGTCGAAGGCCCCGTCCCACTCGTGCGGGTCGGCGGCGCGGCCGTCGGTCGGCTCCACCACGCAGCGCAGCGGCAGCGAGAAGGCCCGGGCGAACGCGAAGTCGCGCGAGTCGTGGGCCGGCACGGCCATGATCGCGCCGGTGCCGTAGCCCATCAGCACGTAGTCGGCGATGAAGACCGGGATCGGCTTGCCGGTGACCGGGTTGGTCGCGTAGGCGCCGGTGAAGACGCCGGTCTTGACCTTGGCGTCCATCTGCCGCTCGACGTCCGACTTGGCGGCCGCGGCGGCCCGGTAGGCGGCGACCGCCTCGGCCGGGGTGTGCGCGCCGCCCTTCCAGTCGTTCAGGGTCTCGCCCGGCCAGGCGGCCGGGACGATCGCGTCGACCAGCTCGTGCTCGGGGGCCAGCACCATGTAGGTGGCGCCGAACAGGGTGTCGGGCCGGGTGGTGAAGACGGTGATCTCGCGCCCGTGCGCGACCGGGAAGGCGACGCGCGCGCCCTCGGAGCGGCCGATCCAGTTGCGCTGCTGCTGCTTGATCGCCTCCGGCCAGTCCAGCTTGTCCAGGTCGCCGATCAGCCGGTCGCCGTAGGCGGTGATCCGCATCATCCACTGGCGCAGCTTGGACTTGAAGACCGGGAAGTTGCCGCGCTCGGACCGGCCGTCGGCGGTGACCTCCTCGTTGGCCAGCACGGTGCCCAGGCCGGGGCACCAGTTGACCGGCACCTCCTTGCTGTAGGCCAGCCGGTACTCGCCCAGCAGCTCGTCGCGCTCGGCGCCGGACAGCTCGGCCCACGGGCGGCCGTCCGGGGTCGGCCGGGAGCCGTCGGCGAACTGTGCGACCAGCTCGTCGATCGGTCGGGCCGCGTTCGCCGCCGGGTCGAACCAGGAGTTGAAGATCTGCAGGAAGATCCACTGGGTCCAGCGGTAGTACTCCGGGTCGATGGTGGAGATCGACCGGCGGGAGTCGTGGCCCAGGCCCAGCCGGCGCAGCTGGGAGCGCATGTTGGTGATCGCGGCCTCGGTGGAGGTCCGCGGGTGCACGCCGGTGGCCACCGCGTGCTGCTCGGCGGGCAGGCCGAAGGCGTCGTAGCCCAGGGTGTGCAGCACGTTGTGCCCGGTCATCCGCTGGAAGCGGGCGTACACGTCGGTGGCGATGTACCCCAGCGGGTGGCCCACGTGCAGGCCGGCGCCGGAGGGGTACGGGAACATGTCCATGATGAAGCTGTGCGGCTTCGCGGTGACGTCCCGCGCGTCGCCGCCCTCCACCGCCAGCGGACCCACCGGGTTGGGGGCGTTGAACGTGCCCTCCTTCTCCCAGGTGTCCTGCCAGCGGGACTCGATGTCGGCGGCCAGGGCGGCCGTGTACCGGAACGGCTCGGTGGTGGCCTCGGCGGCGCCGGAGGCAGGGGTCGTCTCGCTCATGGTCCTTCAAGCTCCATCGTGTCAGGTTGCGAATCGTCAGCTGAGCGGCCGGGGACGGGGCTTGGCATCCGGGACCGGGCCTTCGCACACCGGCCCCGGAAACAAAAAAGCCCCTCGCAGGAGGGGTCGCCACGCTGACTCCGGCATGGCCCGCTCGGCTCGGCCGGTCCTGGTCAGCGCGGCCGGCTAAGGAGCAGGCACACGGTTCGCATGGCCATAGGGTACCGCAGGGCGCCGCAGCGCCCCGTAGGGCGGGCCGGATCCCGGCCCGCCCCACCGTGCGTCAGGCCAGCCGCTGGTCGCGCACCTCGACCCAGCGCAGCGAGTCCCGGATGCCCTGCTCCAGGCTCTGCGCCGGCTCCCAGTCGAGCAGCCGCTTCGCCCGGTCGCTGCGGGTGTAGGCGCCGGCCACGTCGCCGGGGCGGGTCTCGGTCTCGGTCACCTCGACCGGCCGGTCCACCACGCTGTTGAAGGCCGCGACGAGTTCGCGCACCGTGGTGCCGGTGCCGGTGCCCAGGTTGATCGCCGAGGAGCGCCCGCCCTCCAGCGCCCGGTCGAACCGCTCCAGCGCGGCGACGTGCGCGGCGGCCAGGTCCCAGACGTGCACGTAGTCGCGGATGCCGGAACCGTCCCGGGTGGGCCAGTGGGTGCCGGTGATCCGGAAGACCTCGCCGGCCGCCTGGGCCCCGATCAGCTTGCCCAGCGCGTGGCTGGGGTTGCGCACCTGGAGGCCGGTGCGCAGCTCGGGGTCGGCGCCGATCGGGTTGAAGTAGCGCAGCGAGAGGATCCGGATCGGCCGGCTCGCCGCGATGTCGGCGAACATCCCCTCGCAGACCGCCTTGGTGCGGGCGTACGGGCTCTGCGGGTCCACGTCCGCGTGCTCGTCCACGCTGAAGTCCTCGCCGGCCCGGTAGATCGAGGCCGAGGACGAGAAGATCATCTTCTCGCAGCCGTTGCGCAGCAGGTGCCCGGTGAACTCCAGGCTCTTGGCCACGTTGGCGCGGTAGTAGCCGACCGGGTCGGCCACCGAGTCCGGCACCACGATCAGCGCGGCGCAGTGCACCACGGCCTCGATGTCCGGGTGCTCGGCGAAGATCCGGTCCACCAGATCGCCGTCGACGATGTCGCCCTGGTAGAAGACCCGGCCCTCGGTGAACTCGCGCCGACCGGTGACCAGGCTGTCCAGGATGACCGGGGTGTGCCCGGCGTCCAGGCAGGCCGAGGCGACGGTACTACCGATGAACCCGGCACCGCCGGAGATCAGAACCTTCATGAGCTGCGCCGAACCCTTCGCTACGTGTGCGGGGCAGCCTAACGCCGACCACCCGACTTCCGGGACGCCCCGCCTCCCCCGCGCGGTTTCACCGGCCGGGCACGGAACTCGGCCAGAGCCTCGTGGGCCACCCGCTCGGCCGGCAGGTCACCCTGCACCCCCGGCCGGCGGACCGTCGAACTCCCGCAGCACCCTGGCCACCAGACCCGACTGCATGCCGGCGGCCAGCGTCCGCGCCTGGTCGGCGGTCGCGGCGGCCCGGGTCGGGTCGCCGGTGCGGCGGTAGGAGTCGGCCAGCCGGACCAGCAGCAGGGCCCGGGCCCGGGCGGCGGGCAGGCCGGCCACCGCCTCGGCGAGCAACGGGCGGGCGTGCTGGTGGTCGTCCAGGAAGAGCCGGGCGCAGCCGATCAGCCCGGCCAGCTCGGCCCGCTGGGCGCCGCCCGGCAGCGCCGCCCAGGCCCGGTCGGCGGCGGCCTCGGCGGCGACCCGGTCACCGTTGCGGCCGTGCGCCAGGGCGAGCCGGCCGAGCTGGCGGGCCAGCTGGTAGGGGGCGAGCAGGTGGCCGGCGGCGGCCAGCGCGGCGCCGAGCAGCTCGGCCGGGTCCAGGCCGCGCCCGGCGCCGTAGTAGGTCAGTTGGACCGTCAGGCTGCCCACCACGCTGACCGCGAGCCCGGGTTCGCCGGCCACGTGCGCGGCCCGCAGCGCGGCCACGTAGGCGCGCTGGGCGGCGGCCTCCTGGCCCAGGTCGGCGCCGGCCCAGCCGACCAGCCGGGCCAGCCGGCCGGCCGCGCCGTACAGCGCCCGGCCCAGCGCCTCGTCCTCGGCGTAGCTGCCGAGCTCCAGCAGCTTGCCCACCATGGCCAGTTCGGCCCGGGCCGGCTCCAGCACCAGGCCGCCGCCGCAGGCCCGGCCGAGCCGCCGCAGGCCGGCCCAGCCGGCCTGCAGGTCGGTCAGCTGGTCGGCCGTCACCGGCAGCGCGCCGGTGCCGCCGGTGAGCGGGGGCGACGGGGCGGACCACTGGTCCACCGCGCGGGCCAGCTCGTCGCCGCGGAACAGGTCGGTCAGCCGCACGGGGGCCACCTGCAGGCCGGCCTCGTGCAGCGCGATCTGCGCGGTCTCGGCGGTCCACGGGTCGGTCAGCAGCCGGGCGGAGAGCACCTTGGCGCCGCGGTGGCTGCCCATCCGGCCCCAGAGCTGCTCGTAGGTGACGGCGATGCCGACCGCCCGGCTGAGCACCTCGCAGACCGCCTGGTCGTGCGGGGCCCGGGGCACCATGCCGCGGTCGCGCCACTTGTAGGGTGCGGTCTGACTGATCGACAGGCCCGGCGGGAGCACCAGGTTGACCTCGCGGGCCAACCGCTCGGGGCTCCAGGCCAGCTGGTGCAGGATCCGGGCGAGCTCTTCGTTGCGGATGCGGGCGAGGTCGGCCATTCCCCGACCGTAACCGGCATTCGGCCGGTTACGGGCCACCTCACGAGGAAATCACTCCGAGTGATCAAGGCCGCCGAACGGGCCAGATATTTCACCAGGTCTGACGGGGTAACCGACTTCTGGCGTAACCCAAGACGGTCACTCAGCGTAGGACAGCGCGCCATCCCCGATCCCGGAAGGGTCACCCCGTGCGTCCAACCGCCCTGCTCCTCAACCGCGCCACCGCGACACCCCCGCCGCTGCCGACCCGACCCCCGCTGGCCCGCCGGGTCGGCCGGCGGCGCGGGCTGCTCGCCGCCGCCGTGGTGGTCAACCAGCTCGCCTACGGCGCGGTGTACTCCTGGAGCATCCTCTCGGCCGGCCTGCAGTCACCGACCGGCGGTTTCGCACTCGGCCGGGACGAGGCCGGACTGCCGTTCGCCACCGCGCACGCCGTGGTCTTCATCGGCACCGTGCTCGGCGGGCTGCTGCTGACGGTCCGCCAGCGGCCGGACGGCACCCCGGGCACCCGGTCCCGGCAGTCGCCGCGCCGGATCGCCGCACTGGCCGGGCTGCTCTACGCGGGCGGCTACCTGCTGGCCGGCTGCGCGCACGGCCGCTCCGACTTCTGGCTGGTGCTGCTCGGCTACGGCGGGATCAGCGGGGTCGGCCTGGGGCTCGGCTACATCGTGCCGACCACCATGCTGCAGCGCTGGTTCCCCGGGCACCGGGCGCTGGCCGCCGGGGTGGCCACCGGCGGGTTCGGCCTCGGCTCGGTGCTCAGCGCGCCGCTCTTCCGGCTGCTGGTGGCGCACTTCGCGGCCGATCCGGCCCGGGTGCTGCTGGTGCTCGGCGCCGTCTTCCTGGTCACCACGCTGGGCGGCGCCGCCTTCTTCGGCGACCCGCCGGTGCTCGCCGCGCTGCCCGCGCAGAGCGGCGCGGCGGGCCTGCGGCCGGCCCAGGCGCTGCGCACCCGGCACTGGTACCTGCTGACCCTGATCCTGTTCTGCAACACCGCCGCCGGGATCAGCATGCTCTCGGTGGTCGCCCCGGCGGCCGGCAGCCTGACCGGGCTCGGCCCCGCCATGGCCGCCGTGCTGACCGGTGTGCTCGGCGTCTTCAACACGGTGGGCCGCCCGCTCTGGGGCTGGCTCTCCGGCCGCACCGGCCTGCTGAACGCCTTCGTGCTGATGCTGCTGGCGCAGGGGATCGGGCTGCTGGCGCTCTCCCAGGCGCGCTCGCCCTGGCTGTTCCTGGCGGTGGCCGCGCTGATCTGCCTCTGCTTCGGCGGCGGGTTCGCCACCATGCCGGCGGTGGTCTCGGAGTTCTTCGGCCTCGCGCACGCCGGCGCCGTCTACGGGCTGATGCTGATCGGCTGGGGCATGGCCGGGCTGGCCGGCCCGCTGACGGTGGCCTGGCTGGCCGCCCGGTACTCCTACTCGGCGGCCTTCCTGGTGCTCGGCGCGGCCACCGTGGCGGCGGCCCTGCTGCCCCGGCTGACCGGGCGGCCGCAGCGCGGCTGACAAGGCGTCAAAACAACGAGGCACCTACGAAATTTCGTAGGTGCCTCATCAAATCCTGTGGAGCTATGGGGAATCGAACCCCAGACCTCTTGCATGCCATGCAAGCGCTCTACCAACTGAGCTATAGCCCCGAGCATTTTTTTGCCGCCCGACCGGTTTCCCGCGGCGACACGACTTACTTTACACGGTCGGACCGGTGCTTCACGAATCCGTTCCCGGCGCCACCCGCGGCAGCGGGCGGCGCCGGGTCCGGGCGGACCCTCCCCGGCTCAGCCGAGGTTCGCCGCGCGCCGGGTGCGGAGGGCGAAGCCCGCGGCGATCACGGCTCCGACGATCATGAAGACGGTGGTGACCTCCATCGCGTGGCCGGAGGCCGAGGCCCGGGCCGGGAAGTTCACCGCGCCCAGGAAGATCGTGCCGAGCAGCGAGACGCCGACCACCTGCCCCAGCTGCACCATGGTGACCATCACACCGCTGGCGTCCGGGGCGTCGGCCGGTGCGACCCGGCTGAGCGCCCGGGCGAAGAGCGGGCTGTAGGCGAAGCCGGCCGCCACACCGTTCACCAGCAGCAGCAGTTCGACCCCGAGGTCCAGCTGCCGACCACCGCTCACCAGCACCCCCAGCGCCAGGTAGCCGACCCCGCCCACCAGCAGGCCGATCATCGGCAGCGGCAGGTGCAGCCGCTTCGGCAGCCGGTGCCAGTGCAGCCCTGAGACCCCGAACCCGACCGCCACCGGCGCGAAGGTCAGACCGGCCCGCAGCGGGCTGTCGCCCAGGCCCGCCTGCAGGTGCATGGCGAAGGCGAAGAGGAAGCCGGAGAAGTTGAACATGATCAGGAAGAGCGCGCCCGCGCCGGCGGCCAGGCCCGGCGAACCGAGCACCCGGCCGTGGATCAGCGGCTGCCCGCCGCGCCGCGCGATCCGCCGCTCGACCTGCGCGAACAGGCCGAAGGCGAGCACCGAGCCGGCCAGCATCAGCCAGCCCCAGAGCGGCCAGTGCAGCTCGTGGCCGAGCACCAGCGGCACCACCAGCAGGCCGATCGCGACCGCCAGCACCAGCAGGCCGACCAGGTCGAGCCGGCGCTCCCGGTCCTTCGGCAGGTGCGGCAGCGTGCGATGGCCGAGCGCGAGCAGCACCAGCCCGATCGGCACGTTGATCAGGAAGACCGGGCGCCAGGCGCTGCCGAAGAGGTCGGCGCTGACCAGCACCCCGCCCAGCACCTGCCCGACCACGCTGCCGCCCGCGATGACGGCCGTGTAGACGCCGAGCGCACGGGCCCGCGGGGCGCCGGTGAAGGTCTTCTGGATCAGGCTCATCACCTGCGGGACCATCAGCGCCGAGCCGATGCCCTGGAGGAACCGGAAGCCGATCAGGGTCGCGGTGGTCGGGGCCAGACCGCAGGCCAGCGAGGCGATCGTGAAGCCCGCCAGGCCGAGTTGGAAGAGCTGGCGGTGGCCGTACCGGGCGCCGAGCCGGGCGCCGGTGATCAGCAGCACCGCGTAGGCGATGGTGTAGCCGGCGATCACCATCTGCAGGCCGGCGCCGGAGGCGTGCAGGTCGGTGCTGATGGTGGGGGCCGCGACGTTCACCACGGCGACGTCCAGGATGGCCATGAACTGGCCGGTCAGGATGAGTGCGAGCACCAGGCCCGGGCGCCCGCCGCGGGCGGGCCGGTCGGCCTGCGCGGGGACGGCCGCCGAGTGCGGCCGACTGGTCTGAAGGTCCGTCATGGAACCAGACTGGCCCCGCGCGGATACTGGTGGTTAGAGCCTGCTGATCCTGGTACCGGCACTACCTGCCAGATCACCGGACAGTACGTCAGTATGGGTTCATGACCGCGCTGGCCGAACGCTCCGACCCCGCCAGAACCGCCCCCGAACCCACCCGCCGGACCGAACTCGCCGCCTTCCTGAAGGCCTGCCGGGCCCGGGTCTCCCCGCAGGACGTCGGCCTGCCGCCCGGCCTGCGCCGCCGCACCCCCGGCCTGCGCCGCGAGGAGGTCGCGCAGCTCGCCGGGGTCGGGGTCACCTGGTACACCTGGCTCGAACAGGGCCGCCCGATCAACGCCAGCGACCAGGTGATGACCGCGGTCTCCCGCGCGCTGCTGCTGGACGAGGTCGAGCGGGACCACCTGTTCCGGCTGGCCGGCCTGCCCACCGGCGAACTGTCCGACCTGATCTGCCCCTCGGTCGACCCGGCGATGCAGGTCATCCTGGACGGGCTGGCGACGATGCCGGCCGCGATCTGCAACCGCCGCTACGACGTGCTCGCCTTCAACCCGGCCTACGACGCGCTCTTCCCCGGCGCCACCCGCGCCACCGCCCCGCACGGGCGCGGCAACTCGCTCTGGTGCGCGCTGACCACGCCGGACTGCTGCAACCCGTTCCTGAACCGGGACGACGAGCTGCCCAGGATGGTCGGGGTGCTGCGCGCCGCCTACGCCTCCCACGTCGGCGAGCCGATCTGGGAGAACTACCTGCGCGAACTGTGCGCGGTCAGCGGGCGGTTCCGGCAGCTCTGGGAGAGCCAGCAGGTGGCGCCGGCCACCACGGTGCTCAAGGTGTTCCGGCACCAGGCGGTCGGCGAGATCCGGGTCAAGGCCTCCTACCTGACCATGCCGGGCTCCCCCGAGGTCTACATGGTGGTCTACACCCCCGAGGGCCGGCTGGACCGGGAGCGGCTGGAGTGGGTGACCGCACACCCGGACGCGCCCGTCGCCGACCACGAGCACCACTGAGCCGCAGCTGCAGCGCTGCTGCCGGCGCCGGCAGCCGCCGGCTGCGCGGGCACGGCCGGGAACGACTCAGGGCCGCCTCCCGGTGGGAGACGGCCCTGATATCCGGTGGAGCTATGGGGAATCGAACCCCAGACCTCTTGCATGCCATGCAAGCGCTCTACCAACTGAGCTATAGCCCCGCGATCCCGTGCGGATCCCTGCGGAACCGTCCGGTGCGGAGTGGAGCTATGGGGAATCGAACCCCAGACCTCTTGCATGCCATGCAAGCGCTCTACCAACTGAGCTATAGCCCCTCGGCCGGGAGGTCCGCCGCCCTGGTGGGCCGCGTTCCTTCCCTGCGAACGAGGAAGACTCTAGCTGGTCAGGCCCGGAATGACGAAATCCCGGCGAGCAGGGCCTGAACCAGCGGGGTCGCCGGCCTTCGGAGTGCGCGGCTCAGGACTCGTCGCCGATCACCGGCTCCGGCAGGGTCCCGGCGTTGTGCTCCTGCAACCGCCAGCCGTGGGCGCCGCGGCCCAGCACCGACCAGCAGCAGTTGGACAGCCCGCCGAGGACCTCCCAGAGCGCGGGGTCCAGGCCGAGCAGCCGGCCGAGCATGGTGCGGATCGTGCCGCCGTGGCTGACCACCACCAGGGTGCCGTCCGCGGGCAGCTTCTCGAAGGCGGTCAGCACCACGGGGACGGCGCGGTCGGCCACCTCGCTGGCCAGCTCGCCGCCGCCGCGGCGGACCGGCTCGCCGCGCCGGAACGCGTCGTACTCGTGCGGGAACCGCTCGCGGATCTCGGTGTGGGTCAGGCCCTGCCAGCTGCCCGCGTACGTCTCCCGCAGGCCGGCGTCGTGGCACACGTCCAGGCCGGTGAGCCGGGCGAGTTCGCCGGCGGTGTCGGCGGCCCGCTGCAGGTCGGAGGAGACCAGCAGGTCGGGCCCGAGCCCCGCGAGCAGCCGGGCGGCGCGCCTGGCCTGCTCGCGGCCGGTCTCGGTGAGCGGAATGTCGGTGCTGCCCTGGAACCGGGACTCCAGGTTCCAGGAGGTCTGGCCGTGCCGCCAGAAGACGATCCGCGGTCCCCCCGCGCGGCTGGTCAGCTCAGGTCCTGGAGGAAGCCGACGGCGTTGCCGGCGTCGTCGGTCGCGGCGTCCTCGGGACGGTTGCGGGTGGCCAGCGCGTCCTCGGGCAGCGGCAGCTCGGGGCAGTCCTTCCAGAGCCGGTCGAGCGAGTAGAAGGAGCGCTCCTCGGAGTGCTGCACGTGCACCACGATGTCCAGGTAGTCGAGCAGGATCCAGCGGCCCTCGCGCTCGCCCTCGCGACGCACCGGCTTGATGTCCAGCTTCTCGCGCAGCTGGTCCTCGATCTCCTCGGCGATCGACTTCACCTGGCGGTCGTTGGTGGCCGAGGCGATCAGGAAGGCGTCGGTGATCGACAGCACGTCGCTGACGTCGAAGGCGACGACGTTGTGCGCCAGCTTGTCGGCCGCGGCCTGGGCGGCGACGTTGATGAGTTCCTGCGAGTGTTCGGTTGCGGTCACGATGTTCTCTCGGCTCGGTGGCTGGGTGGGGGCACCTCCCGGCCGGAGGCTGGGGGGAGTTCCGCATCCAGGATCTCACGCCCGACCGGGCCGCCACCGCGCCTTTCGGAGCGGCCCGGGGCGGCCCGGGGCGGGCGCTACTGGGTCTTCGGCGGCTGGTAGTCCTTGCCGAGCACCACCAGCAGGTCGACGGTCTGCGGGTCGGTGACCTTCTTCACCGCGCTGTCCGGCAGCCCCAGGCTCTGCGCCAGCGAGTGCGCGGCGGCCGCCCGGGCGTCGTCGGTGTAGCGGATCTCGCTGGCCGCCTGGGCCGGCGCGGTGCCGCCGTTCGGCACGAAGGTCAGACCGGCGTTGATCACCTGGGTCTGGGCGGACTGCGCGTTGCCGCCGGTGCCGGTGGCGTCCACCAGTCCGACCCGGGCCGGTGCGTTGGTCACCGCGGCGGTGTGCACGGTGCCGCCGAGCACCTGCTTGACCATCGCTCCGGCGGTGGCCTCGTCGATCGAGCCGTCCGGCTTGACCGGCAGCTCACTGGTGCTCAGGTGCCCCGCCGCGGACTGCTGGTTGAGCTGCACCAGCACGCCGGCCAGCGCCTGCTCGGGCAGCGAGGGGTCGAGCACGGCGCCGATCCGGTGCACGTCGTCCTGGGCGTCCGGCAGGTCGTTCGGCATCGCGGCGATCAGCGCGGAGAGCACCTGGCCGAACCGGCGCAGCTGGGTGTCCCGGGTCTCGCCCTGGCCCTGGTAGGTGGCGTAGGCGACCGCGGCGTCGCCGGTGAGGGTGCGCTGGCTGCCCTTCTCGACCAGCACCTTGCCGTCGGGGCCGGTGATCTGGACGTCGGTGTCCACCTTGATCCCGCCGATCTGCGA
The DNA here is from genome assembly GCF_007829815.1 of Kitasatospora viridis. Classification (NCBI taxonomy): domain Bacteria; kingdom Bacillati; phylum Actinomycetota; class Actinomycetes; order Kitasatosporales; family Streptomycetaceae; genus Kitasatospora; species Kitasatospora viridis. Next base: position 4,362,130 of record NZ_VIWT01000001.1, on the reverse strand, counting down.
GACCAGCAGCTGCAGGTAGGGGGTGTCCAACCGCCAGGTGCCCTTCACCGGGGCGCCGAGCATGGTGGCCAGCGCGTCCCGGACCGGGGCGGCGCCGATGGTGTTCAACGCGTCGCCGGTGTCCACCGTGCCGCCGTTCGGCGAGGGCAGCTGCAGGGTGTCCGGCAGCAGCAGGATCGAACCCTTGTGGCCCGAGCTGTCGTTGACCAGCAGCGCGGTGCTCACCTTGCCGGTCAGCTCGTGCAGGTGGACCACCACCACGTTGCGCCCGCCGGTGGCCTGCGCGGCGGTCGGGCTGCCGAAGAGCGTGCCGTTGGCCCACAGGTAGCCGACCGTGCCGCCGCCGACCAGCAGCAGCGCCACGGCGCCGGCGAGCAGCCGGGTGCGCAGCTTGCGGCGGCGCTCGTCCCGGCGCTCGGAGCGCGACTCGGCGAACTTCAGCCAGTCGATGACGTCCTCGGACTCCTCCGCCTCCTCGTCGACGAAGGTGAACTCGCCGGTCTGGTAGGAGTCCTGCTGGGTCTTCGGGCGGCCGGCGGGCCGGCTGCCGCCGACCATCTCGGAGCGCTCGGGGGCGGGCTCGGCGGCCGGGGCGGGCTTCGGCGCCTCCTGCCGCGGGCGCCGCGGCGCGGGGGGCGCCGGCGGGGCGGGCGCCGGGGGCTGGGGCGGTGCGACCGGCGCGGCGGCGGCCGCCTGCGCGGGGGCCGCCGGGTACTGCGGCTCGGCGGGGTACTCCTGGTAGTACGGCTGCTGGTACGGCTGCCCGTAGCCGGGCTGCTGGTACCCCTGCTGCTCGTACCCGGACTGCTCGTACGACGGCTGCTGGTACGGCTGCTCGTAGCCGGGCTGCTCGTAGACCGGCTGGCCGTAGCCCTGCTGCTGGTCGTAGAACGGCTGCTGCTGGTAGCCCTGGCCCTGGTAGGCCTGCTCGCCCTGGTAGTGCTGCGCCGGCTCGGCGTACCCCTGGTACTCCGGCTGGGCGTAGTACTCCCCGTAGGGCTGCTGCTGCTGGGCCTGGGCCTGCGGGTGGACCCCGGCGGCCCAGTCGCCGTCGTCGGGCCCGTTGCGGTCTGCCGTTCCGGTCACGCCGTCCCCAAGCTCTTCCGTGTGTCCTGATCGCCGGTCGGCCGGCTCAGCCGGCGTCCCGGTAGAGCGCGCGCTTGTCGATGTAGCGCACCACTCCGTCCGGCACGAGGTACCAGACCGGCTCGCCCTTGGCCACCCGCATCCGGCAGTCCGTGGAGGAGATCGCCAGTGCCGGCACCTCGACCAGCGAGACGCCGCCGGCCGGCAGCCCTGGGTCGGTGAGGGTGTGGCCCGGCCTGGTGCAGCCGATGAAGTGGGCCAGCGAGATCAACTCGTCGGCGTCGTGCCAGGAGAGGATCTGGGAGAGCGCGTCCGCGCCGGTGATGAAGAACAGGTCGGCGCCGGGGTGCTGGGCCCGCAGTTCGCGCAGGGTGTCCACGGTGTAGGTCGGGCCGCCGCGGTCGATGTCGATCCGGCTGACCGAGAACTGCGGGTTCTCGGCGGTGGCGATCACCGTCATCAGGTAGCGGTCCTCGGCCGGCGAGACCGTCCGGTCGCTCTTCTGCCAGGGCTCCCCGGTGGGCACGAAGACCACCTCGTCGAGGTGGAACGCGCTCGCCACCTCACTGGCCGCCACCAGGTGGCCGTGGTGGATCGGGTCGAAGGTCCCGCCCATCACCCCGAGGCGCCTGCGCCGCTGCGGCCTGCTCTCTCCCGTCATGCCGCCACACCTTACGCGACGAACGGAACGGGCAGCCGACCGCGGAGCGCCCGGTGCTCCCGGGTGCTCCGAGCGGCCGGGCGGCGGCTCAGCGGTCGCGGTTGAAGCGGGTGGTGATGAAGAGCAGCAGCAGCAGGATGAACAGCGCGCTGCCACCGGTCAGCAGCGGGTTCAGGCTGGAGTGGTTGGAGCCCTCGGCCAGGGAGGTCAGGGCGGGCAGGGCGCTTGAGGTCATGTCGGCAGGGCCTTCTCGACTCGGTGGGGGCCAGGACGCGGGTCCCGGGACCGGGGCGACCCGCGCGCTCATCGTACGGGGCCCCTACACGCAACCGCGCGGCGGCTCCCCGCGTCTGACTCCAGGTGAGGTGTCAGTTGTCGCGGCCGGCCCGGAGCAGGATCCAGGCCAGCAGCACGACGCCGACCAGCGAACCGATCACGACCAGACGCAGGAAGAGGCCCGGACCGGGGCCGCCGGAGATCGGTGCGGCGAGGGACACCAGGGTGGCGGGGGACATCGGCGGGCTCCTCGGAGGGTGCGTCTTTCTTTCGGGCGGCCAGCTTAGGCCGCCTTCACACCGGCCCGGTGCACCACCCCTGGTGCGCGCCCCCGGCCACCCCTGCGGGGGACGTCCGGCGGCGGTCGCGCGTTGAGAGTCATCACAGTCGAGTCGAGAGGGACGCAGCAGTCATGACCGATTCCACCCGAGCCGCCGGCCCGGCCGACAAGGTGCCGAGCCGCCGCCGGCAGCGGTTCCCGGAGATCTCCACCCGCGCCTGGGAGCACCCGGCCGACCGGTCCGCGCTGGTCGCCCTGCGCAAGTTGACCGGGTTCGACGACGTGCTGAAGAAACTGGCCGGCCTGGTCTCCGAGCGCAGCGTGCGGCTGATGTTCCTGGCCACCGCGGTGAAGACCTCGGAGCGCCAGTACCCGGAGCTGTTCGACATGGTCCGGGACGCCGCCTACGTGCTCGACCTGGAGCAGGTCCCGGACCTGTACGTGACCCAGGACCCCAGGGTCAACGCGATGTGCATCGGGATGGACGCCCCGGTGATCGTGCTGACCACCGGCCTGGTCGAGCTGCTGGACGAGGAGGAGCTGCGGGCCGTGATCGGCCACGAGGTCGGGCACGCGATGTCCGGCCACGCGGTCTACCGGACGATGCTGCTCATCCTCACCAACCTGGCCAGCCGGATCGGCTGGGTGCCGCTCGGCAACCTGGCGATCATGGCCCTGGTCACCGCGCTCAAGGAGTGGTTCCGCAAGGCCGAACTCTCCTGCGACCGGGCCGGCCTGCTGGTGGGTCAGGACCCGCAGGCCTCGATGCGCGGCCTGATGAAGCTGGCCGGCGGCCACAACCTCGGCGAGATGAACGTGGACGCCTTCCTGGAGCAGGCCGAGGAGTACGAGAAGGCCGGCGACCTGCGCGACGGCGTGCTCAAGCTGCTCCAGGTGCTGCCCCAGTCCCACCCGTTCGCGGTGGTCCGGGTGGCCAAGCTCAAGCAGTGGTCGGAGAGCGAGGAGTACCGCTCGATCATGGCCGGCGCCTACCCGCGCCGGGGCGACGACCCGCAGGCCAAGGTGGGCGAGCAGTGGCGGGCGGCCGCCGACTCCTACGGGAAGTCGATCAAGGAGAGCAAGGACCCGCTGTTCTCGCTGCTGCGCGACATCGCGGACGGCGCCGGCTCGGTGGGCGGCAAGCTGCGCGACACCTTCACCGGCGCCGGCAAGAACGGCACCGGCCAGGAGGAGGGCGAGGAGAAGTAGCCGCCCGGCCGCGGGCCGCCGCCCCCTCCCGGGGGCCGCGGCCCGCTGACCTATCCTCAACTGGTGCGCCTACTGAGGGTCGCCCGGCAGCGGGCCGGCAGCGGGGAACGGCCGGGCGGCCACGGGGTACGGCTCCGGGCCGCCGCTGCCGCCCTGCTCGCCTCGGCACTGGCCTGCACGGCGGGCACCGCCTGGGTCGGGCGCAGCGTGCGCGGCCAGCACGAACAGGCCGCCGCCGACCGGGCGTTCGCCGCGCTGCAGGACGTCTCCGCCAGGCTCCCCGGCGCTCCCGGCCCGGAGTACCCGGGCTTCGCCTACGCCCTGGTCGCACCGGACGGGCAGTGGGTGCGCTCGGTGGGCCTGACCGATCCGCGCTCCTTCGACCCGGTGGTGCAGCTGCCGCCGATCGCCCCGCAGCCGCCCGGGCCGGGGGCGCCCGGACTGTTCGCCCCGGACACGGTCACCGTGAGCTACCCCCCGGGCAGTGCGCCGAACGCCCGCTCGGCCGCCCTGGGCGAGGGCCCCTACCAGTTCCTGCGCAGCCTCACCGCCGGGCAGCTCACCGTCTACGTGCTGATCGACCCGCTGCCCGCCGAGCGGGCCGGCGAGCGGGTCACCGCACTGCTCGGCTGGGTGGCCACGCCCGCGCTCTCGGTGCTGGCCGCCGCGCTCGCCTGGACGGCGGCCGGTCTGACGCTGCGTCGGCGGGCCGCCGAGTCCGGGCCCGCCACGGCCGCTGCCCCGCCGCCCGCCGCGGACCCGCTGCCCGGCGACGGCCTGCTGCCGTCGGAGCGCACCGTCGAGCTGCACGACCTGGTGGCCGCCCAGCTGGCCGAGCGGGCCCGGACCGCCCCGGGGCTGGCGTTCACCGGCGAGCTGGCGCCGGTCACGGTGCGTGGTCGCGAGGTGCTGCTCGCCCGGGTGGTCCGCGGGCTGCTGGACGACGCCGTCCGGCACGCCCGCAGCGGGGTCACCGCGAGCCTGCGCCGGGCCGGCGGACTGGCCGTGCTCACCGTGGCCGCCGACGGCCGGGTCGAGCCGGACGGCGACCGGACGGCCGGCCTGGCCCTGGTGCGCACCGCGGTGCACGCGCTCGGCGGCACGGCCACCGCCGGGGAGCCCGGGTGGGCGCCCGGCGCGTGCCTGGTGGTGCGGCTGCCGGCGGTCAGCCGGTCGGACCGCCCATGACCGCGCAGCCCTGCCAGGCCGGCTGCGAGCGGTCGCCCGGGTTCACCGCGCCGGGCTGGGCGGCGGCGGCCACCGGCCCGGGGGCGAGCGGCTGGAGGTACTCGGCCTGCGCCACGCCGCAGGCGCTCGGCCCGGCCTGCTGCGCCACGTCCACCACCCGCAGCTGGCCGTCCAGCACGTCGCTGCGGTCGAGGTCGAAGCGCACCTCGCGGCGCACCGTGTAGAGGGTCACCGGGCCGGTCACCGAGGCGCCGGCCGGGCGCAGGGCGTAGACCAGGGTGTGGTCGGCGGTCAGCTCCAGGGTGGAGGGGTCGAGTTCGTGCACGCCCACGCTGCCGGCCACCTTGACCGTGTCGCTGGCCAGCGACACCTTCATCGGGTCGAACCGGACCATCCAGCCGGTCGCACTGTGGTGCTGGTCGTCGGCGGGCGCGTCCACGCTCTGGTCGAACTGGCCCTGCTCCCCCGGCGTGACCAGCGCCCGCACCGGCCCGGTCTCGCCCTGCGCCAGCACCACCTGGGTCAGCTCGGAGGCGACGAGGTAGCGCCGCACGGTGTCCACCGCGGCGGCGACCTGGCTCTGGGTGAAGTGGGCGGTGCCGGTGCGGGCGGCAGGCAGGCCGAAGCCGGCGCTGCCGTCCGCGTAGCCCGCCGCCGCCGAGAGGTTGGCGAACGGGCTGCTCGGGTCGGCGGCCACGACCGTGCCGCCGGGCGGGCTGAGCGCGGTCAGCTCGCTGGTCAGCTGCTGGCCGACCGGGCCGCCAGCCTCCTGCTGCGGGGCGGTCACCCCGAAGTACACGGCGGCGCCGAAGGCCACCACGATGAGCAGCAGCAGGGTCAGCGCCTGCCGGGGCAACGAGGCGAGCAGGCCGAGGCCCAGCTTGTGCCGGATCGCCCGGGGCGCGCCGCCGAGCCGCTCGTCGGCCGACAGCTCGGTGATCCGGGCAGCACGGACGAACGACTCGTCGAAGACGACGGATCGGTACTCGTCATCGCTTCCGGAACCGCCCTCGGGCGCACCCTCCGGAGGCTCACCCGGGTCACCCATGAGTCCAGGGTAGAGCCCGTCACCGGCCCGGAACGAGGCCTTGGCGGCAACTTCCGGGAACGGCCTCAGCCGGTGGGCTGCGGGACGGCCGGGAGCACCGGATCGGCCCGGGCCGCGGTGGCCGCCGGGGAGGCCGGACCGCTGGTGCCGACCACCGGTCGGCGGCCGGTGCCGTTGCCCGCGCCGCGGTAGACGGCCGCCACCGCGATCGCCACCAGGCTGACGCCCATCACGATCACCAGCACCCAGGCCAGCGGCCGGTGCCAGCGCTGCTGGGCGATCTGGCCCCGGGAGGCGGAGCGGGCGCCGTAGCCGGGCCAGCGGGCCGCCCGGCGGCGGGCCCGGCCGTAGCCGGAGCCGACCCAGGGCTCGGTGTAGATCCGGTCGTCCTCGCGGCCGGCCGGGTGCGGGCGCAGCTCCAGCGGCAGCCCGTCGTAGCGCTCGGCGGCCGGTTCGCGGGCCCGGCCCGCGCCGCCCGGCTCCGGTTCGTTCCGGGCCTCGGCGGCGGCCATCTGACGCTCTCGCGCGCTGGGCTCGTGCACCGCGGCGGAGCGGACGAACGCCTCGTCAAGGACCACGGTGGCGAACTCGTCGTCCGCAGCACCGTGGTCGTCGCCGTCGGAGTACGGCGAGTCCCCCACATCCTCAGCCACGGGGCCAGCGTATTACCGGTCGGGCGATTTGTCTGTGGCTCCCGGCACTTGGAACGCCCGCCGGTGGACCCGGTTGCTCCGGTCAGCCGCTGACGGCCCGCCACTAACCCCGCACGTGCCCGTCGCCGGTCACGATGTACTTGGTCGAGGTCAGCTCCGGCAGCCCCATCGGGCCGCGGGCGTGCAGCTTCTGGGTGGAGATGCCGATCTCGGCGCCGAAGCCGAACTCGCCCCCGTCGGTGAACCGGGTGGAGGCGTTGACCGCGACGGTGGTCGAGTCCACCAGCTGCGTGAAGCGCCGGGCGGCGGCCTGCGAGGTGGTGACGATCGCCTCGGTGTGCCCGGAGGACCAGCGGCGGATGTGCTCCACGGCGGCGTCCAGCGAGTCCACCACGGCGGCGGCCAGGTCCAGCGAGAGGTACTCGGCGGCCCAGTCCTCGTCGGTGGCCGGCAGCACGGTGGCGGGCGTGCCCGCGGCGAGCGCGCGCACCGCCTCGTCGCCGTGCACCGTCACCCCGGCCTCGGCCAGCGCGGCCAGCGCGAGCGGCAGGAACTGCGCGGCGACGTCCTTGTGCACCAGCAGGGTCTCGGCCGCGTTGCACACGCTGACCCGCTGGGCCTTGGAGTTGAGCAGGATGCCGACGGCCATCGCCAGGTCGGTCTGGGCGTCCACGTAGACGTGGCAGTTGCCGGTGCCGGTCTCGATCACCGGCACGGTGGAGCCCTCCACCACCGCCTTGATCAGCGAGGCGCCGCCGCGCGGGATCAGCACGTCCACCAGGCCGCGGGCCCGCATCAGCTCGGTCACCGAGTCGCGGCTCTCGCCCGGCACCAGCTGCACCGCGTCGGCCGGCAGCCCGGCGCCCTCGACGGCGTCCCGCAGCACCTCGACCAGCGCGGTGTTGGAGCGGTACGCGGAGCCCGAGCCGCGCAGCAGCACCGCGTTGCCGGACTTCAGGCAGAGCGCCGCCGCGTCCACCGTGACGTTCGGCCGGGCCTCGTAGATGATGCCCACCACGCCCAGCGGGACCCGGACCTGACGCACGTCCAGCCCGTTCGGCAGGGTGTAGCCGCGCAGCACCTCGCCGACCGGGTCGGGCAGCCCGGCCACCCGGCGGACGTCCTCGGCGATCGCGGCGATCCGCTGCTCGGTCAGCGCCAGCCGGTCGATCACCGAGTCCGCGGTGCCGGCCGCCCGGGCCCGCTCGACGTCCTCGGCGTTGGCCGCGGTGATCTCGGCGGCCCGCGCGGTCAGCGCCTCGGCGATCGCCAGCAGCGCGGCGTCCTTGGCCGAGCGCGGCAGCGGGGCGAGTGCGGCGGCGGCCGTACGGGCGCGCCGCGCGGTGGCGAGGACGGGGCTGTCAGTGGTCGTCATGGCCGAAGCCTAACGACTGCCGGCCCGCCCGCCCGCCGCCTTTCACCCGGTGAGACGGTCAGTATCAGTAGGGGTGCACCCCGCCGAGCTGACCGCCGGGTTCGCCGAACCCCTCGGCGATCCGCTGGTGGTAGGTGGCCCGGTCGATCACCTCCAGGCCGACGATCTCCCAGGCGGGCAGTCCGGCGCTGGTGCGGTGCTCGCCCCACAGCCGCAGCGCGATCGCCGCCGCGTCGTGCAGGTCGCGGGCCTGTTCCCAGTACCGGATCTCGGCGTGGTCGGCGGCGTAACGGGCCGTCAGGAAGAACGAGTGGTCGTGCGCCAGCTGCTCCAGCCCGCTCTTCAGTGCGGCCAGCGGGGTCACCTGGCCGGCCAGGCTCAGCACCACGTGCCACAGCCGGCCCTGCTCCGGTTCCCCCGGCGGCTCCCGCCGGGGATGCAGTTGGCGGACGGTCGCCCCCGTCGCCCCCGTCCGCGCTTGGTCGCGCCCGAGTACCACCGCGTCCTCCCGTTCGACGCCGATCGGGGCCGGACCGGCGCTCCGCCGTGCGGCCGCCCGGACGGACCGCAGCCGACGGTCCGTCAGCCGCGCAGCACGACCAGGTCGTCCCGGTGGATGACCTCGCGCTCGTACGCGGCGCCCAGCTCCTGGGCCAGGTCCCGCGTCGACCTTCCGAGCAGGCGCGGCAGCTCCCTCGCATCAAAGTTGACCAGGCCACGGGCCACGATGTGGCCGTTTTCGGCAAGAAGGTCCACCGGATCACCGGCCACGAACTCCCCGTCCACCCCGGTCACCCCGGCGGGGAGCAGCGACTTGCCGCCCTCCACCACGGCCCGCACCGCGCCCTCGTCCAGGTGCAGCGCGCCGCGCGGGGTGCTGGCGTGCGCCAGCCAGAGCAGGCGGTCGGCGCTGCGCGAGCCGGTGCGGTGGAAGAGCGTGCCGGTGGGGCGGCCGGCCAGCGCGTCGGCGGCGTGCCGGGCGGCGGTGAGCACCACCGGGATGCCCGCGCCGGTGGCGATCCGGGCGGCCTCGACCTTGGTCACCATGCCGCCGGTGCCGACCCCGGCCTTGCCCGCGCTGCCGATCTCGACGCCCGCCAGGTCCTGCGGACCGCTCACCTCGGCGATCCGCTGGGTGCCGGGCTTGCTCGGGTCGCCGTCGTAGAGGCCGTCGACGTCGGAGAGCAGCACCAGCAGGTCGGCCCGGACCAGGTGGGCGACCAGCGCGGCCAGCCGGTCGTTGTCGCCGAACTTGATCTCGGCGGTGGCGACCGTGTCGTTCTCGTTGACGACCGGCACGGCGCCCATCGCCAGCAGCTGGTCCAGGGTGCGGTAGGCGTTGCGGTAGTGCGCGCGGCGGCTGGCGTCCTCGGCGGTCAGCAGCACCTGGCCGACCCGGCGCCCGTAGCGGGCGAAGGAGGCGGTGTAGCGGGCCACCAGCAGGCCCTGGCCGACGCTGGCCGCGGCCTGCTGGCGGGCCAGGTCCTTGGGCCGCCGGTCCAGCCCGAGCGGGGCCAGCCCGGCCGCGATGGCGCCGGAGGAGACCAGCACGATCTCCGGCGGGTCGGCCTCGTCGAGCCGCCGGGCCAGCGCGTCCACCAGGGCGTCCACCCGGTCGGCGTCCAGCCCGCCGGCGGCCGTGGTGAGCGAGGAGGAGCCGACCTTGACCACGATCCGACGGGCCGTCAGCACGTCCTGACGCAGTGTCTGCTCGCTCATCGCTCGTCCCTCTTGCTCATCCGGCCCGGTTCCCCGCGCAATCTACGCGATGAACCGGGCCGGACCACATTGCGTTTCACCGCATGGACTACTCGTCCTCGTCCTCGCCGAGCTCGGCCGGGCGGCCGGAGGAGAGCGCCTCGAAGGCCTCGTACTCGGCCTCGGCGGCGTCCTTGCCCTTCTGCTTCTCGCGGCGGCGGTCGACCGCCGGGCGCGGGGCGTCGAACCGGTGGTCCTCGCCGCGGCGGCCGAGCATCTCGGCGCCGGCGGCCATGGTCGGCTCCCAGTCGAAGACCACGGCGTTCTCGTCCGGGCCGATGATGACGGTGTCACCCTCGTGCGCGCCGGACTTCCACAGCTGGTCCTCGACACCGAGGCGGGCCAGCCGGTCGGCCAGGTAGCCGACGGCCTCGTCGTTGTTGAAGTCGGTCTGGCGCACCCAGCGCTCCGGCTTGACGCCGCGCACCCGGAAGGCGCCGTCCTCCTCGGTGACGGTGAAGCCGGCGTCGTCCACGGCCGTCGGGCGCAGCACGATCCGGGTGGACTCCTGGACCGGCTTGGCGGCCCGGGCCTCGGCGACGATCCCGGCCAGCGCGAAGTTCAGCTCGCGCAGGCCCTTGCGGGAGGCGGCGGAGACCTCGAATACCCGGTAGCCGCGCTCCTCCAGCGAGGCCCGGGTCAGGTCGGCGATGTCCTGGCCGTCCGGCACGTCCACCTTGTTGAGCGCGACCAGCCGCGGCCGGTCCTCCAGGCCGCCGTACTGGGCCAGCTCCGCCTCGATCGTCTCCAGGTCGGTGAGCGGGTCGCGGCCCGGCTCCAGGGTGGCGCAGTCCAGCACGTGCACCAGCACGCTGCAGCGCTCCACGTGGCGCAGGAACTCCAGGCCGAGGCCCTTGCCCTGGCTGGCGCCCGGGATCAGCCCGGGCACGTCGGCGATGGTGTAGACGCTGTCGCCCGCCGTGACCACGCCGAGGTTCGGCACCAGGGTGGTGAACGGGTAGTCGGCGATCTTCGGCTTGGCGGCGGAGAGCACCGAGATCAGCGAGGACTTGCCGGCGCTCGGGTAGCCCACCAGGGCCACGTCGGCGACCGACTTGAGCTCCAGCACGATGTCGCGGACCTCGCCCGGCTCGCCGAGCAGCGCGAATCCGGGGGCCTTGCGGCGGGCCGAGGACAGCGCCGAGTTGCCGAGGCCCCCGCGGCCGCCGGCGGCGGCGATGAAGGAGGTGCCGTGGCCGACCAGGTCGGCCAGCAGGTTGCCCTGCCGGTCCAGCACCACGGTGCCGTCCGGCACCGGCAGCACGATGTCCTCGCCCAGCGCACCGGTGCGGTGGCCGCCCGCGCCGGGCTTGCCGTTGCCGGCCTTGCGGCTGCGCGAGTGGTGGTAGTCGAGCAGCGTGGTGATCTGGCTGTCCACCACCAGGGTGACGCTGCCGCCCTCACCGCCGTTGCCGCCGTCCGGGCCGCCGAGCGGCTTGAACTTCTCCCGGTGTACGGAGGCGCAGCCGTGGCCTCCGTTACCCGCGGCGACGTGCAGTTCGACGCGGTCCACGAAGGTGGTCATGAGCGGTGCCTCCCATTGGCGAGGGGTCGGGAAAAACACGCAGGGTGGACCGGAAACCCGGCCCACCCTGCAGGGATCCAGCGGTGACGCTGGATCAGGCCTCGACGGCCACGATGTTGACGACCTTGCGGCCGCGACGGGTGCCGAACTGCACCGCACCGGCGGTCAGCGCGAACAGGGTGTCGTCGCCACCGCGACCGACGCCCGCACCCGGGTGGAAGTGGGTGCCGCGCTGGCGGACCAGGATCTCACCGGCGCTGACGACCTGGCCGCCGAAGCGCTTGACGCCGAGGCGCTGGGCGTTCGAGTCGCGGCCGTTCCGGGTAGAGCTTGCGCCCTTCTTGTGTGCCATCTCGCTATCCCCTTACTTACTTCGCGGAGTCGATGCTCGTGATGCGGACGGCGGTGTGGCGCTGACGGTGACCCTGGCGCCGACGGTAGCCGGTCTTGTTCTTGTAGCGGAGGATCGTGATCTTCTCGCCCTTGGTGTGGTCGACGACCTCGGCGTGAACCTTCACGCCGGCCAGCACCCACGGGTCGGAGGTGACGGCCTCACCGTCGACGACCAGGATGGTCGCGAGCTCCACCGAGTCACCCGGCTTGACGTCAACACGGTCGATCTCCAGCACGTCGCCCACGGCGACCTTGTGCTGGCGGCCGCCGGCGCGAACGATCGCGTACATGCGGTACCTGCTTTCCACTACTCGGTACGGAACTCGCCGATGCCAGCCACCTGGGTACGGACACAGGGGCCTCCCCCTGACCTTCGGATGAAGGGCTCGGGAGGTGAGGTGCTCGGGAGCGTGGCGTAGACACGCCGAGGGTCAAGAATACGGACCGGCCGCCCCATGGGCAAACCGGGCGAGCCGGGCGCCGGGCCGGCCGGTCCGTTCGCGTGACCGTGGGGCGGGCTCGGAGCCCGCCCCACGGTCACCCGGGCGTCACTCGGCCGCCGACTCACCTTCGGCGGCGGCCGCCTTCTTGGCCGCCGCGCTGGTCCGCTTGGTGGCGGTCTTGCGGGCGGTGGTCTTCTTCGCCGCCGTCGCCGTCTTCTTGGCGGTGGCGGTGGTGGCCTTCTTCGCGGCCGTCTTGCGGACGGCGCGCTTCTTCGGGGCCGGGGCCTCCTCGGCGGCCGGCTCCTCGGCGACGGCCTCCACGACCGGCTCGGCGGCCTCGGCGGCGGGCTGCTCGGCAGCGGCCTCGGCGGCGGCCAGGGCGGCCTCCATCACGGCCTCGGCCCGCGACTGCAGCACCACGATCTCGGGCGCCGGGGCACCGGCCGGAGCCGTGGCCTTGCGGACCGCACGACGGCGCGGGCGACCGGCCGGCGCGGCGGGCTCGGCAGCGGGCTCGGGCTGGGCGGGCTGCTCGACGACGGGGGCCTGCTCGACCACCGCGGCCGGGGCGGCCTCCGGCTCCTCGCCCACGACCGGCTCGTCCCGGAGCACCTGCTCGAACTCCTCGTGCTCGTGCTCGTGGTCGTCCTCGGCGCGGTCGGGCAGCTCCTCGACCACCGACTCGACGGCGGCGTGCTCCTCCTGCCCGGCCCCGCCCTTGCCCCGGCGACGGCGCTTGCCGGAGGCGGACTCGCCCGCGGTGCCGACCGGGCCGCCACCGCCGCCGACCGAGGTCGGCTGCTCCATGTGCACGATCACGCCGCGGCCGTTGCAGTGCACGCACGACTCGGAGAAGGACTCCAGCAGGCCCTGGCCGACCCGCTTGCGGGTCATCTGCACCAGGCCCAGCGAGGTGACCTCGGCCACCTGGTGCTTGGTCCGGTCCCGGCCCAGGCACTCCAGCAGCCGGCGCAGCACCAGGTCGCGGTTGGACTCCAGCACCATGTCGATGAAGTCGATCACGATGATGCCGCCGAGGTCGCGCAGCCGCAGCTGGCGGACGATCTCCTCGGCCGCCTCGATGTTGTTGCGGGTGACGGTCTCCTCAAGGTTGCCGCCCTGGCCGACGAACTTGCCGGTGTTGACGTCGACCACGACCATCGCCTCGGTCCGGTCGATCACCAGCGAGCCGCCGCTGGGCAGCCAGACCTTGCGGTCCAGCGCCTTCATCAGCTGCTCGTCGATCCGGTAGGTGGCGAACACGTCCACGTCGCTGGTCCAGCGCTGCAGCCGCTCGGCCAGGTCCGGCGCCACCGAGTTGACGTAGCCGTGGATGGTGTTCCACGCCTCGGCACCGGAGACGATGACCTTGGTGAAGTCCTCGTTGAAGATGTCGCGGACCACCCGGACGGTCATGTCCGGCTCGCCGTACAGCAGGGTCGGCGCGTTGCCGGAGGCCGCCTTCTTCTGGATCTCCTCCCACTGCGACTGCAGTCGCTGCACGTCGCGGGTGAGCTCCTCCTCGCTGGCGCCCTCGGCGGCGGTGCGCACGATCACGCCTGCGTCGTCCGGCACGATCTTCTTCAGGATCTGCTTGAGGCGGGCCCGCTCGTTCTCCGGCAGCTTGCGGCTGATGCCGGTCATCGAGCCCTCGGGCACGTAGACCAGGTAGCGGCCGGGCAGCGAGATCTGGCTGGTCAGCCGGGCGCCCTTGTGGCCGATCGGGTCCTTGGAGACCTGCACCAGCACCGACTGGCCGGACTTCAGCACCGACTCGATCCGGCGCGGACCGCTGTGGCCGAGCTGGCCGAAGTTGACCTCACCGGCGTACAGCACCGCGTTGCGGCCCTTGCCGATGTCCACGAACGCGGCCTCCATCGACGGCAGCACGTTCTGGACCTTGCCCAGGTAGACGTTGCCGACGTACGAGGTGGCCTGCTCCTTGTTGACGTAGTGCTCGACCAGCACGCCGTCCTCCAGCACGCCGATCTGGGTGCGCTGGCCGTTCTGGCGGACCACCATCACCCGCTCGACCGACTCGCGGCGGGCCAGGAACTCGGCCTCGGTGATGATCGGCACCCGGCGGCGGCCCAGCTCGCGGCCCTCGCGGCGGCGCTGCTTCTTGGCCTCCAGGCGGGTCGAACCCTTGATCGACTGCACCTCGTCCGGGTCGAACGCCGGCTCGGTGGAGCGGCGGCGCGGCTCGCGCACCTTGACGACCGTCCGGACGCCGTCCTCGCTGGTCTCGCTGGTCTCGACGCCGCCCTCGCCACTGCGGCGACGCCGACGACGACGGCGGCGCGACGAGGACAGGCCGTTCGCCAGCTCGTCGCCGTCCTCCTCCTCGTCCTCCGCGTCGAGCTCCTCGGCCTGCGCCTGCTCGGCGACGGGCTGCTCGGCAGCGGCCTCGGCGGACTCGAACTCCTCCGCCTCACCGCGACGGCGGCGACGGCCACCCCGACGGCGACGGCGCGAGGACGGGCGGTCCTCCTCCCAGGCCTCGGACTCCTGGCCCGGCTCCTGGGCGGCCTGCGGCTGCTCCTCGACGGCGGCGGGCTGCTCGGCGACCTTGACCACGGCCTTGGCCGGAGCCTTCGCCGCGGCCTTGGCGGCGGCCTTCGCCGGCGGGCTCACCCGGACCGCCGAGCGGACCCGGCGGCGGCGGCCGACGCCGCTGTACTCGTACTCGTCCTCTTCCGACACGGTGGCGGCCTTGACCGGCTCGACCTCGACGGCCGGCTGCTCCACCTGGGTGGCGGCGGCGGGCGCGGCGGGGGCGACGTAGGCGCTCGGCTCCTGGAAGACCGGTGCCTGGAAGACCGCGGTGGCCGGGCGCACGGCACGGCGGCGGGTGCGGTGGGGCTCGGGCTCGGCCGGCGCCTCGACGGGGGCGGGCTGCTCGGCGGGCGCCTGGGCGGCGGCCTCCTCCTCGACCTCCTCGGCCTCGGGCTCCTCGACGGCGGGCTGCTCGACCTTGGGCTGCTCGACCTTGGGCTGGGCCACGGTGGTCTGCGGCGCCTCGGCACGCTTGCGGGTGCGCCGGGCCCGAACCGGCTTCTCGGCCACCGGCTCCTCGACCACGACCTCGGCGACCGGCTCCTCGGCGACGGGCTGCTCGACCACGGGCTCGGCGACGGTGGTCTCCGGCGCCTCGGCACGCTTGCGGGTGCGCCGGGCCCGAACCGGCTTCTCGGCCACCGGCTCCTCGGCCACGACCTCGGCGGCCGACTCCTCGGCGACCGGCGGACCGGCGGGCGACTCGGCGCGCTTGCGGGTACGACGCGGCTTGGCCGCGGCCTCGGCGGGCTGCTCGGCCACCGCTTCGGCGGCCGGCGCGGGGGTCTCGACCGGGATCACGGTCTCGACGGCCTCGGCCGCACCCTGCGGGGTGCCGGCCGGGCGGGACACCGCGCGGCGGCGCCGACGCGGCGGGGCGGCATCGCCGACCGGTTCACCGGCCGGGGTCTGCACGTCGTTGTTCTCGTTCTCAGGCATGCGGGTGGATCTCCCGTCAGGCCCCCGGGCTCCACATCCGGGCACGGCCCGGCACCAGTGGCCGGCCGCGGGCGCTCGGCGCCCTGGCCGACTCTCCACGGTGCCGCCGTGCGGACGCGAGGCCGCACAGGGGCTCGTAGTCTCGCTCGGCGCCCCGCGTCTGCGGGGTGTCGAAAGTCTTCTGGTCGGACCAGCGTTCTCAGGTTTTCCCAAGCTGCGCGGCCCCACAACCCAGGGTGGCTCCCGGGGCGGGCCCCGCCGGCCCGAGGGCGGCGTGGTTCTCCTGGGGCCCATCGACCCGTTGGCGGGTCGACCGGCCGACGCAGGAGCGGCCAGTGCGCGACGACGCTCGCTCCCCTGGGGAGCCGCGGGGGCCCGGAGCTCACGGGACCGGTTGGTTAGGCCGGCCCCCGGCTCCGCCCGCTAGGCGGACGCTGCGGCCTGCGGCTCGACGGCCGTCTCCGATGGGACGGCCGGGGCCGCAGCGCGGTCGAGCGCCAGCGGGTCGGTCACCGTGCCGGTCCCCTCGTCGAGCGGCCCCTGCGCCAGCCTGGTCACCTCAGCGGGGACCGGCAGCGCCAGGTCGGCCGTCGCACGGAGACCGGACAAGACGTCGTCTGGTCGTACGGCGGGTGTGGCGTGTCGTACTACCAGGCGCAGTATCGCACAGGGTTGCCCGGTACGAACATCGGAGGTCGCTGTGGATTCCCCGACCGGACCAACCCCGACCTGCGACGGGACCAGTTCCAACCGGGCCACCGCGCCGCGCGCGTCGAAGACCCGGACGCCGTTCTTGGTCCGCCGCTCGACCTCGACCCGCTCGGTGGCCAGGAACCGCTCGACCGCCTCGGCCGCCCGCTCCTCGCTGACCTCGGGCAGCCGCAGCTCCCACTGGGAGGCCTCCAGCCGCTCGACGAAGTTCGGCGTGCGCACCTCGACGGCCTCGATGATGTCCAGGCCGACCGGCAGCGACTCGTCCAGCTTGGCCCGCAGCTCCTCCGGGTCCCGGACGTCGGCCAGGCCGATCTCCAGGTACTCGGCCTCGCTGGCCACCCCGGTCGGGGCGGCATTCGCGTAGGACACCTTGGGGTGCGGCGTGAAGCCGGCCGAGTACGCCATCGGCACCTCGGAACGGCGCAGCGCCCGCTCGAAGGCGCGCTGGAAGTCGCGGTGGCTGGTGAAGCGCAGACGGCCCCGCTTGGTGTAGCGCAACCGAATGCGCTGCACCGTCGGCGCGGGAGGCGGACCGTCCGGTGTGCGGCGTGCCAGTTCGCTCAGTCCTTCGATCAGAAGCCTGGCCCCGGCCACGACCGGCCGGGACGTACGTCAGTGTCAAAGGGTACGCGTCCGGAGCAGCCCGCCATGCACGCTCACCACGGGCGACGACACGATGACACCATGCGCCTGACCGAGACATGAGAGCCGTCACCCGCCTCGCCGCGACCGCCGCCCTGGTCGCGGCGGCCCTGGGCACGGAGCCCGGCGCGCAGCAGGCGGTCGCCGGGCCGGCCGGGCCCGGCGAGGTGCGCGAGTCGGTGGCGCCCGGCGTGGGCTACCGGGCGTTCACCGTCAGCACGCCGCACGGCAACACGCGGATCCACCTGGTGACGGCGGACCTCGCGCACCCGGGCGTGGCCGCCGGCCTGCTGTACCCCGGATCGGTCGCCGCCCGGGAGGCGGTCTCCCGGATGGCCGGGGACGCAGGGGCCGCCGCCGCGGTCAACGGCGACTTCTTCGACATCACCGAGGAGCAGCACCCCGGCGTCGAGGCCACCGGCGCCGCCTCCGGCCCGGCCCTCGTCGCCGGCCGGCCGCTCAAGGGCGCGGTGCCCGAGGCGCAGCGCTTCGGCTGGACGGAACCCGACGGCGACACCGACCGGGACGTGTTCGGCGTGGGCGTGGACGGCCGGGCCCGCCTGGGCCGCCTGGAGCTGCGCGGCCACCTGCGCACTCCCCGGGGCGACCTGCCCCTGGGCGGGCTCAACCAGTACGCCCTGCCCGTCGGGTCGATCGGGGCCTTCACCGCGCGCTGGGGCTCCGCCTCCCGGGCCCGCGCCGCGTGCGGCACCGACGAGCGGCGGGAGGCGCCCTGCACCGGCGACAGCTACGAGGTGAGGGTGCGTCACGGCCGGGTGGCGGCGGTCTCCGGCGCTCCCGGCCGCGGCCCCGTCGCCCCGGACACCACCGTCCTGCTCGGCCGCGAGGCCGGCGCCCGCGCCCTGCGCGAACTGACCCCCGGCACCCCGGTCACCCTCGACTACCGGCTCGCCTCCAGCACCCCGGTGCCCTTCGCCTTCGCCCTCGGCGCCTACCCCCTGCTGCGCGACCACCAGGTGCCGCCCGGCCTCGACGACGCCACGGCGATCCCCCGCACCGCGGTCGGCATCGCCGACGCCGGCCGCACCCTGCGCCTGCTGTCCACCGACGGCCGCGAGGGCACCTCCAGCGGACTCACCCTCAACGAACTGGCCCACCTGCTCCGCACCCTGCACTGCACCGACGCCGCCTACCTGGACGGCGGCGCGTCCGCCACACTGGCCACCCGCCTCCCCGGCACGACCCGCGTCGCCGCCCGCAACAACCTCGACCACCACCAGGAACGACCGGTCCCCAACGGCATCGCGGTCTTCTCCCCCCACTGAGCCCCCGTCAGCCCCCGCACCCACACGCCCTCCCCGCCACCGAGTTCACCCGCAAAGGTGGGCGCCGGGGAGGGCACGGTGTTCAGCCCGACCCCAGCCCACCAACAGCCCAATCAAATGATCAGTATGCGCAGCACCTGCCTACCGTTCGGATATGCCCTCTCGCGGATCCGCCACGGTCGCGCTCGCAGTCGCCGCCCTTCTGGTCGTCGCCGGCTGCACCTCAGGCTCTGGTGCGCCCAAGCCCGGAGCGACCAGCACACCGACACCAGTGACCACACCGACGACCACCAGCGCCTCCCCCATGCCGTCACCGTCCATGCCGTCACCGTCGCCGACCTCGGCGCCCACCAGCCCACCAGCCACCCTGAGCAGCGCACCGAGCAGCGCCCCCGCCCTGCCGACCGCCACCTACGTGCCGCCCACCGTCACCCTGCAGCCCAGTTCCGAGGCCCCGGCCGGCACGGGCGCCGGCGGGCAGTGCAGCATCAGGAGCAACGCCGGGAACTGCTACAGCGAGGGCGAGTTCTGCCGCAAGAGCGACGTCGGTCAGACGACCACGGACGCCGCCGGGCGACCGATCACCTGCGAGTACCTCAACGGGGAGTCCCAGCCCCACTGGCACTGAGCCCCGGGAAAACAGCGGGCCCCTCCCCGTCGTACCGGGGAGGGGCCGCGTGCTGCTACTCACAACTCGTGCCGGACGTCCGTCACACGTGGGCGCTCTTCGGCTGCTCGGTGCCCTGGTTGACCACGGTCAGGGGGAGCAGCTTCTTGCCGGTGGGGCCGATCTGGATGGCCGTGTCCATCTGCGGGCACATAGACACAGTCCCAAATCCATTCTTACGCTCTGCGCATGGGGAATCGCAGGGGGCGAGGGCGCTCCGCAGCAGCACGTGAGCAGTACTCCGTAGAGAGCGAGTGGACCGAGGCAGACCTCAAGCTCCTGGCCGACCTGAAGGCGGACGAGGCCGCGCTGCCCGAGGACGCTCCGCGGGCGCTGCTCTCGGTCCGGCTGTCCGTACTGACCGAGGACACGACCTCCCCGATCCGCCAGGAGCTGGACCTGCGGATCCTGGCGAGGAACAACGGCTACCGGGTCGTGGGCGTGGCGAGCGACCTGAACGTGTCGGCCACGAAGGTCCCGCCGTGGAAGCGCAAGCAGCTCGGCGACTGGCTGAACAACCGGGTGCCGGAGTTCGACGTCCTGCTGTTCTGGAAGATGGACCGCTTCATCCGCCGGCTCTCGGACCTCAGCACGATGATCGACTGGTGCCTGAAGTACGGCAAGAACCTCATCTCCAAGAACGACCCGATCGACCTGACCACCACGATCGGCAAGATCCTGGTGACGGTGATCGGCGGCTTGGCCGAGATCGAGGCCAACAACACGAGCACCCGCGTGACCAACCTCTGGGACTACACCAAGACCCAGAGCGAATGGCTGGTGGGCAAGCCCGCATACGGATACGTGACGGACGAGGACGACAGCGGGAACGTGGTCCTCGCGATCGACACGGACGCACAGAAGGCACTGCGCTGGTGCTACGGCGCCGCGCTGCGGAACGTATCCGCACGGCGGATGGTCGAGGTCCTCAAGCGCGCCGGCCTCTGCGGGCCTGGCCTGACAACCAGCACCCTGATCCGCCGACTCAGGAATCCGGCGTTGCTCGGGTACCGGGTAGAAGAGGACAAGAACGGCGGCGTCCGCAGGTCCAAACTGCTCCTCGGGATGGACGGCAAACCGATCCGGGTCGCCCCGCCGATCTTCTCCCAGGAGGAGTACGACACCCTCCAGGCGAGACTGGACCAGCGCTCTCGCAACCAGCCGACCCGGCAACCAGGTGGGGCGACGAAGTTCCTTGGCGTGCTCACCTGTACTGACTGCAAGAGCAACATGACCGTCCAGCAGCAGACCAACACAGCCACGGTCGTCACCGCGTCGGAGCCGAGCCCCGAGCAGATCGTCCGGCACTACGCCTACCTGCGCTGCCAGAAGTGCAAAGGTGGCGGCAAGGGAGCACCGAACCCAGAGATCATTTACGCGAAGCTCGTGTCCGACGTCCTCTCGGTGCTCGGTGACGAGCCAGTACGGCTCCGGGCCTACGCCCAGGGCGCGGAGGCGCGGAGGGAGCAGAAGCGGCTCCAGGCAGCCATCGCGTATTACATGGAGGGCCTGGAGCCGGGTGGCCGGTACTCCCGGACTCGCTTCACCCAGGAGCAGGCGCAGAAGACCCTGGACCAGCTGATCTCAGATCTCGAAGCCATCGACCCGGCGACAACCCAGGACCGGTGGGAGAACGTGCACAACGGCAAGACCTTCCGCGACCGCTGGCAGGAGGGCGGTATGGAGGCCATGTCCGCCGACCTGCTCAGGGTGGGGATCCGGTGCGAGGTCACCCGGACGAAGATCCCGAGGCAACGGGCCCCGAGGGTGCAGCTGCGTCTCCTGATCCCGAAGGACGTGAAGGACCGGCTCGTGATCAAGGAAGGTGACTTCGGGCAAGTGTTCTGATGGCCATGCCCACCACTTTGGTGGCGTTCGCAGTCGGCACCGCTGACCTCTTCAATCGGCCCACGGCCGGCTGGTTTGGCATCTTGCTGCCCGGCACAGAGGCTGATGCAACGAAAACCGCACCGGTGGGGGGGTGGAAGAATGGCCGCGACAGGGAAGCGGCAGAACTGGGTGCTGGGGCCCGGCATCGGCGTGGGACCGTTGCTCTTCGGAATGTCTCCGGCGGAAGTTGCCAAGGCTTTGCAGGTGCCCGGTCCCCAGTCGCGGGGTGGTGGCCTCTACGGCCAAGAAGACTTCCCGGACGGCGTGAAGGTGTTCTACAACGCCGGCCGCCTCGCAGGCATCGCGCTGGACGCTGTTACCGGTCCGCAGGTCTGGCTGGCCGACTTCCCCCTGGCCGGGAGCAACCCTGGGCACACCCAGCAGTTTCTACTGGACCATGCTGCCGAGCACGGGAACTGCATTCTGTTCACCCCGGACGCATCGCTCGCCGTGATCGGCCTCGGGATCCTTCTCCGTGACCAGCGGGTCGACGAAGCCCGACTCACACGTCCACTCTTCGTGACGGACGAGTTGCTGGAGTCCGAGTACTACCGAGGCCGCCTCCCGCTGGAAGGCGTCACGGAGTGAGTACTCGCCCGCTCGTTGAACCGCCAGGTACAACGAGCGTTCGGGCTGTCGGGCGGTCCCTATAGAGTCCCGGCCGAAGATCACAGGCGACCGCTGTAGGAGTCCTGATGCCGAGAACGACCCCACCTCGACCGGTTGACATCGCGTCAGTGTTTCCGGAGCTGGCTCCACTGGCGCGGCAGGCAGTCCGTCTGCACCCACGTCCGGGCACACCGACTGCCCACGAGAGCTCCATCGGCGGCCCGCTGCTCTGGCCGGCTGAGGAAGCATGGCCAGTCTGCGCGAAGGAGCACTACCACGGCAGAGTGCTGCCGGTATCACTCGATGACGTCCGACAGCGCCGGGCCTTGCTCGAAGCAGCATGGCTTCGCCGCACTTCTCTTCACGAGCCCCTGCTCAGCGCAGAAGAGCGCGCAGTCCTTGCCAGGCTCCAAGCAGGGCATCCGAAGCACTCCGAGCCGATCGCCTTGCTCCCAGTCGCTCAGTTCTACGTCCGGGACATACCGGGGCTCGCCGGCCCGGAGGGAAGGGACCTCCTGCAGATTCTCTGGTGCCCCAACGATCACAGCGGCGGGCTCCCCTCAGCACACCTGGTCTGGCGCGACTCCGGAAGCGTCGGCAAGTTGCTCACCGATCCACCCGAGCCCGCCGACGTCGAGCACTACGGGCACTACGTTCCCGAGCCGTGTGTCCTGCACCCGGAGATCGTCACCGAGTACCCGCTTGACCTGCCTGAGGAGCTCTTGGAGCGCCTCGATGACTGGGGGCGTGGTGTGTGGGCTGCGGACGACCCGGACGAACAGTGGAGCCCGGGCAGTGCCTACTACCAGTACGAACACTCGGTCGCTCCCGGGTGGAAGGTCGGCGGGTGGGCCCCGTGGAGCTTCTGTGACCCCTGGCCGATGCACTGCGAGACGTGCAATGCCGAGTACCAACCGCTGCTTACCGTCAGCTCTGGGGAGTGGGACGGCGGAAGCGGTAGCTGGATCCCCCTCGAAGATCGTGAGGCTCCTACGGGCCCCGTCGGGCTACGCAGGCCATCAGACCCGCCGATGGTGCAGATAGGCCGCGGCTACGACATGCAGATCTACGTCTGCCCTACGTCCTTCGACCACCCGCATTTCGAGAACATGCAGTAGTCCTACGAGCGGGTCATTTGGCAGCCGTACCGACCGCACCACCGGAGCAACGGCTCCTCGGGTACCGGATGCGCCGGACACCGCACCTGAGGACTGTCTCTACTTCAGGTGCGGTGTCGGGCTACTTGAGCTCCCCGGATACGTACGGCTCTTCATTTCCTTGATCGTCAACGATGACGATCTCGCTTTCGACGAGCAGGGACCGATCGCCAGACCCGTCGCCACCGAGGTGGGCCAACTGCTCCTCCAGAACAGTGCTCATCTCGACGCTCCGCCGCGTTCCTCGCGTGCAACTTCCCGATTCATCAGGATGTCCTCCGCGATGCCGGCCGCGATCAGCTGCTCGGCCGGGGTGTGCCCCTGGCCGACGAAGTGCCAGGCGGCTTCGGTGATGCTCTCGGTATCCCAGTCGGTGTAGAGCTCGTGGGCGCGGGTGTGGTCGGCGCGGGCGGTGCGGAGGGCGGTGTAGGTGGTGGAGAAGGCGCGGGTCTTGGTGAGGCAATGGCCGCGGTAGCCGAGCATGTGGGCCCAGGCACGGAGGCGGAGGTGCTGGAGGTCGGGGCGGCTGCCGAGGTGCCAGGCGGTTTCGACCAGGGCGCGGACGTGTGGGGTGAGGTTCGCGGAGGCGAGGGCGGCGAGCGAGGTGATGCGACGGTCGAGGGCGCCGGCGGTGTCGGTGCTCTTGGTGGAGTACTTGGCGACGTAGGCGGCCACGGCTTCGTCGGTCACTCGGCTGCTGGGGCGGCCGGTCAGCTCGTGGGCGTCGAGTTGGGTGCCGAAGCGGAGCGGGCGTTCGGTGCCGGGTGCGGTGAGGCTGACGGCTGCCGCGGCGGTGTGGACGGCTTCGAGGAGCAGGCCGGCGGTCGCCCAGTCGGGCGGGGAGCTGTCGGGGCCGGTCGGGCCGTCGAGGCGGATCACGGCGTGGAAGTGGACGGCGCCGCGCTGCTGGTACTCCGTCACCTTGGCAGCGGAGACCCGCACGAGCTTGCGGACGGCGGTGCGGCTGACTCCCGCCCGGTTGGCGAGGTGGTGGTAGAGGTTGTCGCGGAAGGCTTTCCAGAGCGCGGGTGCGTGGGCGTTCCACAGGATGTGGACGGTGTAGTCGTAGCAGTCGGGGCAGAGCGGCTGTCCGACGGCCGGGTCCGCGCTGTCGTGGAACCGGCCGCAGCCGAGTGAGGCGCCGTGCTGGCAGCGGCGGCGCCGGGTCGGGTGGCAGGTGGCGGAGCGGTGGACGCTGCCGAAGGACGGCGCGGTCAGGGTGACGAACAGTCGGGGATGGGTGCGGACCCGGTCGGGGACACCCTTCCCGCCGACCAGTCCCGCACGGACCAGGTGGAAGGTGTCCCCGGCGTGTTCGCGCGAACAGGGCGGGCAGCGGCCGGCTCGCCGGTTGCGGCAGCGGACGGCCAGCCGGGCGCCAGGCTCACCGGCGGTCGAGTACTCCCGCAGCACCTCCCCCGTGGTGGCGTCGCTGGTGACGGACCGTCCGGCGAGGTAGATCGGTGCGGCGCATCCGCCGGTCGCCCGGATCTGGTCCAGCCAGCGGTGCAGACCGGGCAACTGGCCGAGGCGGACGAGGTCACGGTCAATGTCGGGCAGGGCCCGCAGCCGCGCCTCTTGGTCGAGGTAGGCCCGACGGGCGCCGGGGTCGTTATGGGCAGCCACGGCTCAGGCCGTGTGGGTGAGGCCGGTGACCACCCAGCCGACACCGGCGGAGATCGGATCGGCCAGGTGGGAGTGTGCCAGGTAGAAGCCGAACACCCCGACCAAGACCACGTGCCAGGTGCGCAGCTCGCCGGAGCGGACGAGCAGGTAGATGAAGATGCCCAGCACGAACACCAGGGGGATGTCGACGGTCACCGGTAGGTCCCTTCCTCTTCGCGCCACACAGGGGTGAACTCGGCGTACTTGCGGGCGACTCGCTGGGCTTCCTCCGGAGCTACGTGGATCGAGCGGGCCCGGATCCACTGGCCGTCCTCTCCGATGACCACGGCGACGCCTTGCTGCGCCATGGTGATCTGCTGGGCGGCCGTCAGGGCTTCCTTGGAGAGGTCGCCGAGTGCCATCTCCGCAGTGCCGGGGTCGCTGACGCGGTGGCAGACCCGCCCGCCGAGCTGGGCCCGAAGGGCGGTGACCCCGGGTCCGAGGTCCGAGCCGACCCGCTGTCCGGCGATGACCAGGTGCACGTCGAGGGCCGCGCCGAGCTGGGCGATCCGCAGCAGGTTGGTCGAGATCTCGGCGACCTCGGCCTTGTCGTCGCGGCTGGCCATCAGGTACAGCTCGGCGACCTCGTCAACGATGAGCACGATCGGCGGCCGGCGGAGGTGCTTGGGCAGGTCCTTCACGGCCCGGACCCCGGCCGCGCGGCAGAGCGCCATCCGGGCTTCGGCCTCAGCAACCAGGCGGGCCAGCAGGCGGGCCGCCGACGAGCGGTCCGGCGCGAGCTCGGAGAGCCGGACCTCGAACAGCGAGAGTTCCATGCCGCCCTTGAGATCGATACCGAACAGCGCGAGCCGTTGCGGCGCGAGCTGCTTGACCAGGGCGGCGATTAGCGTGGACTTGCCGGAACGTGTAGCGCCGACGACGAGCCAGTGGGGCACGACGTGCAGGTCTATGGCCCACACGGCCCCGTCCTCCCGTCGCCCGACCACGGCCCGGAGCGGTTCGTACTGGGTGACTTTGGGCACCCTCGGCGAGGCCAACGGGTCCCAGGCCAGGGCGACCAGGCGCACGGAGCCCCGACCTTCGGCAACGACCCGCACGGCGAACATCCGCCAGGCGTGGGCGAGCGCTTCGGCGTACTGGGCGAAGTCGGCCGGCACCTGTCCCGGGTGCATCCGGACCGTGGTTTCCAGGCCGCCCTGTCGCAGCAGCGGCAGGCGCATCCGGGGCGGGACCGGCCGGAGCGGGTCGCCCTTGAGGACAACGCTGCCGACCAGCAGCCGGGCGGGCCGGCGGGGCACAGCCAGGCCAGTGGTCGTGGTGAGTCGGCGCCAGGTGGCCATGGCCCGGAGCACGGTGACCGGGTAGCCGATCAGGCACCACCACACGTCCGGCCGGTGGCCACGCAGTCCCGGGGCGGCGATGGCCAGTCCGGCAGCGGCGGCCAGGACCAGCAGCCAGAGAATCTCAAGTCCCATCAGGGTTCCTCCTGTCCGCCGTTCTCGGCCTGGCTGTTCGCGGCGTCGGTCTCCATGTCCCTGGCCAGCCCGGCCGCCTTGTCGGCGAGCGTGGCGATGTGCGGGTACAGGAGGCCGCCCGTGTGGTCCGGCGCGAAGGGGTCGATCTCGGGGGCCAGCTCGCCCAGCTCGTTGAGGAGGAGGCGGAGCCGCACCCGGATTCGGCTGCCGTTCACGCCTCGGCGCCCTTGCGCCCGGCCGGGGTAGCGGCGGGGGCCGTGGGGGCGGGGGTGATGGACTCGGCTCGGAACGAGAGGCCGTGCCGGTCGCCCATCGCCCAGGAGAAGGCGACCAGGCCGGTGAGCGTGACGCGGGTTCCCTCGGTGATGCCCGCGGGCTCACCGTTCACGCTGACCTCGATGATCGAGGCCCGGCGCCCTTCCTGACGGACCGCCACCCCGACCGTGTAGACCGGGACGCCTTCCCGGGTGGTCCGGACCTCGCCGGTCTCGCGGTTGGCCAGCCGCACCTCCGGCGCGACGATGCAGGTCATGGTGCCCAGACGGGCGGTGTCCACGGGGATCGACTGCATGAGAGCACTCCTCAGTTCAAGGCAACGCATGACGACTGTCGTCAAACGTACTTACCTTTGCATCCGATGGTGCACCTGCTTGACCCGCGATGCAAGGAGATTCATGCTTACGTTTAACGCATAGCGTCTAACGACAGACCGCTGAAGGCGCCCGACCTGGGCAGTTGATCACTCCACGCACCTGACACCACGACACTCACACCACGCGGGACACTCCCCGGCGCCCGCTCCAAAGGAGCCCCACACGATGGCAGTCATCCGGAACGAGGCGCTGCACAAGCAGGTCGCCGCAGCAATGCGCGAGTCCATCAGCCAGGGCCAGTGGCTGCCTGGCAGTCAACTGCCCACCGAGACCGACCTGGCCGAGACCTACGGGGTCTCCCGGCCGACCGTCCGACTCGCGGTCGCCGCGCTGCGGACCGAGGGCCTGCTGGACGTGAAGCAGGGCCGGGGCACCTTCGTCCGCAACGCCGTCCACGGCCCGGCCGCCACCATCGAGCAGGCCATCACTCGGCGCGGCACCCGCTTCGAGACCTCCACCGACCACTGGTGGACGGGCAAGGAAGAGGCCACCGTCTACCGGGCCCCGACCGACGCCGTCACCGCA
Organism: Kitasatospora viridis; assembly: GCF_007829815.1. NCBI lineage: Bacteria > Bacillati > Actinomycetota > Actinomycetes > Kitasatosporales > Streptomycetaceae > Kitasatospora > Kitasatospora viridis. Next base: position 4,335,496 of record NZ_VIWT01000001.1, on the reverse strand, counting down.
CCTCTGCTCGGTATGGACGAGGAGGAGCTGACCATCGTCTGCGACCGCCTCATCACCGACCCGGCCACCGGCACCCGGGCACTGCACCGGCTCGTCCTGCCACTGGAGCGCGTAGGCGAGACCTCGCTCGTCCGCACCCCGGCGGTCGCCCCGGCGAAGGTCTACGCAATCCTCGCCAAGGCCGGCCATGACCTGACCTGGCACGAGCAGGTGAGCGCGCGGATCCCGCAGCCCGACGAACGGTCCGCCCTCAACCTCTCCGAGGCCGCCGCCCTGCTCGTCACCCACCGGGTCACCGTCGACCGCGCCCAGGGCCTCCCGCTCATCCTGGAGCGCACCCTGCTCGGCGCCGAGTCGGCAGCCGTCGGCTACACCGTCGAGGCGCACGACGCCCCCGCGAAGACAGCCACCCGATAACTCCGCAGGCTGAAGCCCCGGTTCGCCAGCAGGCAGCCGGGGCTGTCGCATACCTTCTCTACTTGCTCAAGGGCGGCGCCATCGCGCCGCCGGGCGCCCTTTGGCGCCCCGGCCGGGCATGCGGCCTTGCGGCCGTTCCGGGCCGGGCGCCAGGTCACCCGTCGGCGAGCGCGCCAACCAGGAGAACAGCTCCGCCCAGGCCGGCTGCGCCAGGCTGCCGCGCACAGGTCGGGGTGGCCGCCGTCGAGAAGGTTTACGCACCTTGCCGGGCAGGGACCCGAGTCGAGCAAGACCGGGGGGCCACTCGGCCACATTGCGGTCAGGCCCAAAAGCCCTGACCGAGTCCGCAGCAGCTTACGGCCCCCCGGCCATGCCCGACCCCAACCCCGCAAGGACACCGCCCAAACCTTCGCGCCGCCGTCCACGTGGGCCGGCTCGCGCGGTCAGCGCTGATCCGTTGCCCGGCAGGGCGTGTTGGCATCGCCGGTCGCCGCGATCCGCAGCAGTTCCTCCAGACGGAGCCAACCCTGCGGCAGTCCGACCAACTTGACGAAGCCCCGCCCCTCGGCGTCGGTGGCCGCGACTGCCCGCAGCTCGGTCCGCTCCACCCCGCACTCGGCGAGCAGTGTGTTGACCCCGGCCGCCGCATCTCGCGCGACCCGCCATCCTGACACGTAGTCAACTCCGGTCAGCCACAGCCATTCCTCCGGGTCCAGCTCGTGATCCCAGCCGCCAGCCGCCGCTCGGTCCTCATTCAGTGCCATCAACTCCCCTGGTTCGTCGCGAACTTCAGATGACCAGTAGTCGCCGAATGGCATTCCGCATACGGGCACACTGACGCGCCCGGTACCATCGGCACCGGGTTAACGCCCACCGGACCACCCCTTCCCGCCAAGGACTCGGGGTGGTCCGGCACTGCCCTTCCCTCATGCCCCGCGGCGGGGCGCACCCGAGGCCTCCCCCGGCTCAAGGGTGCGACCGGCGGACAAGCGTGCCGGCCGCGCCCAGCTCATCGAAGTTCGGACGCCCCGACCCTGGCCTCCGTCGGCCCTACTCGCTCGCCGCCCGCACCGGATTCGACCGTGACCACTGACGCCGGGCGGACCGTCAGCTCATGCTCGACGTTGCCGATCCGGTAGGACAGCACCCAGATCCCGTACCGGCGCAGGTTCTCGCTCGCCAAGGCCTCCGCCGTCGGACTCTCCAGCAGGGCCTGCAACCAACGCCGCTCGATACTGGACACCGACAGCAACGCCAGACCATGTCGAGCCGCCGACAGGGCATCGGACAGTCGCGTGAACGTCGCCGGCCGACTGTCGCAGTCGAGCTGAACCGTAACCGGCCCCAGCTGGCCATCGGCGCCGGTCACTTCCGCTCCTGCGGTCCGCGAGGGTGGCGGTCATGGACGACCACCAGGCGCAGCCCCACCCGGAAGGTCCGGACGGCCGCAGCTCGCTCCACCCCGGCGCCGCAGTAGTAGCAGCGCCGCAGCCCTCCACTCCGGAGCATCAGTTGCCCCCTTGCGCCGGGAGGACGATCGCCCAGACCACCTTGCCGATGCCGGGTGTCCGCAGGCGCCAGCCCCAACTCTCGGCGAGCGCGGTGACCAGCTGCATGCCGCGGCCAGTCTCGGCCGTGATCGCCAACTCGCGCAGCACCGGCTCGTTCTCGCTGGCGTCGTGCACTTCGACCAGCAGGTGTCCGGCGTCGGCCTCCAGGTGGACGAACGCCTTCTTGCCGCGCTCGGTCCCGTGGGCCACAGCGTTGGACACCAGCTCCGTTACCACCACCCTGCCGTTCTCGCTGAAGCGCTCCCCTCCGTCGACGCGCTCCAGCAGATCGGTCAGCAGCTTGCGGGCTCGCGCCGGCGAGAGCTCGCTCCGGGGCAGCCAGGTCTCGGCCACCAAGGGGGGTGCGTTCTCGTCTCGCTCGGCCACGGCGCTCGTTGTGATCACGTCCGCTCCCTAGCAATCTGACGCGAAGTCAACTCCGCGTGTTTCGTGCTGTCTGCACATACAGAGAACCGCGCGGTTGCTCCAAGCAGTACTGTTGTCAGGGGTGTTGAACCGTGGTGAATCACCACGGCCAGCGAACGGGAGTGCGAGCCCATGGGATCACCTAACGCGCAGCTCACGGACTGGCTCAGCCGCACCGGCTGGTCGCGGGGCGAGTTGGCTCGGAGAGTCAAAGCGAAGGCGGCCGACCTCGGACACCCGCACATCACCTCGGATACGTCCAGCGTCAGGCGCTGGCTCGAAGGCCAGACGCCCCGTCAGCCTGTGCCCGAGATCCTGGCCGACCTGTTCTCCGCGCACTTCGGGTTCCGCGTGACGACCTACGACTTGGGCCTCGAAGCGGGCTCCGCCCCGGATCGATCACTTGTCTACAACCCGTCCTACGGCGCTACGGTGGAAGCCGTTGCGGAGCTAGGGAGGGCTGACGTGGATCGACGCACATTCCTGACCGGGTCGACTTTCGCAGTCGCGGCGGCGGTTGGCCCGTCGCGCGACTGGCTGCTGAGCACTCTTGACCAGCAGTCGGACCCGAGCCGCCGGGTCCACCTCGAAGACGTCGCCGCCGTGCGGAGCATGTTCGGCGCCTTCCAGGAGATGGACATCTTCCAGGGCGGCGGCGCCGGCCGGACCGCGCTGGCCAGCTACACCAACGAGCACGTCTACCCGCTGCTCCGCCGCACCTACACCGAGGACGTCCGCCGCGCGCTCGCCGAAGCCGCCGCGGAACAGACCTACCTGCTCGGGTGGATGTCCTACGACAACGGTGAGCACGGCACCGCCCAGCGCTACCTGATCCAGTCACTCCGGCTCGCCGAGGAGTCCGGCAACCCGGCACTCGGCGCGCACGTGCTCGCGGGGATGGCGGACCAGGCGACCCTTCTCGGGCACCCTGACGAGGGTCGGCGCCTGGCCCAGGCCGGCCGCGCTGGCCTGTCGCGGACGCCGGAGTCGAACGCTTGCCTAGCCGACCTCTGGACGCTGGAAGGCCGGGCGCTCGCCAAGCTCGGCGACAAGCAGGGCGCGCGGAACGCGGTCACCCAGGCCGAGACCGCCTACGCCAAGGTCGCCCCGGGGGCCGACGACGAAGCCGAGTGGGCGCTCTTCATCGACCCCGCTTACCTCAACGGCGAGCATGCCCAGACCTTCCAGGACATCGACGAGCCAGAGACGGCGGCCTTGTACGCCCGCCGCTCCATCGACGCTGCGCGAGCTCAGAAGCGGGCCCGCCGCGGAGCGATGTCGCAGGCTGCACTCGCTGTCTCGCACCTCAAGCGCCGCGACCTTGAAGCGGCGCACGCAGCCGGCCTCCGGACACTGAGCCTCACCAGTCAGGTGCAGTCGTCCCGCGCGGTCGACGCCGTCCAGAACCTCAAGCGCCAGATGACACCGTTCGGCAAGCACCCGTTGGTAGCCGACTTCAGCGAGCGAGCTCGGCAACTGCTCGCCGCCTAAGCTGTGACGCATAGAGCCCCCTCCCCTAAACACGAGGGGGCTCTACCTATAGCCAACAAGCGTTCTAATTACTATTAGGACCTGACACTTGCAAAATCAATACTTGTCAAGACACTAGTTTGGTCACTCACAAGGTGTTCATAGGCCGATTCCCACGTTTCATAGCCCACTTCATCCAGGGCGTCTAGGAACTCTAGGAGCAGCTTATGCTGCAGCGGATCATGTGCGAGTTGCATCTGCTCGATGGCCGCGTCCACATCGAAAGCACCTGCTCTAACACCATCAACGAGTGATGACAGACGATCATTCAAGTCCCCGAGATCTACACAGGGGTCGAATGACGAGACTGCCAGGGCCGCCAAACCACGCCGGCGCGCGTCCGTGATTTCTCCACGCCTGACAGCTTTCCATTCACGTCGCACCTTGGCCAGCGCTGTCTTCGGCAGGCTATCTAGGCTTGAGAAAGACACGAGAACACCAAGTCCAGTCATCGAAAAATCACTCACCCATGCCCGGGACACTGCGGCTGGCGGCCGATAAACCCAGACATTTCCCGCCCACTCTCGACCGATCTGATCGAGCCAGTTAATAAGGTTCCCGTCAACTGTCTTGAGTTTACTGACCCACCGCAGGTCAGCACGCCCCCTCCATGCCAGCGCAAACTCCGAGAGCTGCTGGAGGCACCGCACCTCTTCTTCTCCCCATACATTGCGAGGCAATCTACTGCGAGAAAACATGGACCCATGGAATACTGCAGTCATTACGATATGGGCCAAATAGGCACGGTGCATATTATCCGAACACGCGGAGATGGCATCCAATCCGCCTGGAATCCACTGCTTTACATCCTCGAGTGTCGGGCCATCGAGAAATCGGGCCACGGCGCTAGAAAGGGGAAGGAACGAGTCGGCACCTGGAAGGCAGGCGGGGAATTCACCAGTGACGGCCTTAAGGTCAACTTCGCCAATCCAAGAGCTCTCATTTCTGAGCCAATCCTCGACGCTTCCAACAACTGTTGACTCCGCCAAGTCATCATGGTTGAGAACTCCAGTTGCAATCCCATGCAAGGCTGCACCAATGGGCCACGGGAACATCGGTACGTCGTAACGCATGTCCACCCCCGCCCTCTCAATGGCCGAAACGGCCGCGGCCAGCGCCAATGTCGACGGATCTGAACTGAATCGATGGACCATAGAAATCCAGTGGCCATCTGGAATACCATCGATGTCCATCGCTTTCCATAGGCTGCTGCCTCCGAGGAGCTGCAACCCCAATGCGACGCGCGTGGAGCCCAATACAATATACGGAGCCGATTCACTGTTGTCATGTGAATGCTCCACGAATCCCACGATTCTACGAAACCAATCCGGGAGCCCGGAAAGCGAGAGCCTCCGACCAGAATCGCGCTTCCAGCGCCCGGCCGCAAGTCGACTAATATCGCTAATTTGGATCGTCAGTAGATGGGTCGCCGAAATTGATAGAAGTACAGTCGAGTTCATCTCAAAGCCAAGCGCGAGATACTTCCTCCGAATTTCATTTCCGCTGCCATCATAGATCCTCTGAAGCCTATCCAGTGCCCACGAATCCCCGAGCCCCGCAAGGGTCGCTAGAAAGGCAAGGAGGGCCTCAGATGCTCTGCGTCCCTCATGGATCCATCCGTCGATATACTCCTGGGCTACTGCCTTACCGTTCTCACTCAGAGCCGGAGCAAGCTCTTCAAGCTCCTTGACAGCTGGATATGCCATAAGGCCTAGCGCAAGATCGACCAGGACAGACTCATGCTTAGGCGACTTGACCATCCCATCCGCCAGGATATGAATAGAGAGCCGCGAGCCCAATAGTAGTCGGCGAGTCACGGAATCCTCGCGTGACGAATAGCTATTGAGCTCCGACACCATTGCGATTACAGAATCGCGAAGATGTCTCCTGTCAGCAAATACTTTGCCGACAGCAAATAGGAAAACATTTCGCCAATGAGAGCTTGCGTAGATGAGCCGGAGCAGACTCCGCACATCCTCATCACTCCCTGACATCAAGGCGTCCGCTGCCCAAAACTCCTGAAGTGATCGAATTTCGAATCCGACCTCTTCGGCACGAGATGGCACGAGAAAAACAAGACGATCGGTTGCAGCCCGGCTGATGGACTTAGCCAATGCTTCGAGCTGAGCCCCTCCATGCCCCTCGCTCTCTAGCCGACGCCTGATTATGGTGCCGAACTCGCCCATCTCAATACGAGATTCCGTATCGCCAGATCGCTCACTTCGTGTCTGCAACAGAAATCCGACATCGGCATGAATAGTGTCAATGTCAGCACGATGGTCACGAAGGAGGTTGGTTGACGATCCCTCTTTTTCAAGCTCACGCTCATAGATCACCCGGTAGTAATCCTTAAAGAGCGTATATCTGTCTTTCGGAGCCTTTCCCATGCGATCAAGCAGAACGCCCATAATTGTCACCTGCAGCGGGGACGACATAAGCCGAGCAGTCGATACCTCGTCAGCAGCCTGCTCTAGGCGACTCATCAAACGCTCTGTGCGATCGGACTGAGCACCATGTCGCGCCACGGCGAGCTTGCGAGCATAATGCAGCGCCTGCTCCTTATTCAGTGGCTTCAATTCCAGGTGAAGATAGTGCGCCGGAGAAAAGTCCTCTGTGTATCCCTGAGGTCTCGTCGTAGCAACCGTTACGACATCAGCAGCCAGCTCGTCTGTATCCATCATGAACTCGGTCACAGCCGCCATGACCTGATCTCTGTTGCTGGAGACAGGAACTTCATCGAGCCCGTCTAGCAAAACTAGCCATGGAAATGCTCCGAGCCAGTCACGGAGATCCTGCGGGTTTACAACTACGTCGGATGAGTCAGACACCCTAGACGCAATGAACTGCAAAATTGACTTGGCTCGCCCATGGGCGAGATCATCCGCTAGTTGCGTTAGTGGAATTTTGACTGGCCATCGATTAGCACGTGGAGTCAAACCCTCTCGGCTCGCATGCTCCAAAATCAGCTCAATGGCCTTTTCCATGTCTGCCGTACGGCCAGCAGGCGTCCCAGCTGTGAGCTTGGCCCTGAACAACTGGCACAGGAACTGACTGGCTGTGCTTTTTCCTTGCCCTGGGCCGCCTACTAGTACAAAGCGGCTGTGTCTGTCCTTGGGGGAGCCATCTTCTACCTTAGACGCTTTCCTATCACAGGCTGAAATTAGGCGCTTCAAAACGGTAAACTTATCACGTGATTGAAAGTCGCCGGGTGCTCCGATAGGCAAGTCTACGAATACATCCGCCAACGAGATCTGCAAATCGTCAGCCGACCCTGCCTGATCAAGATTAACATGCAGATCTCGAAGGATTTCCTTAGCTAGATAGCGCTGAAGCGCTCGTCCAACTTCCCGCTTTCGGTGGCTCAGATGAGAATGAAGCTCCGAAAGAACATCTCCAGGGAGAACCCAGGACGCATAACTCGTACGAATATCCGGGTATTTTTCCAGCAGCCGGCCAACACTTTCCGAGTGCCAGATATGCCAGCCTTTCATGCCCAGTGATGAGCACTGAGAATCTAGCTCTCTGGCGACTCGGTCTAGACCTCCTGTATTGGGAACACCTGAGAGGCTGACATTTGTGATGAAGAGTATATAGTCTGGCCTCCTTGAGCGTCGCTTAGATGATTTCCATGACTTCATCTCCTCGCGGATCTGCTTAATAAGCCATGTGGCGTCTTTCTGAGGCGTCGAACTACTCTCGCAGTACTTGGCCTGGAGGACTACATAGCCGTTCCAAGTGGGCCCGTTCTCGCCAGCAGTCACGCTGCCATCGAAGGCTGCTTCGCGTCCTCCGTCCGGCCCTGGGCCAAAGATCGTTACCGTGGAGCCGAACTCAGCAACAGCAAGCGTTTGGGCGAGGTTCTCAAACTCTCGTGGCCCGAGCTTGGAGAGGTCAAACTTCATACGCGCAGTATGGCCTAGCGGCTGTGGTCACGCGCAGCGTTCTCGCAAATCGCTCAAAGGGCCGTTCAGGTCATCTACTAAAGCCGCGACTAGATCCGTAGGAAAATACAACCTCCTGTAGCTACCCCTTGCAGGGCACAGCAGATCGACGGCCTTCGAATCCCGCTGATCCGTCTCACCGTCCCGCGAAGCCAAGCTGCTGGACTAGGCAAACTGGACCTACGAGAGTCTCCCGAGCCGCAGCGTGCCGCCCCTAGTAGCTAACGGAGGCGGAGCCTCAGTGGCGCAGACTCCTGACCATCACACCCACTCGATCTCACTCACCACGCCGTCCCCCTCCCGAGGCCCCGGCAGTGGCGTGGGAACCCCCTCCGCCGGCCGCCCTCGCCCCTCCCCCACTTCACCTTTCCGGGCCCCCTCCCCGACGCCGAGTTCACCCAAAAGAGTGACCCGCTCGGCGTCGGAGAGGGCGTGAAGTACGTCACACAGCTCGCGCAGGACGTCCGTCACGCATGGGCGCCTTTCGGCTGCTCAACGCCCGTGTTGACCACCGTCAGCGGCAGCAGCTTCTTGCCCGTGGGGCCGATTTGTATGGCCGTGTCCATCTGCGGGCACACGCCGCAGTCGAAGCACGGCGTCCAGCGGCAGTCGTCGACCTCGACCTCTTCGAGGGCGTCCTGCCAGTCCTCCCAGAGCCAGTCCTTGTCGAGGCCGCTGTCCAGGTGGTCCCAGGGGAGGACCTCCTCGTAGGAGCGCTCGCGGGTGGTGTACCAGGAGACGTCGATGCCGGTGCCGATGAGGCCCTTCTCGGCAGCGGTCATCCAGCGGTCGAAGGAGAAGTGCTCGCGCCAGCCGTCGAAGCGGCCGCCGTCCTCGTAGACGGCGCGGATCACGGCGCCGAGGCGGCGGTCGCCGCGGGAGAGCAGGCCCTCGACGATGCCGGGCTTGCCGTCGTGGTAGCGGAAGCCGATGTTCTTGCCGTACTTGCGGTCGTTGCGGATGGCGTCGCGCAGCTTGGCGAGGCGGGCGTCGGTCTCCTCGGCGCTGAGCTGCGGGGCCCACTGGAACGGGGTGTGCGGCTTGGGCACGAAGCCGCCGATCGAGACGGTGCAGCGGATGTCGTTCTGACCGGTGACCTCGCGACCCTTCTGGATCACGTTCTTGGCCATCTCGGCGATCTGCAGCACGTCGTCGTCGGTCTCGGTGGGCAGGCCGCACATGAAGTAGAGCTTCACCTGGCGCCAGCCGTTGCCGTAGGCGGTGGCGACCGTGTTGATGAGGTCCTCCTCGGACACCATCTTGTTGATCACCTTGCGGATCCGCTCGGAGCCGCCCTCGGGCGCGAAGGTCAGGCCGGAGCGGCGGCCGTTGCGGCTGAGCTCGTTGGCCAGGTCGATGTTGAAGGCGTCGACCCGGGTGGAGGGCAGCGAGAGGCCGATCTTGTCCTCGGCGTAGCGGTCGGCCAGGCCCTTGGCGACGTCGCCGATCTCGGTGTGGTCGGCGCTGGAGAGCGAGAGCAGGCCGACCTCCTCGAAGCCGGTGGCCTTGAGGCCGCGCTCGACCATCTCGCCGATGCCGGTGATGCTTCGCTCCCGCACGGGGCGCGTGATCATGCCGGCCTGGCAGAACCGGCAGCCGCGGGTGCAGCCGCGGAAGATCTCCACGGACATCCGCTCGTGCACGGTCTCGGCCAGCGGGACCAGGGGCTGCTTGGGGTAGGGCCACTCGTCGAGGTCCATGACGGTGTGCTTGGAGACGCGCCACGGCACGCCGGCCCGGTTGGGCACCACGCGGGCGATCCGGCCGTCCGGCAGGTACTCGACGTCGTAGAACCTGGGCACGTAGACGCCGCCGGTGCGGGCCAGCCGGAGCAGCAGTTCGTCGCGGCCGCCGGGGCGGCCCTCGGCCTTCCACTCCTTGGTGATCCGGGTGATGTCGAGCACCGCCTGCTCGCCGTCGCCGACCACGGCCGCGTCGAGGAAGTCGGCGATCGGCTCGGGGTTGAACGCGGCGTGGCCGCCGGCCAGCACGACCGGGTGCTCCTCGGTCCGGTCGGCGGCGAGCAGCGGGATGCCCGACAGGTCGAGCGCGGCCAGCATGTTGGTGTAGCCGAGCTCGGTGGAGAAGGACAGGCCGAAGAAGTCGAAGTCCTTGACCGGGCGGTGCGCGTCGACGGTGAACTGGGGCACGCCGTGCTCGCGCATCAGCGCCTCCAGGTCCGGCCAGACGCTGTAGGTGCGCTCGGCCAGCACGCCGTCCTGCTCGTTCAGCACCTCGTAGAGGATCATGACGCCCTGGTTGGGCAGCCCGACCTCGTACGCGTCCGGGTACATGAGCGCCCAGCGGACGTCGCAGGCGTCCCACTCCTTGACGGTCGAGTTCAGCTCGCCGCCGACGTACTGGATCGGCTTCTGAACGTGCGGGAGGAGGGCCTCCAGGCGTGGGAAGACCGACTCGACAGGCATGCGGTGGACCCTTTGGTTGGGGAGCAGGGGATGACCCTCAAGGATACCGGGTCCGGCGAATCGGTCCGGCCAGCCGATCAGTCCTCGATCAGCCCGCGATCGGCCGCTGGGTGCGCACCGCCTGGAGCAGCCCGATGGCGATCCAGCCCGCGAACATCGAGGAACCGCCGTAGCTGACGAACGGCAGTGGGATGCCGGCCACCGGCATGATGCCGAGCGTCATCCCGATGTTCTCGAAGGACTGGAAGGCGAACCAGGTGGTCACCCCGCCGGCCACGACGGTGCCGAACAGGTCGGTGGCCTGGCGGGCGATCCGGCAGGCCCGCCAGAGGATGACGCCGACCAGCAGGATGATCGCCAGGCCGCCGATGAACCCGAGCTCCTCGCCGGCCACCGTGAAGACGAAGTCGGTCTGCTGCTCGGGGACGAACTGCCCTATGGTCTGGGTGCCGTGGAACAGGCCCTTGCCGGTGAGCCCGCCGGAGCCGATCGCGATCCGGGCCTGGGCGGTGTTGTAGCCCACGCCCGCGGGGTCCAGCTTCGGGTTGGCGAAGGCCGCGAACCGGTCGATCTGGTACTTGCTCAGGACGCCGAGCTTCCAGACGGCCGTCGCACCGAGCCCGCCGGCCGCCAGCAGGCCGAAGAGCCACCGGTTGGGGGCGCCGGCCGCCAGCAGGATGCCGAGGATGGTCACCGTCATCACCATGACGGAGCCCAGGTCCGGCATTATCAGCACGATCCCCATCGGGATCGCGCCGAGCACCAGCGCCTGCAGCACGCTCCGGTCGTTGGGGATCTCCCGCTCCCCCGAGTCGACCCGGGAGGAGAGCACCATCGCCATGCCGAGCACGATCGCCAGCTTGGCGAACTCGGCGGGCTGGATCGAGAACCCGCCGCCGAACTGGATCCAGGAGTGCGCGCCGTTGACCGTCGAGCCGAGCGGGCTCAGGGTGGCTAGCAGCAGCAGGACCGCCGCCAGGTAGAGCAGCGGCACGGCGGCGCGGATCCGGTGGTGCCCTATCGCCACGGCGACGCCGAACAGCACCAGACCCATCATCAGGTTGGTGAGGTGCCGGTAGAGGAAGTACTGCGGATCCCCGTGGGTGAGCGAGTCGCGTCCCCGGGTGGCCGACCAGACCAGCAGCGAGCTGCCCAGCGAGAGGGCCAGCGCGGCCAGCACCATTATCCAGTCGAGCCGGCGCAGCGGGGCGTCCTTGGCCAGCGCCCGGGCCAGCGGGCCGCGTTCGGGGCTGAACCGCAGCGGACGGTAGGAACCGTAGGAGGAGGTCACACCCGACTCCTTCCGTAGGACCGGTTGGAGCTGGACCGGTCGGGCTCGACGGCGAGCTGGTCGACGGCGGACGGCGCGAGGGCCGGGGCCGGGACCGGGTAGTCGAAGGAGGCCTGCGGCAGCACCGCGGTGCCGTCCGGGTTGAACTTGGGCAGCTGGGTCTGCGGGGTCGGCAGCAGCGCCTTGCTGTTGTCGATCGCGCCCTTGTCGTCCACGCCGTACAGCGCCTGGTAGATCTTGCGGACCGCGTCACCGGAACCGCCGGAGCCGGTGCCGGCCTGACTGATCGTCATGATCACCGCGTAGTCGTTGCTGTAGGTGGCCAGCCAGGAGGTGGTCTGCTTGCCGTAGACCTCGGCGGTGCCGGTCTTGGCGTGCAGCTGGATCTTGTCCTGCGGCCAGCCGGCGCCGGTGAACTTCCAGGCCGCGGTGCCCTCGGTGATGACGCCGGCGGTGGCCTGGTTGATGTACTGCAGGGTCTTCTGGTCGTCGGGCAGCTTGCCGGCGACCACCGGGGCGATGTCGCGGACCAGCTGACCGCTCGGGGTGACGATCGCCTTGGCCACCGAGGGCTGGTAGAGCGTGCCGCCGTTGGCGAGCGCCGAGTAGATCCGGGCCATCTGCACCGGGGTGACCAGGGTGTCGCCCTGGCCGATCGCGTAGTTGACCGAGTCACCGGCGCGCAGCACGTTGCCGTCCACGCAGTTCTCGCGGGCGATCTGGGTGGCGTAGTCGGTGCCGCCGCCGGCCGCCTGCTTGCACCAGGCGTCCTTGTTGGCGTTGAAGAAGTCGGTCTTCCACTGGCGGTCGGGCACCCGGCCGGTCACCTCGGCCGGCAGGTCGATGCCGGTCTTGGCGCCGAGGCCGAACTGGTGGGCCGTCTTGTAGAACCAGTCGGCGGGGTTGGCCTTGGGCTTGATCCCGCCGTCCTTCATCCACTGGTCGTAGGAGAGGCCGTAGAAGACGGTGTCGCAGGAGATCTCCAGCGCCTTCTCCAGCGAGATGTCACCGGCGGACTCGCCCTCGAAGTTCTTGAACTCGCGGCCGCCGATGGTCAGGCTCGACGGGCACGGGTAGTGGCCGTCCAGCGAGTAGCCGGCCTGGACGGCGGCCGAGGTGGAGACCACCTTGAAGGTCGAGCCGGGGGCCGACTGGCCCTGGATCGCCCGGTTCAGCAGCGGGAAGTCGGAGTCCTGGCTGGTCAGGTTCGCGTAGTCCTTGGCGGAGATGCCGCCGACCCAGAGGTTGGGGTCGTAGGTCGGCGCGCTGGCCATCGCGATGATCCGGCCGGTGTGCACGTCCATCACTATGGCCGCGCCGGAGTCGGCCACGAAGTTCCGGTTGGTCACGGTGTCGAACTGGGCGCGCGCGTCGTTCATCGCCTGCACCAGGTTGTTCTCGACCACCTTCTGCACCCGGGAGTCGATGCTGGTGACCACGTTGTCGCCGGGCTGGGCTGGGGTGTTGCCGGCGCTGCCGATCACCCGGCCGAGGTTGTCCACCTCCAGCCGGTCCACCCCGGTGGTGCCGCGCAGGTCGGTGTCGTAGACCGACTCCAGGCCGGCCCGGCCGATCTCGTCGGAGGGCAGGTACTTGGCCTTGCCGGTCTTGTCGGCGGTCTTGCTGACCTCGTCGTCGGTCACCGGGGAGAGGTAGCCGAGCACCTGGGCGGCGTTGGCGCCGTCCGGGGCCGGGTACTGGCGCACCGCCGTGGGCTGCGCGGTGATGCCGGGGAAGTCCTCGCGGCGTTCCATTATCTGCATCGCCTGCTGGGTGGTGGCCTGGTCGGTCACCGGGATCGGCTGGTAGGGCGAGCCGTTCCAGCAGGGCTGCGGGGTCTTGGCGTCGCAGAGCCGGACCTTGTCGGAGACGTCCTTCGGGTCCATGCCGAGCACCTGGGCCAGCCGGCCCAGCACCGCCTTGCCGTGGTCCTTCTGCTGCAGCAGCGAGGTGCGCGAGACCGAGACCACCAGCTTGGTCTGGTTGCCGGCCAGCACCTTGCCGTTGGCGTCGAGGATCTCGCCGCGCACGGCCGGGTCGACCACCTCGCGGATGTGGTTGTTCGACGCCTGGGAGGTGTACTCGCTGCCGTTGCGGATCTGCAGGTACCACAGGCGCCCGCCGAGCGTGGCGAGCAGCGAGAGCACCAGGATCTGCAGCACCACCAGACGGATCGTCAGCCGGCGGGTGCGGCCGGTCTCCGGGATGTTGCTCACGGCTGAGGTCTCCCCTGGGTCAGACGTGCGGTTCGGTCAGGCGTGCGGTTCGGTCAGGCGGACGGTTCGGTCGGCCGCACGGCCGGTCAGGACTTGGCGCCGCGGAACGACTTGCGGCGGGACGGGCCCACCGAGGAGGCCGCCCGGGTGGTCCGGTAGCGGGCGATGGTGCCCAGGCCGGACCCGGTCACCTCGCCGCTCATCGGGTCGCCGGCGAACCGGCGGGCCAGCAGCATCACCGCGGGCACCGCGAACGGGGCCAGCAGCAGGTCGTAGAGGACGGCGCTGAGCAGCAGTCCGGGCAGCCCGACGTGGCGCGCCGCGGTGTCGCCGACCAGGGCCCCGACCATCGCGTAGAGCAGGGTGGAGACCACCGCCGAGCCGCCGACCACGAGCAGCGGCACCAGCACCGAGCGCTGCCGCCCGGGCTCGGCCCGGAACAGTCCGGCGGCGTAGCCCATCAGGCAGAGCACCAGGGCGTAGCGGCCGATCGCGTGGTCGGAGGGCGGCGCCAGGTCGGCCAGCAGGCCGCCGGCGAAGCCGGTCAGCGAGCCGCCCATCGGCCCGAAGACCAGGGCCAGGCCGACCACCACGAGCAGCAGCAGGTCCGGGGTGGCCCCGGGCAGTTGCAGCCGGCCGAGCACGCTGACCTGGGCCACCAGGGCGAGCAGCAGCAGGACGGCGGCCAGCAGGACGCGCTTGATGACCATCAGTCAGTACTCCCGGAAGGTGCGGAGCTGGGCTGCGGAGCCGCCGGCGGCTGGGCGGCGGGCGCCGGGCTCGGGGTGCCGGTGGGCACCGGCGGCAGCACCGAGTCGCGCGGGTCGGTGCGCGGCGGCACCACGACCACGCCGACCAGGTCCAGCCGGGTGAACGAGACGAACGGCTGGACCAGCACCGTCTTGGTCAGCTCGCCGGGCGTGGCCTCGACCTGGAGCACCTTGCCGACCGGCACCCCGGGCACGAACGGGCGCCCGCTCTGCGAGCCGAAGGTGGTCAGCCGGTCGCCGGGCTTGACCTGGGCCTTGCCGTTGAGCAGTTCGACCTTCATCGGGCTCGCGCCCTGTCCGGTGGCGAAGCCGATCTCGCCGCTGCTCTCCATCCGGGTGCCGGCGGTGAAGCCGGGGTCGGTGGCGAGCAGCACGGTGGCGGTGGTGCGGGCCACCGTGGTGATCCGCCCGACCAGGCCCTCGCCGTTGATCACCGTCATGTCGCGCTGCAGGCCGTCGTCGCTGCCGGCGTCGATGGTGATGGTCCAGGAGAAGCCCTGGGCGGCACCGATCGCGATCACCTGGGCGGCCTTGATGGTGTACCCGCCGGTGCCGGCGGTGCGCAGCAGGTCGTCGAGCTGCTTGGTGCGGGCGCCGGCCAGGTCGGAGGAGGCGAGCCGCTGGCGCAGCTCGGTGTTCTCGTTGCCGATCTGGTCGAGGCGCTGCTGCTGGGTGCCCGAGTCGCGGATCGCCCGGATGGTGCGGGCTATCGGGTCGACGGCCCCCGCGGTGCCCCGCTCGACCGGGCCGAACAGGTCGGCGGCGGTCTTGCGGGCACCGTTCAGCGGGGAGCTCTCGCCGCCCTTGATGTCCACGGTGATCAGGGCGAAGGCGACAGCCACCAGCAGGATGAGCAGCAGTCGGCTCTCTCGTGTGTCCCTCACGGCGCTGGGGCCGCCCCTCTTCTTGAGTGCGTGCGGACTACGTGGGCTTAACGACGCGGCTGCGCGTCCAGTACCTGCTGCAGCGCCTCGAACTCCTCGACGCAGCGGCCGGAGCCGAGCACCACCGAGTCGAGCGGGTTCTCCGCGATGTGGATCGGCATGCCGGTCTCGCGGCGCAGCCGCTCGTCCAGTCCGCGCAGCAGCGCACCGCCGCCGGTGAGCACCACGCCGCGGTCCATCACGTCGCCCGCCAGCTCCGGCGGGCACTGGTCCAGGGTGGTCTTCACCGCGTCGATGATGGAGTTGACCGGCTCGTCGATGGCCTCGCGGACCTCGGCGGCGGAGATCACCACGGTCTTCGGCAGGCCGCTGACCAGGTCGCGGCCGCGGATCTCTGCGTGCTCGTCCTTCTCGGTCTCCGAGCCGTAGGCCGAGCCGATGCTCATCTTGATCTGCTCGGCACTGCGCTCGCCGAGCAGCAGCGAGTACTCCTTCTTGATGTGCTGGACGATCGCGTTGTCCAGCTCGTCGCCGGCCACCCGGATGGACTGGGCGGTGACGATGCCGCCGAGGGAGATCACGGCGACCTCGGTGGTGCCGCCGCCGATGTCCACCACCATGTTTCCGGTGGCCTCGTGCACCGGCAGGCCGGCGCCGATCGCGGCGGCCATCGGCTCCTCGATGATGTGCACCTGGCGGGCGCCGGCCAGGTGGCTGGCCTCGACCACGGCCCGGCGCTCGACGCCGGTGATGCCGCTGGGCACGCAGACCACCACGCGCGGGCGGGCCAGGTAGCGGCGACGGTGGATCTTCTGGATGAAGTAGCGCAGCATCCGCTGGGTGATCTCGAAGTCGGCGATCACGCCGTCCTTGAGCGGCCGGATGGCGATGATGTTGCCGGGCGTGCGCCCGATCATCTTCTTGGCCTCGGAGCCGACGGCGAGGATGCCGCCGGTGTTGGTGTTGACCGCGACCACTGACGGTTCGTTGAGGACGATCCCCTTGCCCCTGACGTACACCAGCGTGTTGGCAGTGCCGAGGTCGATCGCCAGGTCACGGCCGATGAACGACAGGTTGTTGGCCATGGGGTGTGGAACGCCTTCCCGAACTGGACGTCTTGGGCAGGGAGTTGTGCCTCACCCGGCAATCGCGGGCCGGGGTGAGGGCTGCGGCGGGCCGGTGGGTCCGCTGGTCGCCTCCATCGTAGCCACGCCCGGCGACCCGGTCGGCGGGGTGGGCTTCGGCGTCCATTCTCCGTTGCCGAACCGGTTCTCCCGGCATTGGGACGCCGTGTCGGCACAACCAGTTCCATATTTGAGGATCAAATTCCCACGGTTGGCTGAGTCGGACCGGCCCGCCCGGCCCGGCTCAGCCCTCCTGATCCGCCGTCAAGCCTGACTCAGGCGTGCGCGGGGAAGAAGATCTTGATCTCGCGCTCGGCCGACTCGGGCGAGTCCGAGGCGTGGATCAGGTTCTCCCGGGTGATGGTCGCGAAGTCGCCGCGGATGGTGCCCGGACCGGCCTGCAGCGGGTCGGTGGCACCGGCCAGCGCGCGGATGCCCGGAACCACGTTCTCGCCCTCGACGATCAGCGCGATCGACGGGCCGGAGGTCATGAACTCCAGCAGCGGCTCGTAGAACGGCCGGCCCACGTGCTCGGCGTAGTGGGTCTCCAGGGTCTCGCGGTCGAAGGTGCGCAGTTCGACCGCGGCCAGCTGCCAGCCGGCCTTGCGCTCGATCCGGCTGATGATCTCGCCGGCCAGGCCACGGCGGACGGCGTCGGGCTTGAGCAGGACGAGAGTGCGCTGGGACACGGTGCGGCTCCAGGTGAATCGGGGCAGGTCCGGCGGCGGTAGGTGCCACCGCCCCAGAGGTTACCTTGGGTGAGCGAACGGCCGCCCCCGGCCTCCGACCTGGGGCGGACCGCTCAGACGCCCTGGGCCGCCCGCGCCGCCTTGATCTGGTCGATCTTGCGGCCGTAGTGCACCGAGCACCACCAGAGGCCGGCGAAGACCACGCCCAGCCCGTACATGGTGGGCAGCAGCAGGCCGCTGACGATCAGGCCGGCCTGCAGCGCCCAGCCGATCGCCACGGCGCCGGGCCGGGTGATCACCCCGCAGAGCAGCACGCAGAGCAGCATCGCGATCCCGCTGACGGTCCAGATCAGCGAGCTGGACACATCGGTCATCTTCATCGCGACGCAGGCCGCGAAGAGCACCACGAAGACCTCGCCGATCAGCGTGGCCGAACAGAGCTGACGCATCGTCACTTCCTCCCGAGCAGCAGCCGGGCCTCGCCGACCGTGATCACCGACCCGGTGACCAGCACGCCGGCCCCGCCCAGGTCGCCCTCTTCCTCCGCGAGCGTCACGGCGGCCGCGATCGCGTCGTCCAGCCGGGGCTCCACCACCACCCGGTCCTCGCCGAAGACCTCCACCGCCTGCGCGGCCAGGGTGTCCACCGGCATCGCCCGGTGGGTCGAGTTCTGGGTCACCACGAGCTCGGCGAGCACCGGCTCGAAGGCCTCCAGCACGCCGGTCACGTCCTTGTCCCCGCTGGTGCCGATCACGCCGATCAGCCGGGTGAAGCCGAAGGACTCCTGGATGGCCGCCGCGGTGACCTGCGCACCGGCCGGGTTGTGCGCCGCGTCCAGCAGGATGGTCGGGCTGCGCCGGACCACCTCCAGCCGGCCCGGCGAGGAGGCGCCGGCGAAGGCCCGGCGCACCTTGTCGATGTCCAGCTGGCCCTCGCGGGCCGCGCCGACGCCGAAGAAGCCCTCGACGGCGGCGAGCGCCAGCGCCGCGTTGTGCGCCTGGTGCTCGCCGTGCAGCGGCAGGAAGACGTCGGCGTACTCGGCGCCGCCGAGGCCGCGCAGCGTCACCAGCTGGCCGCCGACCGCGAGCTCCCGGCTCAGCACGCCGAACTCCATGCCCTCGCGGGCCACCGTGGCGTCCACCTCGACGGCCCGGGCCAGGATCGCCTGGGCGGCGTCCAGCGGCTGCTGGGAGACCACGGCCAGGCCGCCGGACTTGATGATCCCGGACTTCTCCACCGCGATCTCGCCGGTGGTGGAGCCGAGCCGGTCGGTGTGGTCCAGTGAGATCGGGGTGATCACCGAGACCGCCGCGTCGATCACGTTGGTGGCGTCCCAGCTGCCGCCCATGCCGACCTCGACCACGGCCACGTCGACCGGGGCGTCGGCGAAGGCCGCGTAGGCCATGCCGGTGAGCACCTCGAAGAAGGAGAGCGGGACGGGCTGCTTCTCGTCGACCATCCGGACGTAGGGCTCGATGTCCTGGTAGGTCTCGACGAACTTCTCGGTGCTGATCGGCTGCCCGTCCAGGCTGATCCGCTCGGTCACCGACTCCACGTGCGGGCTGGTGTACCGGCCGGTGCGCAGCTCGAAGGTGTTGAGCAGCTGCTCGATCATCCGGGCCGTGGAGGTCTTGCCGTTGGTCCCGGTGATGTGGATCGAGGGGTAGGCGCGCTGGGGCTCGCCCAGCACGTCCATCAGGGCCCGGATCCGGTCCAGGCTGGGCTCGATCTTGTTCTCCGGCCAGCGCTTGGCCAGCTCGGCCTCGATCTCCCGCAGGCCGGTCGGCTCGGCGGGGCCCGCGCTGTCGGGGCGGATGGTGTACGGGTTCGGCCCGGCGCTGCTGCTCACGCCGCCAAGTCTACGGAGTGCCGCCCCGGTCCCGGCGCGCCCGGGGGTCCCCCGGGCGGGGGTCGCGCGGGGGCGCCGCGCGACGGTGAGGTGCCGACCGCGCTCAGACGCCCACGGGGACGGGGGCCTGACGCAGCCGCAGCTCCTCCAGCACCGCCTCGACCTCGTCCTCCGCCACCAGCGGCAGCATCATCGCCACCGCCTGGAGCAGGCCGCCGAGCAGGAAGGTGGTGTCCGCGGTGGCGGCGACCAGGGTGCGCACCCCGGCCACGTCGCCGCAGCGCACCGCGTCGATCAGCCGGGCCGCGTCGGCCGACTCCTCGTCCACCGCGACCCCGATCGGCCCCGGCGGGGCCTTGCGGGCCAGCGAGCGGAGCACCCGGTCGCCGGCCTCGGGGGCGTAGGCCTTGCGGACCGCCTCGGCGGCGATCCAGGCGAGCAAGGTGACCACCGCGCGCTCGTCCTCCTCGGCGAGCAGCCGGTCCAGCTCCTCGTCGAACGCGAGTTGATTCCCGTGCCGGAATGCCAGCAACAGGGTCGCGGCCCGGCCCTTGGTTTCCTCGACCCGCTGAGCGGGGAGTTCGCCGGCCGTTTTCTGCACTCGCGTCATGCCATGCCTTCCCGTCGCCGCCGTTGCTCCGACCTGCGGAACACCGTATACGGCTCACCTTCCGAGGCCATCGAAACATGCCCGAGTGTTGTTCCTCCGGAATGCGAATCCGATCGTTTTCTGGCTTTCCGTGGAAATCTCCCGGTAATCCGTCCGGCGTTGGAAAAGCAAGCGCCGCGCCGTCGGGGAGGGCGCGCGGACCGGCCCCGCCCGCCCCCGGGCCGGCCGGGACGCCCCCTGCCGGAGGCACCGCCGACCGCCCCGGAAACGGCTCGGGGCCGCGCCCGCCGAAGCGGACGCGGCCCCGGGGCACGGGCGGGGTCAGGCCTGCGGCAGCGCCGCCAACTGGGCGGTGATCCGGGCGATGTCGCCCTCGGCCGCCGTCTGGCGGGCCTTGATCTTCGCCACCACGTCCTCCGGCGCCTTGGCCAGGAAGCCCTCGTTGCCGAGCTTCCCCGTGGTCTGCGCCAGCTCCTTCTCGGCCGCCGCGAGGTCCTTGGCGAGCCGCTTGCGCTCGGCGGCCACGTCGATGGCACCGGACAGGTCCAGCGCCACCGCGGCACCGGCCGCCGACAGCGAGGCGGTCGCGGCGAAGCCCTCGGCCGGCACGGCCAGCCGGGCCAGCGAGCGGATCGCCGCCTCGTGGTCGGCCAGGCCGGCGCCGGCCAGCTCCAGCGTGGCGGGCACCTTCTGACCGTCCTTCAGCCCCTGGTCGTTGCGGAACCGGCGGACCTCGGTGACCACCTGCTGCAGCAGCGCGATCTCCGCCTGGGCGGCCGGGTCGCGGAACCCGCCGTCCTTCGGCCACTCGGCGACCACCACCGACTCGCCGCCGGTGAGCGCCGTCCAGAGCGCCTCGGTGACGAACGGGACCACCGGGTGCAGCAGCCGCAGCGTCACCTCCAGCACCTCGCCGAGCACCCGGCGGGCGGCGTCGGCCTGCGGGCCGCCGGCCGCCAGGGTGGTCTTGGAGAGCTCGACGTACCAGTCGAAGACCTCGTCCCAGGCGAAGTGGAAGAGCGCGTCGGAGAGCTTCGCGAACTGGTAGTCCTCGTAGAGCGCGTCCACCTGGGCCACGGTCTCGCCCAGCCGGGAGAGGATCCACCGCTCGGCGGCGGTCATCTGCTCCGGCTCGGGCAGCGGACCCTCCACGGTGGCGCCGTTCATCAGCGCGAACCGGGTGGCGTTCCAGATCTTGTTGCAGAAGTTGCGCGAGCCCTTGACCCAGTCCTCGCCGATCGGCACGTCGGCGCCCGGGTTGGCGCCGCTGGCCAGGGTGAACCGGACCGCGTCGGCGCCGTAGGCGTCCATCCAGTCCAGCGGGTCCACCGCGTTCGGGTTGGACTTGGACATCTTCTTGCCGAACTCGTCGCGGACCAGGCCGGTCAGCGCCACGGTGTGGAACGGCGCCTGACCGTCCATCGCGTACAGGCCGAACATCATCATCCGGGCGACCCAGAAGAAGATGATGTCGTGGCCGGTGAGCAGCACGTCGGTCGGGTAGAACTTCGCCAGGTCCGGGGTCTGCTCCGGCCAGCCCAGCGTGGAGAACGGCCACAGGCCGCTGGAGAACCAGGTGTCCAGCACGTCCGGGTCCTGGGTCCAGCCCTCGCCGGTGGGCGCCTCGTCGTCCGGTCCGACGCAGACGACCTCGCCGTTCGGGCCGTACCAGACCGGGATCCGGTGGCCCCACCAGAGCTGGCGCGAGATGCACCAGTCGTACATGTTGTCGACCCAGTCGAAGTAGCGGCGCTCCAGCTCCTTCGGGTGGATCTGCACCCGGCCGTCCCGGACCGCGTCGCCGGCCGCCTTGGCCAGCGGCTCGACCTTGACCCACCACTGCAGCGACAGCCGCGGCTCGACCACGGTGTGGCAGCGCGAGCAGTGGCCGACCGCGTGGTCGTAGGGGCGCTTCTCGGCGACGATCCGGCCCTGCTCGCGCAGCGCGCCGACGACGGCCGAGCGGGCCTCCAGCCGGTCCAGGCCGAGGAACGGGCCGTGCACGGTGATCACGCCGCGCTCGTCCATCACGCTCAGGTTCGGCAGGCCGTGCCGCTGGCCGATGGCGAAGTCGTTCGGGTCGTGCGCCGGGGTCACCTTGACGGCGCCGGTGCCGAACTCCGGGTCCACGTGCTCGTCGGCGACCACCGGGATCTCCCGGTCCGTCAGCGGCAGCTTGACGGTCCGTCCGACCAGGTGGCGGTAGCGCTCGTCCTCGGGGTGGACGGCGACCGCGGTGTCGCCGAGCATCGTCTCGGCCCGGGTGGTGGCGACCACGATCGCGTCGTCGCCCTCGCCGTAGCGGATCGAGACCAGCTCGCCGGGGACGTTCTCGTGCTCCACCTCGATGTCGGAGAGCGCGGTCAGGCAGCGCGGGCACCAGTTGATGATGCGTTCGGCGCGGTAGATCAGGCCGTCGTCGAAGAGCTTCTTGAAGATGGTCTGGACGGCCTTGGACAGGCCCTCGTCCATCGTGAAGCGCTCGCGCGACCAGTCCACGCCGTCACCGAGCCGGCGCATCTGGCCGAGGATCTTCCCGCCGTAGTTCTCCTTCCACTCCCAGACCTTCTCGACGAAGGCCTCGCGGCCCAGGTCGTGCCGGGACAGGCCGGACTCGGCGAGCTGCTGCTCCACCTTGTTCTGGGTGGCGATGCCGGCGTGGTCCATGCCGGGCAGCCAGAGCGCCTCGTAACCCTGCATCCGCTTACGGCGCGTCAGGGCGTCCATCAGGGTGTGCTGGAAGGCGTGGCCCAGGTGCAGGGCACCGGTCACGTTCGGCGGCGGGATGACGATGGTGTAGGGGGGCTTCTCGCTCTTCGCGTCCGCCTCGAAGTAACCGCGGGCTACCCAGCGCTCATACAGCTCGCCCTCTACCTCGCCGGGGGCGTAGGCGGTCGGAAGGGTGGCTGCGTTGTCCCCGGACGCGTGGTCGGCGGGGAGCTGGTTCGTCATGTCGGTCACGACGCACAGTTTACGGAACCGCGGAGCCCGCCGAGCACGTCGTCGGCGTACGGTAGCGTGCCGGTACCCGGCCGGCCAGTCGGAGCAAGGGGACCGGGCGCCGCGACCGAGCTCCGGGAGGGATTGCCCATGTCCGACCAGTACCCGTACGGTCCGCCCCCGCCGGCGGCGCCCGACGGCTACGGCGCGCCGCCGCCGCAGCCCGGCTACGGATCGCCCGTGTACCCCCAGCAGTCGCCGTACTACCAGCAGGTGCCGCCCCAGCAGGGCGCCGGCTGGCCCGCCCAGTACCCGCCGGTGGGGCCGCCGCCACCGCCGCCGCGCAGGTCCCGCAAGGCGCTGTGGATCACCCTGGTCGCGGTGCTCGCCGCGATCGGCGTCGCCTCCTCGGTGCTGGTCAGCACGCTGAAGGACAAGTCGGACAAGCAGAACGCCGACAAGAAGCACACCCCGGTGGTCCAGCAGAGCCCCGCCGCCAGCGGCACCCCGCTCGCCTCCGACAGCCCGGCCGCGAGCAGCAGCCCCGGCGGGACGCAGGACGCGAGCGGCCCGGGCACCCGCAAGCTGGTGGTGCCGGACTCCTTCCAGACCCTGAGCAGCGACCCGGGCAACAAGCTGGCCCAGCAGCTCTCCAAGAACCTGTCGCAGAGTCAGGGCGCCAAGTCCATGGACGGCACGGTCAGCACGGTCTACAACTCGCTGCTGTCCGACCGGGCCGTCGTCTACTACGGCGACTACGGCCGGATCGCCTCGCCGAGCCTGGAGGAGGTCGGCTTCTGGCTGGGCTTCGAGAACTCGGCCCGGGGCAACGGCGCCACCTTCTCCGCGCGCACCCACCCGGACCCGGGCCCGCTCGGCGGGGTGATGAGCTGTGAGGACGCCATCACCACCAAGGAGACCGACGCGGTCTGCGTGTGGATCGACAACAGCGTGCTGGCGGTGGTCATGCAGACCACGGCCAGCGGCAAGGCGCCCGCGCTGGACAAGGCCGCCGCCGACGCCCGCGAGCTGCGCGGCTCGGCCGAGGTGCCCAAGTAGCCGGACGGCAGGACGCACCGAGGGCCCGCGGCGACTGCCGCGGGCCCTCGTCCGTTCCTCGTCCTGCTGCCGGTCAGGCGCTCTTGTCCCGGCGCTCGCGCTTGATCATGTCGCGCGGCACCAGGGTCGGGATGGCGTGCTTGGAGACCACGTCACCGGTGACCACCACCCGGGCCACGTCCTGGCGGGAGGGCACCTCGTACATCACCGACATCAGCACCTCCTCCATGATCGCCCGCAGCCCGCGCGCCCCGGTGCCGCGCAGGATCGCCTGGTCGGCGATCGCCTCCAGCGCGTCCCGGCTGAACTCCAGCTCCACGCCGTCGAGTTCGAAGAGCTTGCGGTACTGCTTGACCAGCGCGTTCTTCGGCTCGGTGAGGATCTGCAGCAGCGCCTCGCGGTCCAGGTTGTGCACGCTGGTGATCACCGGCAGCCGGCCGATGAACTCCGGGATCATGCCGAACTTGACCAGGTCCTCCGGCATCACCTGACGGAAGTGGTCGGTCGCGTCGCTCTCCCGCTTGGAGCGGATGGTCGCGCCGAAGCCGATCCCCTTGCCGCCCGAGCGGCCCTCGATGATCCGCTCCAGACCGGCGAAGGCGCCGCCGACGATGAACAGCACGTTGGTGGTGTCGATCTGGATGAACTCCTGGTGCGGGTGCTTGCGCCCGCCCTGCGGCGGCACCGAGGCGGTGGTGCCCTCCAGGATCTTCAGCAGCGCCTGCTGCACGCCCTCGCCGGAGACGTCCCGGGTGATCGACGGGTTCTCGCTCTTGCGGGCGACCTTGTCGATCTCGTCGATGTAGATGATCCCGGTCTCGGCCTTCTTGACGTCGTAGTCGGCCGCCTGGATCAGCTTCAGCAGGATGTTCTCGACGTCCTCGCCGACGTAGCCCGCCTCGGTCAGCGCGGTGGCGTCGGCGATCGCGAACGGCACGTTCAGCATCCGGGCCAGGGTCTGCGCGAGCAGGGTCTTGCCGGAGCCGGTCGGACCGAGCAGCAGGATGTTGGACTTGGCCAGCTCGATGGCGTCCTCGCGGCCGCTGCCGCGGCCGGCCTCGCCGGCCTGGACCCGCTTGTAGTGGTTGTAGACGGCCACCGAGAGGGCCTTCTTGGCCAGGTCCTGGCCGACCACGTACTGGTCCAGGAACTCGTAGATCTCGCGCGGCTTCGGGAGCTCCTCGAAGCGCACCTCGGAGGACTCTGCGAGCTCCTCCTCGATGATCTCGTTGCAGAGATCGATGCACTCGTCGCAGATGTACACGCCTGGGCCGGCGATCAGCTTCTTCACCTGCTTCTGCGACTTGCCGCAGAACGAGCACTTGAGCAGGTCGCCACCGTCTCCGATGCGTGCCACGAGGTGCTTCCCCTTCGCCAGGGGCCCCGCGGGGGTCCGGGGCCTGGTGCTGTGGACCCGACGGTCGCCCCGCCAGGGCGCTCAGGTCTCGGTATCCGACGGTACTCTGCCGACTCGCGGAATCAGTCGACTTCGACGGCTCTGCCCTACGCCCTGGGCGAATTGATACCGAACAGATGCCGTCGGGCGGGAGGCCGGAGCCCGCCGGGCGGGGCGTACCGGGCGGTACGCCCCGCCCGGCGGGGAGTCGCCGGCCTCAGCTGTTGAGCGAGGCCTTGCGGGTGGAGACGATCTGGTCGATGAGGCCGTACTCCAGGGCCTCCTCGGCGGTGAGGATCTTGTCACGCTCGATGTCGTCGCGGACCTTCTCGATCGGCTGGTTGGAGTGCTTGGACAGCATCTCCTCCAGCTGCTCGCGCATCCGGAAGATCTCCTTCGCCTGGATCTCCAGGTCGGACACCTGGCCGCGGCCGGTCTCGGTGTACGGCTGGTGGATCAGGATCCGGGCGTTCGGCAGCGCCATCCGCTTGCCCGGGGTGCCGGCGGCCAGCAGCACGGCGGCGGCCGAGGCGGCCTGGCCCATGCAGACCGTCTGGATGTCCGGCTTGACGTACTGCATGGTGTCGTAGATCGCGGTGAGCGCGGTGAACGAGCCGCCGGGCGAGTTGATGTACATCTGGATCTCGCGGTCCGGGTCCATCGACTCCAGGCAGAGCAGCTGGGCCATGACGTCGTTCGCCGAGACGTCGTCCACCTGCGAGCCGAGGAAGATGATCCGCTCCTCGAACAGCTTGGCGTACGGGTCGTACTCGCGGATGCCCTGCGAGGTGCGCTCGACGAACCGCGGCACGATGTAGCGGCCCTCCGCCCGAGGGGAGGTCAGCTCGGCACGGGCGCGCAGGTAGTCGCCGGCGGGGGTGTTGGGAAGGTTCATTGCGGGTCCGTCCTCCGGGGGCTGGTCCGACGTGGTGGGGTGGGGTGGGGCGGCGCTCAGGCGCCGGTGCCGCCACCGCCGGGGACATCCGCGGCACTGTGCATGATGTCGTCGATCAGCCCGTAGGCCTTGGCCTCCTCCGCGGTGAACCAGCGGTCGCGGTCGGAGTCCTTGGTGATCTGGTCGAAGGTCTGCCCGCTGTGCTGGGAGATCAGCTCGGACATCCGCTTCTTCATGCGGAGCAGCTGCTCGGCCTGGATCCGGATGTCGGTCGCGGAGCCGCCCAGGCCGGCCGAGGGCTGGTGCATCAGGATCTCGGCGTTCGGCAGCGCGAAGCGCTTGCCCGGCGTCCCGGCGGTGAGCAGGAACTGGCCCATCGAGGCCGCCATGCCCATCGCGATGGTCACCACGTCGTTCTTGATGTACTGCATGGTGTCGTAGATCGCCATGCCGGCCGTGATCGAGCCGCCCGGGGAGTTGATGTACAGGTAGATGTCCTTCTCCGGCTCGGCGGCCAGGAGGAGGAGCTGGGCGGTGATCTTGTTGGCGATGTCATCGTCCACCTGCTGGCCGAGGAAGATGATCCGCTCGCCGAGAAGCCGGTTGTAGACCTGGTCGCCCAGGCCGCCGAGCACGTCACCACCGGCCGCGCGCGGCGTCATCAGGCCAGGCATCTGCATCTGCGGGAACGTCACTTAGCCACCTGCTCAGTCGGTTTAGCTTGCTTTCGTTGACCCTAACGCGCAGGCCGAGCCCGGGAATCCCTCACACAGAACTGTTCGCTGTCAGCGCAGGTGCGCCGCCGGAAGCGGAACGGGCCCGGACGCGCACCTGATTTCCAGGAGTGCGTCCGGGCCCGTTCGGGGCTCACCGCGACGGGGCGGTTCAGGCCTCGGCGGACTCCTCGGTCGCCTCGGCGGCGGCCTCGGTGGTGGCCGCCTCGGCCACCTCCTCCTCGTCCTCGTCGAAGTCGACGACCTCACCGTTGGAGTCGGTCACCGTGGCGGCCTCGACCACCAGGGCGAGCGCCTTGCCGCGGGCGACCTCGCCGACCAGCAGCGGGACCTGCTGGTTGGAGACGATCTGCTGGGCGAACTGGTCCGGGCTCAGGCCGGAGCCGGCGGCGCGGCGGATCAGGTGCTCGGTGAGCTCCTCCTGGTTCACGCCCACCTCCTCCTTGGCCACGATCTCGTCGAGCACGAACTGGGTCTTGATGCCCTTCTTCGCCTGCTCCTCGGTCTCCGCGTCGAACTCCTCGCGGGTCTTGCCCTGGGCGGCGAGGTAGCTCTCCAGGGTCTGGCCGATCGGCTCCAGCTGGTGGTGCTCCAGGTTGTGCTTGCGGGTCTCGACCTCGTCCTTGAGGAGCTTCTCCGGGAACTCGATCTCGATCTTCTCGAGCAGCGCGTCCAGGACCTTCTCCTGCGCCTGGGTCGCCTGGTCGAACTCCTTCATCCGGCCGAGCCGGGTGCGGGAGTCGGCGCGCAGCTCCTCCAGGGTGTCGAACTCGCTGGCCAGCTGGGCGAACTCGTCGTCCAGCTCGGGGAGCTCCTTCTCCTGGACGGCGGTGACGGTGACGGTCACCTCGGAGCTCTTGCCGGCCTGGGTGCCGCCCTTGAGCTCGGTGGTGAAGGTCTTCGACTCGCCGGCCGAGAGGCCGGTGACGGCCTCGTCGATGCCGTCCAGCAGGCGGCCCGAGCCGATCTCGTAGCTCACGCCGGTGGCGGTGCCGTCCTCCGGCACCTCGCCGTCGACCTTGGCCTCCAGGTCCACCACGACGATGTCGTCCGCGCCGGCGGCGCGCTCGACGTCCTTGACCGAGGAGAAGCGCTCGCGCAGCTGCTGCAGCGACTTCTCGATGTCCTCGTCGGTCACCTCGATGGCGTCGACCTCGACCGAGATCTCGGCGAAGTCGGGGAGGGTGATCTCCGGGCGGATGTCGACCTCGGCGGTGAAGGTGAGGCCGTTGGCGTCGAGGTCCTCGACACCCTTGATGTCCGTGATGTCGGGCTGACCGAGGACCTCGACCTTGTTCTCGTCGACGGCCTGCGTGTAGAAGCGCGGCAGGGCGTCGTTGACGGTCTCCTCCAGCACGGCGGCGCGGCCGAACCGCTGGTCGATGACCCGGTTCGGAATCTTGCCCTTCCGGAAACCCGGAACCGTGACCTGCTGGTTGATCTTCTTGTACGCCGCGTCGAGGCTGGGCTTGAGCTCCTCGAAGGGCACCTCGACGGTGAGTCGAACCCGGGTCGGGTTCAGAGTCTCGACGGCGCTCTTCACGGTTAGGTCTCCTATGGGGCTTGCGGTCGGCTTGTCTGTTCCGGCCCCCGAGTCCCTCGCGGGCTGCGGGCCGGGCAGACGGGTGATGAGCCACCTGAGTGCGGCGATCTCCCGTGTGGGGTGGATGGCGAGCGGCCCGGTCCCGGTGCGGGTCTGGGCGGGGACTCTGTCACCCTGGGGTGGTCGGCTCGGAAGCCGTGACCACCAGCGGCCCATCCTACCGGGTACCACGAAACTGACTGGTCGGGGTGACCGGATTCGAACCGACGGCCTTCCGCTCCCAAAGCGGACGCGCTACCAAACTGCGCCACACCCCGCATTCACGCGAGAGAGAGCGTACACGCCGACGATCGTCGGCTCGCAGATATTCGACTGCCCGTCGGATCGGGTACGCTGTTGCCCGTCCACCCGGACCGGCGGGCGTAGCTCAATGGTAGAGCCCTAGTCTTCCAAACTAGTCACGCGAGTTCGATTCTCGTCGCCCGCTCCGGTCGAAGGCCCCGACGCGCCCTGCGCGTCGGGGCCTTCGTCGTGTTCGCCCCGGTCGTGGGGCGGACCGCCGGCCGCGGACTGGCAGTGCCGAGCCCGGCCCCGCTAGCCTCGGCGTTTGTTCGAACCGGGGTGCGAAGGAGGCGGCGTGGAGCCCGAGCAGCGGCGGCTGGTGATCCAGCACGCGGTGGTGCGGGAACTGTCCCGGTACGGGCGCGAGTTCGCCCTCGACGGGGAGGTGGTCCGCGGACCGGGCAGCACCGCGGTGGCGATCCGCGAGCACCTCGGGCCGGACGGCGCCGCGCACGCCGACCTCGGCTTCGTGCTCGACCTGGGCCGCGCGGACGCACCGGTGGTCTGGGACTGCACGGCCGGGCTGGGCACCACCGAGACCGAGAAGTTGGAGAGCGCGGTGCGGATGTGGGCGGCCACCACCGCCGCCACCGTGGTCGAACTGATGGACCACCAGGGCCGCTACGGCGACCACCGGCGGCTGCCCGAACTGCCGGGCTGGCACGCGGTGCAGGGGCCGGCCACGGTCTTCGGCTTCCAGAGCGCCCGGCTGACCGACTGGTTGGGCGGGCGGGAGCTGCTGCCGGAGCTCGCGGCCGCGCTCGCGCCGGAGCTGACCGACCCGCGGCTGAACGGGGTCAAGCTGTTCTTCGGCGGCCGGGCCGGTGACGAGGTGGCCGAGGTCCGGGTGAACGGCGAGGTCAGCCCGGCGGCCTCGGCGGCGCTGGCCGCGCTCGACTGGCCGCGGGCCGAACGGTTCTGCTGGGCGCGGCTGTTCGTGCTGCTGGCGGCCGACGGCGCCAGCCTGGAGGCGGTCCGCTCGGCCGAGCGCGGCCGGAGCCCCGAGCCCGCGCCGGAGCCCGTCGCGGCCGTCGTGCGAACGGCCCGGGGCGGCCGGCTGAGCCGCTGGTGGCAGGCCAGGCGGGCGGGGCAGTAGGCGGCCGGAGGAGGCACCCGCAGCCCCGCCGCGGCGTCACTTGGTGACGTTGCCCAGGGTGTTGGCCACCGAGTTGAGCATTTCCTGGATGGGCTTGGAGAGCTGGGTCGACTGGTTCAGCATGAAGCCGAAGAGCACGGCGACGATCGCGTGCGGCATCTTGATCTGCTTCCCGCGGATGAAGATGATCAGCATCACGCCGAACAGGACCAACGCGGAGACGGAGAGTGCCACCCGGACTCACTTCCTCATTTCGTGGCGGAGCGGACCACGGCCTGCCCGAAGGTCCCGAGGCGGCACCCGTCGGTGAAGCACACCCGAACATCCCCCGAGTTCCGGCCAGTCCCGCCCGGACTCAGTGTGGTCGACCGTGCTGACTGCGTAAAGGACTTGCCGCTGACAGGTGCCAAAAGTCCTGCCATGTGGGACGAGTTTCCGCCGACCGAGACGATAGCGGACCGGACCTGACGGACCGTCGGCCGGGGTCGCCGGCCGGGCCGTTCGTGGACCGAGGGGGCGTCAGCGCCCCGCGGGCAGATTGGCCGAAGATCACCGCTGGCCTTGACAGTCACTCGCGCCAGATCAGCAGCACCGCGCGGTCGTCGTTGATGTCCTTGGCCACGGTCTCGATCAGCCGCCCGGCCGCGCCGCCGGCGGCCCGGCCCAACTGGCCGCCGGCCACCAGCCGGTCGGCCTCGCCCATCAGCCGGTCCATGCCCTCGGAGAGGTCCCGGCCGGACACCTCGACCATGCCGTCGGTGCAGAGCATCAGCACGTCGCCGCGGCCCAGCCGGCCGCGCACGCCCTCGAACTTGGCGCCGTCGTACAGGCCCAGCAGCGGTCCCTCGGCGGACTCCTTGCTCTCCCAGCGGCCGGCCCCGGCGAGGCGCTGCATGCCCGGCAGGTGGCCGGCCGAGAGCAGCTCGTACTCGCCGCTGTCCAGGTCCAGGGCGAGGTGCACCGCGCTGGCGAAGCCCTCCTCCCAGTCCTGCCGGAGCAGGTAGCCGTTGGCGGCGGGCAGGAAGTCGTGCGGCGGCAGCGAGCCGAGCAGGCCGCCGAAGGCCCCGGAGAGCAGCAGCGCCCGGGAGCCGGCGTCCATGCCCTTGCCCGAGACGTCGGCCAGCACGACTTCCAGCATCCGCCGGCCCGGCCCGGTGCGGGCCGCCACCACGAAGTCGCCGGAGAAGGACTGGCCGCCGGCCGGGCGCAGCGCCATGTCGGCGTGCCAGCCAACGGGCAGCACCGGCACCTGGCTCTGCACCTTGAGCCGCTCGCGCAGGTCGAAGAGCATCGAGCCGCCGCTGCGCCACGGCACCCCGACCCGGCTGCGGAACTGGGCCAGCAGCAGCCCGGCCACCCCGACCGCGCCGACCACCAGGGCGGCGCCGGGGGTGACCCCGAAGACGTAGGACTCGGGGTGCTGGCTGGCCGCCCGCTCGCCGGTGTGGATCACCGACTCGGTGGACAGGCCGAGCGCGGCGGTGGCGTAGAGCAGCACCAGCGAGACCGGGCGCAGCAGCAGCGCGCCGGCCAGGATCGGCAGCACCAGCGTGGTGGGCGGCACCCAGGCGGGCAGCCAGACGTTCAGCACGACCAGCACCGGCACCAGGAGCAGCAGCACGGCGAAGGCCAGCCAGTCCGCCCCGTCGCCGCGGAAGTAGTCCACCCCGGTCCGGCGCAGGGTTCGGCGGGCCCGGTAGAGCCGCTTGCGCAACCGGGCCGCCACGGGGTCGGCGGAGACCGTCCCGGTCGCAGTCGTCTGGGGCCTGGAGCCCGGCGTGCTGCCAGCCATGGGGCCCGACCTTATCCACCGGGGCCCGTCCGCGTCGACGGGCGTTCATCCCCGGTCCGCCTGGCCGCTCGGTTTCGGCCGGGGCGCCGGGCCCGGTCCGGGGCCGCTACCAGCGCACCGGGGGACGCCGGGGGCGCTCGTGCGCAGTTCACGCCGGGGCTCGGGGGCCGCTGCCCGCGCGAAGAGCTCGCAACCGCGCCACCCGGGTGATAGCTGTGTCATATGACACATCTCCCGCAGGAGCACGGCCCGCTCGAACCGCGGGTCCTCCAGGCCGCCGAGTGGGACGGCTGGTACGACGCGCTGGAGACCGCCTTCGGCTCGGCCGAGTCCCCCGAGCGCCGGGCCATGTGGCAGGCGCTGACCGAGGTCGACCGCTCGCTGGCGGTCTGGGACGGCGACCGGCCGGTCGGCGCGGCCGGCGCCTTCTCGTTCCGGCTCGCGGTGCCGGGCGGGGCGGTGCTGCCGGCCGCCGGGGTGACCATGGTCGGGGTGCTGCCGACCCACCGCCGGCGCGGGGTGCTCACCGCACTGATGCGCCGTCAGCTGGACGACGTGCACGAGCGCGGCGAGTCGCTGGCCGTGCTGACCGCCTCCGAGCCGGGCATCTACGGCCGCTACGGGTACGGCCTGGCCAGCTGGCAGCTGGGCGTGCGGATCGACCGGGCCAGGGCCCGGGTGGCCCGGCCGGCCGGCGAGCCGGTGCGGCTGCGACTGGCCGACCCGGCCGGCTCGGCCGCCGACTGCGAGCGGCTCTACGCCGCCCAGGTGCCGCTGCGCCCGGGCATGCTGGCCCGCCGGCCCGGCTGGGAGCGGGTGGCGCTGTTCGACCCGCCGAGCGAGCGGGGCGGCCGCGCCCCGCTGCAGTGCGTGCTGGCCGAGGACCGGGCGGACGCCACGCTGCTCGGCTACGCCCGCTACTCGGTCGGGATCAGCTGGGAGCACGGCGGTCCGGGCGGCGAGGTGCGGGTGCGCGAGGTGACCGCGGCGACCCCCGGGGCCCGCGCCGCGCTCTGGAACTACCTGCTGGAGCTGGACCTGACCGACACCGTGGTGGCGGCCAGCCTGCCGGTGGACGACCCGCTGCTGCACCTGGTCTCGGACCCGCGGCGGCTGCGCTCGCAGCTGTCCGACGCGCTCTTCGTCCGGCTGGTGGAGGTGGGCGACGCGCTGCGCTCGCGGCGGTACGCGGCCCCGGTGGACCTGGTGCTGGCGGTCGAGGACGAGTTCTGCCCGTGGAACACCGGGCGCTGGCACCTGCACGCCGCGGGGCCGGAGCACCCGGCGGCCTGCGAGCCGACCGAGGACGCGGCCGACCTGGCGCTGTCGGTGCGCGAGTTGGGGGCCGCCTACCTGGGCGGCTGCACGCTGGCGGCGCAGGCGGCGGCCGGGCTGGTCCGCGAGCTGCGCCCGGGCGCGCTGGCCCGGGCGTCGGCCGCCTTCGGCTGGCCGGTCGCCCCCTGGCTGCCGCACGGCTTCTGACGGGCCGTGCGGCGGCGGGGCGACGGAGGTGACGCAGAATCAGCCCTGCGGGTGGTGGGCCGGGATGGCGGGCAGCTCACCGGTGGTCTCGTAGGCGCTGAGCATCTCGATCCGGCGGGTGTGCCGGGGCTCGCCGCTGTACGGGGTGGCCAGGAAGATCTCGACGAACTTGGTCGCCTCCTCCTGGGTGTGCATCCGGCCGCCGATGCTGACCACGTTGGCGTTGTTGTGCTCGCGGCCGAGCGCGGCGGTCTGCTCGCTCCAGGCCAGCGCGGCCCGCACGCCCTTCACCTTGTTGGCGGCGATCTGCTCGCCGTTGCCCGAGCCGCCGATCACGATGCCCAGCGCCTCGGGGTCGGCGGCGGTGCGCTCGGCGGCGCGCAGGCAGAACGGCGGGTAGTCGTCCTCGGCGTCGTAGATGTGCGGGCCGCAGTCGATCGGCTCGTGGCCGGCCGCGGTGAGCCACTCGACGAGGTGGTTCTTCAGTTCGTATCCGGCATGGTCGGAACCCAGGTAAACGCGCATGGCAGGAAGTCTGGCATGCCGCTCCCCCGCCCCCGTGAAGGACCGGGTCAGACCCGGCCGCGCAGCAGCTTCCAGGTCAGCGGCAGGGCGCCCATCGCCACCGCGGTCTTCAACGCGTCGCCCACCAGGTAGGGGTAGAGCCCCAGGTGGGCCGCCTTGGCCAGCGACACGTGCAGCGAGGCGGCCAGGTAGGGCACGCCGACCGCGTAGATCGCCAGGTTGCCCAGCACCATGGCGGCGGCGGTGCGCAGCGGGCCGCGGTCGGCGCCGCGCCGGGCCAGCAGGCCGGTGACGGCGGCGGCCAGCACGAAGCCGAGCACGTAGCCGAAGCTCGGCATCGACCAGCCGGCCGAGCCCTGGGCGAACCAGGGCAGCCCGGCCGCGCCGGCCAGCAGGTAGAGGCCGAGCGCGGCGACGCCCCGGCGGGCGCCGAGCGCGGTGCCGACCAGCAGCGCGGCGAAGGTCTGGCCGGTCACCGGCACCGGCGAGCCGGGCACCGCCACCGACCACTGCGCAGCCAGGCCGGTGAGCGCGGCGCCGCCGCCGACCAGGGCCAGTTCGCGCAGGGCGGCCCCGGTCCGGCTGCCGGCCGCGGGCAGCAGGTCGGCCAGCACGGGGCGGGACGGGAGCGGGGCGGCAAGGGCCATCGGAGCCTCCGGGAAAGGGATCTGAGTGAACGTTCGTGAACTTACGCTCCTCGTCCCACGCTTTCGATGTCACGACCGACAAACCGTCACCGCCTTCACTTGTGGGGTTCGTCGCCGGTTCTCACCCTGGGACGACCGATCGACTACCCTCCGTACCCAGCCGGTCCGGATCCTGGTCAGGGCCGTGCGGCACCCCGCCGGTCCCCGCATATTGGGACGGGTCGTCCGATTTACGAACCGTCTGGATAACCCCGCATGACCGCGACCACCGCTCCTCCCGAGGCCCCCGAGGCCCCCGAGGCCCAGGCCACGCCCCAGCTGAGCCACGGCCTGAAGCAGCGCCACCTCTCGATGATCGCGCTCGGCGGGGTGATCGGCGCCGGCCTCTTCGTCGGCTCCGGCGCGGGCATCGCGGCGGCCGGACCCGGCATCATCCTGGCCTTCACCGCGGCGGGCCTGCTGGTGATGCTGATCATGCGGATGCTCGGTGAGATGTCCGCCGCGCACCCGGCCTCGGGCTCGTTCTCGGTGCACGCCGAGCGGGAGATCGGGCCGTGGGCCGGGCTGACCGCCGGCTGGATGTACTGGGTGATGCTCTGCTGCGGGGTCGCGGCGGAGGCCACCGCGGCCGGCTCGATCATGAACTCCTGGCTCCCGGGGGTGCCGGGCTGGGGCTGGGTCGCCGTCTTCATGGCGTTCTTCTGCGCCAGCAACCTGACCGCGGTGAAGAACTTCGGCGAGTTCGAGTTCTGGTTCGCGGCGGTCAAGATCACCGCGATCGTCGCCTTCCTGGTGCTCGGCGTGCTCGGCGTCACCGGCGTGCTGCACGCGGCCCCCGGCACCGGCAACCTGACCGGCCACGGCGGCTTCCTGCCGCACGGCACCAGCGGCCTGATCACCGGTCTGCTGGCCTCGGTCTTCGCCTACGGCGGCCTGGAGACCGTCACCATCGCGGCGGCCGAGTCCGACGACCCGCGCCGCAACGTGGCCAACGCGGTGCGCACCGCGGTCTGGCGGATCGCCGTCTTCTACATCGGCTCGATGGCGCTGGTGGTCACCCTGGTGCCGTGGAACGACCCGGACGTGGTCAAGCTGGGCCCCTACGTGACGGTGCTGCGGTTCCTGCACATCCCGGGCGCCGCCCAGGTGATGCAGGCCGTGGTGCTGATCGCCCTGCTGAGCGCGATGAACGCCAACATCTACGGCTCCTCCCGGATGGCGTACTCGCTGGTCTCCCGCGGCCAGGGCCCGAAGGCGCTGGCCCGGGTCAGCGGCGGGGTCCCGCGGCTGGCCGTGCTCGCCTCCTGCGCCTTCGGCTTCGGGGCGGTGCTGGCCGGCTACTGGTGGCCCGACACCGTCTTCACCTGGCTGATGAACACCACCGGCGTGGCGATCCTGGTCGTCTGGCTCTTCATCGGCGTCTCGCAGCTGCGGATGCGCCGCCGTCTGGAGCGCGAGGCCCCCGAGCAGCTGGTGGTCCGGATGTGGGCCTACCCGTACCTGACCTGGGTGGCCATCGCCGGGGTGGTCGCACTGCTCGCCCTGATGACCACCACGGCCGGCAACCGCGACCAGCTGTACGCGGCCGCGGTGCTGGTCGCGGCGCTCGGCGCGGTCGGGTACTGGCGCCAACGACGCGTTCGGGGTGCGTGAAAGGATGCGGGCGGGCAGGACCTGCCCACACAACCTGCACAGCACCGTGCGAGCCGGACAAAGGAGTACCGCAGTGCCGGGCAAGAACCTCAGCCGCGACGAAGCTCAGCAGCGCGCCGGCCTCCTCAGCGTGATCGGTTACGAGGTGCACCTCGACGTCACCAGCGCGCCGGAGGCCGACGCGGCCACCTTCCGCTCCGTGACCACCATCCGCTTCCGCTGCGCCGAACCGGGCGCGAGCAGCTTCGCCGACCTGCTGGCCCCGGCCGTGCGGGCGGTCACCCTGAACGGCCGCGCGCTCGACCCGGCCCAGGTCTTCGACGGCGCCCGGGTGGCCCTGGACGACCTGGCCGCGGAGAACGTCCTGGTGGTGGACGCCGACTGCGCGTACAGCCGCACCGGCGAGGGCATGCACCGGTTCACCGACCCGGTGGACGGCGAGACCTACCTCTACACGCACTTCGAACCGGCCGACGCCCGCCGGGTGTTCGCCAACTTCGAGCAGCCCGACCTGAAGGCGCCCTACCGGTTCACCGTCACCGCGCCGGCCGCCTGGGACGTCTACGGCAACGCCGCCGAGGAGTCCGTCGCCGCCGAGGGCACCGCCCGCACCTGGACCTTCCTGCCGACCCGGCCGATCTCCACCTACCTGACCGCCGTGGTCGCCGGGCCGTACCACGTGGCCCGGGACTCCTGGGCCGGCGAACTGCCGGACGGCAGCACGCTGGAGATCCCGCTCGCCGCCACCTGCCGCAAGTCGCTGGCGCCGTACTTCGACGCCGAGGAGATCTTCGAGGTCACCAAGCAGGGCCTGGACTTCTTCCACCGCGAGTTCGACTACCCGTACCCGTTCGGCAAGTACGACCAGCTCTTCGTGCCGGAGTACAACATCGGCGCGATGGAGAACCCGGGCTGCGTCACCTTCCGCGAGGAGTACGTCTTCCGCTCCAAGGTGACCGAGGCCTCGTACCAGGGCCGGGCCAACACCATCCTGCACGAGATGGCGCACATGTGGTTCGGCGACCTGGTCACCATGAAGTGGTGGGACGACCTGTGGCTGAAGGAGTCCTTCGCCGACTTCATGGGCTCGTTCGGCCTGCAGGAGGCCACCAAGTACCAGTCCGCCTGGGTCACCTTCGCCAACCAGCGCAAGGCCTGGGCCTACCGGCAGGACCAGTACCCGACCACCCACCCGATCACCGCGGACATCCGGGACGTCGAGGACGCCAAGCTCAACTTCGACGGCATCACCTACGCCAAGGGCGCCGCGGTGCTCAAGCAGCTGGTCGCCTACGTCGGGCGGGACGCGTTCTTCGACGGCGCCCGGCAGTACTTCAAGCGGCACGCCTTCGGCAACACGGTGCTCGGCGACCTGCTGGAGGTGCTGGCCGAGACCTCCGGGCGCGGCGCCGCGGCGATGGCCGACTGGTCGGCGGCCTGGCTGGAGACCTCGGGCGTCAACACGCTCACCCCGGTCGTCACGGTCGACGCCGAGGACCGGATCGCCGAACTGATGATCATTCAGGACGGCGAGACGACCCGCCCGCACCGGATCGCCGTCGGCCTCTACGACCGGGAGCCGGACGGCGCCCTGGTGCGCAGCGCCCGGGTGGAGGTGGACATCACCGGCAACTGGACCGCGGTCGAGGAGGTGGTCGGCCGGCCCCGCCCGGCCCTGGTCCTGGTCAACGACGACGACCTGACGTACTGCAAGATCCGGTTCGACGACGACTCGCTGGCCACCCTGCGCGAGTCGCTCGGCGACATCCGGGACACCCTGGCCCGCGCCCTCGCCTGGTCGGCCTGCTGGAACCTGACCCGGGACGGGCTGCTGCCGGCCCGCGACTACCTGGACCTGGTGCTGGAGTTCGCCGGCGCGGAGTCCGACATCGGCGTGCTGCAGACCCTGCACGCCCAGGCGCACGTCGCGCTCGACGTCTTCGTGGACCCGTCCTACCGGGCCGAGGGCGGCCGGCTGATCGCCGACGCCGCGCTGCGCGAGCTGCGCGCCGCCGCGCCCGGCAGCGACCACCAGCTGGCCTGGGCCCGGTTCCTGGCGTCGAGCGCCGACTCCGCCGAGCACCTGCAGCTGCTGGAGGGCCTGCTGGCCGGCACCGCCCGGATCGACGGCCTGGAGGTGGACCAGGACCTGCGCTGGCTGCTCTGGACCGCGCTGGCCGCCGCCGGTCGGGCCGACCAGGCCCAGCTGGACGCCGAGCTGGCCCGGGACAACACCGCCAGCGGCAGCCAGAAGCGCACCCAGGCGCTGGCCGCCCGGCCGACCGCCGAGGCCAAGGCGGCGGCCTGGTCGGCCGTGGTCGACTCGGACGAGCTGCCGAACGCGATGGTCGGCGCGCAGACCGCCGGCTTCCAGCAGGCCGGCCAGCGCGAGCTGACCGCGCCGTACGTCGCGCGCTACTTCGAGCTGCTGGAGACCATCTGGGCCGAGCGCAGCATCGAGATCGCGATCCGCTTCGTCGGCGGCTTCTTCCCGCGGCTGCAGACCGACCAGGCCACCCTGGACGCCACCGGCGCCTGGCTGACCGAGCACCCGCAGGCCGCGCCGGCGCTGCGCCGGCTGGTGCTGGAGTGCCAGGACGAGCTGGCCCGGGCGCTGCAGGCCCAGCAGGCCGACCGCGGCTGACCGGGCGTCACGTCGAACGGCCCGCCCCCACTGCTCGGGGGGCGGGCCGTTCGTGCTGACGGGGCGTTACTCCTACTTCAGGGTGGCCGAGGTCAGACCGGCCTGCACCTGCTTCTGGAAGGACAGGTAGACCACCAGCACCGGCAGCATCGCGATCGTCATGCCGGCGAACAGGCCGGGGAAGTCGCTCGCGTAGCCGCTCTGCACCGCCAGGTTCATCAGGCCCTGGGCGAGCATCGAGCGGTCCGGGTCGGAGCCGCTCTGCTGCTGCATCAGGGTGACCGGCAGCAGGTACTGGTTCCACTGGCCGAGCACGTTGAAGATGAAGACGCTGATCAGACCGGACTTCGCCATCGGCACCATGACCTGGAAGAAGGCCCGGGTGTGCGAGCAGCCGTCGATCATCGCCGCCTCGTGCACCGCGGTCGGCAGCGAGCGGAAGAAGGCGTAGAGGAAGAAGACGGTGAACGGCAGCGAGTAGGCCGTGTAGACCAGGATCAGGCCGAGGTAGCTGTTCAGGCCGAGCAGCGGGCTGATCTGGCCGAGGTTCTTCACCATGAAGAAGAGCGGGACCAGGGCGAGGTAGACCGGGAACATCGCGCCGGCCACGAAGAAGTAGTAGATCGTCCGGTTGCCCCGGAACTCGTAGCGGGCCAGCACGTAGGCCGCCATCGCGCCGAGCAGCATGGTCAGGGTGAGGGAACCCGCCAGCACGATCAGGGTGTTGGCGAAGAATCCGCCGATGCCCTTGTCCCAGGCCCGGGAGAACGCGTCGAAGTGCCAGCTGGTCGGCCAGGACCAGGCGCTGCCGCCGATCTGCGCGTTGCTCTTGAAGGAGCCGAGCACGATCCAGATCAGCGGGCCGATGATCATCACGGCCCAGAGCACCAGGAAGCCGTGCGAGAAGACGTTCAGGATGCCGCCGCCGTCGCCGAACCGCTGGGCGGCGGTGGGCTTGCGCGAGGCGCTCGCCCCGCCCTCGCGCGGCGCCGGGACCGTGGTGGTCGCGTCGGTGTGGGTACTCATGCCGGGGCCCCGCTCAGAACTCGATCTGCTCGCGCCGGGTGACCCGGAGCGAGATCACGGACAGGATGAGGGTGATGAAGAAGATCACCACACCCATGGCGCAGGCGTAGCCGGCCTTGCCGTAGGTGATGAAGTTGCGCATCAGCAGGGTCGCCAGGATCTCGCTGTGGTGGTCCGGACCGCCGCCGTAGTACGACCCGGGGGTCATCGTGGAGACCAGCGCGAAGCAGTCCATCGCGGCGATCGCCAGGTAGACCCAGGCGGTCTGGATGGTCTCCCAGAGCAGCGGCAGGGTGATCTTGAAGAAGGTCTGACCGCGCCCGGCGCCGTCCAGCAGGGCCGCCTCGTAGATGTCCTTCGGCACCGCCTGCATGGCGGCCGAGAACAGCACCAGGTAGAACCCGACGCCGGACCAGATCAGCACGCCGATCACGCACCACAGGCCCCAGTTGGGGTCGGCCAGCCACTGCAGCGGCTTGTTCGGGTCCTCCAGGCCGAGCTTGACCAGCACGCCGTTGAGCAGACCGCCCTGGTCGGTCCGGTAGACGCCCTGGAAGAGCACCGACAGGATCGCCACCGAGAGCACCTGCGGGAAGAAGAAGACCACCTTGTAGAAGCCCGCGCCGCGCACGCCCTTCACCCCGCCGGTGCCGCCCCGGCCACCGACGTTGAGCATGAAGGCGAAGAACAGCGCCAGCAGGATGGTGGCCAGCGGCAGCACGATCAGCAGCAGCAGGTTGTGCTCCAGCGCGGTGACGAAGACGCTGTCGCCGAACAGGCTGGTGTAGTTGCGCAGCCCGATGAAGTTCATCTGCTGCGAGGCCCCGGACCAGTCGGTCAGCGAGTACCCGAAGGTCTGCACGTACGGCCAGATCACCAGCAGCACGTAGAGCGCCACCGGGACGATGAGGAACCCCACGATGAAGGGGTATTTCTTGTGACGCATCAACTGCTCCTGTCGCGGCGGGACACCGGGACCCGCGGGGCCCCGGTGTCCGGTCGGTCCTGCACCCTCTGAGGCCGGGTCAGACCTTCTTGGAGGTGGCGGCCTTCGCCCGGGCCACCCACTCCTGCGGGGTGATCCGGCTGTTGACCAGCTCGTTGGTGGCGTTCTGCAGCTCGGTGTCGAAGGCGGTCTGCAGGTCCGGGTAGGAGTAGTTGAAGGTGTTGCTGCCGGCCGCGGTGACCGCCACCGAGGAGGACTTGGTGCCGGGCTTGAGCACCACGTCCGGGCCGATGCCGTCCTTCAGCACGGAGAGCGAGTTGGCGGCCGCGGCGAACTTGCCGGAGCCCTCCTTGGTCAGCATGATCCGCAGGAACTCCAGGCCGCCGGCCTGGTTCTTCGCCTTGGTCGGCACCACGAAGGGCTCACCGGCGCCGGCCCGCACGGCGGTCTGCGGCAGCTTGTCGCCGGCCAGCGACGGGATCGGCAGGAAGGCCATGTCGAAGTCGGCCGGGGTGACCTTGATCATCTCGTTCTCCAGCCAGGAGCCGGACGGGATGAAGGCGGCCTTGCCCTGGCACCAGGCGGTCTGCGACTCGGTGTGGGTCATGCCGTTGGTGCCGGGCAGCAGGTAGTCGCCCTGCATGATCTTGAAGAACGCGGAGACGCCGGCCAGCACCGCCGGGTCGTCGAAGGCGGTCGGGTCGAGCGCGTCGATCCGGGTCACCAGGTCGGTGCCGCCCTGCTTGGCGATCAGGTCCAGGATCACGTAGTTGGCGTAGTAGGGGTACTTGCCCTGGTGCGCGAACGGGGCGATGCCCGAGGACTTGATGGTGGCGCAGAGGGCGATGAAGTCGTCCCAGGTCTTCGGCGGGGCCCAGCCCTTGTCGGTGAAGAGCTTGTTGGAGTACCAGAGCCCATAGACGGTGTAGACGTAGTTCAGCGAGTACATCTTGCCGTCGATGGTGCCCTGCTCGATGGTGCCGGGCAGCAGCACGTCGCGGATCTTCTTGGTCGGGTCGTCCAGGTACGGCGCGTCGAGCAGCACGCTCAGGTCGGTCAGCTGGCCGGCCTTCTCCAGCACGTCGATCTTCAGCTGCTGGGCGCCCGAGTCGTCGATGACGTCCGGCGGGTTGCCCGCGTTGAAGCGGGGCTGGAGCTTGGGGCTGATGTCCTGGGTGGCCAGGTGGCTGATGTTGGCCCCGCTGTACTTCTGCTTGTACATGGCCTCGAAGGCCTTGGCGTAGCCGTCGCCGTAGCCGCCGTTGAAGATCACCACGTCCAGCGGGTCGTTCGGCTTCACGCCGAACGGGTTGGCCGCGTTGCCGGTGCTGCCCGGCGCGGAGGTCTTGCCGTCACTGCTGCCGCCGCCGGCGGCGCAGGCCGCGAGGAACGAACTGCCGCCCGCGGCCAGCACGGTGACGGCGGCCGCGCGCTTGAAGACGTCACGGCGGTTGAACTCAGTCGCAGAGCCCATCGGTGCCCTTACCCCTCAGTGTCCAGTGATGCGGAGGTGAACCGGCGTCCGCCTCGGAAGTCGTG
The DNA here is from genome assembly GCF_007829815.1 of Kitasatospora viridis. Lineage (NCBI taxonomy): Bacteria > Bacillati > Actinomycetota > Actinomycetes > Kitasatosporales > Streptomycetaceae > Kitasatospora > Kitasatospora viridis. Next base: position 4,293,514 of record NZ_VIWT01000001.1, on the reverse strand, counting down.
CTTGACGACCCGTCAACTCCCTTCCCTCAGCCGGGGCTTCAACCGGACAACGGAGCCGGTCAGAGGGGGTTTCGGTCGATGGGCAAAGGTATAGTCCACTGTTCATCCGGCGGCAATAGTCTCCCCACCGGTAACGGCCCTTGGCACTCAAAGCGTTGTCGGCGGTGCAGCATGTGCAATGTTCAGGGAGCCTGCGTATTTCTGCGCGACACCTGGGCGTTGCCTGTGTGCGAGGACGATAGCGTGCGATTGATCGCCTGAACATAGAAATGAGCAGGTTCGTGCAGTTTTGCGCGGATCGCACCGAACTGCTCACAGAGGTGAACGGGAGGCGCCCAACCGGGGTCGGTGCGCCGGGTGGGGAGCCCCTGACGCAGGCTCAGTGCTGCGGCATCCGGTCGGCCAGGACGTCCGCCCCCTCGCCCTCCAGCGCCGCCAACCCGGCCGGGCGACCGGTGATCGCCAGCAGCAGGTCGAGCATCGGACCGCGCACCTCGGGCCCCTCCTCCCCCGCCGTCCAGTCGGCGTCGGTCGCGGCGAACCGCAGGCCGGCCGAGCGCCGCTTGCCGCCGATCAGCAGGTTGGAGCCGCGGTAGAAGTCCGCGCAGGTGGTCAGCGCCGCCACCGGGTACTCGTGCGCGATGCCCAGCGGGCGGCGGATGTCCTCGGCGTGCACCACGGTCTCGCCGAGCCAGCTGGGGTCGGGGCCGGGCGGGTGGGTCACCGAGTCCAGCTCCGCCTCGAAGGCGGTCAGCGTGGCGCTCGGGCGGCCCCGGGTCAGCTCGTGGATGTCCCGGTCGGTCATCCGCTGGAAGTCGAAGCGGGCCCGGGCCAGCTTCCGGAAGAAGCTCCCGGGCGTCATCCGGGCGGTCGCCGTCAGGTGGGCCAGGACGTCACGGACGGTGCGCCCCTCGCAGAGCGAGAAGACCGTCCACTGGGCGGGGGCCAGCTGGCGCACGTCGGCGAGCAGCGCACGCCGCTCGGCGTGGATCAGCGGCCAGAGGTCGGCTGGCGTCTCCATCTCTCCGGCATAGCACAGACCGCGCTCCCCCACCTGGGGGAGCGCGGTCCGGGCGCTACGGGCGTGCTCGATCAGCCGATGAGGCTGCGCAGCACGTACTGCAGGATGCCGCCGTTGCGGTAGTAGTCCGCCTCGCCGGGGGTGTCGATGCGCACGACGGCGTCGAACTCCACGTCACCGGCCTTGACCTTGACGGTCTTCGGGGTGCGGCCCTCGTTCAGCTCGGTCACACCGGTGAACTCGAAGGTCTCCTCACCGGTCAGGCCCAGGCTGTCGGCGTTCTGGCCCTCGGGAAACTGCAGCGGCAGCACGCCCATGCCGATCAGGTTCGAGCGGTGGATGCGCTCGTAGGACTCGGCGATGACGGCCTTGACGCCGAGCAGCGCGGTGCCCTTGGCCGCCCAGTCGCGGGACGAGCCGGAGCCGTACTCCTTGCCCGCCAGGACCACCAGCGGGATGCCCGCGGCCTGGTAGTTCTGCGAGGCGTCGTAGATGAACGACACCGGCGCGTCGGCCTGGGTGAAGTCGCGGGTGTAGCCGCCCTCGGTGCCCGGCGCGATCTGGTTGCGCAGGCGGATGTTGGCGAAGGTGCCGCGGATCATCACCTCGTGGTTGCCGCGGCGCGAGCCGTAGGAGTTGAAGTCGCGCTTCTCCACGCCGTGCTCGGTCAGGTACTGCGCGGCCGGGGTGCCGGCCTTGATGTTGCCCGCCGGGGAGATGTGGTCGGTGGTGACCGAGTCGCCCAGCTTGGCCAGCACCCGGGCGCCGGCGATGTCGGTCACCGGGCTCGGGGTCTTGGCCATGCCCTCGAAGTACGGGGGCTTGCGGACGTAGGTGGACTCGGCGTCCCACTCGAAGGTGTTGCCGGTCGGCACCGGGAGCGACTGCCAGCGCTGGTCGCCGGCGAAGACGTCCTGGTAGCCCTTGTCGAACATGGCCTCGTCGATGGAGCCGGCGACGGTGTCGGCGACCTCCTGCTCGGACGGCCAGATGTCGGCGAGGAAGACGTCGTTGCCGTCGGCGTCCTGGCCCAGGGCGTCACGGGTGATGTCGATGTTCATGTTGCCGGCCAGCGCGTAGGCGACCACCAGCGGCGGGGAGGCCAGGTAGTTCATCTTCACGTCCGGGTTGATCCGGCCCTCGAAGTTGCGGTTGCCGGAGAGCACCGAGACGACCGCGAGGTCGGCCTCGTTGACCGCGGCGGAGACCTCCTCGGGCAGCGGGCCCGAGTTGCCGATGCAGGTCACGCAGCCGTAGCCGACCAGGTTGAAGCCCAGCTTCTCCATGTAGGGGAGCAGGCCGGCCTTCTCGTAGTAGTCCATGACGACCTTGGACCCGGGGGCCAGGGTGGTCTTGACCCAGGGCTTGACGTGCAGGCCCTTCTCCACGGCCTTCTTCGCCAGCAGGGCGGCGCCCAGCATGACGGAGGGGTTGGAGGTGTTGGTGCAGGAGGTGATCGAGGCGATCACGACCGCGCCGTTGTCGATCTGGTACGACGAACCGTCAGGAGCGGTGACGGTGGTCGGCTTCGAGGCCTCGGCCGAGTAGGTCGGCAGCGCCTCGGCGAACTTGGCGGCGGCCTCGGCCAGGATCACGCGGTCCTGCGGGCGCTTCGGGCCGGAGATCGACGGGACGACGGTGGAGACGTCCAGCTCCAGGTACTCGGAGTAGACCGGCTCGACCGACGGGTCGTGCCACAGGCCCTGCTCCTTGGCGTACGCCTCGACCAGCGCGAGCTGCTGCTCGCTGCGGCCGGTGAGCTTCAGGTAGTTGATGGTCTCGGCGTCGATCGGGAAGATCGCGCAGGTCGAGCCGAACTCCGGCGACATGTTGCCGATGGTGGCGCGGTTCGCCAGCGGGATCGCGGTGACGCCCTCGCCGTAGAACTCGACGAACTTGCCGACCACACCGTGCTTGCGCAGCATCTCGGTGATGGTCAGGACCAGGTCGGTCGCGGTGGTGCCGGCCGGCAGCTGGCCGTTCAGCTTGAAGCCGACCACCCGCGGGATGAGCATCGAGACCGGCTGGCCGAGCATCGCGGCCTCGGCCTCGATGCCGCCGACGCCCCAGCCCAGCACGCCCAGGCCGTTGACCATGGTGGTGTGCGAGTCGGTGCCGACGCAGGTGTCGGGGTAGGCCTGGCCGCCGCGGACCATGATGGTGCGGGCCAGGTGCTCGATGTTCACCTGGTGGACGATGCCGGTGCCCGGCGGGACGACCTTGAACTCGTCGAAGGCGGTCTGGCCCCAGCGCAGGAACTGGTAGCGCTCCTTGTTGCGGCCGTACTCGATCTCGACGTTCTGGGTGAAGGCGTCCTTGGTGCCGAACTTGTCGGCGATGACGGAGTGGTCGATGACCAGCTCGGCCGGGGCCAGCGGGTTGATCTTGGCCGGGTCGCCGCCCAGCTCCTTGACCGCCTCGCGCATGGTGGCCAGGTCGACCACGCAGGGCACGCCGGTGAAGTCCTGCATGATCACGCGGGCCGGCGTGAACTGGATCTCCTGGCTGGGGGCGGCGCTCGGGTCCCACTCGCCGAGGGCACGGATGTGGTCCTCGGTGATGTTGGCGCCGTCCTCGGTGCGGAGCAGGTTCTCCAGCAGCACCTTGAGGCTGTAGGGCAGCCGCTCGGAACCCTCGACGGCGGAGAGCTTGAAGATCTCGTACGACTCGTCGCCCACCTGCAGCGAGCTGCGGGCGTCGAAGCTGTTCGCGGACACGACTGACTCCTTCTAGGTACTTCGTGCGGCACGTGGGGTTTCGGCTGCCCACACGAGGAAGCCTGGGGGATCGCCTCTCGGCAAGTATCTTGATGTCGAGATAAATCATAGCTTCGAGTTATCTCGATGTCGAGATAAACCATAGTGCACGGGTGGACCCGGAGTGACCTCGGGCACCCCTCCGGCGCGCCCCGCGCAAGTTCCTCCGGACGGCCCGTAACGCGGCCCCCGGGCTCAGGCGTCCTTACCGGGCGAGAGCGACGACAGCGAGGGGGGACGAGTGGTCGGAAAGCCATGGGGCGGCGGAGATCGCGCCGGCTTCGAGGAGTTCGCACACGCCCGGGGACGGCACCTGTTCCGGACGGCACTTCTACTCTGCGGGGACTGGCACCTCGCCGAGGATCTGACCCAGACCACCCTGGCCAAGCTCTTCGCGGCCTGGAGCAGAGTGCAACGGGCCGATCACCCCGACGCGTACGCGCGCACCGTCCTGGTGCGCACGTACCTCTCCCACCACCGGCTGCGCAGAACGTCGGAGCAGCCGGCACCGGGCGGGTTACCGGAGGAGATCGCCCTGGACGGTGACCCGGCACTGCGGGTCACCCTGCTCGCGGCCCTGGGCGAACTGACGCCCCGGGACCGGGCCGTACTGGTGCTGCGGTACTGGGAGGACCGCAGCGTCGAGGAGACCGCCGCCGAGCTGCGCACCAGCTCCGGCGTCGTGCGCAGCCAGAGCCTGCGGGCGCTGGGCCGACTGCGCAAGGTGCTGGGACCGCAGGCCGACCTGCTGCTCAGCTAGTCGCCGGTCTCCGGCTGGCACTTCGTTGAATCGTGGGACGGCGTGGAAGGGCGGTCATGCACGAATCGGACTGGACGGACAGAGCAGTGGAAGGGGACGGCGACCGGTTGTCGGGCGCGTTCCAACGCACCGTCGGCGGGCTGGAGCCCGACCTCGGCGGGCTGATCGCGGGCGCCGCCCACGAGGGGCGCGCGCTGCGCCGGCGGCGGCGCGGCGCGGCGCTCGGCGCGGTCGCGGTGGTGGTGGCCCTGGCGGCGGGGGCGGCGCAGCTCGCCACCGGCGGCGGGGCGCACAGCACCGTCGCGGCCGGCGGCTCCGCGGGGGGCTCGCCCGCCCCGGTGCTGCCGACGCTGAACGGCAAGCCGGCGCTGACCGGGCAGGACCTGCTCTTCGCCGCGCTGCACGCGATGCCGCAGGGCGTCGAGATGGGCGGGGCCGCGGGGCAGACCACCGCCTTCACGGTGAGCGGCACGGACACCCCGCAGCTGCACGTCGAGGCGATGGCCACGGGGCCGAGCGACCTGCTGGGGACCCAGTTCCTGGCGCTCAGCTACGACAGCGACCTCCCCGGGTACCTGAAGCAGCCCCACGGCTACGACGAGACCGGGCTGGCCGGGCCCGACGGCAAGCTGGCCTGCTCCAACGCCAAGCCCCACCCCGGCAACGACGAGCAGGTGCACTGCACGACGACCGGCGTGATCGGCTCCGGCGAGCTCTACACGGTCACCAGGACCAGCTCGTCGAACCTGATCGTGCAGGCGGTCTACCAGCTGGCCGACGGCTCGGTGGTCTCGGCGACGGAGGACCGGGAGAACCCGGTGCCCGGCATGCCGGGCACCGGGTCGGGCGGGCGCGCCGGGCAGCTGGTGCCCCCGTCGCTCACCATCGACGTCCTCACCGCCATGGTGGAGAACCCGGAGGTGCAGGCCTGGGTGACGCCGCAGTTCCGGGCGGCGGCCGAGGCGACGGTGCGGCCGTACGTGGACAACGGGGCGCCGTCGTGCCCGGCCGGCCCCGACGGCGGGCTGACGGTCATGCCCACGCCGCGGCCCACCTCGGCGCCGGCCTCGACGCCGTACCCGACCACCTACCCGGTGCCGAGCGGGTCGCCGCAGGCCGGCGCGACCGGGGCGGCGGGGGCCAAGGCCTCGCCCTCCGGGTGCCCGTCGCCGAGCCCCTGGCACAGCGGCTCGGGCGGGGGGATGGTGACCGAGACCGCGCCGGTCTGGCCGGCCAACTGACGGCTGACGGCTGACGGCTGACGGCTGACGGCTGACGGCTGACGGCTGACGGCTGACGGCGCATTGGACCCCGACGGGGTGGCACCGCATACACGGGGATGCGGAGCCACCCCGTCGGCGTGTTCAGCGTGTCCGGCGCATCCGGCACCTCCGGCGCGTCCGGCGGTTCCGTACGGGTGACTCCGGGTGGCTCCCCGGCCGGTCGGCCGCGGCGCGCGGGGGCCGGGCGGGACGGTGGGGCTGACGTGTCACCAGCTGACGAAAGGTCCGCCCGCCATGCGTGCTCCGCTCCTCACCGGCTCCGCCGTAGCCGCCGCCCTGGCCCTGGTCGCACTGGGCTCGCCCGGGGCCGGCGCGGCCGAACCCGTCACCGTGGCGGGCGGCGCGTTCGCGCCGGCGGCGGCCGCGCCCGGGCCGACCGCGCTGAGCTTCGCGCCCGACCTGGTGCCGCTCGGTGCGGGGGCCCGGGTGCTGGCGGTCGCCGAGGGCGGGCGCACCCGGCTGACCCTCTCGGTGCGCGGGCTGGCCCCCGACCACGACTACCCGGCGCACGTGCACACCCGCTCCTGCGGCAGTGCGCCCGCCGACTCCGGGCCGCACTACCAGGACCGGGTGGACCCGGTGCAGCCGTCGACCGACCCGGCGTACGCCAACGACCGCAACGAGCTGCACCTGCTGCTGCACACCGACGCCGACGGCAACGGCGAGGCCACCGCCGAGGTGGCCTGGACCTTCCGGCCCGGCGGCGCGAACTCCCTGGTGCTGCACGCCGGTCCGGACGCCGCCGGGCACGCGCCGACGGACCGGGTGGGGTGCGTCAACGCGGCCTTCTGAGCAGCCTGCCGAGCCCGGTCAGCTGCCGAGGGTGGCGACCAGCACCGCCTTGATGGTGTGCAGGCGGTTCTCCGCCTGGTCGAAGACCACCGAGTGCGCCGACTCGAAGAGCTCGTCGGTGCACTCCAGCTCGGCCAGCCCGGTGCTCTCGTGCAGCTGGCGGGCGACGGCCGTGCCCAGGTCGTGGAAGGCCGGCAGGCAGTGCAGGAACTTGACGCCCGGGTTGCCGGTGGCCCGCACCGTGTCCATCGAGACCTGGTAGGGCAGCAGCTCGGCGATCCGCTCGGCCCAGACCTCCTTGGGCTCGCCCATCGAGACCCAGACGTCCGTGTAGAGGAAGTCGGCGCCGGCCACGCCCTCGGCCACGTCCTCGGTCAGCGTGATCCGGGCGCCGCTGGTGCCGGCCAGCTGCTCGGCGGCCTTGCGCACCTCCTCCTGCGGCCAGTACTTGGCCGGCGCCACGATCCGCACGTCCAGCCCGAGCAGTGCGCAGGTGATCAGCAGGGAGTTGCCCATGTTGTAGCGGGCGTCGCCCAGGTAGGCGAGGGTCACCTGGTCCAGCGGCTTGTCGCAGTGCTCCTGGACGGTGAGCAGGTCGGCCAGCATCTGGGTGGGGTGCCACTCGTCGGTGAGCCCGTTCCACACCGGCACGCCCGCGTACTCGGCCAGCTCCTCGACGATCGCCTGGCCGTGCCCCCGGTACTGGATGCCGTCGAACATCCGGCCCAGCACCCGGGCGGTGTCCTTCACCGACTCCTTGTGGCCGATCTGCGAGGCGGACGGGTCGAGGTAGGTGGTGTGCGCGCCCTGGTCGTGGGCGGCCACCTCGAAGGCGCACCTGGTGCGGGTGGAGGTCTTCTCGAAGACCAGCGCGATGTTCTTGCCGCGCAGCCGGGGCTGCTCGGTGCCCGCCGCCTTGGCGGCCTTGAGCTGGGCGGACAGCTCAAGCAGGAAGCGGAACTCCTGGGCCGTGAAGTCGAGCTCCTTGAGGAAGTGCCGGTTCCTGAGGTTGAACGCCATGCCGGGCTCCATGGGTGACGGGGATCGGTCCGGCAATAGTATACGGGTGAAGGAATGAATATGCAGGACCCCTCTCAGTCCGTGGACCGCCCGGTGCGGCGGGGCCGCCCCCGCCGCACCGGCCCTCGTCAGAGCCGCGGGTCCACCGGCTCCGACTCCAGCGCGAGCACGGCGAAGACCGGCTCGTGCACCCGCCACAGCGGCTCGCCCGCGGCCAGCCGGTCCAGCGCCTCCAGACCCAGCGCGTACTCGCGCAGCGCCAGCGAGCGCTTGTGGCCCAGCGCGCGGCCGCGCAGCGCCGGCAGGTGCTCGGTGTACTCCGGGCCGTAGATGATCCGCAGGTACTCCCGCCCGCGGACCTTGAGGCCCGGCTGGACCAGCCCGCCGGGCCGGCCCTCCCCCGCCAGCCCGCGCACCAGCGAGGCCAGCGGCTTGACCACCATGCCCTCGCCGCCGGCCGCGGTCAGCTCCTCCCACCAGTCGGTGGCGGCCCGCACCGAGGCCTCGTCACCGGTGTCCACCAGCAGCCGGCCGGTGGACCGCAGCAGCGGCTGCTCCGGGTGCGCGGCCAGGTCGGCCGCGACCAGCCGGTCGATCCACTCCAGGTGCGCGTCGTGCGGGCGGACCGCCAGGTTCGCCCCCTCGGCGGCGAGCACCTGGAACGGCGCCACCCGAACGCCCGTCAGCCCCTCGGTCGGCCAGCAGTACCGGCGGTACGCCGCGCCGAAGGCCTCGGCGTCGGCATGGCGCTGCTGCTGACGGTCGGTCAGCCCGGCCAGCTCCGGCACGCCCCGGCCGGCGGCCTGCCGCAGCGCGGCGAGCACCTCCGGCAGCACCGCGCCGGCGGCCGCGCCGACCGCCGCGTACTGACGGCGCAGCAGCTCCACCGCCTTGACCGACCAGGGCAGCAGCTCGGCGTCGAGCAGCAGCCAGTCGCTGGCCAGCTCGGCGAAGAGGCCGGCCGCCTCGGCGGCCGCCCGGACCCGGTCGAGCAGGGCGTCGGTCAGCTCCCGGTCGTCCAGGAAGGCGCGGCCGGTCCTGGTCCAGATCGCCCCCGGTCCGGCCAGGCCGAACCGGCGCTCCAGCGCCGCCGCGTCCCGGGCCACCAGCAGCACCGCCCGGGAGCCCATGTGCTTCTCCTGGCAGACCACCTGCGCCACGCCGTCGGCGCGGTAGGCGGCGAAGGCCTCCTCGGGGTGCTCCAGGTAGCCCTCCCGCTGGGTGGTCGGGCTCGGCGCCATGGTCGGCGGCAGCCAGGCGAGCAGCCGCGGGTCCAGCGCGAACCGGCTCATCACCTCCAGCGCGGCGGCGGCGTTCTCCTCCCGCACCGCGACCCGGCCGTGCTGCGCGGTCTCCACGACCCGGCGGCCGGCCACGTCCGCGAGGTCGAGCGGGCGGCCCTCCCGGGCGCCCGGGGCGTCGGCCACCACCCGGCGCACCGGGGCGTACCACTCCTGCTCGGCCTGCACCGAGACCAGCTCCCGCTCGGGGTAGCGCAGCGCGGTCAGGCTGCCGCCGAAGACCGCGCCGGTGTCCAGGCAGACGGTGTTGTTGAGGAAGCTCGGCACCGGCACCGGGGTGTGGCCGTAGACCACCAGCGCCTTGCCCCGGTACTCCTCGGCCCACGGGTAGCGGACCGGCAGGCCGTACTCGTCGGTCTCGCCGGTGGTGTCGCCGTAGAGCGCGTGCGAGCGGACCCGGCCGGAGGTGCGGCCGTGGTAGCGCTCCGGCAGACCGGCGTGGCTGACCACCAGCCTGCCCTGGTCCAGCAGGAAGTGGCTGACCAGGCCGTCGATGAACGCCCGCACCTCGGCGACGAACTCGGGCGGCTCGGCGGCCAGCTGGTCCAGCGACTCGCGCAGGCCGTGCGAGACCGTCACCTGACGGCCCGCCAGCGCCCGGGCCAGCTTGTTCTCGTGGTTGCCCGGCACGCAGAGCGCGTGGCCGGCCGCGACCATGCCCATCACCAGGCGCAGCACGCCCGGGGTGTCGGGGCCGCGGTCCACCAGGTCGCCCAGGAAGACGGCGGTGCGGCCGGCCGGCGGCACCGCGTCCACCGGGCGGCCCAGCGCGTCCCGGACCAGGGCGTAGCCCAGCTCGGTGAGCAGGGCCTCCAGCTCGGCGCGGCAGCCGTGCACGTCACCCACCACGTCGAACGGGCCGGTGCGCTCGCGCAGGTCGTTCCAGCGCTTCTCCAGCACGATCCGGGCCGCCGCGATCTCGGCCGGGCCGCGCAGGTGGTGCACCCGGCGGAAGCCCTCGCGCTGCAGGCCGCTCAGCGAGCGGCGCAGCTCGCGGTTCTGCCGCGGGATCACGTGCGCGCCGAAGTCGCGGTCCGCGCGGGACCGGTTGCGCTCGGCGCAGATGCCGGGCGGCACGTCCAGCACCACGGCGACCGGGAGCACGTCGTGCCGGCGGGCCAGCGCGACCAGCTGCTTGCGGGCGGCGGACTGCACGTTGGTGGCGTCCACCACGGTGAGCCGGCCGGCGGCGAGGCGCTTGCCGACGATGTGGTGCAGCAGCTCGAAGGCCTCGGCGGAGGCGGACTGGTCGTTCTCGTCGTCCGAGACCAGTCCGCGGCAGAAGTCGGAGGAGATCACCTGGGTGGGCTTGAAGTGGGTGCGGGCGAAGGTGGACTTGCCCGCACCGCTGGTGCCGACCAGCACGACCAGCGCGAGGTCGGGGATCCCGTAGGCGCGCGGGGCGGCCCCGTCGGGGACGGCCGGGTCGGAGGCGTCGGTCAGCGTGTCGTCGGTCGGCGCAGCAGCGTCGGTCGGCTCGGCGGCGTCAGTCGGCGCAGCGGCGTCGGCCGCCGCGGCGGAGGTGGTGTCATCGGTCATCGCGGGCTCCTCTCAGCGGGTCGGGGTGGTCAGGCGGAAGGTGGCGAGCTGGGTGGGCGGGCCGACCTCGGCGTCGTCGGGGCCGACCGGGCGGTACGAGACGGTGTAGCCGTGCTCGGCCGCGACCCGCTCGGCCCAGGCCCGGAACTCGGCCCGGGTCCACTCGAAGCGGTGGTCCGAGTGCCGGAACCGGCCGGCCGGCAGGCTCTCCCAGCGGACGTTGTACTCGGCGTTCGGCGTGGTCACCACGACGGTGGCCGGCCGGGCCGCGCCGAACACGGTGTGCTCCATGGCCGGCAGCCGGTCCGGATCGAGGTGCTCGACCACCTCGCAGAGCACGGCGGCGTCGTAGCCCCGGAGCCGGTCGTCGGTGTAGGTCAACGCGCCCTGGACCAGCCGGACTCGGGCGGCCTGACGCTCCGGCAGCCGGTCCAGCCGCAGCTTGCGGGCCGCGATGGCCAGCGCCCGGGCCGACACGTCCACCCCGAGCACCTCGGCGAACTGCCGCTCCTTCAGCAGCGCGCCGACCAGCTCGCCCTCGCCGCAGCCCAGGTCGAGCACCCGCGCGGCGCCCGCGGCGCGCAGCTCGTCGATGATCGCCGAGCGCCGCTGGACGGCCAGCGGCACCGGACGCTCCGGCCCGGGCGCCGGCGCCGCTGACGCCGCGTCAGCCGCGCCGACCGGTTCGGCCCCGTCGACCGGCTCGGCCTCGGCCGCCAGGTCGGCGACCGCGTTGTCCACCTCCTCGGCCTCCTGCCCCTCGGCCTCGGCCAGCCGGACCAGCTCCAGCCGGCGCAGCGCCTCGTTCGCCAGCGTGCGGCGGCGCTGCAGGTAGCGGTGGGTGATCAGGCCGCGCTCCGGGTGCTCGGCCAGCCAGCCGGCACCGGCGGCCAGCAGCTTCTCCACCTCGTCCGGCGCGACCCAGTAGTGCTTCGCCCCGTCCAGCGCCGGCAGCAGCACGTAGAGCTGCTGCAGCGCGTCGGCCAGCCGCAGCGTGCCGGTCAGCTCCAGCCGCAGGTAGCGGGAGTCGCCCCACTCCGGGAAGGCCGGGTCCAGCGGGATCGGCTCGGCCGCCACCCGCCAGCCGAGCGGTTCGAAGAGCCGCTCGGCCAGCGAGCGCTCCCCCGCTGCCGCCGGCTGCCCGCCGCTCGCGACGGCGGGCAGCCGCACGGTCAGCGGGCGGGGCAGCTCGGCCAGGCCGGGCTTCTTCTCGCAGACGCCCTTCATGGCGCTGCGGAAGACGGTGCGCAGCGCTACCGCGAGCAGCGAGGAGGCGGCGTACGGGCGGTCGTTGACGTACTGGGCCAGCGCGGCCGCGCCGGTGGACCCGCCCGGTGCGGTCGGCGCCCGGCCGCGGGCCCGGCGGACCAGTGCGACCGGGTCCACTTCGAGCAACAGGGCGGCCGTGCAGCGCCGCTCGTCGGCCTCGGGGTAGAAGACGTGCGCCTCGCCCTGCGCGGTGCTGAAGCGCTGCGCCTTCTCGGGGTGCTTGTGCAGCAGGAAGCCCAGGTCAGTGGCGGGACGGGTGGAGTCACCTGTGGTGGAGATCGTCATGAACACCCGGTCGAGTATCGCTGGCCCGGCGGCCGCGGAGCATCCGGTTTTGTCCCCGCCCGACGCCGCGTCAGTCCGATCCCCGAGCCGCTTCGGCACCCCGCGGGCGAATTGGTTACGGTTCACGATGTGACTGAAACGACCTCCTCCGCCCCCCGCGGCGCCGTGGCCGCGGGCCTCGCGACCATCGCCGCCGACGGCACCGTGCTCGACACCTGGTACCCCTCCCCCGCGCTGACCGCCGAGGCCGGCCCGTCCGGCACCGTGCGGCTCACGGCCGAGCAGGCCGAGGCCGAGCTCGGGGCCGGCGCCGCGCAGGCGCTGCGCGCCGACGCCCGGCGCGGCGTCGAGGTGGTCGCGGTGCGCACCACCATCGGCTCGCTGGACGAGAAGCCGCTGGACACCCACGACGTCTACCTGCGCCTGCACCTGCTGAGCCACCGTCTGGTGCAGCCGCACGGGCAGAACCTGGACGGCCTCTTCGGCCTGCTGGCCAACGTCGCCTGGACCAGCATCGGCCCGGTGCCGGTGGAGCTGGTCGAGCAGGCCCGGCTGGCCGTCCGCATCGAGGGCGGCGTGCTCGCCGTCTACGGGATCGACAAGTTCCCGCGGATGACCGACTACGTCGCCCCCACCGGCGTCCGGATCGCGCACGCCGACCGGGTCCGGCTCGGCGCCCACCTGGCCGCCGGCACCACCGTGATGCACGAGGGCTTCGTCAACTTCAACGCCGGCACGCTGGGCACCTCGATGGTCGAGGGCCGGATCAGCGCCGGTGTGGTGGTCGGCGACCACAGCGACATCGGCGGCGGCGCCTCGATCATGGGCACCCTCTCCGGTGGCGGCAAGCAGGTCGTCTCGGTGGGCCAGCGCTGCCTGCTCGGCGCCAACGCGGGCATCGGCATCTCGCTGGGCAGCGACTGCGTGGTCGAGGCCGGCCTGTACGTCACCGCCGGCACCCGGGTCACCACCCCGGACGGCGCGGTGGCCAAGGCGGTCGAGCTGTCCGGCCAGGACAACCTGCTGTTCCGCCGCAACTCGCAGTCCGGCGCGGTCGAGGTGATCGCCCGCTCCGGCTCCTGGGGCGGCCTGAACGCCGACCTGCACGCCAACTGACGCCGCGCTGACCGACGCCGGGTCGGCTGACTCCGAGTCGGCTGACTTCGAGTCGGCTGACTTCGAGTCGGCTGACCGGGCGTCAACCTCCGGCTCCCCGGGCCCCGGCCGCGCACCCGCGCCGCCGGGGCCCGTCGCATGCGGTGGATCACCCGGTGGGCTGAGCCGCCCCGGACAGCGGTGACCAGGCCTGACGGCGGTTCGTTGGAGCACCGGGGCCACGGCCCCAGCGGTGCCGACCGGACGAGCGGTGCCGTCGTCCGAGCGCGTCCGAGCGCTCCCGAGCCGGAAGGCCCCGAGCATGTCCGATCCCTCGCAGCAGGCCCCCGCAGCCCCCGTGTCAACAGCCCCGGCCCCGGCCGGCAAGAGCCTGCTGGAGCAGATGCAGGAGCTGCTCGCCTCGGTCAACGCCGACCTGGCCGACCTCGACTCGGACCTGCAGGCGGCGGGCACCCGTGCGGCCGAGCCCCGCGAGCCGGCCGAGGGCACGGGCGGCGCCTGGTAGCGGCCCCCGGACGCGGCGGGCGGCGCGGGCCCGGGCGGCGGCTCGGCCGGGCCGGCCGCGCGCAGCACCCGGAGGAGTTCGCCGACCAGCTCGCGGCACTCGGTGCTGGCGTCCACCCCCTCGACGCTCGCCCAGTAGGCACGCCGGTCGGGCGGGTCGTCGCCGACCGCGACCAGCGCCTGCGCCGCGTTGCCGAGCAACTGCCGCAGCTGTTCCAGCGCGGTCTCGGGGTCGGCCACCCCGCTGAGCCGCTCGGCCCGGCCGGGCGGCAGGGCCTCCACCGCCTCGGCCAGCCGGCCGGCGGTCTGCCGCCCCGCCGAGGCGATCAGCTCCCCGAGGGCGGCCGGCTCGCCCTCCCACTCCCGGCCCAGCCGGTCGCCCACCGCCTCGGTGAGCGCCCCGACCTGCCAGGCCTCGGCCAGCACCTGCTCGCCGGAGCGCGCCTCGGCCAGCCGCTGCCGGGTGATCTTGATCAGTCGCACCGCGTCCACTGCCGTACTCCCGCCCTGCTCGGTCCCCGGGCCGGCCGGTCGGCCGCCCCGCAGGACCGAGCTTGCGCCCGGGCCGGGCGGACCGGGCGGAACACTTCGGTTCCTGTGGACAACCCGGCCCCTGTGGACAACTCGGGCACGGACAGTGCGCTCAGGCCCGGGTCAGCGGCGGCGCGCTCAGCCCTCCGGCAGCGGGAAGCGCGACTCGTTGCGCTCGATCTTGGCCACCAGCGCGGCCAGCGGATCCACCCCCAGCACCGCGCAGAACTGCAGCAGGTAGGCGAGCACATCGGCGACCTCGTCCTCCACCCGGTGCGCGCGCTCCGGGTCGGACATCACCTCGGCGGCCTGCTCCGGGGTCAGCCACTGGAACACCTCCAGCAGCTCACCCGCCTCCACCGTCAACGCCGCGGCCAGGTTCTTCGGGGTGTGGTAGGGCTGCCAGCGGCGGGCGGCCGCGAACTCGGTCAGCCGCTCGGTCAGTTCGTCGATGTTCAAGGTCACGGCTCCCGGTCTACACCATCCGCCGCCCCGCCCTGCTCAGGCACCCTGGGCAGCGGCGGCTCCAGTACGCTGCGCCCGGTCCGCGGGTCCCGCCGGCAGCCGACCAGCACCGCGCCGGGCACCTGCCGGGCCGGCTCCGGATCCTGCACCGCGGCCAGCACCCGGACGGTGTCGGTCGCGCACACCTCCTGGGCCACCCGTAGCAGCGCCGCGGTCTGGTCGGCCGCCAGACCGGCCCCGAGATCCTCCGCCAGCACCGTCAACTGGCGCCGCGCCCACGGCACTTCGGCCGCCGGATCGACCTCCAGCACACCCGCGCCGGTGAGCAGCACGGCGGCGTGCGCGAGCAGCCGGAGCATCCCGTCGGAGGCCTGGTCGGCCCGGGTGCGCCCGAGCACGCCCTCGTCGAAGACGGCCAGCACCCGCTCCTGCGCCGCGACCGTGCGCCGGTCCACGTCCAGCCCGAGCAGCGGGTGCGGCGCCGCGCCCTGCACCGCCTTGAGCAGCCGCCCGTACCGCCGGGAGCACTCGCCCTGCAGCCGGGCCAGCACGGCCGAGACGTTGGCCGCCGTCGGCAGCAGCCGGGCCGCCGGGTCGGCCGGCGCCCACCCCCGCATCAGCGCTGGCACCGGGTGCACGGGGAAGACCTCGCGCAGCGCGGTGAGCAGTTGCTCGGTGGCGGCCAGCACCTTGCGCTCGCCGGGCGAGGCGCCGGCGACCCGCAGCGGGAGCTGGGTGGTGATCAGCGTGCCGCTGGGGAACGGCGCCCGGATGTCGCCCTGCCGGGTGTCGTTGTGCCAGCTGACGTTGACCCGGCCGCCGGCCACGTCCTGCTCGCCGGTCTCCACCAGGGTCTGCCCGGCCAGCACCAGCCACTCCCGGGCCACCCGGACCGGGCCGTCGGTGCGGATCACCAGCTCCAGCCGGATCGGCCCGGCGCAGGAGCGCACGCTGCAGCCGAGGATGACCGCGTTGCGCCCGTGCGGCACGCACCCGAGCAGCCCGCCGCGGATCGGCTGGGCCAGCGGACCGGTCCCGCCGCCGTCGAGCGAGGGCCCGATCTCCTCGCCGAGGGCCAGCCGGGAGAGCACCGCGAGGGCGTCCAGCGCGTTGGACTTGCCGACCCCGGAAGGTCCGTGCAGCACGGTGAGCGGGGCGAGCGGCAGGGTGGTGCGGCGGTAGGACTTGAACGAGGTGAGCCGCAGCTCCTCCACGGTGGGCCGGACGGCGGGGCGGGCCCTGGCGGACGCCCCCGCGGAGGCCGGCACGGGAACGGGGCGCACGACGACTTCGCTGGTCACACGAGGTGACGCTACTGACACCCCGTCGGCTGACGCTCCGCAGAAACGTGACTGCGTGTCGGCATTCATCCCAAAGAGGGGGACCTACCGCCGGTACACCCCGATCCGCACCGAACCCGTCACGCTCACCGGTTCGGGCAGCCGGCCCAGCGCCTCGGCGAGCGCGTCCGGGTCGGTGTGCCAGGCGTTCGGGCCCATGCCGACCACGGCGGCGGCGTCCCGGTGCCCGAGCCGCAGCTCGAACTCCACCTCCTGGCGCCCCTCGGCGGTCAGCCACGGTCCGAGCTTCTCCTCGATCCGCCGGTCCTTCTCCTCGTCGACCGCCAACAGCCCGAGCGTGCCCACCAGTTCGCGCAGGTGCCGGGTGGTCGGCGAGACCACCAGGAGCCGGCCGCCGGGCCGCAGCACCCGCTGGATCTCGGGCCCGTTGCGCGGCGCGAAGACGTTCAGCACCAGGTCGGCGCAGCCGTCGGCGAGCGGCAGCGGGCGCCAGGCGTCGCAGACCACCGCCCCCGCCCTCGGGTGCGCCTTGGCGGCCCGGCGCAGCGCGAACTTGGAGAGGTCGAGCGCGGCGCCGGCCGCCTCGGGCAGCGCGTCCAGCACCCCGGCCAGGTAGTGCCCGGTGCCGGCCCCGAGGTCGGCCACCAGCCGGGCGCCGGGCTCGGCCGCCGCGGCGCCCGCCAGGGCGTCGGCGATCGGCGCGTAGTGGCCGGCGGCCAGGAAGTCGGCGCGGGCGGCGACCATGTCGGCGGTGTCCCCGGTGCCGGGGTTCCCGCCGGCGGGCAGCAGGCTGACGTAGCCCTGCCGGGCCACGTCGAAGGCGTGCCCGGCGGGGCAGCGCAGGGTGCGCCCGGTCGCCTCCAGGGCGAGGCCGAGCGCACAGTGCGGGCAGGTCAGGTACTGCTCGATGTCGCGGAGCACCGACCAACCATACGGGCTGCGACCGGCGCCGGAGCCAGGGCCGGGGCCGCGGCCGGGGCCGGCGCGGGACGGTCAGTCGCCCTCGCCGTCGCTCTCCTCCGGTCCGTCCTCCCCCGCGACGCCCTCCCCCTCGGCCTCGTCCACGATCCACGTGCCGAGCCGCTCGGCGATGCCGTCCACGGCGATCTTGCCCTCCCGGATCGCCCGGGCCAGGCTGCGCACCTCGCGCGCGGTGGTGGCCACGTTGCAGCCGCCGGCCACCAGGTAGGCGTAGGCGACGGCGGTCGCGTAGAGCTCGTTCGAACGCTCCAGCGCGGGCACCCGGATGAGCTGCTGCATCAGCGCGGCGGCCCGGTCCTGCGGCTCGGGGTAGACCGCGATGTCGAAGATCCGTGCCTGGTGCCGGGTGATCGCCGCGAGCAGCGACCCGTAGTCGGTCACCGTGGGATCGCCGGGGGTGTACTGCTCCGCGGTCATGAGCAGCCAGGAGAGGTCGATCTCCAGGTTCAACGGCGTGCGCCCTGTCGGTCGCCGGCCGGGACCGCCTCGCCGAACTCGGCCAGGAAGTCGCTCTCGTACTCCTTCATGAACTGCGCCGCCGCGTCCACGAAACGCCGGCCGGCCTCGCCCATGTCCTGCTGGACGAGCCGCTCGATGTACTGGTTCATGCTGATCCCCTGCTGCTCCGCCCGTTCCCGGGCCATTTCAGCGGTGGTGGCGTCCACCCGCACGTTGAGCTGCTTCTTACCCATGCATTGAAGCTAGCGCTCACCTGCTAGCAGGACAAGGGCGCGAACCGGAGCACTTCGTGCGCCCCGGTTCACCTGTTCACTCCGCCCGGTTCGCCGTCGGTTCACGTCGCAGGTCGGCCGCCGGTCCGATCGGCGGCCGGGGCGCCGGCGTCCGCCCGGGGCGCGGTTGCATCAGCAGCACCGCGCCGAGGATCACCGCGATGCCGAACAGCTGCGGCACCGAGAGCGTCTCGCCCCGGAACACGAACCCGAGGACGGTCGCGACGATCGGACTGCACAGCGCGAGGAACGAGACCGCCGAGGCCGGCAGCATCGAGATCCCGCGGAACCAGAGCGCGTAACTGACCACCGCACCAAAGAGGATCAGGTAGAGGAAGCCCGCGATGTTCTTGCCGCTGACCGAGCCGGGCAGCCCCTCCACGCCGAGCATGAAGGGCAGCGAGACCAGGCCGCCGGCCGCCAGCTGCCAGCCCGTCGCCGAGAGCAGGCCGACGCCCGCCGGGCGCCCCCACCGCTTGGTCAGCGTGATGCCGAAGGCCAGGCAGACCGAGGCGCCCAGCGAGGCCGCGACCCCGAGGCCGTCCAGGGCGACCCGGCCCTTCAGGACCACCAGCGCGACCCCGACCACGGCCAGCAGGCAGGCCGCCAGGTGGGGCGGCCGGATCCGGTCCTTGAAGAACAGCACGGAGAGCACCAGGACGATCATCGGCTGCACGGTCATGATCATCGCGGCGACGCCGCCGGGCAGCCGCTCGGCCGCCACGAACAGCAGGAAGTTGAACGCTGCGATGTTGAGCGCGCCGAGCACCAGGGCGCGCCAGATCCACTGCCCCTTGGGGAGTTGACGGGTGAGGGCGAGCAGGATCAGGCCGGCCGGAAGGGTGCGCACGGTGCTGGCCAGCAGCGGGCGGTCCGGCGGCATCCAGTCCTCGGAGACCAGGTAGACGCTCCCCCAGAGCGTCGGGGCGATCGCAGTGAGGCCCGAGGTGAGGAGGAACCGGCCGCCCCTCATGGCGCGCCGTACGATCGGCTCGCGAAGGTCACCGGTGCCGGGAGGCCTAAGATAGTTTCCATGGAAGAGATATTAGTTTCCACAGAAGGGACCGTCAACTCCATGCCCCAGCACGCCGATTCCGCCCCCGCCGCCACCACGGCCGACGAGCCCGACGCGGTCGACCAGCTGGTCGGCCAGTGGCGCCGCGAGCGCCCCGACCTCGACCCCGCACCGGTGCAGGTGATCGGCCGGATCACCCGGCTGCACTGGGCGCTGGACGAGCGGCTGAACCGGGTCTTCGGCGCCCACGACCTCGGGCGCGGGGAGTTCGACGTGCTCGGCACGCTGCGCCGCTCCGGCGCCCCCTTCGAACTGACGGCGGGTGAGCTGAGCGCCTCGATGATGGTCACCTCGGGGGCCGCCACCAAGCGGGTGGACCGGCTGGAGCGGGCCGGCCTGGTCCAGCGCCGGGCCGCCGCGGACGACGGGCGCGGGCGGCTGATCCGCCTCACCGACCGGGGCCTGGAGCTGATCGACCGGGTCGTCGAGGAACACCTGCGCAACGAGGACCGGTTGCTGCGCGGGCTCAGCACCGCCGAGCGGGAGACCCTGGCCGGCCTGCTGCGCAAGCTGGGCCGGACGCTCCCCTAGCCCCCGAACCCGCCCTGGACGGCCGGAGGGGCCGCACCGTCGCCGGGCGACCCCTCCGTCGCTCAGACGCCCGCCGGCCGCCCGGCCCGGCGCCGCAGGTAGACCGCCCAGGTCAGCACCAGGCAGAGCGCGTAGTAGCCGAGGAAGGCCAGGTAGGCGCCGTCGCCCCGATGGCTGGTCAGGAAGGCCTGCCGGAACGCCATGTTGACCAGCACCCCGCCGAACGCGCCGATCGCGCCGGCCAGTCCGATCAGCGCGCCGGAGCGCCGCCGGGCGGTCCGCTCGGCCTCGGCCGGGTCCTCGCCGCCGGCCACCGCCGCGGCCGCCCGGGCCCGGAAGACCGCCGGGATCATCTTGTAGGTGGAGCCGTTGCCCAGGCCGCTGAGCACGAACAGCGCCACGAACCCGGCCAGGAAGAGCCCCAGCGAGTGCTGCCGGGAGGCCACCAGCACCACGGCCGCGCCGGCCGCCATCGCCACGAAGGTCCAGCAGGTCACCACCGCGCCGCCGTAGCGGTCGGCCAGCCGGCCGCCGACCGGCCGGATCAGCGAGCCGAGCAGCGGCCCGAGGAAGGTGAGGTAGGCGGCCTTCACCGGGGTGTCGAACTGCTCGTGGAACTGCACCTGGAGGACCTGCCCGAAGGCGAAGCCGAAGCCGATGAACGAGCCGAAGGAGCCGATGTAGAGCGTCGAGACGACCCAGGTGTGCGGCTCCCGCAGCACCTCGCGCAGCGCGCTCCGGTCGCCCTTGAGGGTGGCCAGGTTGTCCATCCGCAGCGCCGCGCCCAGCGCCGCCAGCACGATCAGCGGCAGGTAGACCAGCAGCAGCAGTCGCGGGTGGCCGGCCCCGGCGGTGGCCAGCACCAGCAGCCCGATCAACTGCACCACCGGCACCCCGATGTTGCCGCCGCCGGCGTTGATGCCCAGCGCCCAGCCCTTCAGCCGCTCGGGGTAGAAGGCGTTGATGTTGGCCATCGAGGAGGCGAAGTTGCCGCCGCCCACCCCGGCCACCGCGGCCACCAGCAGCAGCGTCGAGTAGGAGACCCCGGGCCGCAGCACCAGGCCGGCCAGCACGGTCGGCACCAGCAGCAGCAGCGCGCTGGCCACCGTCCAGTTCCGGCCGCCGAACCGGGCCACCGCGAAGGTGTACGGGATCCGCAGCACCGCGCCGACCGCCGTGGGCAGCGCGGTGAGCAGGAACTTGCCCGCGGCGTCGATGTGGTAGGCCGGGCCGAGGAAGAGCACCAGCACCGACCAGAGGCTCCAGACCGAGAAGCCGATGTGCTCGGAGAGCACCGAGTAGACGAGGTTGCGCCGGGCGATCCGGGCGCCGGCCTCGGCCCAGAAGGCCGTGTCCTCCGGCTGCCAGTCCTCGATCCGCCGGCGGGCCGGGGCGCCCGTTCTGCTCACCGCCGTCGTGCCGCTCATCGCGCACCCTCCGCCCGGACCGGCCAGGTGCGCAGGTCGGCGCTGCTGCCGTCGGGCGCGGTCGGCTCGTCCAGGCTGCGTCCGCTGCGCAGGTCGAAGGCCTGCTTGAGCATCGGCGAGGTGACCACCGGCACCTCGCCCCGGCTGCCCACCAGGCCGCGGGAGATCACGTAGGCGCCGCTGAACGGATCCCGGTTGTCCAGCGCGAAGAGCTCGCCGGCCCGGGTGCGGAAGACGGCCGCCTGGGTGCCGTCCCGCAGCAGCACCGCCACCCCCCGCCCGGGGATCAGGTCCTCGTAGTCGCAGACCCGGGTCCAGCCCCGGCCGTCGTCGATCTGCACCGTCGTCATCGGGTACGCACCTCCAGGTTGGCACTGCTGATCAGGACCCGGCCGTCCTCGTCGGGCCGGGCGGGGCGGATCTGGTCGCGCTCCGGGACGAAGCGCACCGTCGGGTCGGGGGTCCCGGGGGCGTTGGCGAAGGAGACGAACCGCCGCAGCCGCTCCGGGTCGGCCAGGGTGGCCGCCCACTCGTCCTCGTAGGTCTCCACGTGACGGCCCATCAACTCGTCGAGCTCGGCGCAGATCCCGAGCGCGTCGTCGAGCAGCACCGCCCGCAGGTGGTCGATCCCGCCGTCCAGCCGGGCCAGCCAGGGCGCGGTGCGCTCCAGGCGGTCGGCGGTGCGGATGTAGAACATCAGGAACCGGTCGATGGTGCGGATCAGGGTGTCGTGGTCCAGGTCGGCGGCCAGCAGGTCGGCGTGCCGCGGGGTCATGCCGCCGTTGCCGCCGACGTACAGGTTCCAGCCCTCGGCGGTGGCGATCACCCCGAAGTCCTTGCCCTGCGCCTCGGCGCACTCCCGGGCGCAGCCGGAGACCGCCGACTTGAGCTTGTGCGGGGCGCGCAGGCCCCGGTAGCGCAGCTCCAGTTCGATCGCCAGGGCCACCGAGTCCTGCACCCCGTAGCGGCACCAGGTCTGCCCCACGCAGGACTTGACGGTGCGCAGGGCCTTCCCGTAGGCGTGGCCGGACTCGAAGCCGGCCGCCACCAGCCGCTGCCAGATCTGCGGCAGCTGGTCGACGGTGGCGCCGAACAGGTCGATCCGCTGGCCGCCGGTGATCTTGGTGTAGAGGCCGTAGTCGCGGGCGATCTCGCCGATCACGATCAGGCCCTCGGCGGTGATCTCGCCGCCGGGCACCCGGGGCACCACCGAGTAGGAGCCGTTGCGCTGCAGGTTGGCCAGGAAGTGGTCGTTGGTGTCCTGCAGCGCGGCCTGCTCGCCGTCCAGCACGTGGCCGTTGCCGAGGCTGGCCAGGATCGAGGCGACGGCCGGCTTGCAGTCGTCGCAGCCGTCCCCGGTGCCGTGCTCCTCGATCAGCCGGGAGAAGCTGGTGATGCCCTTGACCCGGACGATCTCGTACAGCTCGGCCCGGGTGTGCGCGAAGTGCTCGCACAGGCCCCTGGCCACCTCGACCCCGGCGGCGGCCAGTTCGGTGTCCACGATGGAGCCCAGCAGCTTGACGCAACTGCCGCAGCCGGTGCCGGCCTTGGTGCACTTCTTGACCTCGGCCAGGCTGGTCGCGCCCTGCTCGGCCACGGCCGCCCGCACCACCGCCTTGCTGACGTTGTGGCAGGAGCAGACCACCGCCTCGTCCGGCAGCTCCAGCCGGGCCGAGCCGGGGGTGCCGGCCGGCAGCAGGAACTGTTCGGCGGGACCGGGCAGTTGGGAGCGACTGGCGGCCAGCGGCCGCAGCGTCGGGTAGGACTCGGCGTCGCCGACCAGCACGCCGCCGAGCAGCCGGTTGTCCGGGCCGATCACCAGCTTCTTGTAGACCCCGGCCGCCGCGTTGGCGTAGAGCACGTCCACCGCGCCCTCGGTGGCGCCCAGCGCGTCGCCGAAGCTGGCCACGTCCACGCCCAGCAGCTTCAGCTTGGTGGAGGTGTCGGCGCCGGTGAACTCGCCGCCGCCGCTCGTCAGTTCCCTGGCCACCGCCTCGGCCATCGCGTACCCGGGGGCGACCAGGCCGTAGACCCGGCCGTCCACCGCCAGGGCGCACTCGCCGATCGCCCAGATGTGCTCGTCCGAGGTGCGGCAGGTGCGGTCCACCGCGATCCCGCCGCGCTCGCCGACGGCCAGCCCGCAGTCCCGGGCCAGTTGGTCGCGCGGGCGCACCCCGGCGGAGAACACCACCAGGTCCACGTCGAGTTCGCTGCCGTCGGAGAGCTCCATCGAGCGCACCCGGCCGTCCTCGCCGGTGCCGATCCGCTGGGTGCCGGCGCCGGTGTGCACCCGCACCCCGAGCTCCTCGATCTTGCGGCGCAGCACCGCGCCGCCGCCCTCGTCCACCTGAAGGGCCATCAGCCGCGGGGCGAACTCGACCACGTGGGTCCGCAGGCCCATCGCGCGCAGCGCCCCGGCCGCCTCCAGGCCGAGCAGCCCGCCGCCGACCACCGCGCCGACCCGGGCGCCCGCCGCCTGCTCGCGGATCGCCACCAGGTCGTCGATGGTGCGGTAGACGTGGCAGCCGGCCGCGTCGTGCCCCGGCACCGGCGGCACGAACGGGTACGAGCCGGTGGCCAGCACCAGGGCGTCGTAGCGCAGCCGCAGGCCGGCCGCGGTGGTCACGGTCCGGGCCGCCCGGTCGATCGCGGCCACCGGGTCGCCGAGCCGCAGGTCGATGCCGTGCTCGGCGATGAACTCCGGCGGGCAGAGTGAGAGTTCCTCCGCCGAGGTGCCGGAGAACCAGGAGGTCAGGTGCACCCGGTCGTAGGCCGGGCGGGGCTCCTCGGCGAGCACGGTGACCCGCCAGCGGCACGGCTGCTCGGCCGTCGGCTGCTCGAACAGGGCTTCCAGGAAGCGCTGCCCGACCATCCCGTGGCCGACCAGCACCAGGTCCTGCACAGTCACGGTCGGTCTCCTTCGGGTGCGGCGGTCATGGAAACCGAGACTGCGGCAACGCGGTTACGCACCCGGGTCACCGGTGTTGCGCCGAAGGTACGGTGCCCTCACCGGGCGGGCCGCCCAGGGTGACCTGGCGGAAATCTGCCGTAACACCGGGCGGCGCTGCGCTTACCACCGCGTGATCGGCGCGCAACCGGCCGGAAACAGCCGCGCCGCACGCTTCACGCCATGAACAGTCCGCAGCTCACCGGCCCCCTGATCGGCTACACCGTCGGGGTCACCGCCGCCCGCCGCCGCGAGGAGCTGACCGCCCTGCTCCGCCGACGCGGCGCCAAGGTGGTCGAGGCGCCGGCGCTGCGGATCATGCCGCTGGCCGACGACGAGGCGCTGCGCCGGGCCACCGAGCGCTGCCTGACCGCCCCGCTGGACTTCGTGGTCGCCACCACCGGGGTCGGCTGGCGCGGCTGGCTGAGCGCCGCCGACGGCTGGGGCCACGGCGCCCGACTGGCCGAGGTCTGCCGCGACGCCACCGTGCTCACCCGCGGCCCGAAGGCGACCGGCGCGGTCCGGGCCGGCGGCCTGAGCGAGGCCTTCTCCCCCGCCACCGAGGCCACCGGCGAGCTGCTCACCTGGCTGCTCGGCCGGGAGCTGCGCGGCACCCGGGTCGCGCTGCAGGAGCACGGCGGGCCGCTGGACGGCTTCGCGGCGGCGCTGCGCGAGCGCGGCGCCGAGGTGATCGAGGTGCCCGTCTACCGCTGGGGCCCGCCCGCGGACCCGCAGCCGCTGCGCCGACTGGTGGAGCAGACCGCCCGGCGCGAGCTGCACGCCGTCACCTTCACCAGCGGACCGGCGATCACCGCCTTCCTGGCCACCGCCGAGGAGTCGGCGCTGACCGGGGCGGTGCTGGAGGCGCTGCGCGCCGAGGTGCTGCCGGTCTGCGTCGGGCCGCTCTGCGCCCGGCCGCTGGAGGACGCCGGGATCACCGCCCACTGCCCCGAACGCGGGCGGCTCGGCGCGATGGTGCGCACCCTGGAGGCGGTGCTGCCGGAGCACAACCGGCGCGAGGTGCACGCCGGCGCGCACCTGCTCACCCTGCAGGGCAACGCGGTGCTGATCGACGGCAGCGCGGCCGCCCAACTCCCGCCGCTGCTGGCCGCGGTGCTGCGGGTGCTGGCCGAGCGGCCCGGGCTGGTGCTCAGCCGCGGCGAGCTGCTGCGCCGGGCCTGGATCGGCGCCCAGGCCGACGAGCACGCGGTGGAGGCGGCGATCGCCCGGCTGCGGGTCGCCCTGGGCGAGCACGCGGGGCTGGTCCGCACCGTGCCCAAGCGCGGCTACAGCCTGCGGGCGCCGGCATGACGGCCACCCTGGTCGCGGTGGCGCACGGCACCCGGGACCCGGCGGGCGCGGCCGCGCTGCACGCGCTGATCGCCGAGGTGCGCACCCAACGGCCCGGACTGCGCGTGGAGTTGTGCTTCCTGGACCACGCCCTGCCACGGCCCGCCGAGCTGCTCGCCGAACTGCGGGGCACGGCCGTGCTGGTGCCGCTGCTGCTCGGCCCCGGCTTCCACCTGCGGGTCGACCTGCCCGCCGCGGCCGCCGCCGCACCCCACCTGCGGATCCG
Organism: Kitasatospora viridis; assembly: GCF_007829815.1. Lineage (NCBI taxonomy): Bacteria > Bacillati > Actinomycetota > Actinomycetes > Kitasatosporales > Streptomycetaceae > Kitasatospora > Kitasatospora viridis. Next base: position 4,268,303 of record NZ_VIWT01000001.1, on the reverse strand, counting down.
GCCGGCCGCTCCGCTGGGCCCCGACCCGCTGCTGGCCGAGGCGCTGCACGACCGGCTGGCCGAGGCCGGGGAGCCGGCCGACGCCGTGGTGCTGGCCGCCGCCGGCTCCACCGACCCGGCCGGCAACGCGGAGGCCGCGCGGATGGCCGGCCTGCTCACCGCCCGGCTGGACCGCCCGGTCGCCGCCGGCTACCTCTGCGCCTCCTCGCCCAGCCCGGCCGAGGCGGTGGCGGCGCTGCGCGCGGCCGGCCACCGCCGGGTCGCCGTGGCGCCCTACCTGCTCGCCCCGGGCTTCTTCGCCACCCGCGCGGCGCGCAGCGGCGGCGCGCTCACCGCCGCCCCGCTCGGGGCGCACCCGGCGCTGGCCCGGCTGGTGCTGGAGCGCCACGACCGGGCGGCGGCGGGCTGACGCACCGTCAGCCCGCCGGGACCGCCCCGGTCAGCGCTCGGCCGCCGGCTCCAGGATCGCCACGCACTCGAAGTGGTGGGTCACCGGGAACAGGTCGAAGGCCCGCAGCGAGACCGGCCGGTAGCCGCCCTCGGCGAAGAACGCCAGGTCCCGGGCGAGCGCGGCCGGGTCGCAGGCCACGTAGGCGATCCGCCGGGCGCCCAGCGCGACCAGGTGACGCACCGTCTCCCGGCCGGCCCCGGCCCGCGGCGGGTCCAGCACGATCAGGTCGGTCTCGGTGATCCCGGTGCGCGGCAGCAGCGCCTCCACCTTGTCGCACTCGATCCGCACCTGCTCCAGCGCGGCCAGGTTGTGCCGGGCGTCGGCCACCGCCTGCTTGCCCGACTCGATGCCGAGCACCGCGCCCTCCTCACCGACCCGCTCGGCCAGCGCCCCGGCGAACAGGCCCACCCCGCAGTAGAGGTCGAGCGCGTTCTCGCCCCACTGCGGCTCCAGACCGGTCAGCACCGCGTCCACCAGGGTGTCCGGCGCCTCCGGGTGGATCTGCCAGAAGCCGCCGTTGCTCACCCGCCAGGTGCGGTCGCCCGCCCGCTCGCGGACGAAGGTGCGGCCGTGCACCCGGTGGAACAGCTCCTGCTCGTCCACCCGGCCGATCGACACCGGCTTGTCCAGCTCGACCAGCGGCAGCTGCTCTCCCGGCAGCGGACGCAGGATCAGCTGACGGTCCGAGGAGCCGGAGGCGGCGATCGCCTCCACCGACTCCAGACCGGTCCAGTCCCGCGCCTCCACGCCCAGCTCGGTGACGCCCTCGGCGGCGATCAGGCAACGGTCGATCAGCTGCAGCTCGTGCGAGCGGTGCTTGCGCAGCCCGACCCGCCCGGTCTCGGCGTCCACCCGGTACTGCACCCGGCTGCGCCAGGCCGGCACCTGACCGGCCGCCAGCTTGCCGCCGACCGGCTCGACGCTGCCGTCCCAGCCGGCCGCGGCCGGGGTCAGGCCGGCCAGCTTGGCCAGCTGCTCGGTGAGCACCGCGGCCTTGAGCTTGCGCTGGCCGCCGGGGCTGACGTGCTGCCAGTCGCAGCCGCCGCACTTGCCGGGGCCGGCGAACGGGCAGGGCGCCTCGATCCGGTCCTTGGACGGCTCCAGCACCTCGACCGCGTCGGCGCGCAGGAACCGGGAGGTGGTGGTGCCCTCGGTCACCTCGGCCACCACCCGCTCGCCGGGCAGCGCGTGCCGGACGAACAGCACCCGGCCCTCGTGCCGGGCCACGCAGTGCCCGCCGCCGTGCGCGACCGGGCCCACCTCCACCTCGTAGCGGGTGCCGACCAGCGGCTCGCCGCTCGGCTGCCTGGGCGCGCGCGGCGCGGCGGCGGCCTTCGGCGCGCGGGCCGGGCGGGCCGGGCGCTCGGCCCGGGGCGCCTTGGCCGGCTGCTTCTCCTTGTCCGAACGCCGGTCCGACTGTCGGTCCGACTGCCGGGACTGCTGCCGGGCCGGGCGCTCGGCCGGCTGCTCGGCCGGAACGGGCGGCGCCGTCCGCGCGGTCAGGCCCTCCCGGTCGGTGGCCTCCGGGCGGGCCGGCTTGGCGGACCAGCGCGGCCGGGCGACCTGCCCGACCTTGGCGCCCTTGCCACCCTTGCCGGACTTGCCCGAGGCGGCGGAGCGGGGGGTGTTGCGACTCACGTGACGGCATCCTTGTCGGTGCTGACGGGGGGTGCGGGGATTTCGACCGCAGCCCCCGACGGTACCGTGCGCCGACGCGGTTCGCCGCGCCGCACGTCGCCGGGCGCCGAGCGGCCGCGCGCCGGACGGCGCCGCGCGGACGACTCCGACTGCCACGGCACCGAGGTGACCATCACTCCGGGCTTGAAGAGCAGCCGCCCCTTGAGCCGCAGCGCGCTCTGATTGTGCAGCAGGTGCTCGTACCAGCGGCCGACCACGTACTCGGGGATGTAGACGCTCACCACGGTGTGCGGGGAGGAGCCGCGCAGCCCGCGCACGTACTCCAGCACCGGTGCGGTGATCTCCCGGTAGGGCGAGTCCAGCACCTTCAGCGGCACCCCGATCCCGCGCCGCTCCCACTCCTCGCGCAGCGCGGCGGTGTCGGCCGCGTCCACCCCGGCGGTGACCGCCTCCAGCACGTGCGGGCGGGCCAGTTCGGCGTAGGCCAGCGCGCGCAGCGCCGGCCTGTGCAGCCGGGAGACCAGCACGACGGCGTGGATCCGGGTCGGCGCCGCGGCGCCCGCCGGCTCCGGCTCGGCCGCCGGGGCCAGCTCCCCGGCCACCCGGTCGTAGTGCCGCCGGATCGCCTTCATCATCGCGAACAGCACCGCCATGGCGGCGATCGCGATCCAGGCGTGGCCGATCTTGGTCACCAGCACCACGACCAGCACCGCGGCCGTCATCACCAGGCCGAAACCGTTGATCAGCCGGGAGCGCCGCATCCGGCGCCGCTGTCCGGCGTCCGCCTCGGTGCGCAGCAGCCTGGTCCAGTGCCGGATCATGCCGGACTGGCTCATGTTGAAGGAGACGAACACGCCGACGATGTAGAGCTGGATCAGCCGGTTCGGGTCGGCGCCGAAGGCGGTGACGAAGACGACCGCGACCGCCGCCAGCAGGACGATCCCGTTGGAGAAGGCCAGCCGGTCGCCCCGGGTGCGCAGTTGGCGGGGCAGGTAGCGGTCCCGGGCGAGGATCGAGCCGAGCACCGGGAAGCCGTTGAACGCGGTGTTGGCGGCGAGCACCAGTATCAGACCGGTGACGGCGGCGATGAAGTAGAAGCCCGGCGTGAAGCCGGCGAAGACGGCGGCGCTGATCTGCGCGAGCGCCGTCTTCTGGTGGTACCCGGCCGGGGCGCCGAGCAGCTGCCGGGCCGGGTCCTCGGCCATCTGGGTCCCCGTCAGATGGGCCAGGTAGATGATGCCCATGAACATGACGACCGCGATGCCGGCCATCATCAGCAGGGTGCTCGCGGCGTTGCGGCTCTTCGGCTCGCGGAAGGCCGGCACGCCGTTGCTGATCGCCTCCACGCCGGTGAGCGCGGCGCAGCCCGAGGAGAACGCCCGCAGCAGCAGGAAGACCAGGGCGAAGCCGGTCAGCGCGCCGTTGCCGGGGGTCGGCGCCAGGTGGAAGCCGGCGCTCTCGGCGCGCAGCGCGTCGCCGAGCACCAGGTGCCGGAACAGGCCGAAGCCGACCATGCCGATCACCCCCGCCATGAAGGCGTAGGTGGGGACGGCGAACGCGGTGCCGGACTCGCGCACCCCGCGCAGGTTCATCCCCATCAGCAGCAGCACCAGGGTGACGCTGAGCGCCACCTCGTGGCCGCGCAGCACCGGCACGGCGGAGACCACGTTGGCCACGCCCGAGGTGGTGGAGACCGCCACCGTGAGCACGTAGTCCACCATCAGCGCGCTGGCCACCACCAGGCCGGAGTTCGGCCCGTGGTTGACGGTGGCGACCTCGTAGTCGCCGCCGCCGCTCGGGTAGGCGTGCACGTTCTGCCGGTAGGAGGTGACCACCGCGAGCATCACGACGGCCACCACGACGCCGATCTGCCAGGAGAAGCGGATCGCCGAGGCGCCCGCCAGGGAGAGCGTCAGCAGGATCTCCTCGGGCGCGTAGGCCACCGAGGAGAGCGCGTCGGAGGCGAAGACCGGCAGGGCGATCCGCTTGGGCAGCAGGGTCTCGCCGAGCTTGTCACTGCGCAGTGCGCGGCCGATCAGGATCCGCTTGGGGAGCGCGGTCAGTTGGGGCACGTCAAGAAATCGTAAGGGCTCTTGCCTCCCGGGCCGCGCCATGCTGTCGGCTCGTCGAGACCGTGTTCTACAGACCGGATAGTGTCGAGGGACGAGCTTGCGGGCAACACTTCGGTTGCCATGCCGCCAAGCTGATCGGAAGAGCGGCCCATCACACTGGCCCCCGGGGGCCGGGCACGGAAGGACAGATCGAACGGTGTTTGCGCAGGTCAAGACCCCAACGAGCCGGGTGAGGTAAGAACACCGTGCACATCGTGATCATGGGTTGCGGACGCGTCGGCTCGGCGCTCGCCAGAGCCCTGGAGAAGCAGGGCCACTCGGTGGCCGTGGTCGACCAGGACCCGACCGCCTTCCGCCGGCTCGGGGCCGGCTTCAACGGCCGCCGCGTCACCGGCGTCGGATTCGACCAGGACACCCTGCGCGAAGCCGGCATCGAGGAGGCCGGCGCCTTCGCCGCCGTCAGCAGCGGCGACAACTCCAACATCATCGCGGCCCGGGTCGCCCGGGAGACCTTCGGCGTCGAGCACGTCGCCGCCCGGATCTACGACCCGCGACGGGCCGAGGTCTACCAGCGCCTCGGCATCCCGACCGTGGCCACCGTGCGCTGGACCGCCGACCAGATGCTGCGCCGGCTGCTGCCGAGCGGCGCCGAACCGCTCTGGCAGGACCCGAGCGGCACCGTGCAGCTGGCCGAGGTGGCCTACGCGCCGTCCTGGATCGGCCACCGGATCTCCGAACTGGAGGAGGCCGCCGGCGCCCGGGTGGCGTTCGTCACCCGGCTCGGCGAGGGCACGCTGCCCACCGCGCACATGGTGGTGCAGGAGGGCGACCTGGTCCAGGTGATGGTGCGCAAGGCGGAACTGGCCGCGGTCGAGGCCGCGTTCGCCGCCGGCCCGAAGGAGGGTCACTGATGCGGGTAGCGATTGCCGGAGCCGGCGCGGTGGGCCGCTCGATCGCCGTCGAGCTGCTGGAGAACGGCCACGAGGTCCTGCTCATAGACAAGAACCCGAACTCCATCTCGGTGGAGCGGGTGCCCACGGCCGAGTGGCTGCTCGCCGACGCCTGCGAGATCACCTCGCTGGACGAGGCCGCCCTGCAGCACTGCCACGTGGTGATCGCCGCCACCGGTGACGACAAGGTCAACCTGGTGGTCTCGCTGCTGGCCAAGACCGAGTACGGGGTGCCCCGGGTGGTCGCCCGGGTGAACAACCCGAAGAACGAGTGGCTCTTCAACGAGTCCTGGGGCGTGGACGTCGCCGTCTCCACCCCGCGCCTGATGTCGGCGCTGGTCGAGGAGGCGGTGAGCGTCGGCGACCTGGTGCGCCTGATGCGGTTCAGCCAGGGCAACGCCAACCTGGTCGAACTGACCCTGGCCGAGGACGCCGAGCTGGCCGGCACCCGGGTGGGCGACGTCTCCTGGCCGGTGGACACCGCGCTGGTCACCGTGATCCGCGGCGGCCGGGTGCTGGTGCCGACCCGCGAGGACACCCTGGAGGGCGGCGACGAGCTGCTCTTCGTCGCCGCGCAGGAGCGCGAGGAGGAGCTGGAGCTCCTGCTCTCGGCGGGCGCCGGCGCGCAGTAGGCCGGGCGGAAACGGAAAGCGGCCCGGCTCCCCCGCGGGGGAGCCGGGCCGCTTCGCGCTACTCGTCCTCGGCCGGGACCTCGGCCTTGATCGGCGGCGGCGCGGTGAGCAGGATCCGCCAGGTCACGTACATCGCCAGCAGCAGCGGCGGGTAGGCGAGGGCCACCTTCAGCCAGCCCAGCAGGTTCACGTCGCCGGTGAAGTAGAGCGGGAACAGGATCACCGGCTTGAGGCCCATGATCAGCACCCAGGCCCAGGTGGCCTTGGTGTAGGCCTTGAGCCGGCCCGGGTTCTGGGTCCGCCAGGTGAACATCTCGCCGGTGATCGGGCCGAGCATCACGCCGATCAGCGGCCAGCGCGACAGGGCCGAGACCGCCAGCGCCAGGCAGTAGCCGACGCTGTAGAGCAGCCCCGGCAGGTAGAAGTTCTGCGCCTTGCCGGTGCGCATCGCGAAGAACGCGCCGATCGCCACGCCGAAGACGCCGGAGAAGGCGTGCTTGAGGGTCTCCCGCCGCAGCAGCCGGACCACCACGAGCAGCACGCACAGACCGAGCGCGGCCCAGGCGGCGAACGAGACCTTGTGGGTCACCGTGAAGGTGGCGATGAAGACCAGGCCGGGCGCGGTCGTGTCGATCAGGCCGCGGACCCCGCCGAACGCCTGCATGACCGTGTCGGCGGCCTCCTTGGACGCAGCCGCCTGGCGGGCCGCGGCCTGCTCCGGCGTCTCGACCGGCTCGTCAGTGATCAGTGCGTGCGGGGCGGCGTGCTCGCCGCCGGGCGGATTGGTCACTGGTTGTCGCTCCCCTGTCCCACCGGACGAAGCTCGTAGCGAGGGTTGAAGAGCACGCGGCGCCCGCGTGCGCTGCTGATCCGGCCGCTGGCGGTCAGTCGGCGGCCCGGCTCTATCCCGGCGATCGAGCGCCGGCCCAGCCAGACCACGTCGAGCGCCTCGGTGCCGTCGAAGAGCTCCGCCTCCAGGGCCGGCACACCGGCCCTGGGGCGCAGGGTCACGGTGCGCAGGGTGCCGGAGACGGTGACCAGCTCGCGGTCGCCGACCGCGGCGATCGGCTGGCAGCCGGCCTCCGCGGCGTCCTGGCGCAGCTCCTCCGCCTGGAGCTCCTCCTGGCTCGCGGTGAGCCTGGAGAACATCCGGCGCAGTCGGCCCTGCGGCTGGTCGCTGCTGTTACCACTCATGCCGGAAGGGTACCGGCTCGACCCCCTCGAACGGACCTGTCGAACGGCCCGTCGTCACGGTTCGAAGCGGTAGCCCATGCCCGCCTCGGTGATGAAGTGGCGCGGGTGCGAGGGGTCGGCCTCCAGCTTGCGGCGCAGCTGGGCGAGGTAGACCCGCAGGTAGTTGGTCTCGGTGCGGTAGGCCGGCCCCCAGACCTCCTGGAGCAGCTGGGTCTGGCTGACCAGCCGGCCGGCGTTGCGGACCAGCACCTCCAGCAGGTGCCACTCGGTGGGGGTGAGCCGGATGTCCACGCCGTCCTTGTTCACCTTCTTGGCGGCCAGGTCGACCGTGAAGGCGTCGGTGGCGACCAGCGAGTCGTCCTCGCCGGCGACGGGCTCGGCGCGGCGCACGGCGGCCCTCATCCGGGCCAGCAGCTCGTCCATGCCGAACGGCTTGGTCACGTAGTCGTCGGCGCCGGCGTCCAGCGCCTCGACCTTCTCGTCCGAGGCGTGCCGGGCGGAGAGCACGATGATCGGCACCCGGGTCCAGCCGCGCAGGCCCTTGATCACCTCGACCCCGTCCATGTCGGGCAGGCCGAGGTCGAGCACCACCACGTCGGGGTGGCGGGCGGCGGCCAGTTCGAGCGCGCCGGCGCCGTCATGGGCGGCGTCGACCTCGTACTTCCGAGCCTTGAGGTTGATCACCAGGGCGCGGACGATCTGTGGTTCGTCGTCCACGACGAGGACCCGGGTCATGCGAGCTCCGCCTTTCGGGGGGCCGAGGTTGGGTTCACGGGTTCGGGGTCGGCCGGCTGTTCGGGCGGCCGGGCCACGGCGGGCAGCGAGACGACCATGGTCAGCCCGCCGCCGGGGGTGTCCTCCGCGGTGATGCTGCCGCCCATCGACTCGACGAAGCCGCGGGCCACCGCGAGGCCGAGGCCCACGCCGGCGCCGCGCGGCGCGTCGCCGTAGCGCTGGAACGGGGCGAAGATCTTCTCCTTGGCCTCCTCGGGCACCCCCGGCCCGCGGTCCACCACCCGCAGCTCCACCCGGCCCCGGCCGTCGGCCGGGCCGCGCCGGGCGGTCGTGGCGGGGTCCAGGGCGTCCGCCCGGACCAGCACCCTCAGGTCCGGCGGGCTGTACTTCACGGCGTTCTCGATCAGGTTGGCCAGCGCCCGCTCCAGCAGTCCGGCGTCCGCCGAGACCATCGGCAGGCTCTCCGGCACCTCCAGCCGGACCGACTCCAGCGGCACCCCGCCGAGCGCGAACGGCACCACCTCGTCCAGGTCCACCTCCTGGATCAGCGGGGTGACCGTGCCGGTCTGCAGCCGGCTCATGTCCAGCAGGTTGTTGATCAGGTGGTCGAGCCGGTCCGCGCCGGCCTCGATGCCGGCCAGCAGCTCGGCCTCGTCGGCCTCGGACCACTGCACGTCGTCGGCCCGCAGCGAGGAGACGGCGGCCTTGATGCCGGCCAGCGGGGTGCGCAGGTCGTGCGAGACGGCGGCCAGCAGCGCGGTGCGGATCCGGTTGCCCTCGGCCTGCCGGCGGGCGGCGGCGGCCTCCCGGGCCAGCTGCTCGCGCTCGGCCAGCACGGCGGCCTGCGCGGCGAAGGCCCCGAGCAGCCGCCGGTCGGAGGCGGGCAGCATCCGGCCGCAGAGCACCAGGGCCAGCGTCTTGCCGGCCGGGACGTCGACCTGGCCGTCCTCCGGGTGCTCGGGCGGGTTGGGCCCGGTCGCCGCGAGCGCGTGCCAGGGGTCGAACTCGTGCCGGCGCTCCAGCAGGGCGACCGACTCGACCTGGAAGGTCTCCCGGACCTGGTCCAGCAGGGCCTTGAGCATGCCGTCCCCGTTGGGCGAGCCGCCGCGCAGCACGGTGCCGGCCAGCGTGCTCAGGGTCTGGGCCTCGGCCTGGGAGCGGGCCGCCTCGTGGGTGCGCCGGGCGGCCACGTCCACCACGGTGGCGACGGCTATCCCGACCGCGGTGAAGATGCCCACCGCCAGGATGTTCTGCGGGTCGGAGATGGTCAGCCGGTGGATCGGCGGGGTGAAGTAGTAGTTCAGCGCGGTCGAGCCGACCAGCGCCGAGGCGATCGCCGGGAAGAGCCCGCCGACCAGCGCCGCGCAGATCGTCACCGAGAAGAACAGCAGCATGTCGGTGGGCAGCGCGGTGTCGTTCACCTGGGAGAGCAGCAGTGCCAGCAGCGGCGGCCCGGCGACGCCGATCAGCCAGCCGGCCACCGTGCGCGGGCGGCCGAGGTCGGTGACCCGGCGGATCGGCAGCCGGCCGCGGCCGTTGGCCGCGTGCTCGTGGGTGACGATGTGCACGTCGATGTCGCCGGAGTCGCGGGCCACCGTGGAGCCCACGCCGGGGCCGTAGACGTACTGCCAGGGCTTGCGCCGGCTGGAGCCGAGCACGATCTGGGTGGCGTTGACGCCGCGGGCGAACTCCAGCAGGGCGGGTGCCGGGTCGTCGCCGAGCACGGTGTGGAAGCTGCCGCCCAGGCTCTCGACCAGGACCCGCTGCTCGATCAGCGCCTGCGGGGAGCCGCTGCCGGGGACCAGCCCGTCGGAGCGGGAGATGTGCACGGCGAGCAGTTCGCTGCCGGAGCCCTTGGCGGCGATCCGGGCGGCCCGGCGGATCAGCGTGGCGCCCTCGGGGCCGCCGGTCAGGCCGACCACGATCCGCTCTCGGGCCTGCCAGGTGCTGTCGATGCCCTGTTCGGCGCGGTAGCGCTGGAGGTACTCGTCGACCCGGTCGGCGGTCCAGAGCAGCGCCAACTCGCGCAGCGCGGTCAGGTTGCCGGGGCGGAAGTAGTTGGACAGGGCCGCGTCGATCTTCTCCGGCGCGTACACGTTGCCGTGCGCCAGCCGGCGGCGCAGTGCCTGGGGCGACATGTCGACGAGTTCGAGCTGGTCGGCGCGGCGGACCACCTCGTCCGGCACGGTCTCGCGCTGGCGGACCCCGGTGATGCCCTCGACCACGTCGCCCAGCGACTCCAGGTGCTGGACGTTGACGGTGGAGATGACGTCGATGCCGGCGGCCAGCAGTTCCTCGACGTCCTGCCAGCGCTTGGCGTTGCGGCTGCCCGGCACGTTGGTGTGGGCCAGCTCGTCGACCAGCGCGACCTGCGGGCGGCGGGCCAGCAGCGCGTCCAGGTCCAGCTCGGTGAACTCGGCGCCGCGGTGCTCCATCGCCCGGCGCGGTACGGCCTCCAGGCCGTGCAGCAGTTCGGCGGTGTTCTGCCGCCCGTGGGTCTCGACGAAGCCGACCACCACGTCGGTGCCGCGGTTCAGGCGCCGGTGGCCCTCGCACAGCATCGCGTACGTCTTCCCCACCCCGGGGGCCGCCCCGAGGTAGATCCGCAGCCTTCCGCGCGCCATGCGTCCCATTCTTGGTCGAGCCCGCCCCGGGGACCAGCCCCGGACACCTGTTCGTGCTCACGAGACTACGGGGTGAGGGCCGTTCTGCCTTCGATTGGGCTGGTGGGAGGGCAGATTTAGCGGCATCTTGACGTGTCGCTGCGGCCTGTGCGGCGGGCCCGGAACGGCGCTGCCGGGCCGCCCGTGGGCGGCCCGGCAGGGGGCTGGAGCGGCTGTCGGCGCCGCGCCGGTCAGGACCCGGAGGACTGGTCCGAGGGCTGGTCGGTCTGCTTCAGGAACTGCAGGCAGAGCGTGAAGTCGTCGGACCCCTCGCGCTGGGTGTACCAGCCGTCGGCGGTCGGGAACTTCTTGCAGCTCATCTCGGGGAGCAGCGTGCCCGACACCTTGCCGACCACCTTGGCGTCGGCGTTCGGGTCGGTGCAGGCGATGGTGACCAGGTCCGGGTGCTCGGTGGTGGCGCCCGGCGCCGGGTTGCCGTTCTTGTTGTGCACGCAGTCGCCGACCGCGGCGTAGGTCGGGTTGTTCTTGTCGCCGATGTAGTACAGGACACCGACCACCGCGACCACGATGAGGATGAAGATGCTGAGCACCACCTTCCCCCCGCTGCGGCGCTTGACCGGCGGCTGGTTGTAGCCGAAGCCGGGCTGCTGCGGGTACTGCGGCGCGGGCTGGCCGTACTGCGGCTGCGGGTAGCCCTGCTGCGGCGGCGCGTACCCCTGCTGGGGCGGGGCGTACCCCTGCTGCGGCTGCGCGTAGCCCTGCGGCGCGCCGTAGGCGCCGGGCGGGCCGTATCCCCCGCCCTGCGGCGGCGGGTACTGCCCCTGGGGAGGCGGCGGAGTGGACAAGCGGATCCCCCGGTTTGAGGTTGCGTCAACGATCGGCCGGGAACACGCGGCCGAGCCGCGACCCTATCGGTGGCGGCCCGCCGCCCGAAAGCCGGTTCGGCGCCCAGCGGCCCGCTTTACCGAAGCGACGCCGAACCGTGACCAACCGTCACTCCAGCCCCCAGTGTCACTCCAGGATCCGACCGTCCCTCAGCTCCACCACCCGGTCGGCGAGTTCCATCAACTGCGGGTCGTGGGTGGCCACCAGCACGGTGACGCCCTCGCTGCGCACCACCGCGCGCAGCAGCTGCATCACCGCGCGGCCGGTCTCCGAGTCCAGCTGGCCGGTCGGCTCGTCGGCGATGATCAGCGCCGGCTCGTTGGCCAGCGCCCGGGCGATCGCCACCCGCTGCTGCTGGCCGCCCGACATCTCGGTGGGCCGCTGCTCGGCGTGGTCGGCCAGGCCGACCAGCGCCAGCAGGGTGCGCACCCGCTCCTCGCGCTGGGCGGCGGGCACCTTGCGCAGCCGCATCGGCACGCCGACGTTCTCGGCGGCGCTGAGGATCGGGATCAGGCCGAAGGACTGGAAGACGAAGCCGATCCGGTCCCGGCGCAGGGCAAGCCGGCCGGCCTCGTCGAGCGCGGCCAGGTCGGTGCCGTCGAGCAGGATCTTGCCCTTGCTGGGCGCGTCCAGTCCGCCGACCAGGTTGAGCAGCGTGGTCTTGCCGGAGCCGGAGCGGCCGCGCAGCGCGGTCAGTTCGCCCTTGCGGGCGCTGAACGAGACGCCGCGCACGGCGTGCACGGCGCCCGCGCCGCTGCCGAAGCTGCGCCAGACCTCCTCGACCTCGATCATCGGTGCGAGCGTGGCGGCGGTGCCCGCCGCCTCCTGCTGCTGGCTCATCCTTCAGTCCCCTCCCCCTCGGTCTGGTCCGGCCAGACCCCGATGTGATCCGCTTCCAGGAGCAGCCGGACCCGGTCCCGCAGGGCCAGCCGCTCGGTGAACTCGCGGGGCAGTTGCAGCCGCCCCACCCGGTCGAGCACCGCGTACTCCTGCCCGACCAGTCCGTGCGAGCCCGCCCGCTCCCCCTCGTCCGCCCGGCGGCGCAGCACCTCGGTGGAGGTCCGTCCGTCCCGGATCCGCACGGTCCGCCGGACCTGTTCGGACACCAGCGCATCGTGCGTGACGACCAGTACGGTAACCCCAAGCTCGCGGTTTGCCTCCCGCAGTGCGGCGAAGATTTCCGCGGCGGTGGCGGTGTCCAGCTCCCCGGTCGGTTCGTCGGCGAGCAGCAGCCGGGGCTCGTTGGCCAGCGCGACCGCGATCGCCACCCGCTGCTGCTCGCCGCCGGAGAGCTCGGCCGGACGGCGGTGGGCGAGCCGGCCGATGCCCAGCAGGTCGAGCAGTTCGGCCGCCCTGGGAGGCCGCTTGGCGCGGGCCAGGCCGGCGTAGCCGAGCGGGAGTTGGACGTTCTCCCGGGCCGTCAGGTAGGGCAGCAGGTTGCGCCCGGTCTGCTGGCGCACCACGCCGACGGTGCGGCGCCGGTACTCGGTCCTGGCCCGGCGGCCGAGCGCGGCAAGGTCGGTGCCGGCCACCCGCGCGGTGCCGGCGCTGGGGCGGTCCAGGCCGGCCAGGATGGACAGCAGGGTCGACTTGCCCGAGCCGGAGGAGCCGACCACGGCCAGCAGTTCGCCCTCGGCCACCACCAGGTCCAGCCCTTGCAGCGCCTGCACCTCGACGCCGCCGGGGCGGCCGGCCGGGCCGGTGCGGAAGATCCGGACCAGGTTCTCGCAGACCACCAGCCCGTCCCGGGCGGGTGGCCGGGCCCCTTGCAGTGCCGCCGCCCGCAGGTCGGCCAGCTCGGGCGGCGCGGGCGGTGCGGTCTCAGCAGGTGTCACAGGTCCTCCCGTCGGCGGTGCGGCCCGGTCGGGCCCACCAGGTGTCACAGGTCCCCCGGCCGTCACAGCTCCTCCCCCAGCCGCAGCGCGGCGCGCACCCGCTGTCCGCGGCTCAGCGCCGCCTCCAGGGCGACCGCGCCGAGCACCAGGAGCAGCAGTGCGGCGCCGAGCCCGGCGGTGAGCGTCCAGTCGGGCCGGACGGCGGGATCGGCCGGCCCGCCGGTGATCGCGCGCAGCGGCAGCGCCCCGCCCAGCGCGGTCGGCAGCAGCAGCCCGAGGGCGGCCCCGCCGGTCACGGCGGCCAGCAGCAGCGGCAGCGCCTGGAGCAGTCCGAGCCCGGTGGCGCCGCGCCCGCCGAGGCCGAGGGTGCGCAGCCGGGAGAGCGTGCGGCCGCGCTCGCCGGCGCTGAGCAGCAGGTCGAGCAGCACGGTGCCGAGGGCCAGCAGCAGGCCGAGCGCCGTCGCGCCGAGGAAGGCCTGGTCGGTGGAGCGGGCCAGGCCGTCGGCCCGCAGCTGCGTCAGCTCCTGGTCGCGCCAGCGCAGTCGGACGGTCTGGCCGAGCCCGCCGGGCGAGCCGTAGCGGCCGGCGGCGAGCAGCGCCAGGGTGCCGCGGTCGGGCGCGCCGCCGACCAGCAGCGCGGAGTCGTGGCCGCTCTGGTGCGGCAGCAGCGGCACCGCCGGGCCGGCGAACACCAGCAGCGCGGTGTCGCGCGGCTGGTCGCCGAGGACGGGCCCGAGTGCCGGGTCGCCGGCCGCGCCGGTCGGCAGCGTGCCGACCAGCTGGACCAGGAACCCGGCCCGCCCGGCGGCGGCCACCTCGAAGGTGCCGTCCGGGTAGGCGGCCGCCAGTGCCGCGTCGCCCAGCGCGGGCAGCACCGGCTCCTGCCCGGGGGCGCCGCCGACCGGCGCCCGGTCCAGTCCGGCGCCGAGCAGCGCGGTGGCCAGCGCCGAGCCGGGGTCGACGGCGCGCAGGGCGGCCGGGTCGACGCCCACCAGGGTGGCGCGCGGGAAGACCGTGCCGTCCTGTTGGGCCGTCAGGTCGCCGCTCGCCGCGAGCACCGCCGCGGTCCCGCGCGCCCCGGCCGCCCGGCCCGCGGCCGCCGGGTCGGGCAGCCGGTCCACGGGGCCGACGAAGGCGGCGGGGGCACCGCCGGTGCGCCAGTCGGCGACCTGCTGGCGGCCGGCGGAGACGGTGCCGGAGACCAGGCCGCCGAACACCCCGCCGCCCATCGCCAGGATCAGCACCAGCAGGACCGGCACGGCGGCCGCGCCGAGTTCGGTCGCCCGGGCCAGGCCGAGCAGCGGCACCGCGCCGCGGCCGCGGGCGGCCGTCCGGGCCGCCAGTCGGACCAGCGGTGGCACCAGCCGGAGCAGGGCGAGCACCAGCACCAGGGCGAGCAGTGAGGGAGTGAGCGCGAGCTGCGGGTCCGGGCTCGCCGAGTCGCCGCGCAGCCGCACCCCGGCGAGCGCGGCCGCCGTGAGCAGCAGCACCGAGCCCTCCAGTACCAGCCTGCGGGCCTGCGGCCGGCGCGCTGCGGCCGGCGGGGCGAGCAGCAGCACGGCCGCCGGGGCGCAGAGCAGCAGCACGGCGGCGAGCAGCGCGGGCAGCCAGGCGCCGAGCGTGGTCCCGGGCGGCCCGAGCAGCGCGGCCAGCAGCCGGCCGGCGCCCAGCCCGACCGGCACCGCGGGCGCGGTCTCCAGCAGGAGCCGCCCGGCCAGTTGGCCGCGGCCGGCGCCGCGCAGCCGCTGCAGTTCGAAGGCGCCGCGCCGGCGGTGGCCGCCGAGCCGGGCGGCCGCGAAGCCGGTGGCCACGCCCACGGTGAGCAGGCCGGCCAGCGCGAACTGCTGCACCTGCACGGTGCGGGCCCGCCGGTCGGCGAAGTCCGTGAGCACGGGGGTGAGGCCGTCCTGGACGGTCAGCGTGGTGAGCCGCTGGCCGGTCAGTTCGCAGCCGACGCCGGGGGCGGCGTCGCACAGCGCGGTCGGGTCGAACTGGGCGAGTTGGGCGAGCCGGCCGCGCAGCCCGTCGACGGTGCCGTCGCCGGGCCCGGGGGTGACCGTCCAGTCCCAGCCGAGCGTGAGCGGCGTCCGGTCGCCGGAGCGCACCTGGGCGAGGCCGTCCCGGCTGGTCAGCAGTTCGCCGTCGAGCTCCTTGCCGACCTCGGCGTTCACTGTCAACGGTGCTACGGCCAAGGGTAGTTGACGCCAGGTCCGGGCGTCCGCCGGGTCGGTGCGGAAGACGCCGACCAGCAC
Organism: Kitasatospora viridis; assembly: GCF_007829815.1. Classification (NCBI taxonomy): domain Bacteria; kingdom Bacillati; phylum Actinomycetota; class Actinomycetes; order Kitasatosporales; family Streptomycetaceae; genus Kitasatospora; species Kitasatospora viridis. Next base: position 4,253,035 of record NZ_VIWT01000001.1, on the reverse strand, counting down.
GACGCGGGCGGACCAGCCGTCGCTGCTCGCCAGTTGGACGTGCTGACCCAGGGTCAGCCCGAGCCCGTCCCGGGTCGCCTCCGAGACGGCCACCTCGACCTGCCCGTCCGCGCCCGCGCCCGGCGCCCGGCCCTGGACGTACGGCAGGTCGGCCTGCTGACGGTAGGCCAGCCGCACTATCGGGGCGTGCCCGTACGGCATGCCCAGGCCCTGAACGGCGGCCGCGCCGGTCTCGGCCTGGCCGCGCCGCTCGCCCAGCCACGGGCCCGCATGCTGCTCCATCGCCCGGCCGACCCGGTCCAGGTCGTCGTCCTGGGAGGCCGGGGTCCCCGGGTCGCTCCGCCAGGCCGACAGCGCCGGCTCCGTCTCCCCGTGCGCGCCCACCAGGGTGGCCAGGCTCTGCGCCTGCCCGACCTCGGCGGCCAGCGCCCGGTCGGTCAGCCGGTCGAACCGCGCCGGCCAGCCGAGCACCACCGCCGTCAGCACCGCGATCAGCCCGGCCAGGACGCCGACGACGGGCCAGGCGGCCCCGGCCTCCCGCCGGACCAGCCACCACTGGATCATCGCCGCCCTCCCCGAGCCGCTCCGCCGTGACGCACCGTCACCCCTGCTCCCCCGCCCGCAGCGCCCGGGCCAGGTCCACCCGGGCCAGCAGCCGCGCCAGCACCACGACCGCGACGCAGAGCACCGCTCCGGCCGCCAGCGCCACCAGCACGGCGGCCGGCCGGCCCGGGGCGGTGCGCAGTGCGGGGAAGACCGGCCAGGAGTTGTCGTCCACCACCAGCAGCGGCAGCAGCAGCCCGGCCAGCAGCACCCCCAGCGCCCCGCCCAGCACCGCCGGTACGGCGGCCAGCGCCACCTGCTCCACCCGCAGCAGCGCGGCCAGTTGCCGCCGCCGCGCCCCGAGCGCCCGCAGCACCGCGAACTCCCGCTGCCGGGACCGTGCTTCGGCGACGGCGTGCAGGGTGACGGCGGTCAGCGCGAAGAGCGGCGCCACCACCAGGGCGAGCAGCCAGGCGGTGCGCTGCCCGGCCCGGAACGGGTCGGCCGCGTACTGGCGGGCCAGCTCGCGGGCGCTGCGGCCGGTGCCCAGCTCGGGGTGCGCCGCCAGGGCGGCGGCCGTCGCGTCCGGGTCCGCCGAGGCCAGCCACCACCCGGCAGGCGACACCTCGGGCCCGCCGGAGACCGCCCGGTCCACCGCCAACTGCCGCAGGTCCAGCACCAGGTGGCCGGCGCCGCGGTCGTACCCGGGCAGCGCGTCCAGCCGTCCGACGATCCGCACCCGGGTGGCGGTGGCGTCCGGCCCGCTGCGGTCCCAGAGCAGCCGCAGGGTGTCGCCCACCTTGGCGTGCAGCCCGGTCAGCAGCGCGGCGTCCGCCAGCGCGGGCAGCGGCGCGCCGGACGAGGCGGCGGGCTGGGCGGCGGGCGAGGCCTGGAAGAGCACCGACCGCTCGCCCAGCGGACCGACGTCCGCCTGGGTCCGCACCACCGCGTGCAGCAGCGCGTCGCCACCGCCGTCCACCGTGCAGGCGCCGGGCGCCTGGAGCTCCGCGGGCAGCCACTGGTCGTTGCCGGGCAGGTCGCCCGCCCCCGGGCACCCCAGGGTGACCGGATCGGCGGCCGCCACCGCCGAGTTCCACCACCGCACCCCGGTCGGCAGGGTGACGGCGGCCGGGCCAGCGCCGCCGCCGACCGCGGACAGCCCCGTCACCCGCAGGTCCAGGGTCTGCCGCGGCAGGACCGGATCGGTCGGCTTCGGCGGTTCGAAGCGCAGCCCGAGCCGGGCGAGCCGCAGCGGATAGGCGGTGGGCGGCAGGCCCGCGAGCGTGAGGCGAAGCATGTGGGAGGCTCCATCGGGTTGCAGGGGCGCCGTCAGGACATCGGTCAGGCCGTCCGCCGTCCGGACGGAGAGGCTCAGTTCCACCGGGGCGAGCAGCGGGTGCTCGGCGCCCAGCCGCGCGGTGACCTCCAGCGCGTCCGGCCGGCCGGGCAGCGCCAGGCCCTGCTCGGGCAGGCCCGCCCCGAGCGAGCGCAGCAGGTCGGCGGCCGCGCCTCGGGCCAGGTCGGGCCGGACGGCCGGCAGTCGGCCGGGGTCGGCGGCCGCGGCGAAGGCGACGGTGCGGACCACGGTGCTGCCGACGTACGCCGACTGCTCGGCCACCCCGCTCACCGCCGTCACGCCCGGCAGCGCGGCAAGGGGACCGCCCTGCCGCTCGGCCGGGCGCTCCGGGTCGGTCCCGTCCACCCGCAGGTCGCCGCCGACGGCGAAGACCGCCCGGTCCCGGTCGCTGACCGGCAGCGCGGCGAGGGTGCCCGCCGCCAACGAGGCGGTGGCCAGCGCCAGCAGGGTGACCAGCACCGGCACCAGCTGCCCGGCCGGGTCGCGGCCGACCCGCCAGCCGCTCATCGGCAGCACCAGCCCGGTGCCGCGCCGGGCGCCGCGCTCCAGCAACCGGGCCAGCGCGGGCAGCAGCCGCAGCAGCAGCACGGCGCCGGCCAGCGCCATCACGACCGGCACCAGCACCAGCACCGGGTCCACCGGGTCGGCGAAGGAGCCGGCCGTGTCGTCCGGCACCAGGCTGCCGTAGTGGCGCAGTTGCAGGTAGCCGAGCACGGCGAGGGCGAGCAGCGCCAGGTCCAGGCCGGCCCGCTGCGCCGCCAGCCGGCGCGGGTTGCGCGCCCGGGCGCCGTTCGGGTCCGGGTCGAGGGCCAGCCGGGCCACCGGGAGCAGCGCGGCCGCGCCGTGCACGAGCAGGGCGAACGCGACGGGCAGCAGCGCCGTCCGCCAACCGCCGGGCAGCGCCGCCGTCGGCCGGCCGGCCAGCCGGAGCGCGCCGCGCAGCAGCGGGCCGGCCGCGAGCACGCCGAGCAGGGCGGCGGGCAGCGCGGTGACCGCCCACTCGCCGGCGCTCTGGGCGAGCAGGCGGGCCCCGCCGACGCCCCGGGAGAGCCGCAGCAGGTGCTCGGCGCGGCGCTGCACCGCCATCCGACGGGCCGTCAGCACCAGCACCACGGCGGCCAGCACGGCGAGCAGCGCGGTCGGCACCGCCAGCCCGGCGCGGGCCGCCAGGGCGGGCCGGGCCAGCGAGTCGAGCAGGTCGGGCAGGCCGGTGTGCACGGCGGTGTCGGTGAGCGCGGGGGGCGCGCCCCGGTAGACCGAGCGCGCGGGGTCGCCGCCGGCGAAGGCCGTGGTGCGGGTCCGCAGCGCCGTCAGCTGATCCAGGGTCAGGCCGGACACGTCGGGCAGCGCCAGCCAGGCGGCGCGCGCGTTGCCGGCGAGGCCGCGGTCCGCGAGCAGCTGCCGACGGTCCATCAGCAGCAGGTCGTCGACGGTCCGGCCGGGCGCGCCGATACCGTGCCAGTAGGCGGCGGCAGCCGCGTCCGGTCGGAAGATCCCGGTCACGGTGAGGTCCAGCCGGCCGGGGCCGAGCGGGGCCGGCACGTCGAGCACGGTGCCGACCCGGGCGTGCAGCAGGGTGGCCGCCCGCTCGGGCAGCGCGACGGCCGGCGGCCCGCCTCCCGGTGCCGCATCCGGCCAACTGCCGTCCAGCAGCCGGGCGTAGCGGCCCGGGTCGGGCACGGCGAGCGGGAAGAGCGGCGCGCTGGCGGGGACGCCGGCGGTGCCGGTGTCCCCGCTGCCGGTCGGCTGCCCCGGCAGCGGCGCGGCCAGCGAGCCGGCCGCCCGCAACGCGGTCTCGGTGCGGTGCGGCACCCCGGCGAGCGCCCGGTCCAGCGCGGCTCGCACCAGCGGGTCGGCGGCCGTGTCGCCGGCGCCTTGCTGGGCGTCCACCTCGACGCCGAGCGCCTGGTCGGCGGCCAGCCGGTGCCGGATGCCGTCGGTGGCGGCGAGCTCGGTCAGGCCGCCGAGCGCGGTGAGCACGGCCACGGCCGCGACCAGTGCGCCCGTGGCGGCGGCCAGCGCCACACCGTGCCGCCCGAACAGCCGCGCACCGCGCGGCAGCCTGGGGGCACGCTCGTTACCTGGGGAGCTGGTGCGCATCGGCCGCCCTCGCCGCCCTTCCCACCGCGGCCCTCCCCGGCGGAGGGCGCTTCGCACACCTCACGTGTCCCAGGCGGTTCGGGTTGCAGAACAGTTGGGAAAGTTTCCGATCGACCGCTGGGCGGCCCCGGCGCACCGCTATCCGGTCGCCAGCCGGTAGCGCAGCATGTCGGCCGCCGCACTGAACTGCTGGTCCACCCCGAGCGGGGTGCCGAAGCCGAGCTCACCCGGCCGGTAGACCCGCCGCACCCCGATCACCCCGACCCGCACGCCGCTCACCGCCACGCTGAACTCCTCGACGTAGCTGAGCGGGTGGCCCGCAGCGTCGGAGTAGACCTCGTGCAGCACCGTCGAACGGGAGTCGCCGGCCGCCTTGGTCAGCCCGCCGTGGCCGCCCTTGCAGCCGTACGCGCCGGACAGCACCCGGCCCGCCTGGTCGGCTGCCGCGCTGTCCATGAAACCCAGCACGTACTGGTAGGCCCGCACCTGGCCGGCCTGGTCGCCGAACTCGGCCGGTACGGCGGGCTGGTAGTCGGCGCCCTTCGCCTCCCAGGCACCCAGCGCCTCGACGGGGCCGGCCAGGCAGCCGGGGTGGTCGGTGGCGAACGCGGCCACCGCCGGCGCGCCGTCCACCGACGCGACCGCCGACCACGGGCCGTAGGCCGCCCAGATCGACGGCATCTCGTTCGCCGCCAGCGGCAACTGCGCGGACGTCCAGGCCACTTGCGCCGGGCCGCTGGGCAGCGGCGACGGCGTGCCCTCCACCGCGCTGGCGACCACCCGGGACGGGTGGGACAAGGTGCTGCCGGGCAACAGCCGGGGCAACTGGTTCACCGTCAGGGTGCCGACCAGCACGGTCGCCCCCACCGCGGCCGAGGAGAGCACCCGGCGGCGACGACGGCGACGGCCCGCCAGCCGCAGCACGGTCTCCACGCCCGGGGTGACAGGCCCGCCCAGCAGCTCGACCCGCAGCCGGTCGAGGCCCTCGTCCAGCAGGGCCGCGGTCGGCGTGCGCCGAACCGGCGGCTCGGCGGGCAGCGGTGACGGGTGCTCAGGGGATTCACCACGGTGCTCAGACACGGCTCTTCGCCTTCGTCTCGGTGGGGGGCTGATCTTGGTCCCGCCGCTGCTCGGGCACGGACGGCGCGGACGGCTTCGCGGGCGGGGCCGGGATCGCGGGCGGCGCGGGCGGCGCGGGCGGAGTGGGCGGGGCAGTCGGCGCGGGCGGTGCCGGGTCGACCGGGGCCGCGGGGTCGCCGAGCAGGCCGGCCAGGGCGGCCCGGCCACGGTGCAGCCGGGCCTTGATGGTGCCCAGCGCGACGCCCTCCTCCGCGGCGATCTCCGCCACCGTCAGGCCGCCCATGTGGTGCAGCACCACGGCGCGTCGCTGCGCCTCGGGCAGTTCGCGCAGGGCGGCCACCAGTGCCACCGACTCGGGGCCCGGGCCGGGCTGCGGGTTCACCGGGCCGTGCCGCACCCAACTGCGCAGGGCCGTGCGGGCGCGCCGCCACCGGCTGATCGCGATCCGCTGGCCGGTCAGCCGGACCCAGGCCACCGGGTTCTCATGGCTGCTCAGCCGCGGCCAGTGGTTCCAGGCCCGGATGAACGCCTCCTGCGCCGCGTCCTGGGCCTCGCCGAGATCGCCGGTCAGAGCGTAGAGGTGCGCGACCAGTTGGCCGTGCGCGGCCTCGTAGAAAGTTCGGAACTCCCCGCTGCCTGCCGCGATCCCGTCCGGCGGGCCCTCCCGAGGCTGCTCCGCCAGAGGCCGTCTCGCCACAGGCCGCTCCCTCCCCGTCGGCTCCCCCAGTCTTCCGGGGAGTCTGGCGAACGCCGACGAGTTCCGCAAGGTCTAGACCAAAGATCGGGCCGTCCGGAAATGCGAACCGGAAACGCGAAGAAGCCCCCATCACCAAGTGATGGGGGCTTCTTCTGAAAGATTGTTCGGCGGCGTCCTACTCTCCCACAGGGTCCCCCCTGCAGTACCATCGGCGCTGTAAGGCTTAGCTTCCGGGTTCGGAATGTAACCGGGCGTTTCCCTCACGCTATGACCACCGAAACACTATGAAACTGTCAACCGCACCCACCCAACACTAACGGTGGGGGTCGTTGTTTCAGAACAACACAGTGGACGCGAGCAACTGAGGACAAGCCCTCGGCCTATTAGTACCGGTCAGCTCCACCCCTTACAGGGCTTCCACATCCGGCCTATCAACCCAGTCGTCTACTGGGAGCCTTACCCTCTCAAGGAGGTGGGAGTGCTCATCTCGAAGCAGGCTTCCCGCTTAGATGCTTTCAGCGGTTATCCCTCCCGAACGTAGCCAACCAGCCATGCCCTTGGCAGGACAACTGGCACACCAGAGGTTCGTCCGTCCCGGTCCTCTCGTACTAGGGACAGCCCTTCTCAACACTCCTACGCGCACAGCGGATAGGGACCGAACTGTCTCACGACGTTCTAAACCCAGCTCGCGTACCGCTTTAATGGGCGAACAGCCCAACCCTTGGGACCTACTCCAGCCCCAGGATGCGACGAGCCGACATCGAGGTGCCAAACCATCCCGTCGATATGGACTCTTGGGGAAGATCAGCCTGTTATCCCCGGGGTACCTTTTATCCGTTGAGCGACGGCGCTTCCACAAGCCACCGCCGGATCACTAGTCCCTGCTTTCGCACCTGCTCGACCCGTCGGTCTCACAGTCAAGCTCCCTTGTGCACTTACACTCAACACCTGATTGCCAACCAGGCTGAGGGAACCTTTGGGCGCCTCCGTTACTCTTTAGGAGGCAACCGCCCCAGTTAAACTACCCACCAGACACTGTCCCTGATCCGGATCACGGACCCAGGTTAGACATCCAGCACGACCAGAGTGGTATTTCAACGGCGACTCCACAATGACTGGCGTCACTGCTTCAAAGTCTCCCACCTATCCTACACAAGCCGAACCGAACACCAATATCAAGCTATAGTAAAGGTCCCGGGGTCTTTCCGTCCTGCTGCGCGAAACGAGCATCTTTACTCGTAATGCAATTTCACCGGGCCTATGGTTGAGACAGTCGAGAAGTCGTTACGCCATTCGTGCAGGTCGGAACTTACCCGACAAGGAATTTCGCTACCTTAGGATGGTTATAGTTACCACCGCCGTTTACTGGCGCTTAAGTTCTCAGCTTCGCCTGGACGAATCCAAGCTAACCGGTCCCCTTAACGTTCCAGCACCGGGCAGGCGTCAGTCCGTATACATCGCCTTACGGCTTCGCACGGACCTGTGTTTTTAGTAAACAGTCGCTTCTCGCTGGTCTCTGCGGCCGGCCCCAGCTCAAGCAGCAAGTGCCATCACCAGTTCCGGCCCCCCTTCTCCCGAAGTTACGGGGGCATTTTGCCGAGTTCCTTAACCATAGTTCACCCGAACGCCTCGGTATTCTCTACCTGACCACCTGAGTCGGTTTGGGGTACGGGCCGCCATGAAACTCGCTAGAGGCTTTTCTCGACAGCATAGGATCATCCACTTCACCACAATCGGCTCGGCATCAGGTCTCAGCCTCAATGAGTGGCGGATTTGCCTACCACTCGGCCTACACCCTTACCCCGGGACAACCACCGCCCGGGCTGGACTACCTTCCTGCGTCACCCCATCGCTCACCTACTACCCTGTTGGATCAGCGGCTCCACCACGTCCCTTCGTCCGAAGACTCCAGGCCGGCTTCACGGCTTTAGCATTCAGAGGTTCAGCGTTGGCGCTTCAAAGCGGGTACGGGAATATCAACCCGTTGTCCATCGACTACGCCTGTCGGCCTCGCCTTAGGTCCCGACTTACCCTGGGCAGATCAGCTTGACCCAGGAACCCTTGGTCAATCGGCGCAAGAGTTTCCCACTCTTGTATCGCTACTCATGCCTGCATTCTCACTCGTATACCGTCCACGACTCGATTCCTCGGCCGCTTCACCCGGCACACGACGCTCCCCTACCCATCACAGCGGGCGTTGGCCCTCATGCTGCAATGACACGACTTCGGTGGTGTACTTGAGCCCCGCTACATTGTCG